>NZ_JAPPTK010000009.1:0-187327 GCF_027587055.1 Vibrio sp. MarTm2 | reverse complement strand
GAGAGTCGTCTCAATAAACACGAAGATAGGGGTGTAGCTCCAATTGGCAGAGCAGCGGATTCCAAATCCGCGTGTTGGGAGTTCGAATCTCTCCACCCCTGCCATATCTAAGGCTCTAGTCGAAAGACTAGAGCCTTTTTACTTTTCGCTCTTCAGATAATCATTCCACTTCTGATTGAACTTCTTAGGTAGAGGAGAGTCTTTAAACTTCTCTTTAGAAAAAAGTAAATACATATCTTGCTCGAACAGTGGTTTGCTGTGATAGGTTAACTCTTCAGCTGCCTCTTTTGGGAGTATTTGATCGATTCTCATCTGCCCAGTTTCAATCGTAGCAGGATAGGCATCTATTAGCCCTTTGAACAGCAATTGAAATACATAGCTATCGGTGTTTCCAGTGAATGGCTTTAGCCCCATCTCAATGAGCACATCCCGCGCAGTGTAATCGACCACAGACCCCAACGTATATGAAGCAAGGTCTTCGTCGGTGGGCCAATCAAATCCATTATCCTTGCGATGAAAGAACACGACTTTTTGTGTCATTAATTTATCTGAAAGTATGAAATCACTTCGTCGATCTTTATTTTCAAACCAAGGGAATGTGGCATCAAACTTCCCAGATCTTACCCCTTTCAATGCTCTTGCCCATGAGGTGTATACATAGACAACTTGGTAGCCTAGCGACCGAAATACTTTGGTCACTGGATCTTGCAGCAACCTATGCTCAGCGTTGGATCTGGATGTATGGGGAGGGTAGTCCTCAATTGCAATGACAATAGATTTCGCTTGCAGCATTGCTGGACATATTAGTAAGCACGCTAAAGAAAGTTGGTAATTCATAAGGCGAACAGTCCACAATGGAGATGCAATATTGATTATAGATGCTTTAGACAATAAAAAAGCCCGCTCAAAGAGCGGGCTTCATAATCAGCTGTGACGGAGCTTGATTTATTTAAGTAGTGCTTCGTTACCGTGTTCACGGATATGTTTAAGCATGCCTTTAACGCCGCGTGCGCTTGAAGCTACAACATTACCTGACTTCATGTAGTCAGTGCCACCGGCGAAATCGGTGATGATAGCACCAGCCTCTCGAGCGATCAGTTCGCCCGCTGCGATGTCCCAAGGTTTTAGACCTAACTCGAAGAAACCATCAACACGGCCTGCAGCAACATAACATAGGTCTAGAGCCGCAGAACCAGTACGACGGAAGTCAGCACAGTCTACAAATAGCGCAGACATAATCTTGAAGTAAGATTCAGAGTGCTGCTTTTGCTTGTATGGGAAACCAGTCGCTAGGATAGTACCTTGAAGATCTTTTAGCTGTTTTACACGGATACGTGCGTTGTTTAGCTGAGCACCAGCACCGCGTTGAGCTGTGAATAGCTCATTGAGCATTGGGTCGTAAACACAAGCAACTTCTGTTTTACCTTTAAAGCGAACAGCGATAGAGACAGAAAAATGTGGTAAACCTTTTACAAAGTTTGAAGTGCCATCCAGTGGGTCGATGATCCATTGTACTTCTTTATCTTTACCTTCAATAACGCCATTTTCTTCTGCGACGATGCAGTGTTCTGGGTACGACGCTTTAATCGTATCGATAATGATAGCTTCTGCTTCTTTGTCTACGTTAGTAACAAAGTCGTTCGTGCCTTTCTGAGTTGATTCGATCTTCTCAGCATTTTCTAAAGATTTAGCAATATGATTGCCTGCTTTTCGTGCAGCACGAATAGCGATATTAAGCATTGGATGCATACTAATTTCCCAACGGATGTTAAAGAACAGAAAAACGGGCGGCAGTATACCAGATAAATGACTAAATGGAAGCGGTTAATTTTTGTCCTCTTGGTTTTTAATCAGAAAGGACCTGACCATTTTAGTCAGGTATATGCTATTATCTTGCCGCTTTATTAATAGCTTTAGGATTCATCGATGCTTCACAACGTAAAAGTTGTCCTTGTAGGGACTTCGCACTCGGGAAATATTGGCTCCGCCGCTCGTGCTATGAAAGTCATGGGTTTGAGTAATTTAGTGCTAGTTGACCCTCAATGCCGCGTCGATGAACAGGCCCTCGCTTTAGCTGCGGGGGCGAGTGATATCGCTGAGAATGCTAAGGTGGTCTCGTCGTTAACTGAAGCTGTCTCTGACTGTGCTCTTGTTGTGGGATCGAGCGCTCGCTCTCGCACATTGGAGTGGCCAATGCTTGAGCCGCGAGAATGTGGGGTTAAGTTTGTCGAAGAAGGACAAAGCGCCCCAGTGGCTTTGGTATTTGGTCGAGAGCGTACGGGGTTAACCAACGATGAATTGCAAACCTGCCATTACCACGTTTGCATCCCTGCAAACCCTGAGTACAGCTCTCTCAATTTGGCGATGGCTGTTCAGACTTTGAGCTATGAAGTGCGTATGGCCTTCCTTGAAAAAGAGCAAAGCCAGTACGCGACTACCGAATTGGTTGAATATCCAAGACACAAAGAGCTGGAAATGTTCTTTGAGCACCTTGAAAAAGTGGCCCAAAAGACCCAGTTTATCAGTGAGGACCAGCCAGGTAAGGTGATGAATAAACTGCGTCGTTTGTTTAATCGCGCGAGACCAGAAGCTCAAGAGCTGAACATTTTACGTGGTGTTCTTACTGCGATAGAAAAGCGTATAAACGAGTAATTTTGTCCATATAAACACAGTGGTTAAATACCTGACTATTTTAGTCAACTAAATACTTGACTAAAATAGTCAGGTATGGAAGAATTCCTACCATATTAACGGTGTGGATATGGTGTTATATGAGACTTACATCTAAAGGAAGATACGCAGTGACAGCCATGTTAGATGTGGCTCTGCATTCGCAACAAAACCCTGTACCTCTGGCTGATATTTCAGAGCGTCAAGGGATCTCTCTATCTTACCTAGAGCAGCTTTTCTCTAAACTACGTAAAGCGGGTTTGGTTGCAAGTGTTCGTGGTCCTGGCGGTGGTTACCGACTTGGTGAAGACGCTCAGTCTATCTCTATTGGTACGGTCATTGCGGCGGTAGACGAATCTGTAGATGCGACTAAATGCAATGGTAAAGGAGACTGCCAAGGTGGCACTCGTTGCCTAACTCACACACTGTGGCGTGACTTGAGTTCACGTATTAGCGACTTCTTGAACAACATCACCTTAGGTGAGTTAATGCATGATAATGAAGTCCTAGAAATTTCTGACCGCCAAGACATTGATCTTGCCGTCAACCATGGGTTTGCTACAAAAAATACAAACACCGCACCCATCGGTGTAAATGTCCGCTCATAAGCGATTTGCCTGTTACATTGGAGTAGAAAATGAAACTGCCTATTTATCTTGATTATTCAGCGACTTGTCCTGTTGATCCTCGTGTGGCTGAAAAAATGGTTCAGTACATGACTATTGACGGCACGTTTGGCAACCCAGCATCGCGTTCACATCGTTATGGCTGGCAGGCAGAAGAAGCGGTAGATACTGCACGCGAGCAAATTGCAGATTTATTGAATGCGGACCCACGTGAAATCGTGTTTACATCGGGTGCGACTGAATCAGACAACCTAGCTATCAAAGGTGCTGCGCATTTCTACTCTAAGAAAGGCAAGCACGTGATCACTTGTAAAACTGAGCACAAAGCAGTGCTAGACCCATGTCGTCAGCTTGAGCGTGAAGGTTTTGAGGTGACTTACCTAGAACCAGAAGCAAACGGCATTATTGATCTTAAGAAACTAGAAGCAGCAATGCGTGATGACACCGTGCTTGTTTCAATTATGCACGTAAACAACGAGATTGGTGTGATTCAAGATATCGCATCTATCGGTGAACTATGCCGCGAACGTAAGATCGTTGTCCATGTCGACGCCGCTCAATCTGCAGGTAAATTACCTATCGATGTTCAAGAAATGAAGGTCGATTTGATTTCTCTTTCTGCTCATAAAGCTTACGGCCCTAAGGGCATTGGTGCGCTTTACGTTCGTCGTAAACCGCGTATTCGACTAGAGGCCCAAATGCACGGTGGTGGTCATGAGCGTGGTTTCCGTTCAGGTACGCTGCCAACTCACCAAATTGTGGGTATGGGTGAAGCATTCCGCGTGGCGAAAGAAGACATGCAAAAAGATTTCGATCACGCTTTGGCATTGCGTAACCGCCTACTTGACGGTGTTAAAGATCTTGAAGCGGTAAGCGTGAACGGTGACCTTGAACAACGTGTTCCTCATAACCTAAACGTGAGCTTTGCATTTGTTGAAGGTGAATCACTTCTCATGTCTCTTAAAGACTTAGCGGTATCATCAGGTAGCGCATGTACATCAGCAAGCTTAGAGCCATCATACGTACTTCGAGCTCTTGGTCTAAACGATGAACTCGCACACAGCTCAGTTCGTTTCTCTTTCGGACGTTTCACTACAGAAGAAGAAATCGACTACGCAATTGAACAGATTCGTACAGCAGTGACTAAACTGCGCGACATGTCTCCTCTATGGGATATGTACAAGGAAGGAATTGACCTAGACACGGTTGAGTGGGCACACCACTAAAACGCAGGTTATTCCCAAAGATTAATAGAGGATTCGAGGTAAATTATCATGGCATATAGCGAAAAAGTAATCGATCACTACGAGAACCCACGTAACGTTGGTTCATTTGATAAAGAAGATCCAAATGTGGGTAGCGGCATGGTTGGTGCTCCTGCGTGTGGTGATGTTATGAAACTGCAAATCAAGGTAACGCCGGAAGGCATTATCGAGGATGCAAAATTCAAAACTTACGGTTGTGGTAGCGCGATCGCGTCAAGCTCACTCGTCACTGAATGGGTTAAAGGCAAGAGTATTGATGAAGCAGCAGCAATTAAAAACGCAGAAATCGCGGAAGAACTTGAGCTACCACCAGTAAAAGTTCACTGCTCTATTCTTGCGGAAGATGCAATTAAAGCAGCGGTTGCTGATTACAAGAAAAAACACCAAGAATAAGTATTCTGTATATAATGGGAGGCCAATCCTCCCGTTTCATTCGCTACATAGACAAACTAAGGTGCAGTATGGCCATCACAATGACAGAAACCGCGGCAAGTCGCGTTAAGACATTCCTAGATAACCGAGGCAAAGGTATCGGTTTACGTTTGGGTGTAAAAACGACCGGCTGTTCTGGTATGGCGTATGTGCTTGAGTTTGTGGATGAGCTTAACGAAGAAGATTCAGTGTTCGAACATGATGGTGTAAAGGTCATTATCGATCAAAAAAGCCTCGCGTATTTGGATGGTACTGAGTTGGATTACGTTAAAGAAGGCCTGAATGAAGGGTTTGAGTTCAACAACCCTAATGCCAAAAGCGAATGTGGTTGTGGTGAAAGCTTCAACGTTTAATTGACAGCGCCTGTGGGTGAATCGCCCACAGATGATTACCAAGGACCGAATTCTAAATGAATTACTTTGAATTATTTGGGCTACCAAGTCAGTTTAAGCTGGATGGTAGCCTTCTTTCTTCACAGTTCCGTGAACTTCAAAAGCAGTTTCATCCTGATAACTTTGCGACCGCCTCTGAGCGTGACCGCCTGATGGCTGTCCAGAAAGCGGCGGAAATCAATGATGCTTATCAAGTATTAAAGAGCCCAATATCTCGAGCTGAGTACTTACTTGCGGAAAATGGTGTAGAGATACGCGGAGAGCAGCAAACGATGCAAGATCCTATGTTCCTGATGGAGCAGATGGAGTTGCGAGAAGAGCTAGAAGAGATTGCAAGTCACTCGGATTCGGAAGAGGCACTGTTCAATTTTGACGCCAAAGTGAGCAAGATGTTTAAGCAGCATTTATCCCTCGTCGAGCAAGAGTTGAATGATGCGTTATGGCTCAAAGCCGCGGAACGTGTACGTAAGCTCAAGTTTATTGCCAAATTAAAGAATGAAATCGAACTAGTGGAAGATAAACTCCTCGGCTAGTTAGCAACAAGGACCAATCATGGCACTACTTCAAATAGCAGAACCGGGTCAAAGCTCGGCACCCCATGAGCACAAACTGGCAGCAGGCATTGATTTAGGTACGACTAACTCACTGGTTGCGTCGGTACGTAGTGGTGATGCTGCTACGCTAAAAGATGAAAATGGCCACAGTATTCTCCCTTCTGTGGTGAATTACTCTGGTGAGCTTCCACTTGTTGGTCAGGCCGCGAAAGCGTTGGCGGAACAAGACCCTGCAAATACCATTATTTCGGTGAAGCGCTTGTTGGGCCGTTCACTTGACGACATCAAGCAGCGTTATCCTAACTTACCTTATCAATTTAAAGCGAGTGACAACGGGTTACCTGTGCTTTCGACAAAAGCAGGGGACAAAAATCCGATTGAAGTGTCTGCTGACATTTTAAAGTCTCTTGGGAAACGCGCGGAACAAACACTTGGCGGCGAGCTTGCTGGCGTGGTTATCACGGTACCGGCTTATTTTGATGATGCACAACGTGCAGGTACAAAAGACGCGGCTAAGCTTGCAGGCATGCATGTTTTACGTCTTTTGAATGAGCCGACAGCTGCCGCAATTGCCTACGGTTTAGATTCAGGGCAAGAAGGCGTGATCGCTGTCTACGACCTTGGTGGCGGTACATTTGATATCTCTATTCTTCGCTTGTCGAAAGGTGTTTTTGAAGTACTTGCGACTGGCGGTGATTCCGCGTTAGGTGGTGATGATTTCGACCACTTGTTGGCGGAATACCTGATGGAAAAAGCGGGTATTGAAGGGGCATTGTCTCCTGAAAAGACTCGTGCACTACTTAATATTGCAACCGATACCAAAATTGCTTTCTCTGAGAACGAGATCGTTGACGTGGATGTTTTCGGCTGGAAAGGCAGTGTGAGCCGTGAAGAGTTTGAAGATCTGATTCGTCCTCTAGTTAAGAAAACACTGATGTCCTGTCGCCGTGCACTGAAAGATGCGGATGTTGATGCAGAAGATGTTCTTGAAGTCGTTATGGTTGGCGGTTCAACACGTACACTACTAGTGCGTGATATGGTTGGAGAGTTTTTTGGTCGAACGCCTCTGACAAGCATTAATCCTGACGAAGTCGTTGCAATCGGTGCAGGTATTCAGGCTGACATTTTGGCTGGCAACAAGCCAGATTCAGAGATGCTACTGCTTGATGTGATCCCGTTGTCACTTGGTATCGAAACCATGGGCGGTCTCGTTGAAAAAATTGTCCCGCGCAACACAACTATCCCTGTCGCTCGAGCTCAAGAGTTCACCACGTTTAAAGATGGTCAGACGGCAATGAGCGTGCATATTGTTCAAGGTGAGCGTGAGATGGTTGACGACTGTCGTTCCTTGGCCCGATTTTCGCTGAAAGGTATCCCTCCGATGGCTGCGGGTGCTGCACATATTCGTGTAACTTACCAAGTTGATGCCGATGGTCTGCTTTCGGTTACAGCAATGGAAAAGAGCACAGGTGTTCAATCCGAAATTCAGGTGAAACCTTCTTATGGTTTGAGTGATGATGAGGTCGCAAACATGCTGCGCGACTCCATGACCCATGCCAAAGAGGACATGCAAGCTCGCGCGTTGGCAGAACAGCGTGTAGAAGCGGATCGTGTTATCGAAGGTTTGATTGCGGCGATGCAAGCGGATGGTGATGAACTTCTTTCTGATCAAGAGCGCCAAGCATTGTTGAAGGCCATTGAAGCTCTCATCGAGCTACGCAACGGAGACAATGCCGACGCAATTGAACAGGGTATCAAAGACACGGACAAAGCGAGCCAAGACTTCGCCTCCCGTCGTATGGATAAATCAATTCGAGCTGCGCTGTCTGGACAGTCAGTTAATGATATTTAAGAGATTAAGTTATGCCTAAAATTATTGTATTACCCCATGAAGACTTATGCCCAGAAGGTGCAGTGCTTGAGGCAAATACGGGTGACACGGTGTTGGATGTCGCGCTAAAAAATGGCATCGGTATTGAGCATGCGTGTGAAAAATCGTGTGCTTGTACAACTTGTCACGTCGTCATTCGTGAAGGGTTCGATTCTCTTGAAGAGAGTGATGAGCTTGAAGACGACATGCTTGATAAAGCGTGGGGTCTAGAGCCTGAATCTCGTCTTGGTTGCCAAGCAAAAGTGGCGGATGAAGATCTGGTGGTTGAGATTCCAAAGTACACGTTGAATCACGCATCAGAAGATCATTAATCTGCAATTTACGTTAAGACAATAATAACAACTCATCATCGAGTAGGAAGGTAAGCAATGAAATGGACAGATTCACGCGATATTGCGATCGAGCTATGCGATAAGTTTCCGGACGTTGATCCAAAAACGGTACGTTTTACCGATCTTCACCAATGGATTCTAGAATTGGAAGAGTTTGAGGATGAGCCAAATCGATCAAATGAAAAGATTTTAGAAGCGGTGATCCTTTGCTGGATGGATGAAATGGATTAACTTGTTCGGGAAATCCCTCGCAGTTAACAAAATTTACTAAAAATAACGGGCCTTTGGGTCCGTTTTTTTATCAATTTAACATTAAAGTGTTAACATCTCATCGTGAATAGAAAAAGGCGTAGGCAGCGCCAATACAGACAAGGAGAAACCATGTCTACACAGATGTCAGTATTTCTAAGCCAAGATCCTGCAGCGCCTCATTGGGGAGACAACGCATTAGTTTCGTTTTCCGACAAGGGTGCGACGATTCACCTTGGAGAAAGTCATGATCTTGGTGCCATTCAAAAGGCCGCGCGCAAGCTAGATGGACAAGGGATCGCTTCAGTGTCTCTTGTTGGCGACGCTTGGGATTTGGAAAGTGTTTGGGCATTTCACCAGGGTTACCGTGGGCCTAAAAAAGAAAATCACTGCCAATGGCAAGAGTTAGCAGAAGCGGATCAAGCTGAGCTGACCGCGCGAATTAAAGCGACCGACTTCACTCGCGATATCATCAACAAAACCGCAGAAGAAGTTGCCCCTCGTCAATTGGCAACCATGGCGGCCGAGTTTATTAAGTCAGTAGCCCCAGAAGGTACCGTTAAAGCACGTATCGTAAAAGATAAAGATCTGTTGGCGGAAGGTTGGCAAGGCATCTATGCCGTTGGTCGTGGTTCAGATCGCACTTCGGCAATGCTACAACTGGACTTCAACCCGACAGGTGATGAAAACGCGCCAGTGTTTGCTTGCTTAGTGGGTAAAGGCATTACTTTTGATTCAGGTGGTTACAGCATTAAGCCGTCTGGATTTATGACCGCGATGAAAGCGGACATGGGCGGTTCTGGTACGATTACCGGCGGTCTTGGTCTTGCGATCATGCGTGGTTTGAATAAGCGTGTGAAGTTGATCCTATGTTGTGCGGAGAACATGATCTCAGGTCGAGCTTTGAAGTTGGGCGATATCATTACCTACAAAAATGGCAAAACCGTTGAGATCATGAATACCGATGCGGAAGGGCGTTTGGTACTTGCTGATGGCCTGATTTACGCGAGCGAACAAAATCCAGAGTTGATTATTGATTGCGCCACTCTAACGGGTGCTGCGAAGAACGCATTGGGTAATGACTACCATGCGCTAATGAGCTTTGATGATGAGCTTTCTCACCAAGCATTGACAGCGGCGCGTGAAGAGAAAGAAGGTCTATGGCCTTTGCCTTTGGCTGACTTCCATAGAGGAATGTTGCCATCGAACTTTGCGGATCTGTCAAACATCAGCAGTGGTGATTACTCTCCGGGTGCCAGCACTGCCGCAGCCTTCTTATCTTACTTTGTTGAAGATTATAAAAAAGGTTGGCTGCATTTTGACTGCGCGGCGACGTACCGAAAAGCTGCGACAGATAAATGGGCGGCCGGTGCAACTGGCGTTGGCGTTCGAAGCCTAGCGGGCCTATTGGTTCAGCAATCAAATAAATAATATCAATGATTAAGAGGCCGTAGAGCCTCTTCTTTATCTAAACAAGAGAAAACGAAAGGATACCTTATGGCTCTAGAACGAACTTTTTCTATCGTTAAGCCCGATGCAGTTAAGCGCAACCTGATTGGTGAGATTTACCATCGTATTGAGAAAGCGGGTCTACAAATTGTTGCCGCGAAGATGGTGCATCTAACAGAAGAGCAAGCGAGTGGTTTTTACGCGGAACATGAAGGCAAAGAGTTTTTCCCTGCATTGAAAGAATTCATGACGTCTGGGCCAATTATGGTTCAAGTACTCGAAGGTGAAAATGCGATTGCACGTTACCGCGAGTTGATGGGTAAAACCAATCCAGAAGAAGCAGCGTGCGGCACAATCCGAGCGGACTATGCACTAAGCATGCGTTACAACTCCGTTCATGGCTCTGATAGCCCAACGTCAGCGGCAAGAGAAATTGAGTTCTTCTTCCCTCAGTCTGAAATCTGCCCAAGACCTTAATCATCAATTAGACGTTTATTGATAACTTTTACAAACCAACGCGCTGAATGCCGTTGGTTTTTTTCTTTCAAATGACGTATAGATGAGCGTCACATATTTCAATGACGTTAGTTTGAAAGTTGTTTTTTATGACACAGGGTATTGCATAATCGGTGGTGGAAGACTTATCAATTGGAATGATATTTTGGTCATGGATACCCTTAGAAAACAGTGTGCTTTGCTTTTCATCTTAGCGCTTGGCTTTGTCCAATATTCGTTCGCAGAAGATAACTTTAGTACTGTTTTTCAGAATGAAGTGACGTGGGTAGCCGACAAGCGTTGATCTTCTGACGCCCCATTTAACGACGTTAATGAATTTTTCAATGGTTCATCCGATAGTTTTGGTTTAACTGGTGGAATCTACACCAGTTTACTCGAGTTTAAGGTAAGCCATCCCAAAAGCTACGTTATTGATTTTCGTAATTCAGCCTTGATCGGCAAATTTGACCACTGGCTATTTGATGTAGAAGGGCGATTAGTTGCTCATTTTGCTGGTGGTTTGCTGTCTAATGAGCCAAACCCTTACTTTTTGCGTAATGGTAGGGAGGCTATGTTGACGCCTGGTCACTATTACCTCTCAGGCTTCCCAGTTCAATATCGCTCCTCCCACTCCTTTTATTATGGCGGAAGAAGAGTACATTCGGGAAATTAACCTTGGTAACACCATTACTCTTTTAGGCTTAGGAGTGTTTGTTGGTCTGTTCTTCTATTACCTCGTCTTGTCGGTGACGCGCCTAAGTCTGGTTGATTTAAGCTACGCGCTGTTCATAGCTGGCAACTTAGTCTTTAACGCCACTACGTTACACGTTCTGCCTCAGTTGATGGGAGTACAATGGTATGGCGGGGCGAGTTGGCCTATTCTGTTTTCTAATATCGCTTACATTGTGTTTGTTATGTCACTGCTACAAATCTCGCGATAGGCTGACAAGTACATGTGGTGGATTGGGGCAACGGTGATAGCGTTATTTATTAGCTTCGTTCTGCTCTCATTTTTCATGCCTCATTGGCAGAATGAATTTAATCGCTTTGCTGTCGGCTTATTCTTACTGTTTGGCGTTATCGCTGGCATATATAAGAGCCTGAAACGAAGCATCGTGGCGCGTTGGTATCTAGTGGCAAATACAGGGTTCGTTGTACTCGGAGCGAAAGCTATTTCACAAGAGCAAATCGCGGACCTCAAAACCATCTATATGTCGCACATAGGTTTGATTGCTGTGACTTGGGAAGTACTCTTCCTTTCATGTGTCATCGCTTATCAAATGACTCGACTTCAACATGAAAAAACGCGTGCCTTAAAGCAAGCAAAAGATATGTTGGAAATAGCACATACCGATGCACTCACTCAATTACCCAACCGTTATGCTATGGAAAAGAAACTCAAAACGGCCGCGTCAGGTGAAGGGTTTATCTATATTGACTTGGATGGTCTGAAGTCGTGCAATGACAATTACGGTCACGAAATGGGCGACGAGCTACTGGTAACATTCAGTGAACGCTTAATGGCCGCACTGCCTAACAATGCCGAGCTTTATCGAATATCCGGCGATGAGTTTGGCTTGGTATTTAGTGAGAGTAATGTCTCTCGCATTAAGGCTGCATTAGATGAGCTTGACCAAACATTAAGAACTCAATTCTTACCAAGTGTTGGTGTGAGTTACGGAGCAGCCCATTTCCAAACCAATGGCGACTATGAAGCCGTGGTGAGAGAGGCAGACAAAAATATGTTCAACAATAGGAAAAGAAAGTACCAGCAACTCACCGAATACGAAATTTAAGATAATCGTTCCAATACTCGACC
The DNA here is from genome assembly GCF_027587055.1 of Vibrio sp. MarTm2. Lineage (NCBI taxonomy): Bacteria > Pseudomonadati > Pseudomonadota > Gammaproteobacteria > Vibrionales > Vibrionaceae > Vibrio > Vibrio sp. MarTm2. The sequence goes on along the minus strand of NZ_JAPPTK010000009.1, from coordinate 175,153 downwards.
TCTAACACATGCCACCGTTTTTGATTCTGAGCGACGCTTACACCGATAAGTTGCTACTCCTTACAAATTCTTGAGCATTCTCATTGAGTTATTGCTTTGCAGCCGATTTATCAAATACTCCTTACTGAATCACCTCGCCTAGGGATTTAATCGAATAGAGAACTTTGTGAACCTATAGCATTTGAATGACACAGGCAGGGAGTTCGTAACCCCTTTTTGTTCATTGTTGAGGTTGGAACTCGAAAATGAGCGTATAAACAGCTATATTGTTTCCATGAAGCGTCACTGGGGTTCAATTTTTTGAAGGTTGAGCAGGTAGGGCGTACACTTCATCGAAAGCGATCAAAAAAGGGGTGGTTGATTGGTTCTAGCGTTAGGCAGAAACAGGCTTTATTACCTATCCTACATGTGAGGGCAGCAGCCCAAACTTTTTTTAAATACAGCGCACGCAAGGGTATCAGTCTTGACAGATTGTGATATACTCTGCGCGCAATTTATACCTTATAAACAGAGTAAGACAATGGCAGATTTATCAAAGTACAGAAACATTGGTATTTTCGCGCACGTTGATGCGGGTAAAACTACCACCACTGAGCGTATCCTTAAGCTTACTGGTAAAATCCACAAAACTGGTGAAGTACACGACGGTGAGTCTACAACTGACTTCATGGAGCAGGAAGCTGAGCGTGGTATCACAATCCAGTCTGCTGCCGTAACTTGTGAGTGGAATGGCCACCGCCTAAACGTTATCGATACTCCGGGACACGTTGACTTTACAGTAGAAGTATACCGTTCACTTAAAGTTCTTGACGGTGGTATCGGTGTATTCTGTGGTTCTGGTGGTGTTGAGCCTCAGTCAGAAACAAACTGGCGCTACGCGAACGATTCAGAAGTTGCTCGTCTGATCTTCGTAAACAAACTAGACCGTATGGGTGCAGACTTCTTCAACGTTGTTGACCAAGTTAAGAACGTTCTTGGTGCAAACCCACTAGTAATGACTCTGCCAATTGGTCGTGAAGACGATTTCGTTGGTGTTGTTGACGTACTAAACCGTAAAGCTTACGTTTGGGACGACACAGGTCTACCAGAAAACTACGAAATTCAAGATGTTCCAGCGGACATGGTTGATGACCTAGAACAGTACCGTGAAGAGCTAGTTGAGACTGCTGTAGAGCAAGACGACGAGCTAATGGAAGCGTACATGGAAGGCGAAGAGCCATCTATCGAGCAGCTAAAAGAGTGTATCCGTAAAGGTACACGTGACCTAGCGTTCTTCCCAACGTTCTGTGGTTCTGCGTTCAAGAACAAAGGCATGCAACTTATCCTTGACGCTGTTGTAGATTACCTACCAGCTCCAAACGAAGTTGATCCTCAGCCTCTAACAGATCCAGAAACTGGTGAACCAACTGGTGACGTTGCTCTAGTATCTGCTGATGAGCCACTAAAAGCGCTAGCATTCAAGATCATGGATGACCGTTTCGGTGCTCTAACATTCGTACGTATCTACTCTGGCCGTCTGAAGAAGGGTGACACTGTCCTTAACTCAGCAACGGGTAAGACTGAGCGTATCGGTCGTATGTGTGAGATGCAAGCTGATGAGCGTAACGAACTTACTGAAGCGCAAGCTGGTGACATCATCGCTATCGTTGGTATGAAGAACGTTCAAACTGGTCACACTCTATGTGATCCTAAGCACGAATGTACTCTTGAAGCTATGATCTTCCCAGAACCAGTAATCTCTATCGCTGTATCTCCAAAAGATAAAGGCGGCAGCGAGAAGATGGGTATCGCTATCGGTAAGATGGTTGCAGAAGATCCATCTTTCCAAGTTGAGACTGACGAAGAGTCTGGCGAAACTATCCTGAAAGGTATGGGTGAACTTCACCTAGACATCAAGGTAGATATCCTTAAGCGTACTTACGGCGTTGAACTAGAAGTAGGTGCTCCACAGGTAGCTTACCGTGAAACTATCACTCAAGCAGTTGAAGATAGCTACACGCACAAGAAGCAGTCTGGTGGTTCTGGTCAGTTCGGTAAGATCGACTACCGCATCCGCCCTGGTGAGCCAAACTCTGGCTTCACGTTCTCTTCAACAGTTGTTGGTGGTAACGTACCTAAAGAATTCTGGCCTGCAGTAGAGAAAGGTTTCGCGTCTATGATGCAAACTGGTGTTCTAGCTGGCTTCCCAACTCTAGACGTAGAAGTTGAACTATTCGACGGTGGTTTCCACGCAGTTGACTCTTCAGCTATCGCTTACGAAATCGCTGCTAAAGGCGCATTCCGTCAGTCTATGCCTAAAGCGGGTGCACAACTTCTTGAGCCAATCATGAACGTTGACGTATTCACTCCAGAAGACAACGTTGGTGATGTAATCGGTGACCTTAACCGTCGTCGTGGTATGATCAAAGACCAACAAGCTGGTACTACAGGCGTTCGTATTAAAGCAGACGTTCCTCTATCAGAAATGTTTGGCTACATCGGTCACCTACGTACTATCACTTCTGGTCGTGGTCAGTTCTCTATGGAGTTCGGTCAATACGCACCTTGTCCAGCAAACGTTGCTGAGCAAGTTATCGCAGAAGTTAAAGAGCGCGAAGCTAAGAAGTAATTCTTGCTTTAGCTAGATAGCTTTGAAAGCCCCGATCTAAAGACCGGGGCTTTTTTTATCTATGAAAAAGAAGGGATGTTCAGCGAGCGTATCAGTGGTGGGTTGGCAATTTGCTACTAGCGACGTTGCGAGTCTTTACCTGCAGTTTTCTCAGGTTGCCACTTTATTTGGGATTGCGGCTATCGATAATCTCTAGCCCCAAATGTTGCAGGTTTTTGCACTCTTCAGCTTGCGTGAAAATCCATTCGCAGAAACGTTTGATTTTGGCTCGTTTGAAATAAGCCCGTGGTGCGCAAAGAAAATAATTGTAGTCGGTTCTTTGAGCGAGGTTACCTATCCTCACTAATTTACCTTCATCAATGTAGCGCTGGGCTAGGGTGTGTTTTGCCAAAGCGACGCCTTGAACCGCCAGTGCGCCCTCTAAAACAAAATGAGAGCCATTGTATTTTAAAGTGGGTTTCGAAGCCTTGTGACCCACGTTGTTTAGCCAAATCCCCCAATCTATATCTCGCCAATAGTCTTCGATCAAGTCAGCTCCAGTTAAGTCTTTGAGATCGTAGATCTCATGTTGTTCTTGGTATATCGGGTGGCAAACAGGGTAGAGAAGCTCTTCGAACAGAAGCTCTGAAGTGATGTTCGGGTAGTCTCCAGGTCCATATCGAATGCATAAATCGAGATTAGATTTTTGAAAATCAGCCAGTTCGCTGGTTGGCTCAATCATGAGTTCTAGATCTGGATTCTCTTGTCTGAAGTGACCAATCCTTGGTACTAACCAGTGCTGAGCAAAGGAAGGTAATGTCGAAATGGAGAGCTGGTTAGGATTGGGATCTTGGTTGATTTGTCTAATACCACGATGAAGATGATCAAAGCCTCGTTGAGCTTGCTCGAACAAAATCTCCCCTTCCATGGTTAGCGTGACTTTACGATGCTGCCTCAAAAACAGTTCTGCGCCTAAGAAGTCTTCAAGCTGACGTATTTGTTGGCTAATGGCTGCGGCAGTGACATAGAGTTCTTGAGCTGCGAGTTTAAAGCTGCCTAGCCTCGCTGCAGTATAAAAGTAATAGATTCCCTGGAGAGGTGGTAACCGTTCTTTCACTTTAGTTTTCCTTAACCGAAGGGCAATTTGTATCGTTTGAGTGTTGTCGTCCTATGGTCGATTATTAACCCACTAAATGCAAGAGGGGTAAGTAATCATGGAAACTTCAGAGTTTGGCTACAAACAGAAACTATCTGACACTTTAGTTTGGGATAAAAAAATCTTAACTCTAGTTCAGTGCTGGTGGCGTAATTATCGTACTCGCAAGCAGTTAGAAAACTTGCCAGAGCATCTACTCGATGATCTTGGACTAACGAATGAGCAAGCTCATCAAGAGAGTATTCGCCGTTTTTGGAACTAGTCGTTTTTCTACTGATGGTTACTCAGTGATTTCGCTGTGTAGCCAATGAGTGAAAGCCGCGATCCGTTGCCTACGAGGGGACTCACTATCATAAAAGAGGTTAAACTGAATGCCGGGCGTCATACCAATATCGAAAGGCTTGGTAAGTAGCCCTCGTTCCACATAGTCACTGGCCAATGAGTCTGACGCAAGACAGGCTCCATGGCCCGCCATAACGGCATTCATGGCGTGATCAAAGGTACTGACGTCCATCCACTGAACCGATTCTTTGTTCATTCTCACCCCCGCTTGGGCAAACCAGTTTTGCCAAGGGTAGCCGCCGGACTCGTAGTGAATCAACCAAGTATTGAGTAGCTGTTCGGGGTTGGAAAGGTCAATGCTCTTGGCCAGATGAGGGGAGCAGAACGGGTAAATGGTCTCTTCAAACAGAAATTCTTTGTGCAGTTTACTGTCGCTATTGATGTCCAACTCGTCTCCTTGCCAAATTGCTAAGTCGGCATCCCCTTGTTTTAAATTGGGAGCATTGCAACTGGTCAAAATACGAATTGGGATATTCGGATGTTGAGTTGAAAATTTCCATAGCCTTGGAAGCAACCAGCGAGATGCAAAAGACGGTGTAGAGCTGACGCAAAGCAATCCTTCAACAGGTTCGCTCTGGATTTGATTAAGGCCACTGATGATGCTTTCGAAACCTTGTGAAACATGTTTAAACAAGATTTTTCCTTGTTCGGTTAAACGCATTTCCCGACCTTCACGGACAAAAAGTTTGCAACCAAGTCCATCTTCTAACTGGCGAATCTTCTGGCTGACAGCTGCTTGGCTGATGAATAGCTCTTCTGCGGCGCGGCTGTAACTGTTTAGCCGTGCAGCTACTTCAAAGTAGCGCAGTCCTGGTAGGTGATGCAGCCTAGCATCCATAAATACATCCTGTATAAACTAGAAGGGGAGTGCAATCATAATGGCTTTGATTAAAAAGCAAAAGGAGAGCGGGTGCTCTCCTTTGATGTGTTAACTACTCTTCCCATACGACCAACTGACCTTTTGGCCAGTTTTGCCCCATATCGTGGTACTTCTGTTCCAACATATGCCGCTTTATCTTCAACGTTGGCGTTAAGATACCATTCTCAATACTCCAAGGGTCTTTGATCATCAACACCCCTTTAATCTGCTCGTGTGACTCCAGTTCTTGGTTCATCCTAGTGATAACTTTCTTGGTGGTACGCTCATAACGAGCACGATCAAAGTTCGGAAAATCATGAGGAACAACCAGTAAGATAGGGGCAGGTAATCCGAGCCCAATCAGGCACATCATCTCGACACGGCTGTACTCAAAGAGCTTCTTCTCTATAGGAACTGGTGCAACGAATTTGCCTTTTGCCGTCTTGAAGTTGTCCTTCTTACGCCCTTGAATGGTTAAGTAACCGTCACTATCGAGAGAGCCGATATCACCGGTGTGCAACCAGCCTTCAGCATCAAACGACTCTTGTGTGGCGATGTCATTTTTGTAGTAACCCGAGAAAAGTCCTTTACCGCGAACCATAATCTCGTCATCTTCAGCGATTTTGAGTTCAATCCCTGGGCCTGCGTTACCCACACTACCAATCTTGTCTGCGCGGAATGGGTAGTTCAATGTGCTGTACGCGAACGACTCGGTCATCCCCCATGCTTCAGTAATATTGAGGCCAACGCTACGATACCATTCGAGTAGTGCGGGTGAAACTGGGGCTGAGCCACAACCTAGCACACGCGCTTGATCTAAACCTAGGCCATCTGCGAGCTTCTTCTTGATTAAGGAGTTCACAAACGGAATCTTAAGTAAGATGTTGAGTTTTTTCTGTGGCAGCTTGTCTTGAATGCGTTGCTGGAACAGGGTCCATAAACGAGGGACAGAGATGAACAACGTTGGGCGCTGCATTTTTACATCTTCAATAAAGGTGTCTAGAGATTCTGGGAAGGCTGTTTGAACGCCTCCTTGAATGGAAGAACCAAAGATATAAACGCGCTCGGTGATATGGGCCAGCGGCAAATAGGAGAATAATCGATCGTTCTCTTGAATTCCGATGTGATTGATCAACTGTTGTACTGACCAGCTAAATGCGCCGTAAGTGAGCATCGCTCCTTTTGGCAAGCCAGAGGTTCCAGAGGTGTACACCAGTGACATGAGTTTGTCGTCATGGTGTTGAGGTCTGTCTTGGCTGGGCTCAAACTTTTCAATCAAATCATTGAAGCTGTGCTGACACTTAGGCGCGCTGTCATAAGGTAATGACACCGTGATCAGATTTTCCTGAGAATCAATGACCTGCTGTGTTGCCGCGGCATCATCGAGTTTACCGCCAATCAGCACTTTGCTTTCACTGTGGGTGACACAGTATTCGATGGTGTCGGCACCAGCTGTGGGAAAGATCGGCACACTGACAAAGTCACCAAGCATCATGGCTAAGTCACAAATAAACCATTCCGCACAGTTCTTTGATACAAGCGCGACCTTATCGCCGGGTTGTAAGCCAAACTCTTTTAACGCTGCTGCCAGCCTTAGGGCTTTATCGGCAACCTCTGCGTATGTGTATTCGACAAACTGACGATTAATAATCTGTTTTAGGTAGATCTCATTGGGACGTTCCTCGGCCCATTTCAAGATCATTTCGTTCGGTGGTGGGAGAGCACAAGTTGGTTTGCTTAACTCGTTAGGCTGAATCATTCTCTAACTCCATGTTATTGGCAAAATAATGATTTATTTTTATTGTTAACAGCTTGTTAACTTTAGCATGGAAGAAGAAAGAGAGTGAAGCATTGCGATAAGAATATACCCAAGGTGTGACGCTGATATTAGTGTAGCTGACGATACACTGCGGGACTTAACCCTGTTTTCTTTTTAAAGATTCGCGAAAAGTACGAAACGTCATGGTAGCCGCACTGAAAAGCGATGAACGAAATTTTTTCTTTCCTTTCTTTTGTAAGTAATTGTTTTGCAAGATTAATTCTCTTTAGTACCAAGTAGTCTCGAAAGCTAACCCCGATGTTTTTGTGAAAAAATTTTGAAAAGTAAGTCACTGAATAGTGGCAGTATTCTGCAATATCTTCCTCTCGAATAGTGCGTGATAGGTTCTTATCGATATAGCGCAAAATTTCGATAAGATCTTTACTCACATTCTGCTTTTTGATCATTGAAGTCAATTTATGTATTTCGAGTATTTCTTGGTGTTTAGTAAATTGATAGTGGATTTGTTGGCTGAGGTTTTTAGCCCATTGGTTTTCAAGGGAAGCTGATACATCGTACGTTTTTATCACCACGTCGAGGGAAGCGATCTCGTCCCTTAAGGGGCCGTTGTGCAATACCACTAAGCTTTTATCGAGGTTTTGGCATAGCTTGGCTGCTGTCACGAACAAGGCATCGAAAGAGGGTTGGTAGTGGAAAAAGCAAAAGTGAATGTTGGGCTCACTCAATACAGATACGTCGTAGCCGTAATCTTTTATATCAAAAAATTCGCCTAGATCGCGAAGAATGTCTTTGGGAATAAACGAGGTCGATTGACCAAGCCAGTAACCACTGTGGAGTACATTCAAATAAGTTAACCCTAATTTAGTTTTAATTTTTATACATAAGGTTAGGTTAGGCTTCTGTGAACCTCAACTTTTGTCTGAGTGCCAGTGGATTTGCTTTTGATATTACTGTTGATTGTTCGATTGATTTTTGGGAGTAAGATCTGTTTTTATTTGATTTTTAATCTTGTCAAGTATCAAAAGTGATACAGGTGCTCATCTCTAATTTATATAAAGTTTGCATTTTTTGTCTGGAAAGTATAATTCAATTTAATCAATCTCTTATGTTGTCTGTTGTGAGGTTTTCTTGTTTGTATAGCGCTTGGTAATACTCAAATAAATGGCTTTCGGGTTTAAAAATAACCAAAAGTGCTAGATTAAGCATGGCAAAAAAGTACCAAAAATAGCTAAGAAAGTCCTAACTGGTACCGATGGAAAACTCCTAACTTATAAGTAAGCAAGACGCAGGGTACTTGTTAGAAAGGAGACAGATTATGAGCAAGGTACTAAATAACATCAAAGCATTTCTAAAGGACGAAGAAGGTTTGACAGTGGTTGAATACGTAGTAGGCGCAGGCCTTCTGGTACTTGGCTTGTCCGGTATTTTCGGGGCATTCAGCTCAGTATTGGAAGCAGAACTTAATAGCGTGTTTAGCTAGTCGAACAGGCGTAATTTATACCCTTATAGAAAACAGGCATTATTCCCAATTCCTACTAATATAGTTGTATAGGTTTGATTCAACGAAAGAACCAAGCCTATGCAACAAGTAGGAGTTAACCATGTCACTACATCATAAAGCACGAAACTTTTTTTTAGATGAATCAGGCTTGACCGTCGTTGAATACGTGGTTGGGGCGAGCGTAATGTTAGTTGGACTTTCGGGTCTTTTTGCCGCTTTTAGAGACGTACTTTCTGAAGAGTTTGATTCGTTGTTCAGCGACTAAAATGAACATGAGGTAGGCTACTGTGGAGTATGTTATCTGGTTCATTCTGTTTATCGTGGCGGTCTCAGATGCTAAAGAGCATCGGATTCCTAATGCACTACTTCTTCTCACCTTAATCGCTTGTACTGCAAGAATGATCGTTGAACCGGATCTCACGCCGAGCTGGAGTGCGGCTGCAACAGGGTTTGCGGTTATGTTTGCAGGATCTCTCATGCTCCATTTGCTGAGAGTGATGGCGCCGGGTGATGTTAAGTTGTTAGCGGTTATCGGTTTTTGGCTTGGTTGGGGGCAACTTTTTGATGCCACTCTATGGATTGCGGCAACCAGCATTATGGTCGGGCTCACTTACGCGTTGGTCCGTGTCGCAGGAAAAGAACACAAGATGAGAGAGCAACTCTCACGTTACAAATTATTGTTTGCATATGGCCGGGCAGGCACTAAGGCTTTAGAAGAGAATTCAACCGAAAAATTGAGAATGCCTTTCGCTCCCATAGTCGTAATCGGCGTGGCATTACATCACTACTTCTAGTGATGACGTAAACAAAGGAGTGTTTATGGTGCAATCAAACAATGCAGTGAAACACAGAGTCGAACTCACCCCTCAAGCAGACGCCCCTCCGGTGCCCACCTCTTTTGATGCTTTAAAAATCCCAAGAGCCGTCCTTGAAAACTTATTGCTTAAGCATCTCGCGGCTTATCCAAAATCTGACATATTAAAGCTAACCGAACTTATGTGCATCAATAGCCACATGATTGAGGATATGCTCGCCGATCTCAGGGCTAAATCACACGTCGAGGTGTTTCAAGCGCCGGCGTCGGGGTTTGGCTCTGTTTCGACCGGGAATGTGCGTTACGGCTTATCAGAAATGGGAATGCAAGAAGCGGATGATGCGTTTGCGAAAGATGCTTATCTAGGTCCGGCACCTGTCTCACTACCCGACTATGAAAGCATGGTAAAAGCGCAGGACGTTCGAGCACACATGGTGAACCGTCGAGATGTAAGTTTCGCGCTTTCCGAAGTGTTAGGTGCTGAAAGAATGATTTCTGTACTTGGCCCTGCCATCAACTCTGGACGAGCGCTATTGTTGTATGGAGATGCGGGTACGGGTAAAACCTTCGTCGCAACACGGCTTCTTAATTCTCTCAATACATCGGTCTACATCCCATATGCGGTTTATGCCGCGGGTAACATCATTAAAGTGTTTTCGCCTCAGCACCACAAAAAAGTGGCCAGCTCAGAGATTAAGTCCATTACGTTTAAAGAGCAGTTTGACCGTCGTTGGGCGTTGTGTGAGCGCCCAAGTATTCAAGTGGGCGGCGAACTCACGATGGAAATGCTAGAGGTCAATCACTCAGAGCATAACCGAGTGTGGATGGCTCCTCTGCAAATGATGGCCAATAACGGTATCTTCATCATTGACGATTTGGGCAGACAACCTATGCCCGTCGATACCTTACTCAATCGCTGGATTGTGCCAATGGAGTACTTCTATGACTATCTCAACCTGCCGAATGGTCAACAGATCACGATTCCCTTTATTTTGACTCTGGCCTTTTCTACGAACTTAGATCCGGAAAAGATCAGTGACCCTGCATTTTTGCGTCGCTTGGGCTACAAGATTCAATTTGGCCCACTACTAAAAGAAGAGTACCACTCACTTTGGGACACCTTCGCCCAGTCTAAAAACCTAACGGTGAGTGCAGAAAGTTATCAACAACTGTTCGATTTGCATAGTCAGCATAGCGTTGGTTTTTATCCTTGTATTCCAAAGGATATTGTCGGTATCAGCCGAGATATCATTGTTTTTGAAGAAGTAGAGCCAGTTATCTCCCCTGAAATAGTCACCCGCGCCTGGGAAGTGTATTTCACCGCTGACGGAAAAGGAGGAGGAGAACGATGAGCCGAAATCAAGTCATATTACTATTCTTGCTATCCATAGTGTTTGGCTTAGGAGCTGTGTTTTTTGCTAAGCAGTGGATGGACAGACAACTGCAACCCCAAACCGAGCTGGAGGTTGTTGAGCGTGAGCCGGTGATCATCGCCAGCCAAGAAATTCCAGCGGGCACGCCCATCGAAGAGCAGCACATCACCACCAAATTACTGGAAGTTGAGTGGCGCAACGAGGGGCAGTTTACCGATCAAAATGCCATTCTTGGGCAAGTTGTCGCGACCACCATATTCCCCGGTGAAGTCTTGCATCAAAACAGACTTACTGTTCCGGGAGAAGGGTCGACGCTGGCGTCATTAATTCCTGAAAACAAACGCGCAGTCACCATTCGCGTCAATGATGTGATTGGTGTGGCAGGCTTCCTATTGCCGGGAAACCGCGTCGATGTTCTCAATACCATTAAATACAGCGCAACCTCTGCCAATACGGTCACCGTACTTAAAGACATCAAAGTACTGGCGGTTGACCAAACGGCAAGAACCAAAGAAAACAAACCGATCATTGTTCGTGCGGTGACCCTTGAAGTCTCGCCAAAAGATGCGGAAAAGCTGTTAACCGCAAGAAGTAAAGGGGAGATTCAATTAACACTTCGAAACCCTCATGAAGAAGAAAAAGTGGTTAAAAAATACGTCGCACCAAGTGTCACGATTTTGAAAGGCACCGAGTCGAGCAATATCAGAGTCAGGGATTGAGGTGAGCTATGTTGAAACGGATTTTAGTTATATTAGTCAGTCTAAGTTTTGCGTGGAGCGCCACGGCAGCCACTCAATCTGGAAAAATTGTCAAAGTACCGCACCACAAATCCACCCATGTCACATTGGCAGGGAAGGCAAAACGGGTCTCGCTTGGTGACCCTGAAGTGCTTGATATTGTGATGTTGAAATCGGATGAAGTGTTTCTGATTGGTAAGAAACTCGGCTCGACAAATTTGATGGCTTGGGACCGTCGAGGGCAGTTAATCGAATCGATCAATATCGAGGTGACCCACGATCTCAACAGCTTGAAAGCGAAGTTGTATGAGTTCTTGCCCAATGAAGAGATCAAGGTTCATAGCGCGCAGAATCGTCTGATTTTGAGTGGCCAGATTAGCAGCCAATCAGCAATGAATATTGCGTTGCGAGTGGCTGAAACCTACTCAGCAGGGCAAGAGGTCGACAAAGAAAATAAATCGCTCAGTGAACAAGTGCAAAAAACTGGCGTGATCAATTTGATGACCATCGGTGGCGCCCAACAAGTGATGCTTGAAGTCACGGTTGCGGAAGTGCAGCGCAGTTTAGTCAGAAAATTTGACTCGAACTTTCACTTCTTTGAGAGCAACGGAAGTTTCTCATGGGGCGGTACTTCGGCAGGGGCTATTATTGATGACGTTGGCGGCGGTATTGGGCCAATTTTCAATGCGCCAGGCATCGACAGTACGGGCTTGCTAGGCACCTTTATTGATGGCGATACCTTATTCACGTTTGCTCTCGATATCGCGAAACAAAACGGCACAGCGAAAGTCTTGGCTGAGCCAAATCTCACCGCATTGAGCGGAGCGAAGGCCGAATTCTTAGCGGGTGGTGAATTTCCAATTCCTGTTCCCGATGAAAACGGCATTACCATCGAGTACAAGGAATATGGTGTCGGACTCAAGTTCATTCCCACTGTGTTGAGCGATAAAAACATCAACCTCAATCTGGCGGTGGATGTCAGTGAAATTGCCAATACGTCCTCGTTAACCTTATCTCCTGGTGGCACCAACAGCACCTATGTGATTCCACCCATCACGCGTCGCAGCGCCTCATCTACTTTAGAGCTAGCGGATGGGCAAACCATCGGTATTGCGGGGCTACTGAGTGAAAACGTGCGCGATGTGGTGAGTGGTATGCCCGGGTTTAGTGATATTCCGGTCCTTGGCCAGATGTTCAACAGCCAAGAGTACATTTCTGGTGAAACTGAGCTGGTGATTTTAGTGACGCCAAGGTTGGCTAAGCCGATTGACCGAAATCGAGTGTCACTGCCTACAGACTCGTTCGTTGAGCCGAATGACTTTGAATACTACTTACTCGGCCGCGGCGCTTATATCGCGCCCTCAAACCAATCTCGACCTCAAGATGTGCAAGACACCAACTTTGTGGATTACTCCAAAGGTGGCACCGAAGGCACGTTCGGGCACAGCTTATAGGGGGCAATATGGAAAACAAACGAATCATAGTCGCGCTGTTGTGTACACAAGCTCTACTGCTTGGCTGCGTGAACAACGCTGAGCGTTTAGGTCAACATGTGGCGAAACTTAAAACAGAACAGGTCTACAACCCGAATGCAACAAATGAAAATTTGGGGGTAGTGCCTGAAGGTAGTGGTGAACGAATGGAAGGTGCCTACCAAGTCTACACCGGTAAACAAGATACCGATTTGGGCGGCATTGACAGTCAATTCTTGGAAGGCTTTTCGAAGTAGCCTTAAGGACAACACTATGACAAAGGGTAATCAGCTTAAACAACGCGGTATGACGTTGGTATTAGTCACCGCAGCCATGCTGGCTTTGATCGGCGTCGCGGCGCTCTCGATAGATGTGAACCACGCGATGTTGAACAAAACCCGACTGCAAAATAGTGTTGATGCCGCGGCACTGGCTGCTGCGATCGTGCTCGATAATGGCGGTAGCGAAGCTCAGGCCACCGCAGCCGCCAAAACGACATTGACCAATGTTGCCAATGCCACTGGCAATACAGAGATGGATTTCACATCGGCGCAAGTTGTGGTGCAGTTCTCTAACGATCCGGCCACGTTTCCATTTTCTGGTTTTGACCCAGACGAAGACAGCTACGCGCGAGTTGCGGTGAGCAACTTTGCGTTGAGTAACTTTTTCGCGCATATGTTCAGTGTCGATAAAAACCTAGCATCAACGGCCGTTGCTGGGCCAAGTCCGAGTAATACCTTGGTGACCAATGTGGTGCCTATTGCCGTCTGTGAAGGAGAAGATGTTGGGACCAATGGCTACGATCAAGGCAGCATCTACGCATTGAAAATCGCCGATCAGAATCAAAGTCAAATGGGGCCGGGCAACTATCAGTTGTTGGATTTTGGCTCAGGTGCCTCCACGGTGCGTGAAGCGCTAGCTGGTGGATACAAAGGGGCCATTGATATTAGCAAACCTGTAACCACAAAACCTGGCAACACCATAGGACCGGTTGGACAAGGGCTAAACACACGTTTTGATGAATACTCAGGCGGTGGCGTTTCATCGACCGACTACCCACCTGATGTTTACGTTAAAGAACCGGTTAAAAGCGCCAAACTCGATAACGACGGAAACGTGGATTATAGCGACACCAGTGGTGCCAGTGGCCAACCTTGGGGTTACGAAGATTATTTGGCGGCGCTGCCTGATTGTACTGGTGATTCAGCGTGTCGCATTAACTCTGGCGGACAGGAAAATCGCCGTATCTTAGTGATTCCAGTGGTCGACTGTACGGGAGCATCTGGTGGTACGAGTAATTTTAACGTCACTGCGCTAGCGTGCTTTTTTATGCTTCAACAAGCTCCAACAAACAACAGCGGCAAAGAAGCGGTGTTTGGCGAATTTATTGAAGATTGCACCGTTTCTGGCGGAGTCCCGGGGCAAAACTCCAGTAATGACGGACCTTACCGAATTGTGTTGTATCGGGACCCACACGGAGAAGAATCATGAAAACTTGTCGTAAGCAGAAAGGGCTAGCGGCGGTAGAGATGATCATCACTATCCCCGTTTTGCTATTGATTTTAATGGCCATTACGGAAGTGGGAAACGCGTTTATCCGTTACAACACGCTCAATAAAATGGCCCAAAATGGTATTCGCTATGCCACCACAGAAATCACGGGCACCGCAAGTTACGATCAAATCGCGGATGTGAATGCGATTAAGAATATCGTCGTTTATGGCTCCTCAACTGTCGGTGATGGGGCTAAAGCCATGGTAGATGGGCTGACGACGTCCGATGTGAATGTGAATCACGCTGGTGGTTATGTGACGGTGACGATTAATCATACTTACACGCCCATGATGGGATCGTTTCGAAGTGGGATGAATTTCAGTTTCCCGCTGAATGCCTCTGCGATGATGAGGACAGCGCCATGAAAAAGCAAAGCGGTGTGTCTGTGATTGAATTTACCATCATCTCAACAGCCTTGTTGCTGGTGATTTTCTCGGTGATCGAAGTCGGAAGGTATGTTTATTCCTTACAGGTTATTAATGACATTACACGTGTCGCGGCGCGTTTAGCGGTTGTGTGCCGTGTCGAAGATAGAAATGATATTCCCGCATTGGCGATGCCTGATTATGCACCTGGAGGTATGACTACTGGGAATCTCGTGATTGATTATCTTGATCAATCTGGGAATGTCATAACAGGAACTCTGACAGATGACGATGTGTTTTCTACAATTAGATATGTAAGAGCGCGAGTGGTGAACTTTAGCTATCAATTCACAGGGTTATTGACCTTTGTGAACTTAACTGGGCTCTTACAAGTCCCCGAGTTTGAAACGATTCGACCGAGGGAAAACTTGGGACACCATCGCTGGACGGACACAAGCGGTGACAACAGCACTGACTGCTAGGAGGAATGAATGGGCGAAGCTGTGCAAATTGCACCAGGGGGCAGTAGTCCTCCAATTCGACTAAAAACAAATTTAAGCGTTTGGGTGTTTTACTCGTCGGACGCCTTTCATTTGCACATTAGCCATGAGTTGTCGAAATGTCAGAGCATCAGCTACGAGATGATCTCATTTCATGGGCTGGTGATCGCCAATCTCGCTCAATTTACGCCGCCTGATCTTATTTTTGTGGAAACTGGCCCTAATTGGGCGCAGAAAATCGTCGAACTGCAGCAATTTGAATCTCCCCATGAAACCAATGATGGCCATGAAGCGTCACTGATTGTGTTTGGTAACGAGCATGATAGTGGAGCGCTTAAGATCGCCCTACGTATTGGGGCGGCAGATTTTGTTTCGGACAAAGCTGAAATTCAAGAGCTCGCTCCTCTGCTAAACAACATGGCGGAAGAGAAAGTCGCGAACCGAAACCTTGGTGAGTTGTTGGTATTTATGAACTCCAAAGGTGGGTGTGGAGCCTCCATGTTAGCGCTCAACACCGCGATCAAGATGGCTCAGTCTCACCCAGAACAAGTGATGTTGCTTGACCTCGATATTCAGTTTGGGGTGATCAATGATTATCTAAACATCCAACCGACGTACAGCCTAGTGGATGCGCTGGCAAACGTCTCTGACTTGGATGAAGTGTCATTAGGAAGCTTAGTGACCAAGCATGTATCAGGGTTGCATATCCTCGCCTTTAAACGCGAGAACAGCCATGAAAACCATGAAAAAGCGATTTATCTCAATAAGCTGCTGCCGTTTCTACGAGAGCAGTATCCGTACGTAATTGTTGATTTATCACGAGGATTGGATCGCATGTTCGCTCCGGTTATCTCGCCTGCGACTAAGCTTTATATGGTGACGCAGCAAAGCCTCGTTTCGATTAAAAGCTGTAATCAAATTATCAAAACCTTGTCGTTTGAGTTTGGCATTAATCGCGATCAGGTTGAGATCATCGTCAATCGCTACGAGAAACGTCAGTCAATCAAACTTAAAGACATCAAAGAAGCCGTGGGAGATATGGCGGTTCATACCTTCCCTAATGATTTCAAAGTCGCGCTCGAAAGTGCCAATTTAGGGCGTCCGTTTGTGGAATCGCGCAAAGGCAGTGCTCTCTCAAAATCGGTCGGTAAATTTGCAACCGCGCTGCTACCAGAAAAGAAAAAGAAACAAAGCTGGCTAAGTAAGCTTTTCTCCTAGCTAGGTGAACTGATAGGGATATTGCTATGTTTTTTAAACGAAAAAATATCAATCCTGAGCTGCAAAAAAAAGTGATGGAGGCGGACAAGCATCAACAGCACGCCGAAGAAAGTGGTCAATCTGACGCCAAATCTTCTGGTGAAGAGTCTGCTAGCTTGTTGAAAGAGCAGAAGAAAAAAGAACAGGCAGCCAACGACAAAGCGGTGGGTGACGCCAGAAAGCAGCTTGAGCAAGAACAAGAAGTGAAGCACTACTACCATCAACGCTTGTTAGAAACTCTCGACTTAGGACTTTTGGCGAGCTTGGAGCCCGAAAGAGCCAAAAATGATCTGCACGATGCCATTGTCCAGTTGATGGCAGACGACCAAACGCACGCCTTGAGTGCGGAAGGGCGCAAACGGGTGATACAGCAAATCGAAGACGAAGTGTTTGGTCTTGGGCCATTAGAGCCTTTGCTGCACGATGCATCGGTCTCCGATATTTTGGTCAATGGTCCAAAGCATGTATTTGTAGAACGACGCGGTAAGTTGCAGCAAACGCCCTACACCTTTCTTGATGAGCGTCATTTAAGAAACATCATTGACCGAATTGTGAGTCAGGTGGGTCGACGTATTGATGAAGCCTCCCCGATGGTGGATGCGCGCTTGGCAGACGGTTCACGTGTTAACGCAATTATTCCACCGCTTGCGCTTGATGGCTCCTCGGTGTCGATTCGTCGATTCGCGGTCGAAAAGCTCAATATGGATAATTTACTCGCCTTTAATTCACTTTCTCCGCAGATGGCACAATTTGTTGAAGCGGCGGTGCAAGGGGCGCTCAACGTTCTAATCTCTGGCGGTACTGGTTCAGGCAAAACCACCACACTGAATATCTTCTCCAACTTTATTCCTCACGATGATCGTATTGTCACCATTGAAGACTCGGCGGAGCTGCAACTGCAACAAACCCACGTCGTTCGCTTGGAAACCCGCCCTGCAAACTTGGAAGGGAAAGGGGAAATTACTCAGCGAGATCTGGTGAAAAACTCACTGCGGATGCGCCCTGATCGCATCGTTCTTGGGGAGGTGCGTGGTGCCGAGGCGGTCGATATGTTGGCGGCAATGAACACAGGTCACGATGGCTCGCTTGCCACCATTCACGCCAATACTCCCCGAGATGCACTGTCGAGGGTTGAGAACATGTTTGCCATGGCGGGGTGGAACATGAGCGCTAAAAATCTTCGCTCGCAAATTGCTTCGGCGATTCATCTTGTGGTGCAAATGGAGCGCCAAGAGGATGGTAAGCGTCGTATGGTGAGTATTTGCGAAATCAACGGCATGGAAGGAGAAATCATCACCATGTCGGAAATCTTTAAGTTCCATCGTCAAGGGATGGACGAAGAAGGGAATGTGCTGGGTTACTACACGGCAACGGGGGTAGTCCCACAATGTCACGACCAATTGTCTAAAAAAGGTCTGCACCTTCCTTTCGATATATTTAACGAATCTTATTCGTAGAAGGGGGATGTCATGCAACAGGATGCGACGCTTTTCTATATTTTACTTTTTTTCGCTGTGGTGTTTATTTCACAAGCGTTGATTTTGCCTGCGGCGGGTAGCAAGGCGAAGCACAAGCAACTGTCGCAACGACTGAAAGAATCTCAAGCCAAGCTCGATGACGAGGCTCGTTCACTCCTTCAAGAGCACTACATGAAAAGTTTGACGCCGATGGATAGGCGTTTGGTGAAAGTCCCTCTCTTCTCTTCGCTAAAGAAAACCATCGAGCTTTCTGGTTACGACTGGAGTCTTGGTCAAACGCTGGCGGTGACGCTGATTTTATCTGTGTGTGCTTTTCTTATTGTGCTGCTGTTAGGGCAACCTTTCTATATCGGATTAGCCGCGTCGGTGGGGATTTGGTTCATTCTGTACTTTTGGCTCAATAAGCGCATTTCTGATCGTTTAGCGAGTTTTGAAGAGCAATTGCCTGAGGCGCTGGACATTATGCGTCGTATGCTTCAAGCCGGACAACCCGTCACTCAGGCGTTCAATGAGGTTGGCAACGAGATGCCCGATCCCATCGGCACCGAGTTTAAAAACACCTTTAACTTGCTCAACTTTGGTTACGACATGCGCATGGCCATCATGCAAATGGCAGAGCGCACCCCAACGGTATCAATGTTGGCGTTTTCCAGTGCCGTGCTACTGCAAAAAGAGACGGGGGGAAACCTGTCTGAGAACTTAGAGAAAGTGAGCAAAGTTCTGCGATCAAGATTTAAATTGCAGCGAAAAATCAAAACGTTGTCTGCAGAGAGCCGCTTATCTGCGTGGATCTTGGTATTGTCGCCGTTTCTACTGTTTCTATTTCTCACCTTTATCAATCCCAGCTACGTTGAGCCGCTCTATACCGATCCAAGAGGGATGACGCTCGTAAGTGGGGGTATTATCAGTCTGTTTATTGGCTCGATATGGATCCGAAACATCATCAACTTCGAGGTGTAATATGGAGACCTTATTGCAGTTTCTAGACAGCTTTCAAATCAATGAGCAGACATTCTTTCTCAGCGTCATTTTGATTGCGACGGTGTTGGTGATGTTTACTCTTTTCTTGGTGGTGTTGGGGACGCGGGCGCCTATGAAGGTTCGACTCGAAGAGCTAAAGAAAACAGCGCCCGGAGAAAAACTCAAAAAAGGTCGTCGGCTTGGTAATACCCTTGATTCGATTGCGCCGACGTTAACGCCGTCAAACTCAAAAGAGAGCCAGAGTTTGCGTCAACAATTGATGCATGCTGGCTACCATGATGCCAATGCTCTCACCGTATTTTACGCCATTAAAGGGATGGCTATTTTGGTTGGCGTTGGTATTGCAGCAATGCTCTACTTCTTTGTCCCTGATATGTCGAATCTTAAGTTGGCGATGGTCGCCAGTGTTGCGGTGGGGCTTTACACGCCCAATATCGGTTTGAACTATTTTGTGAATAAACGTCAGTCTCGAATTCGTGGCGGTGTGCCAGATGCGCTCGATCTTTTGGTGGTGTGTACCGAATCGGGTTTGGGCTTTAGTGCCGCGCTGCGCCGAGTCGCTGATGAGCTGATGATCTCTCACCCCGACTTTGCTGACGAATTGGATACCGTGTGTGTAAAAATTAAAGCAGGGGTCGAGATGTCGGATGCGTTCGAAGATTTGGTGGAACGAACCGGTATCAAGGAGCTTGCTGGGTTGGTGACCATGCTGTCCCATGCATCGCGAATTGGTGGCAGTTTATCTCAAACATTGCGTGAGTATACGGAAGATTTCCGAGATAAGCGCAACCAAGAGATCGAAGAGATTGCCGCGAAAATTCCGACCAAAATGATCTTTCCATTGCTGTTATTTATTTGGCCGTGCTTCTTTATTGTGGCGATCGGGCCATCAATGCTTTCCATTACCTCGACGCTGGGGAACTAACTATGAACAAACAACAACTCGCCGTCTGGTTATTGCCGCTTTCATTGCTGGTGGGCTGCGCCACGAGTGATGACAATACCTTTGATGCTTCTCTTTATGATGGTAAACCCATTGATACTCTCTCCTTAGAAGAGCCACCCAAGACGGAAAAAGAGGCCATCACACGGGGCGATATGGCATTGAGTCAAGGCAATGTCGATCTTGCTCTTTATGAGTACATACGCTCGCTTTCGTTTGAAAATGGTCAATACCAAGATCGCTCTTTGTACAATATCGGCCGCATTCACCAAAGCCGCAGCAACTTAGCATTGGCTGAGCGAGCCTACACCTTGTCGGTTGACCGCAATCCAAACAACATTCAATCCCTAGAACAGCTAGGCATTCTTTACAGTCGTTCAGGGGATCCCAAGCAGGGAGAGAGCTACTTCTTGAAGGCGATCAACGCCGATCAACTTCGTTTTGGCAGCAAGAAGCCATTGTCCGATCAAGATTTGCTGACCGTCGAAGCCATAGCTGCGCTAAAAACGGATGTCAGCTCGCCAGACTACGCGTACATGGGGATGGGCGTTCTAGCAGACCTCGAGGCAAAACATGAGCAAGCTCAGGCCTACTATCAGCATGCTTTGCGTATTAAGCCAGATTCGGTTAAAACGCTGACGAACAGCGGCTACTCATACTACATGTCTGGGGACTACCTTCAGGCTCAGAGACTTAGTTTACAGGCGTTGGATCAAGATCCAAACGATGAAAAGGCACTCAATAACCTTGCGCTTATCTACTTGGGAAAAGGTGAAATTAACCGCGCGCTGAATGTGTTTACGCGGCATATGGAGAAGCCGGAAGCGCTGAATAACGTTGGATACTTCTTGATATTGCAAGGTAAGCCAGACAAGGCAATCCCGTACCTTCAACAGGCGATAGACAGTAAGCCTACCTATTACAAAGTTGCCAATGAGAACCTAGAGCGCGCGCTGGCTTTGGTCAGAGAAGAAGAAAGGAAATCGGAGCAGTGACAATCAAAAAGGAGAGCCTGGGCTCTCCTTTTTGTCGGTTAGGCAATGTAACCGGAGACAAGCCCTGCGGTCATAAAGAAGGCGACCATCCAGACAATCGGTAGCGATAACTGTTTGAGCAGATAGAAGCCAACTAGCACCAGCGATAGGTCGATAGGGCTTAATACCGCGCTAGTAAATACGGGCTGATAGAGTGCCGCCAACAATAAACCTACAACAGAGGCGTTCACGCCATTAACCGCGCCTGAAACTTTGCTGTTTTGTGCCAGTGATTGCCAGTTTTTCAACACGCCCAGTAGCAGCAAGAACCCCGGTAAGAAAACCCCAAGTGTCGCAATCAGCGCCCCAGAGATTGGCGCTTGTGGCATCAACTCATAGCCAATGTAGGTGGCAAAGGTAAACATGGGACCAGGAACAGCTTGTGCGGCTGCATAACCGGTTAAGAAGGCATCTTGAGTCAGTTGATCGCCAACAATGTTCTGCAAAAGAGGAAGAACCACATGACCACCACCAAACACCAAGCTCCCCGCTTGGAAAAAGTCATTAAATAGACCAAGCGCAGGTATCACATTGGCGGCAACAGGTAAGCCGACGAGTAGCACGACGAACAGCACCAAAGGCAGCACTGAGGGTTTAAATGAGGTTGGCTCGCTTGGTGATTGAACGCCCAAAAAGCGCATCCCGATGAGACCGGCAAGTATGAGCACCAATATCTGTGTGGCAATTCCGGGGAACACCAAGAGCGCAATAGCTGTCGCTAAACACAAAGCGACAGAAAGCTTGCCTTTGCAAAAGTTTTTATACATGCCCCAAGTGGCATCAGCAACTACCACAACCGCGAGTAGCTTGAGTCCATGAACAATGTTTTGAAACGCGCTTGTTTCAGTCAGTTGGCTACTTAACACCGCCAAAACCAACATGATCAGCACAGATGGCAAGGTAAAGCCAAGAAACGCCATACAGGCGCCGCCTAATCCACCACGCTTATAACCGAGCGCAAAACCGACTTGGCTTGACCCTGGGCCAGGTAAGAACTGGCTTAAGGCGACGATCTGGCCATACTCTTTGTCATCTAGCCATTTGAGTTTCTCAACAAAGGTATTTCGGAAGTAGCCGATATGAGCCGCGGGGCCACCAAAGCTAATCCAGCCTAACCAGAAAAAGGTCTTAAAAATCGACAGCATGACAAATACTCGTTGGGTAAATAGTGCCGATAATGTACAAAATCGACTAAAATGACTCAAATTGATAGTTTTAATAGAGATTATGAATAAAACAGGATGAGGCAATGAAAGAGTTTAACTGGAAAGAGGTCGATCTCAATTTGCTGGTGGCGTTTCAAGCGGTGTACCAAACCAAAAGTGTCAGTTTAGCCGCAGAGCAATGTTTTGTGAGCCAGTCAGCAATGAGCCATACCCTGCAAAGGATGCGTGGGCTGTTTGAGGATCCTTTATTCGAACGCGTCGGGATTCGAATGGAGCCGACACTTCGTGCTCATGAGGTTGCCCCTTTGATCGATAAGCTGCTCGCCAGCATCAAAAACGATCTACTCAGCAAAAAGCACTTTTCTGCGCAAGACTACCAAGGAGCGTGGCGTATCGGGTTGACGGATTACGCAGAGCAACTCTTTGCCCCACAACTTTACGATGCGCTCAAAGCGGTGTCGCCTCAATCTCAGGTCAGTTTTTACAACGTCAATCGCAGCAATTATCTCGATATCGCGGACAGTGAAGATCTGGATGTGGTCATCGGCAGTATTGATAATCTCAATCGCCGTTTTCTGTCCCAGCATCTTTATACTGAGCAGCACTTGTGTATGTATGACCCACAGAGCGTTGATGTCGATTTGCCTTTGACGCTGGAGCAGTTTGTCTCACTGGAGCACGCATTGGTGAGTCCAGATGGCAGCTTGCACACCCAAGTTGATAAGCGCTTAGCCAAACTCGGTTATGAACGGCGAGTCGGTGTCGCATCGCGTCATTTTCTTACCGTACGTCGTTTACTGCTTGGTCGAGAGCTGGTTTGTATTGTGCCCAAGCGTTTTGCTGAAATGGAAAGCGTGAGTCATGGTTTGATGGCCGCTCCGCCCCCTATTGACGTGCCTGATTTCGATATACGTTTGATTTACTTAAAAGCCAATCAGTATGAAGAGAAGAATATCTGTATTCGTGATGTGGTGAGCGAGGTTGTGAATTAATGTTCGGGGTGCAGCTTGCGTACAATAAGACCACTTAGCTTCCAAAGTAGTAGCGTTAAGAACGCGCTTAAGTACCCGTCAATAGCGTAGTGCCACGCGAGATGCACCGAGCCAATTTGAATCGCGACCATATATCCCCACATCAGATACCCGAGTCGCTTATTCAATCTATAAGCGCCCAATGCCATCAACACAGCAATAGAGACATGCATGCTAGGCATTGCCGAGATCCCCGTGCCAATGCCGCTTTCTCTGCCTAGGTATTTTAACCACAGTAGGTCTTGAACATCGAGCGCCCACAGTGGGGGGAATCCCAGTTTCTCTAACGCTAGGCTTTGGGTAGTAAGCCTGTCCATTAATGGCAGATATTGGGTTTGATTGACGTCTACCAAGTGGGCGTAACAAGGCCCTGCGGACGACATTAGCGTTGCGGTCACTCCACCAATCACCAACCAGCTAGCCATAAAGGTAATCAAATACTGATTGCGCAAAATGGCCATATCTCGGCGGACAATAAAGAATAAGACGCTGCCCCACATCAATAAAAACCACAGATTGTAGAGAAAGTTGATCACAAAAGAGCTGTAGATGGAAGAGAACCATTGGTGGGTGAGTCGCCAAGGATCATTGCCAAAGTGGAGCCACTGATCGAGCTGATAGAAGAGCAAATCATATTGAAATGGGTTGATATCCGGAATGATCGATTTGAGATAGGTGTAGCAAGAAAACGTTAAGTTGAGCGATAAGACCAGCAATACAAAGCTGATCGGCTTAGCGATGGGGTGAAAGAAGCCGGTAATGGTTTTTAAATAGACCAACAAAGGGTGAGGCGTTTTGTGATAGGCCAAGTAGAGGTAATAGCCCGAGCTCCAAGCAAGAAACGTAATGTAGCAAATGGTAAACAGTGCCCGCAGGTAGGTTGTGAGGTCATACTTGAGTTGTGACTGCTCAACAAACCATTGTGAGGCGAGATAAAGCAAAGCGCTCGTCACAATGACATAGCCATACAAAAGCCTGTCATCAAAGATATCTTGCTTTACTCGTTGCCACTGCGTTGGTGAGGCGCTTGGGGTATCCATAGCCAGTTTGGTCTTCTCCATACTTTTTAAAAGTGTAGAACACCAAACTATTCTTGGGGGATTTATGATTTTGAATCAGCTAGTTGAGTGTGTATCGAGTCCAAACTTTAGATCGCCAACGGTGAGCCATAATCAAACCACGAAACCACTCATCGAGGGCGATGGCCATCCAAGCGCCTAATACGCCCGCCCCCCAGTGAACGCCGAATAGGTAACTCATTCCAACGCCCCATCCCCACATGCTGAGAATCCCCATTTTGACAGGGAATTGGATGTCTCCAGCCGCTTTCAGAGCGGAGATAAAAATCAGGTTAAAGACCCGTCCCGCTTCCAAAATGATGGAACCCGCGATCAAACTTGCAGTTAACGCCGCAATTTCTGGTTGGGTGGTAAAAATCGCGATGATGCTATCTCGGAGCAAGTAGATGGAAACCGTCACTATGGTGGAGACGATAAAACCGATCACAAAGTACTTTTGAACCAGTTGCAGAATGGAGTCAATCCAGCCGCGTCCGATGTAGTAGCCTGCTTGAATCTGGCTGCCTTGCCCAAGTGCAAGCGCAAAAGCAAACGAGAGGCGAGCAATGTTTTGCGCATAAGTAAACGCTGCGAGAGAGGCCGTCCCCATTTGGACAATAAAAAAGGTAATGCAAATTTGCGCCATGTTGTATGAAAGCACTTCTCCTGCATTCATCACGCCAATTTTCACAATACGTGAGTAGATGAGTTTCGGAATTTGACCAAATTCGGCGAATGGAAGGGCGATATCGGAACGTTTGACGACGACGCAAAGAATCAGTGTGCCGATGACTTGGCTAATTACGGTTGCGATCGCGACGCCTTCAACACCGTAAACGGGCAGGCCAAAAGGCTGGTAGAGCGCAATGTAGTTGCCGACGATATTGATCACGCCGCTGATAAGGTTGACCACCATCGGAGAGCGAGAGTAGCCGTTGCTGCGCAAAATGGTGGTTAAGACGATGCCCATGGTGACATTAAAGGTGAGGGCGCCACTGATCACTAGATATTCATGCGCATATTGCTCGACCTGTGCTTCCAAACCATAGAGTGGCAAGAACTGATACGCACCAATGAGCGCGATAACGCTCAGCGCTAAGCCAACCACAAACGACAGTGCAATACTGGCTACGCCCACATAGGCAGAATCTTGATGTCGATTGGCGCCATTGTACTGAGCGATAAGTATGCCAGTGCCACTGCTGACCATTGAAGAGACAATGATCAGAAAGAACGACAACTGAGAAATCACCCCAACCGCAGATACCGCTTTATCAGAGTAGCCGCTTAGCATGAATACATCGCTGGTATTGAGCGCGGTTCGCAGCAAGATCTCGACAAATAGAGGCCAAGTCAGCGCGACAATGCTCATTCTTTTGTCGATGGAAGAAGTTGGGTTTGGCATAGCGAATGAAAAAAGAGAGAGATAAGTGAGTAATTATATAAGCGCACCAATAGTAAGGGTAAAGGTATTCTTATTGAGTGAGAAAAAAGGCGACAAGATCTCAGTTTGTAGGGCTAGTTGTTAAGTTATTGAGTGAGCCACTTAGCGTCGCTGCTGCGCGTGACGCAGTGCGCTCACTCATGTTAGAGCGAGGTGAAAACTTGCAAAGATGGCAGCCTAATATTGTATCTAAAGGCTGCCGAATAGAGGTGGGATCAATCTTGATGCTGGAAGAACGCGTCCAGTTGTGGGGCTAATGTGTCTACCCAGAGTCGATAGGCGTTCGAGTTTAGATGCAGGTCATCGCAACTGTGGGTCAACGGCAGAAATCCTTCTGGTGAGAGTGACGTGTTTAAGTCGATGAAGCGCATGTTCTTCTCGCCGCAGAGCTGCTCTAGCTTTTGGTTGAGTTCTGTCACCTGTGGATTGAGTGACGCGATTCGCTCACCGACGTAGAGCGTAGACTGAACCCAAACTTCAATATTGTGGCTTTCCCAGTGTTCGAGCATTTGACGATAGTTACCCAAAACCTCTTGAACTGAGTAACCTTGCGAGAGATCGTTGATCCCCGCCATGACACAGACCAGTTTTGGCTGGCAGGCGGTGGTTGTACTCATGCGACGAACCATGCCTGATGTGGTGTCACCTGCAAGGCCGCGATTGGCCAGTTTTATGTTGGAGAGAGCGTCATGCCACGGGCCCCATTCCGTGATTGAATCACCAAACATCACAAGGTCGACTGTTGTCGCAAAGGCGGAGTGATTGTCTTGGGTCAGGATGAATCGGCTCATTTTGTGTGCTCGTTGATTTAGGTCTAGGTTTCGGCAGATTTGTGCGAATTGCTCAGGGGTTATGGATTCTGCGTCTAGATGCTCGGTGAGTGCTTCAATTTCTGAACGCAATGCAGAGATGCGAGTAGAAAGGCCGTGTTCATCGCGTAATTGGTAGAGATCGTCAACCAACTGGTAGAAAGAGCGGTGCTGATTGGCGTAGTACAGCTCGAATAAGTCGAGGCATTGATTCTCTTTGAGAGCTTGCAGGAGTTGTTCTTGGGTCATCGAATGTGTTCTCTATCGTATTCTGGTGGTGTGGATTGGATTTCTCAGTTCGCTGGTGGTCAACATGTCTAGAACCCTTCAAATTTATCAATGGCTTCACGTGCTTGAGCTAACGAACAACCGCTCTCGCTCACCAATTGACTGACGCTTATGGTTGGATTGTTTTCCAATAGCTGCTCTGGCGTGATGCTCGGAGCCGGAAGGTGTTTTTCAATCGCTTTGATAATCCAAAGGTTTGCCTCTGAGTCGAGCTGGGTCATCAGTGTGCGTAACGCGTCTTCTTCCCCCGTCAGTTGCCAGTGTCGAGAGCGCCGAATGCGTTTGAGTTGGCAGTTGAGCCGACAAGCGAGTGCAAGCACTGCGGATTTGTCGTCGACTCGATGGACAAAACTGTTCAGAGTAATAGAAAGCATGGCTTAGGCAATCCCTTGATTTAAGGCACCAACAGAGGAGCGCTCGTTAGTGTGCTTGCGGCTAAACCAATGCACGACAAACTCAGTAAAGGCAGAGAGTTTGGTGCTACCACGAAGCTCTGGTGGGTAGATTAAATAGATGCCACTCTCGACAATAAAATAGTCATCAAGGATGCGAATCAGCTCGCCATTATCAATTGCCGGCTGAACCAAATAGTCCGGCATTTTTATGACCCCTTTGCCTTGTTTGGCCGCTTCAAGCAATAACAAATTATCGTTGATAAACATATCGCCATCAGTGTCGATGACGAAGGTGTTATTGCCGTTGGAAAACGACCAGTGAGTCAAATGTGGATCAGACAAGCAGTTGTGTTGCTTAAGATCTTCGGGATGTTGCGGGCGGCCATTTTGCTCAAGGTAAGCGGGAGAAGCGCAGCAAATGTGCTGATAAGACATCAACCTTTTCGCCACCATGTTTTCGGGAGGTGAGTTGGTTGCGCGAATAGCGAGGTCAAAGTTGCTTTTGGTCAGATCTTCACGGGTGTAACCGATGTCGAGATCAAACTCGATTTGCGGATGAAGCGCTTGAAACTCTCGGCAAATATTGATCAAAAATCGGTGGCTAAAAATCGTTGGGGCTGTGATCCTCAAAGCGCCAGTGACTTCACTTTTGGTGTGGTCGAGCTCTTTTTCTAACTGCAAGATTGATTCGTTGACGCCTTGCATCTTGGTGAGGATTTTTTCTCCCGCAGAGGTCAAACGCACGCTGCGAGTGGAGCGAATCAGTAAGCTGGTTTCTAACTCTTGTTCGAGCTCTTGGATCTGGGAGGAGAGGTAACTTCGTGAAATACCGAGCTGGTCGGCGGCTTTTGAAAAGCTGAGCTGCTTAGCAACTTCACTAAACAGGGCGTAGCGCTCAAATCTTTTATGCATTTTGTGCATGGTTCATTACCCAATCGTCATCCTAGAGCGCGAATTATAATTCAATATAGAAAATGAAAACTTGATGATTGTTTGTTATATCGAATTATATTTTCTCAAAGTTGGGGTTAATCAGGCCATAGGTCGGGCGTATAGTGAAGGCAGTGAAATTATTGGCCAACGCACCAAGGCCTTTTGAAATAGGAAATTAACCATGCAAAACGATCACCCTGTGTTTTCGCCGCTGATCCAAGGCTATTGGCGAATGGCTGAGTGGGGAATGACCACTCAAGAGCAACACGCTTTTGTTAAACAGCATGTTGAATTAGGAATTACCACGGTAGATCACGCCCCTGTTTACGGACCAGATTCAGCGTGTGAACGACTGTTTGGTGAAGTCTTGGCGTTAGATAGCCAGTTACGTGAGCAAATCCAGATTGTCTCCAAGTGTGGTATTTATCGTGGGTATGGCAACCAAGTTAATCACTACGACAGCGGCAAGGCGGCGATCGTAAAATCGGTGGATGAGTCACTTATGCGTCTAAACACCGACCACTTGGATGTACTCTTACTTCACCGTCCAGACTTATTGATGGATGCGGATGAGGCAGCAGAAGCGTTTGCCGAGCTAAAAGCGGCGGGCAAAGTGAAGCATTTTGGCGTGTCGAACTTTACCCCAGCTCAGTTTGCGCTGTTGCAGTCTCGTTTGGATACAGCGCTGATCACCAACCAAGTTGAAATTAACCCAGTGAACTTGCATGTGACAGAAGATGGCACGCTCGAGCAGCTTCAACAGGCGCGTGTTCGCCCAATGGCGTGGTCTTGCTTGGCGCAAGGAGAGCTGTTTAATGGGCAGAGTGAGCAGTTGACGCGTCTACGTGCCACTCTTGATGAAGTTGCACAAGAGGTGGGAGCAAGCTCGATTGATCAAGTGGTCTACGCTTGGGTTATGCGCTTACCATCGAGACCCGTGCCGATTGTAGGTAGTGGCAAAATTGAGCGTGTAAAAACCGCCGTTGCGGCAATGGATCTCACCCTAACCAAAGAGCAGTGGTATCGCATCTGGACTGCCTCTAAAGGTCATGGCGTCGCGTAATCGATGCAAAAAAGGCGAGCTGTGAGTCTCGCCTTTTCTATTTGAACACGCCAACGTGAAAATGTTGGTCTATCTTCGGCTGGGCTTCTCAGGCTCTCGCTTCAGCCACCAGAGCATCAATCGTGTTGTGGTGCTCTGGCTTTACTCCCGCCAAATTGCCGTATTTCGGCTGGTGGCGATCATTCTCTAATGGGAAATGCCATCCAACCGTTTGTTCAACAAACTGCTTGGCAAATTGTTCAGAAATTTCTAAACAGCCGGCGAGTACGGTATCGACATAAGTTTGCATGATTGGGCTGAGTGAACATGGTGGCTCGGGCGCATCTTTGATGTAGACCCACACCGTATCTTGCGACGTGAATGTCTGTTCACAGTCCAGTTTCTCAGGGGCGATACTCACGCGGTGGTAGCCTCTTTCTCTGCGATCAAATTCTGCCAACCCGGAAGCGCTGACTTGAAGAACAACGCCATTGACGCTGCCTTCACCACGGTCGACCACAAGTGGCGATAAGATGTAGCTGTCATCCACTTTCCCCCAATAGCGTTTAAACCCATGGGCAGTCGCAGGGATCGCCGCTGATGTTTGGCCCGTTAATTGACGTGAAGCCGAGTTCATTAAGCTGCCATAGCCGAAAATGTAGTGGGTCATCCGTCTCTCCTCTGTTTGGCTCTTGAGTGTATGGCCTTTTTTATTCTTCTAAAACTACCGAGTTTCAACCGCAATTGAAAGATAAATAAATGACTCTAGTGAGTCTAAATGACATCTTTAATTTGTGTCTTTTTGACGTTCTTTTGTCGCGAGAATTGCTTGAAAACAAGCGATGACGGGGTTTTACAACTTGGAATGTTTCTTGCGATGTCTTGGGGGTATTTCAATGTGAATGACTTAGGAGTCACTCTGTGCTCAATATTACCGACAAAAAAGTCGAAGAGGCGATTGTGCCTTTGTTGCGACTAGGGTTTAGACCTTTCTTTTTGCTTGGCGCACTGTACGCCGTTGTTTCAATTGTTGTCTGGGTATGGATGTTTCAAGCGGGTCAACCTTCTGCGCTGCAAGTGCCTGCGTTGTGGTGGCACGTCCACGAAATGTTGTTTGGCTTTGCGATGGCGATTGTGGTGGGGTTTGTGCTGACGGCGGTACAAAACTGGACGGGCATCAACGGTACTAAGCGCTATCGCCTTGGGCTGCTGGTCTTGCTGTGGTTGCTACCAAGAGTATTGTTTTGGACACCGACACCACTGTGGCTCATTTCGAGCATTGAGGCGCTGTTTCTTCTGATGACAACTTACGAAGTCGGCTCTCGAGTGGTTAAAGCGAAGGGATGGCGAAATCTATTTTTTGTCCCTCTATTTGTTCTCGCGGTCGTGGCCAACTTTGCCAGCTATGCGGCGATTAAAGGAATGCCTCCTTTTCCGGCTTCTGCTGTTTGGCAAGCGATGCTTTGGTGGTTCACCTTGCTGTTGTCGATCATGGGGAGTCGGGTGATCCCCTTCTTTACGGCGCGTCGCTTTCAGTTCGACAAGCCGCAACCTATTGTTTGGCTTGATTGGGCAGCAAACCTTCCATTGGTTGGATTGTTCATTTTAAGTTTCTTTCCGATGACATTTGCTCAGCTCGGTGCGCCTCTTATGGTGATTTCGGGTATGGCGCATTTGATAAGAGTGATGCGCTGGAAACCGTGGAAAACCTTGAGCGAACCCCTTGTTTGGTCTCTACATGCGACCTATCTGTGCATTCCCATTAGCCTGCTCCTTCGTGGTTTGATTGATAATCCATTTGCGACTCATAACATGCTGCATCTGTTTGCCATTGGCGCGATAGGCGGAGTGATTCTTGCGATGATTGCTCGTGTGACTATGGGCCACACAGGGCGTGCAATCTACCAAGGACCCAACATGGTTGTAGCGTTTGTTGCCATCATTGGTGCTGCGCTGGTACGCAGTCTTGGGGTCGCATTTGACCCTGCGAACATGATGCTTTGGATCAATGTGAGTGCAGCGCTCTGGACAGTGGCGTTTGGCTTATTCGTCTTTAAATTTGGCGCGATGCTGACAAAAACCAGAGTTGACGGGCATCCGGGGTAGAGGGAAAAGTAAAGGCTTGGCATATTCGCCAAGCCTTTTTGTAGGGTAGGAAAATGGGGGATAACCTACCTTAGCTTGCTCTAGAAAGGGTCACCACTTCAGAAGGCTGTTGACGCTTTAGATAATCACTTAGCGCCGACTGTTCTTCGCTATTTAGATAGAGCCCGAGCTTGGTTCTGCGCCACAGGATATCTTCCTCGGTGACCGACATCTCCTGCTGAATCAAATAATCGATTTCACGTTGGTAGACACCTTCCGCAGCCTCAGAAAATTGCATGCCGAGATCTTCGATGCTTTCTACACCGTCAAGCAGCTTCCAAGTGTAGGTACCAAACTGAGTGACGTAACGCAGTAGCAAAGACTCACGGATCCATGGATACGCAGCGTGGATTTTGTGCGCGAGTTGCTCCCGTGAGCAGCTAAAGTTACCACCTGGCAACGCATGATTGGCTGTCCATCCTGTCCCCATCTCTGGCAAGTAGGGTTTCAGTTTTTCGAGCGCGGCTTCACCTAATTTACGGTAAGTGGTGAGTTTGCCGCCAAACACTGAAAGCAATGGCGCTTGATCGTATTCAGCGTCGAGTTCTAACGTGTAGTCGCGAGTGATCGCTTGTGGAGAGTCTGATTCATCATCACACAATGGACGAACGCCACTGTAGGTCCAAACGACGTCATCACGTGTTAGTTGATGAACGAAATGCTGATTAACAATATCGATGAGGTAGTCGACTTCATCTTCCGAGATCGCCACTTCACGCGGATCACCTTTGTATTCGACATCCGTTGTGCCAATGATCGAGAACTTATCCAAATAAGGGATCATAAACACAATGCGATTGTCTTTGTTTTGTAGGATGTACGCTTGAGGTTCATCATGGATTCTTGGAACCACAATATGCGAGCCTTTGATCAAACGAATGTTTCTTGGAGAGACTTGCTCTAACCCATCATCAAAGAACTGTTTCACCCAAGGACCTGCGGCATTGACCAAGGCTTTCGATTTACGCTCAAAGGTTTGCCCTGTTAATTCATCGCGAATGGTGACGTTCCACATTGCCCCTTCACGCTGCGCGCTTTCAACTCGGCAATAATTACGGATTTCCGCTTGGTTTTCTTTTGCAGCCAGAACATTGAGTAGCACTAAACGCGCATCATCGACCCAGCAATCTGAGTACTCGAAGCCTTTTTTCATTTCAGGCTTGAGGATCCCTGATTTGGCTAAATCGACACCTTTACTTGCAGGCAAAGTGGTACGCTTTCCTAAGTTGTCGTACAAAAACAGACCGCAGCGGATCATCCAAGCTGGACGCAGGAAAGGGCGATGAGGAAGACGAAAACGCATCGGCTGAGCGATATGCGGTGCTTTGTTCAGAATCACCTCGCGTTCTGCGAGCGCTTCCGAAACTAATCGAAACTCATAGTGCTCGAGGTAACGTAGCCCGCCGTGAATGAGTTTTGAGCTCGCTGAAGAAGTGGCTGAAGCAAAGTCGTTTGCTTCATACAGACCAACAGATAAACCACGTCCTGCTGCATCAGCTGCAATACCAGCGCCATTGATACCACCACCAATAACGATCAAATCTAAAATGTTTTGCGAATTAGCCGCATTCGAATTGTTACTCATAAATATGACCTTATGTTGAGCGAACGAGCATTTTTGAATCTAAACGAATCTTAGCTTAGCTTTCGTTTTTGATCACCTTTTATTTTCGTTTATGTTCGTTTGTGTGATTTAAACACAAAAAAAACCTTCGTCTGCCGACAAAGGTTTCAATAAGGTTAAAAAGTAATGAGTCTGTGTGAAATGTGCTTACTCGCTGATCACTTCAAGCGGGATTGCGTTTTCCTGCAGTATTGTGAGGATCTCTTTTGGCGGTTGCTTGTTAGTAAAGAGCATATGCAGCTGAGAAATATTGCCCAGTTTGACCATTGCGTTGCGGCCAAATTTGGTGTGATCGACCGCAAGAAATACGCTGCGACTGTTTTCGATGATCGCCTGCTTGACTCGCACTTCGTGGTAGTCGAAATCGAGCAGTGAGCCATCGAAATCAATACCACTGATGCCGAGAATGCCGAAATCAAGTCGAAACTGCTTAATGAAGTCGAGTGTCGCTTCACCGACGATGCCACCGTCACGGTTACGAACCTCGCCACCGGCAAGGATGACTTTAAACTCTGGGTTAGGCAGTAGGATGGTCGCGATGTTAAGGTTATTGGTCACGATACGCAGCTGTTTGTGGCTTTTGCTCAGCGCACGCGCGATGGCTTCAGGTGTGGTACCGATATCGATAAACAGCGTTGCGCCATCTGGAATGTGCTTAACCACTTCTTCAGCGATCACGTCCTTTTCATTGAAGTTCATGTTCTTACGCGCGGAATAAGAGGTGTTTTCTGAACTCAAAGGAATGGTCGCACCGCCATGATAGCGGCGGATTTTGTTCTCATCGGCAAGTTCGTTGAGATCTCGCCTAATGGTTTGCGGACTGACATTGAACTTTTCCACGAGTTCATCAGTGCTCACGTAGCCTTGTTTTTGAACTAGGGCAATTATTTGTTGATGCCTGGGTATTTGCTTCACTCGTCGCTCCCTGTGTTCGAGCTTGATTCGAAAATAATAACTCGCGCTATTGTGCGCGAATTCTTTCGTTCTGAGAAGCGAAGCGTGAGTGGAATCGGGGGGAGGACGCAAAAAAGGGCACCCTTAAGGTGCCCAATGTCGCTGTTGCTGAATGAAAAGGAGGGTTACTCGTCGTCTTCGCTATGCATTTCTGACCATACTTGCGCACATTTCACAGCACGCTTCCAACCTTTATAGCGGCGGTTTCGCTTCTCTTCATCGTGGTGTGGGATAAAGGTGCGATCTAACACCGCTTTGTTTTTAAGCTCATCAATGTTGTTCCAGTAGCCCACTGCTAAGCCCGCTAGATAAGCAGCGCCCAGTGCGGTGACTTCGGTGACTTCTGGTCGGTGTACTTCGGTATCTAACACGTCGGATTGGAACTGCATTAAGAAGTTGTTGGCCACTGCGCCGCCATCAACGCGAAGGTTAGCTAGCTTGATCCCAGAGTCTGCTTGCATCGCATCTAGTACGTCGCGGGTTTGGTAGGCAATGCCTTCTAGCGTCGCACGAATGATGTGATTAGAGCTTACTCCACGAGTTAGGCCAACAATGGTTCCGCGAGCATACGCGTCCCAGTATGGTGCGCCTAGTCCTGTAAACGCAGGTACCACATACACGCCGTTAGAAGAGTCTACTTTTGTCGCGAAATACTCAGAGTCTTTCGCATCGGCAAGCAGCTTCATTTCATCTCGTAGCCACTGGATGGATGCGCCACCCATAAATACCGCGCCTTCTAATGCATAAGCCGGTTCACCAGTTGGGCCACAAGCTAGGGTGGTAAGGAGTCCATTGCTGGATGTGACTTTTTCTGGGCCTGTATTCATTAACAAGAAGCAACCTGTTCCGTAGGTGTTTTTCGCTTGGCCAGCTTCAACACACATTTGGCCATACAAGGCAGCTTGTTGGTCACCTGCAATACCGGCGATAGGGATACGTGTTCCTCCTTTACCACCAATGTTCGTTTGACCGTAAATTTCCGACGAGCGTTTCACTTCTGGCATCATCGACATTGGAATGTCTAGCTCGTCGAGCATTTTCTGATCCCAACACAAGTCATTGATGTTGAACAGCATAGTACGCGATGCGTTAGTGTAGTCGGTTACGTGCACGCGGCCTTGGGTCATTTTCCAGACAAGCCAAGTATCGACAGTACCAAACAGAAGTTTGCCTGCTTGCGCATCTTCACGTGCGCCTTCAACGTTATCAAGAATCCATTTCACTTTGGTGCCAGAGAAGTACGGGTCGAGCACCAAGCCCGTGTTGTCTCGAACGTAGCTTTCTAGCCCTTTCTCTTTGAGTGACTCACAGATATCTGCTGTGCGTCGACATTGCCATACGATGGCGTTGTAAACCGGTTTGCCTGTCTCTTTGTTCCAGACAATGGTGGTTTCACGCTGGTTAGTAATACCAATACCTGCGAGTTGATCTGAGCGGATGCCCGTTTTAGCCAGTGCTTCGACTAAGGTAGAGCTTTGGGTTGCCCAAATCTCAAGAGGGTCATGTTCTACCCAGCCTGCTTTTGGGTAGATCTGTGTGAATTCACGCTGCGCGACGCTGACAATGTTCGCATCGTGATCTAGGATTACGGCGCGAGAGCTTGTTGTGCCTTGGTCTAGGGCGACAATGTACTTTTGCTCGGTCATGGTAAGAATCCTTTTTGTTTCATTATTTCTATTTTAGTTAATACAGGGCAGATAGGTTACGCGCGAGCTTCTTGTGCGTCTTCTTCTGTGTCACATTGGTTTGGAATGGTACAGCCATGGCCTTCTTGAGGAAGGTACGCCGCGATTGCTTTTGGATACAACCAACCACCAAAACAGGCACCCGCGATAGGAGCAAGGATAGGGATAATAAAGTATGGAATGTCCTTCGCACCTGATAGTGCGTAATCCCAACCAGCGAAGTAGGCAAATAACTTCGGAGCAAAGTCACGAGCTGGGTTCATGGCGAAGCCAGTCAGTGGACCAAGCGAGCCGCCAATCACCGCGATGAGGATACCAATTAGTAACGGGTTCATCGCACCACGTGAAGCGCCATTGCTTTCGTCGCCCAACGCAAGAATCACGAACATAAGAACAGCAGTGATGACAAATTCCACAGCAAAAGCGCCAAAGAAAGAGAGTGAAGCGTGTGGGTATGTCGAGAAAATGCCTGCGGTAGAGAGCGCTTCTTGGCTGCTTCGTGCGAAGCCATGCGCTACTTCATAGTCGGTGAACAGGTTGCTGTAGAGAGCGTAGACCAATGCCGCTGAGCAAAATGCGCCTAGCAGTTGTGAAATGATATAAGGCACGACTTTCGCCTTATCAAAGCCATGAAAGGCAGCAAGTGCGATGGTGACCGCTGGGTTGATATGAGCTCCAGAGACGCCCGCTGTACAGTAAATCGCAATGGCAACACCAAAGCCCCATACAATGCTTATTTCCCATTGACCGAATTGTGCGCCGGTTAGAACCAGAGCAGCAACACAGCCAACGCCAAAAAAGATCAGTAATCCTGTGCCGATAAACTCGGACAGGCACTCTCCAAATAGAGAGGGTTGTTTATTATTCATAGTAAGAGTCCTTTTGTTCCATTTGTGTGCGTAATCGATTGGCACAACGCACATTCTGCACATTTAGAACAATTCGAAAATAAACAATCTTCAAAAATGAGCGTTCGAACATCATTTTGATAAATTAAAGTGGTTTTTTTGTTAATGAAGTTTGTGTTTTCGAACATTTTACGTTCGAGCAGTAAATTGACCGGTAAGTCAATGCGGTTAGGCTTTGGCTTGGGTGCGCTTAACGAGTGGTTTAGATGTAACATGCTGTATATGTTACATTTTTCTAACCTTAAGTGGGAGAAACTGTTGCTTGCTTGTGACCTTGGTTACAAGAACAAAAGCCGTTTGGGAAAAGTTTGACCAGAAAGTGGTGATAACTGGTCATACCAAAGAGAGTGCAATCGAGCGTAATAGAAAGCGAAGGGGAGGAGGCTTAGCGATAATCAATCAACTGCTGATATTTAGTGCGAAGTTCGTTGAGTGCCATCTCCACATTTGGTGCTGGCTTACTCAAGTGCTTTATCAAGGTCATAAAATAACAATCGAGGATAAGTGGGATCTTGCTTTGGACAGATTCAGGAAGCTCTGCTTGGTCAAACAGCGCTTGATTAAATGATTGATAGTAGTCCATGTCCCAAATCACTTCTTTGAGCAGTGCTTTGCTGAGATTAATGTTGGCAAAATAGTAGCTGTAATAGGCTTTCGCAAACTGCATTCCTAACTCAATCGGATCTTGACTCGGCAAAGGTAGCGCTTGGTGCGATAGGGCAGCAAGTTGATTGACCATCCCTTCACGTAAAATCGCCAATTTGGTCTCAAAGTGGCTGAACACAGTGCCATCTGCCACCCCTGCGTGCCGAGCAATTTGTCGGGTAGACGTCTCCTGATAGCCTTGCTGCTCAAACAGTTGCCATGCTGATGTAAGAATTTTTTGTCTCGTTTGCTCGCGTTTGCTCATCATGATCTCAGGATTAATTCGTTTGCTCGAATCATACGCTTTGTGCTGGTTATTGACAAACTGAGCTCGCTCATTTATAAAATTGAGCGTGCTCATTTTTTGTTGAGGTGATTCATGGAAAGTATGCTTCGAACGTTTGCCATTTTGTTGTGTCGGTGGCTGATCTTTATCCCTGGGCTTTTTTGTTTTTCTTATCTTTTACGTCCTTTACTTATGTTGGTGCTGATTCCGGGGGCTCTGATGTTTTTGGCCATTATTGGTGGCCCAGAAGTACGATCTGCGATCATGAAAATGGTTAAGGACAGCGTATGAGTTGTATCGTTTCAGGAGATATTCCAAGTAAAAGTCGTCTCTTCGGGCGGCGGAAAAAACATGGCTTTAGCGATAGTTTGAGTTTTACGCTCACCGACCAAGATCGCAGCCCTGCCGAGGTTTATGTCGATATTTTTGGTCGTCTTCCTCAATTTGTTGAAACCTTGATGGCGTTAAGAAACCAGTTGGTCAAGCCGTTGGGTTTTGCGGTTTCACCACGCTCGGAAACGCTCACTGTCGAGATGCTTGAGCAGCAATGCACGAATGGCTTACACCGCGTTGAGTGGTTGTCTGAAGAGGAGGTGATTTGCACCAGTGAAGACAAACATATGCAGGTGAGTCTATCGCTGCTGAAAACTGAAGCTGGGCACTTCACCCTAACTACATTAGTCAACACGAACAGTTTGGTTGGTCGCGTCTACTTAATGGCGATCATTCCCTTTCATAAGGTGATAGCTTTAGCCAGTGTGAGAGGAGCGCTTTCACGTTTAGAATCGATAGATTAGCGCCCAATAAAGCGAATTAAACCGCAAGCTGCAAGTGAAAGGTCTCAATATCATGAGGCCTTTCTTGCTTTCTTACGTGTGCTTTGGATGCGCATTATTGATGATGATTCGCAGGGAAAGGATTCGTTTGCTCGCTTTCGATGAGTAAAGATAGTAACGAATTCTGTTAGAAGTGGAATGCTGCCCTTAAAAGAGGTACTTAACATTCTGTTTTTACTTAAATTTAATTGTTATGCAACATTTGTCACAGAAAGCGATTGATTTTCAAATAGAATGCGCATGTTTTCGAACGAAAGTTTTCTTTGCTCGTTCGAGTTTTAATCTCCTACCATCGCTCAAAATTATAATGAGGCCTTTATGTTTGGAATCTTTAGACCTAAGGCGCATATCGATCGCTTGCCCGCTGACAAGATCGATAGCGCTTACTCGCGCCTACGTTGGCAACTGTTTATCGGCATTTTTGTCGGTTATGCAGGCTATTATCTAGTACGGAAGAACTTTAGCTTGGCGATGCCGTATCTTATTGAACAAGGGTTTAGCCGCGGCGATCTTGGTGTGGCTCTGGCGGCTGTTTCTATTGCTTATGGCTTGTCAAAATTCTTAATGGGTAGCGTGTCTGATCGCTCGAATCCACGTTACTTCTTGAGTGGTGGCTTGTTAATGTCGGCCTTGGTTATGTTCTGCTTTGGCTTTATGCCATGGGCGACGGGCAGCATTACTGCGATGTTCATTCTGCTTTTTATCAACGGCTGGGTGCAAGGCATGGGGTGGCCTGCATGTGGACGAACCATGGTTCACTGGTGGTCACGTAAAGAGCGGGGCGAGATTGTATCGGTTTGGAACGTTGCTCATAACGTTGGTGGTGGTTTGATTGGTCCACTGTTTATTCTTGGTCTTTGGGCCTTTAACGATGATTGGCGTACTGCTTTCTATGTTCCCGCCTTCTTTGCCACTCTCGTTGCCGTCTTTATCTGGCTCACGGTTCGCGATACACCTCAGTCTTGCGGACTTCCTCCTATTGAAGAGCATAAAAATGATTATCCAGATGACTACGATAAGTCACATGAGACGGAGATGACGGCAAAAGAGATCTTCTTCAAATACGTATTCTCTAACAAATTACTGTGGTCGATCGCGATTGCCAATGCGTTTGTCTATTTGATTCGCTACGGTGTCTTGGACTGGGCGCCTGTTTACCTAAAAGAGGCGAAAGATTTCTCGGTCGATAAATCATCTTGGGCCTACTTCTTGTACGAATGGGCGGGGATTCCTGGCACACTTCTTTGTGGTTGGATCTCAGACAAACTATTCAAAGGCCGTCGTGCACCTGCAGGTATTTTGTTTATGGTGTTAGTGACGTTTGCTGTCTTGGTTTACTGGTTTAACCCAGCAGGCAACCCGGCTGTTGATATGATGGCATTGGTGGCGATTGGTTTCTTAATTTATGGGCCAGTGATGCTGATTGGTCTTTATGCGCTTGAGCTTGCACCGAAAAAAGCAGCTGGGACAGCGGCAGGTTTAACGGGGCTGTTTGGTTATCTTGGTGGTGCGGTAGCGGCGAACGCCATTTTGGGTTACACGGTTGATCACTTTGGTTGGGATGGTGGGTTTATCATTCTAGTCGGCTCTTGTATTACCTCGATTGTGTGTCTGACGTATGCGTTTTTAGGCGAGCGTGCTCACCATGAGCAAAAAGCTCGCGAGAAAGCCGCATTAGCCTAATGGAAGATAAAACAATGTCATCGGCAATTGCGCTTATCGTCATAGCGTGAGGCTTAAGCAAAAAATCCCCCAACAGATCACTGAAGGGGGATTTTTTAGAGCTGATATGCTGAATTAGTTGTTGCTGTGAAGCTCACTGTTCAGTTCAACTGCTGATTTGTTTGCAAGACATTCAATTTGACCCGTCACAGAGTTGCGGCGGAATAGAAGATCAGACACGCCAGCTAGGTCGCGCGCTTTAACCACTTCCACTTCTTGGCCAGATGAGTCTAGCATGCGCACTTTTGAGCCTGCAGTTACGTATAGACCAGATTCAACCGTACAACGGTCGCCTAGAGGGAAACCAAGACCTGCGTTTGCGCCTAGCAGTGAGTTTTCTCCGATAGACACAACCACGGTACCACCGCCAGATAGTGTGCCCATGATAGATGCGCCGCCACCGATATCTGAGCCGTTACCAACGACAACACCCGCAGAAATACGACCTTCAACCATGCTTACGCCAGTGGTACCCGCATTGAAGTTGATGAAGCCTTCGTGCATTACCGTTGTACCTTCACCCACATGTGCGCCAAGACGAACGCGAGACGTGTCCGCAATACGAACGCCAGCTGGTACCACGTAATCAACCATTTTAGGGAACTTGTCGACACAGTCTACAGACAGTGCGCGACCCGCTAGGCGAGCTTCGATTTGACGATCAGCAAGTTCAGGTAAGTCGATTGGGCCTTCGTTCGTCCATGCGATGTTGTGCAGTAGA
The DNA here is from genome assembly GCF_027587055.1 of Vibrio sp. MarTm2. Lineage (NCBI taxonomy): Bacteria > Pseudomonadati > Pseudomonadota > Gammaproteobacteria > Vibrionales > Vibrionaceae > Vibrio > Vibrio sp. MarTm2. The sequence continues at coordinate 134,728 of NZ_JAPPTK010000009.1, read as the reverse complement.
CCAAAAATACCATCCAGTACTGTGCCGTGTGGCTGCACTAGACGGTTAGAAATAAGTTGTAGTTTTAGGAAGCCTTCAGCAACTGATGCTGGCTTTTCATCAGTTGCAAGAACCACAAGCACAAGTGGTTGAGCCGATTCTGCGGCTTTCGCTGCGAATGACGCGTTTGCGCTATCACCATTTGCTTCAAACGCTGCGGCAAGTTCAGCACTTTGCGCTGCAGAGATTTCGATCGCCTGGTTGCCTTGCTCGTAACCTGCCACTTTTGCTACTGCGTCAACAAGTGCATCTGCAGGGTTTAGTACTGGGTTTGGGAAAAATGCTTCAATGATTTTGCCGTCGCGGTTTTTAGTCGCGGTACCAAAAGCAAGAGAAAAGTAAGCCATGTTGAATCTCCGTGTTTGTATTTGCTTAGAGGGCGTCGTTGCTCTCTCAAATTAAGTTAGAGTCATCATAAAGAGAGCTATCGGGACTTTAAAGGGCTGAAATCGAGAAAGTCTTTAAGCCGATATTTTTTGTCTCTTTAGCGATATGTTGTCTTTCTGCCTATATAGGTATAGGCCCGTAAATGGGTATAAAAAAACCCGAAGCATGGCTTCGGGTTTTCGATTAAGACTTTACTTATAACTGATTGGCGTTGCGCTTTTCGCGCTTAGTGCTTATAGCTTTATATCGTCCAACCATCACACCCTTTGAGCTTAGGTGTGTTTAAGCAATTACTTGCTTAGGTCTTCTGCGTGCTCAGATAGGAACGCTGCAACACCTTTTGGCGATGCGTCCATACCTGCTTTACCTTCTTCCCATTGTGCAGGACATACTTCGCCGTGCTTCTGGTGGAAGTTAAGAGCGTCAACCATGCGTAGCATTTCGTCGATGTTACGGCCTAGTGGTAGGTCGTTAACTACTTGGTGACGAACTAGACCGTCTTCGTCGATTAGAAAAGAACCACGGAAAGCAACGCCTGCTTCTGGGTGCTCAACGTCGTATGCTTTACAGATTTCGTGCTTAACGTCAGCAACTAGTGGGTACTTAACTTGACCGATACCGCCATCTTCGATAGCAGTGTTACGCCATGCGTTGTGAGAGAATTGAGAATCGATAGAAACACCGATTACTTCAACGCCTTTAGCTTGGAAATCAGCTAGACGGTTGTCAAAAGCGATTAGCTCTGATGGGCAAACGAAAGTGAAGTCTAGTGGGTAGAAGAAAACAACTGCTTTCTTACCTTTAGTGAACTCTGCGAAGTTGAAGTTATCAACGATCTCACCGTTACCTAGAACAGCTGCAGCAGTAAAATCTGGGGCTTGACGACCTACTAGTACCATTTTTTTGCTCCTAAAAAGTATGGTTAGTTCCGAATTGATGTCAGTTTTATCAACTCAGTCCGTGTTTGTACGCGACAAACTATAGTACAGATTGTAGTATGGGAAAAAGCGAATTAAATAGATTAAGTTAATCGAAAAAAGCGATAAGTTCGAATTCATTAACTTGGTCAACTTCTACCTGTTAGTTATAAATAGTTCTATGAATAAGTGGCCTAGTCTTAAACAGTTACATTACCTGATCACCCTGCATGAAACGCGTCATTTTAGCGAAGCGGCGGAAAAGTGCTTCGTGAGTCAATCGACCTTAAGTAAAGGCATTCAAAATCTAGAAGAACTGATTGGCTGTCCTCTCTATGAGAAAAAAGACAAGAAAAGCCCACTGGTATTTACTCAAGCTGGCGAGCTCGTTGTCCAAAGCGGTCGCGATTTATTGGCCAAAGGTCAAGACTTAGTCGAGCTTGGCCGTTTGTGCCAAGGCGGCGAGATGGAAGGCCAGTTGCGAGTGGGTTGTATACCGACCATTGCGCCTTTCTTACTCTGTGACCTCGTACAAGAGGTGAATCAGCGCTTTCCTCAATTAAACCTACTACTAAGAGAAGACACGACAACGAATCTTCTTGAAGCACTGCGTCATGGTGAGTTGGATGTTCTTATATTGGCATTGCCGGTTGATATCGATGGCATGGACAGTCGAATTGTGGGTAATGACCCGTTTCGAATGATCATCAGTCAAAATCAAGCTGACGCGATTCAAACGCCCATAAAGTATGCAGACTTGCCGAATGAATTTGTTTTCTTATTAGAGAAAGAGCACTGTTTGACTGAACATGCCGTCTCTGCCTGTCAATTGACTGATAAAGAGAAGATCAATCCGTTTTCAGCGACGAGCCTTCATACCTTAGTGCAAATGGTGGCGAACGGGATGGGCACCACCTTTATTCCGCAAATGGCGATCGATCATGGTTTGATTGATAACCAAAACCTAGTGGTTGTTGATGCACCTGGGCAGCAAGCACATCGACATATTGGCTTGGTTTGGCGTCCGAGTTCTTCTCGAGTCAGTACCTTTAATCAGCTTGCAGATGTCGTTTCTGAACTGCTTTGATATTTATTTCATCCGGTTTTAGCGCTTAGTATTAGCCGAGAGCCCCAATATCACCTCAAAAAGCACACTAGTTTTAGTGTGCTTTTTAGCATTTTATTCTGTTGGTAAACTTTGACTTGTAAAATTTCACAACGAAATTTTGATGAAGATTTCATTAAATTGTGAAATTTCACAATGTGAATTTTACAGCTGTAAAAAAACAGCCTGTTTAACCCAATGGTTGCATATCGCCCTTCAGCCTTGCTCAATAAGGCTTACTCCTCTCCTCTCTAAAGTTAAACGCTTGTTTGAAACGATTTTACATTGCCAATTTTACTGTAATTAAATTACGTAACTGGTTGCGGTTTGGTGATCAAAATCAACAACTTGCATTGAGCGGAACAAAACTTTGAATTTAACGTTTTGTTTACTTTAGGTCTTTTACTCTAACGCATGTTGGTATAGCTTAAATGCAGGCCTAGTAAGACTTATGTCTAGATTGCAAACCTATCCAAGGTTGGCGAAAGTAGAGCCACAAAACAGAAAAACCGGAATCAAATAACAAAGAGTGAGGATGTGGTCTTGTTGTTTGATAGTTACAAATGTAATCCGGATAAAACGAGCTTTGGAAGGAACGAATTATGCTTGCCAATACACCAGATAGAGACAAAACAACAGTAGAAGCCCAAGAAACCCTACGTAAAGAAGGCATGCTTGATGTGATTGGTACCCTTTCACCAGACCATCAAGCGATTTTCCCTGTTGAAGCCCAAACCTTTTTATCTCTGCTGTGTGACAAATTCGCTAGTCAGGTCGATGAGTTGCTTGCTGCTCGAGAAGAGAAGCAAGCGCGCATCGATGATGGTGAGTTGCCGGACTTCCTAGAGGATACGCAAGATATTCGTGAAGGGAGCTGGAAGATCCAAGGGATACCACACGACCTACAAGATCGCCGCGTTGAGATTACCGGTCCAACTGACCGAAAAATGGTTATCAACGCATTGAATGCCAATGTAAAAGTATTCATGGCGGATTTTGAAGATTCGATGGCACCCGCTTGGGATAAAGTGCTCGATGGACAAATCAACTTGCGCGATGCGGTTGAAGGCACCATCAGTTACACCAATCCGGTCAATGGCAAGCACTATGCGCTGGATGACGACCCAGCCGTTTTGATCTGCCGCGTGCGTGGCTTACATCTAAAAGAAAAACACGTAACTTTCAACGGACAGATCATTCCAGGGGCGCTGTTTGACTTTGCGCTTTACTTTTACAACAACCACAAATCGTTGTTGAAAAAAGGCAGCGGCCCTTACTTTTATATTCCGAAGCTGCAATCGCACAAAGAAGCGCAGTGGTGGAGCCAGGTATTCCACTTCACCGAAGAATATTTCGGCTTGGATACTGGCACCATCAAAGCCACTGTATTAATTGAAACCTTGCCCGCAGTGTTTGAGATGGATGAGATTTTGTTCTCACTCAAAGAGCACATCGTTGGTCTTAACTGTGGCCGCTGGGATTACATCTTTAGCTACATTAAAACCTTGAAAAAACACCCCGATCGCGTGCTGCCGGATCGCCAGGTAGTGACAATGGACAAGCCGTTCCTAAATGCGTATTCGCGTTTACTTGTTCGTACTTGTCACAAGCGAGGCGCTTTCGCAATGGGAGGGATGGCCGCCTTTATCCCAGCGAAAGACCCGCAAACCAATCAACAGGTGCTTGATAAGGTTTACAACGACAAATCACTCGAAGCAAGCAACGGCCATGACGGCACTTGGGTCGCGCATCCAGGACTTGCCGATACGGCACTGGCTGTGTTTGACCAAGCGTTAGGTCAGCGAAGCAACCAGCTGAATGTTTCTCGTGAGCAAGATGCGCCTGTGACGGCAGAAGACCTGCTCGCCCCGTGTGATGGAGGCATCACAGAGCAGGGGATGCGCCACAACATTCGAGTTGCGCTGCAATACATCGAGGCTTGGATCTCAGGCAATGGCTGTGTACCTATTTATGGCCTGATGGAAGACGCGGCGACCGCTGAAATCTCTCGTGCTTCGATTTGGCAGTGGATTCAACATGGCAAATCTTTAGACAACGGGCAAACCGTGACTAAAGCGCTATTTGAACAATATCTGACAGAAGAGATCGAGGTTGTGAAGCAAGAAGTGGGCAACGAACGTTATCAATCAGGGCGCTTTGAAGAAGCTGCTGATTTAATGGCGAAGCTGACCACCAGTGATGAACTTACCAATTTCCTTACTATTCCAGGTTATGACTACTTGGACTAGAACAAACAACGAAACAATAACGTGAATGTCTGCGGCGGAGCAGGAAGTACCGCCAACGAAATGCAATAACAGCGCTCGTGTTGATACAAATAGAAGCGCTCATCAAAGAGGGATAGACCGATGACTAACTTAACTCGCCGCCAACAAATTGAAGCTCTGGAAAAAGACTGGGCAACCAACCCACGTTGGAAACAGGTAAAGCGTCCATATACTGCTGAAGAAGTTGTTGAACTTCGTGGTTCAATGGTTCCTGCCAACACTATTGCACAGCGTGGTGCGGATAAATTGTGGTCACTAGTCAACGGTGATGCAAAGAAAGGCTACGTAAACTGTCTGGGCGCGCTGACGGGTGGACAAGCAGTGCAGCAGGCAAAAGCAGGCATTGAAGCGATTTACCTTTCAGGTTGGCAAGTAGCCGCTGATAACAACACAGCGTCAACCATGTACCCTGACCAATCGCTATACCCAGTTGATTCAGTACCGTCTGTGGTTAAGCGTATTAACAACTCATTCCGTCGCGCCGACCAAATTCAATGGTCAGCGGGTAAGTCTCCAGCGGATGAAGGCGGCATTGATTACTTCCTACCTATCGTTGCGGATGCGGAAGCAGGCTTTGGTGGTGTACTAAACGCTTACGAGCTAATGAAGTCGATGATTGACGCGGGCGCAGCGGGTGTTCACTTCGAAGACCAACTTGCCTCAGTGAAAAAATGTGGTCACATGGGCGGTAAAGTACTGGTTCCTACGCAAGAAGCGGTGCAAAAATTGGTTGCTGCGCGCCTAGCAGCAGACGTTGCAGGTACGACAACGCTGGTAATTGCTCGTACGGATGCAAACGCCGCTGACCTACTAACATCAGACTGTGACCCATACGATAAAGACTTCATCGTTGGTGAGCGTACTCAAGAAGGTTTCTACCGTGTACGTGCTGGTATCGACCAAGCAATCTCTCGCGGTCTGGCTTACGCACCATACGCTGATTTGATTTGGTGTGAGACAGCAACGCCTTGTCTAGAGGAAGCGCGTAAGTTCGCAGAAGCGATTCACGCGGAATACCCAGACCAACTGCTTGCTTACAACTGTTCTCCATCGTTCAACTGGGAGAAAAACCTAGACGCAGAAACTATTGCGAAGTTCCAACAAGAGCTTTCTGACATGGGTTACAAGTACCAGTTCATCACGCTGGCGGGTATCCACAATATGTGGTTCAACATGTTCGAACTTGCGCATGACTATGCGAAAGGTGAGGGTATGCGTCACTACGTTGAGAAAGTACAACGCCCTGAGTTCCAAGCGGCAGAGAAAGGCTACACATTCGTTGCGCACCAACAAGAAGTGGGTACCGGTTACTTCGATAAGATGACCAACACCATTCAAGGTGGTAACTCTTCAGTGACGGCGCTAACTGGCTCTACCGAAGAGGACCAATTTTAATCCCTTAGCCATTCGTACCGCTCGAGAGAGTTAATAGTCAGGCGTTAACTCTCTCGATTTTAGGTACAGATATTCTGTTTAGGCATAAATTTTGACATGCTTTGAGCGGCGCAGGCCGCTCTTTTTTTATGCCTTAAAGTTTGAAAAAGCTTAACAGGTCTTTTTGTTTAACCGCCAAAGAGGCAAGCTCTTCACTGGCGCTCTTACTTTGCTCAATACCGGACACGTTTTGGTTAACCAGGTCGAAGGTAAGAGAGACGTTTTGTGAAATGTCTTGTGTCACGCCAGACTGCTCTTCAGATGCGGTTGCAACCTGAGTGTTCATATCAGAAATCAAACCAACCGACTCAGTAATCGAGGTAAATGCCGATCTGAGTTCGTCACTGTATTTACGTGACTCTTCAGCGAGCGCTAAGTTAGATTGCATAAACTGATTGGCATCTTTTGCTTGAGCCTGTAAGCGCGAGATGATTTCTTGAATATCGACGGTTGATTGCTGAGTTTTCGCTGCAAGAGAGCGGACTTCATCAGCAACAACAGCAAATCCACGTCCTTGCTCCCCAGCACGAGCTGCCTCGATCGCTGCGTTCAATGCCAGCAAATTAGTTTGCTCTGAAATAGAGTTAATCACTTCCACGACCGTGCCAATCTCGACAGAGTACTCTTGAAGTTGGTTAACAATTTTCGACGTTTCGCCAATCGAGCTGTCCACTTTGCTTGCAATTTGGTCAGAAGAGTCGAGAGAGTTACCGCCATTTTGCACATTGGTAGACGCTTCAGATGCTGCGTTTTCAGCGTTCGCGGCATTTTGGCTCACTTCACTTGCGGTGCTCGAAAGTTCATTGATCGCCGTTGCGATTTGCTCCATTTGACTCAGCTCTTGGCGAGCATTGTTTTCCGTTTCACCCATTACCGCCGACAGCTCAACTGAAGCGGATGAGACGTTGTCTGAGATCTGGTGGAAGCCATCAATGATTCTGCGAAGCTCAGTGCGCATTTGCAAGATGTTGGCGTAAATCCCGGTTTCGTTACCTGTCGTTTGGATATGGTTAGATAAGTCGCCCTTGGATACGTCTGCAACAATTTTTTCAATGTCACTTGGTTCGCCACCGACCACTTTTAGCACGCTACGATAAATCGCAATGGCAATGCCCAGCGCAATAATGATCACGATTGCAGAAAGTACAAAAATGGTCCACTGAGCATTTGAAAAGCGCTCGACCATTTCAGGGCCAACGCTGTCTTGGCTTTCTTGCGTTGTTAGTTTTATTTCCTCAATGTTTTTTGCTGCAGACGCGCCCATGACGTCTAGCGTGCCAGAAATCACTTGGTTACGGGAATTGATCGTTGTCACCACGTTTGCGAACGCCTCGCGGTACTGTTTAAACGCCGCTTGAAACGCATTGAGGTGGGAAATTTGCTCTGATGTCATCAACTGAGATTCAACCTGCTCTGCGATTTGCGTCACTTTGGCAAACTCTTCGTTAGCGCGCTGCGCATCACTTTGTGCGTTACTGGTCAGGAATTTAGAAGCATACAGGCGTGACAACAATAAATGTTGCTGGAGGGTCCCCGCACTGACTGCCACATCTAAATCATCCTCAGTGGCTGCCTGATTCATGATATTTGTTACTGACTTTCTCATATTGAGACCGGCTGGATCTAACTGCTCTTTGACCAACTGATTGCGCTGATTGACCAGTTCTATCACTTGGTTGAAGCCTTGCTTATACTGTTTTAGCTGATTTTCAATCGAGACAAACTCTGACTTGTGACCTTCATTAATATGAGAGTCGAGAACCTCTTCTATCAGAGAGATAGCGGTGTTGATGCGCTCATTTAGCGCAGCGATGTTTTCTGGATTGTGGTTCTGAATGTACTTTAAGGCCGCGAGGCGCGCCTCAAGAATATTGGCTTGAACACGCCCCGTAGAGACACTGGTCAATGCCAGTCCACGGTATGTATTGAACCCACCACTGGATTGATAGAATCGAAATGAAGCGACAACGGAGATGACCAAAATTAGGCCTAAGATTACCCCGAAACCAAGGGTTAATAATTTTTTAAGGCTCATACCAATGTTCCTGTTAAGCTGACTTTTTCAATTGGTGTGTACTGACGTGGGTATGTATCTTTGTTTATAGTTTTGTAACTAAATTATAATGGCTGATTAGATATTTTTCAGAGAAATAATCTGATGGAGTGACCTTTAGGCAAAAATGCCTTGTTGCTGGTGGCTTTGTAGAGGGGAATCGGTATATATCCGACGGTGAGAGTAATATTCTCTAGCGGCGACAATAGCTTGTCGGTGTCATTGCAAATTACGAGGTCGAGGGTGATGGAAGCGCTAGCGATATCGCGCGCTTCCATTGCTATGTAGACGTTCGTATCTACTCCATTTCTTCTGGTTCAGCTTCTTCTTGCAGTTCAAGTAAATTGATGGCGATTGAAACAAAGTCGCTGTCGGTAATAATGCCAACCAAATGGCCTTTATCTACCACAGGTAAACAGCCCACTTTGTGTTTCTGCATGTAGATTGCGCTCTCTTTTAACCCTGCTTGTGGCGCGACGGACATAATGCTGGTTTTCATCACTTCATAAAGCGGCGTATTGAGAGTATAGGACTGACTTTCGGGGAGTTTTTGTAGGCTTGATTCTTGAGCGGCGAGTACATCACGCTGTGAGACGACGCCCAATAACTTTCTATCCGCATCGATGATAGGAACATGACGGATGTCGAGCGCTTCCATCATGTTTTTGGCATCGGCGAGATTGTGGGAGCGAAGAAGCGTATGCGGGTTACGCGTCATCATATCTTCTACCTTAATCATGGCTGCCTCCTGATTTATTCTTTTTTGCTCTTTAAATATAGTGATTTTCTTCACTTGAGTTTGAGAGCTGAACGCGTTTTTGTCTCGATAACCGTAACTTTTTTGCGGTAAATCAATGGTGAGTTCACTCGGCGAGAGTGGGAGGTGAATGAAGGGTTAAATGGGGCAAATGATTACAATAATTCACATCTCTTTCCTTGATATTGCGAGCACGCAGAATATACTAGTCGGCTGCGAAAAACTCGTCGTCTGTTTGTGACAGAATCAGTTCGACTCACATGAAAAACCACGACAAAAGATTTAGTAACATGCAAGTATCTGATTTTCATTTTGACTTACCGGATGAGCTTATTGCTCGTTACCCACAGCCAGAACGCACTGCGAGCCGTTTATTGCAAATGGATGGCAATACCGGCGAACTGGTTGATGGCACATTTACCGATGTTTTAGAGCAAGTCCAGCCAGGCGACTTGGTGGTGTTTAACAACACGCGAGTGATTCCTGCACGTATGTTCGGTCGAAAAGAGTCGGGCGGTAAGTTGGAAGTGCTTGTAGAACGTGTGCTGGATGAGAAAAGCATTCTCGCGCATGTTCGCTGCTCTAAATCTCCAAAGCCGGGAACGACGATTTTCATTGGTGAAAACGATGAATACTCAGCGGAAATGGTGGCACGTCATGATGCACTGTTTGAACTGAAGTTTAACGCAGAACAAAATGTATTGGCGGTATTGGAAGAAATCGGCCACATGCCACTTCCTCCGTATATTGACCGCCCTGATGAAGATTCAGATAAAGAGCGCTACCAAACGGTGTACAATGAAAAACCGGGTGCGGTTGCGGCGCCAACGGCAGGTCTTCACTTTGATGAACCTTTGCTTGAAAAGATCAAAGCAAAAGGCGTTGAGTTTGCCTACGTCACCTTGCATGTGGGTGCAGGTACGTTCCAACCTGTGAAAGTCGACAATATCAATGAACACCACATGCATGCTGAGTACGTTGAAGTACCACAAAAAGTGGTGGATGCAATTAACGCAACCAAAGCACGTGGCGGCCGTATTATTGCCGTGGGTACTACGTCTGTACGCTCCCTAGAAAGTGCTGCGCAAGATGCCATCAAAAAGGGCACTGAGTTGGCTCCTTTCTTTGGTGATACCGAGATCTTCATCTTCCCAGGTTACGAATATCAGTTAGTTGATTGTCTAATCACTAACTTCCACCTGCCAGAATCGACACTGATCATGTTGGTCAGCGCATTCGCAGGTTATGAAAACACGATGAACGCATACAAACACGCTGTAGAGAACAAGTACCGTTTCTTCTCTTATGGTGACTCGATGTTCATCAAGAAAAAAACTGACTAGCCTTGCGCTAGTTAGCTTTTTCACCATTTATGATTTACGAGTGCTAGCAGTATGCTAGGAGGCTGACCAGAAGGCTGGTTGGTATCTCGCACGGAAGGCGACCGCTCCTACAATGGGATAATCCCGAAAATATCGTCAGACTGTTTCTCTGACAACCGGAGGCTTCGTGAAGTTAAAATTCGATCTTAAGAAAAAAGACGGTGTTGCACGTCGTGGTCAACTGACCTTCGAACGTGGCACAGTTCAAACGCCAGCATTCATGCCAGTAGGTACTTACGGTACCGTTAAAGGTATGACTCCTGAAGAAGTAAAAGGCACTGGTGCTGAAATCCTGCTTGGTAACACATTCCACCTATGGCTGCGTCCTGGTCAAGAAATCATGAAAATGCACGGCGACCTGCACGATTTCATGAACTGGCACGGTCCTATTCTTACGGATTCAGGCGGCTTCCAAGTTTTCAGCCTAGGTAAAATGCGCACTATCACCGAGGAAGGCGTACATTTCCGCAACCCTGTAAACGGTGACAAGATCTTCATGGACGCTGAAAAGTCGATGGAAATCCAGAAAGATCTAGGTTCGGATATCGTAATGATCTTCGACGAGTGTACGCCATACCCAGCGACGCACGATGAAGCGAAGAAGTCGATGGAAATGTCACTGCGTTGGGCACAGCGTTCTCGTGATCACTTCGATAAGCTAGAAAACCCGAACAACCTTTTTGGTATTGTTCAAGGTGGTGTTTACGAAGACCTGCGTGATGTGTCTGTGAAAGGCCTAACTGAAATCGGTTTTGATGGCTACGCTGTCGGTGGTCTTGCAGTGGGTGAGCCTAAAGAAGACATGCACCGCATCCTTGAGCACACATGTCCTCAGCTACCAGAAGACAAGCCTCGTTACCTAATGGGTGTGGGCAAACCTGAAGACTTGGTTGAAGGCGTTCGCCGTGGTATCGACATGTTTGACTGTGTAATGCCAACGCGTAATGCTCGTAATGGTCACCTGTTTGTGACTGGTGGTGTGATCAAGATCCGTAATGCGAAACACAAAACGGATACAAGCCCTTTGGATCCGCACTGTGACTGTTACACTTGTCAAAACTACTCGAAGTCGTACTTGCACCACTTAGAGCGTTGTAACGAAATCTTGGGTGCTCGTCTAAATACGATCCATAACCTTCGTTACTACCAACGCCTAATGGAAAGTATCCGTACGGCGATTGACGAAGATCGTTTCGATGAGTTCGTGAAAGAGTTTTACGAGCGTCGTGGCCGTGAAGTACCGCCACTATCGAAAGAGCAGTAATTGACACGATATAAAGATTCAAAGCCTTTGGCATTTTGCCAGAGGCTTCTGCTAATAAAGTAGGCAAACGCAAGCTATTTTTGAGAGAGCGATCTCTATTAGTCACTCTCAGACTTGAAACTAAATTGCGAAAGCCCAACTTGGACATTAATAAAAAATACTAGAGGATGTTTTAATGTTTATTTCTCAAGCTCACGCAGCAGCAGAAGGCGCACCAGCAGGCGGCGGTTTCGAAATGCTAATCATGTTAGGTATGTTCGCGGTGATCTTCTACTTCATGATCTACCGTCCACAAGCTAAGCGTGTAAAAGAGCACAAGAGCCTAATGAGCTCGATGGGTAAAGGTGATGAAGTGCTAACAAGCGGTGGTCTAGTGGGTAAAATCACTAAAATCGCAGAAGACAACGACTACATCTCAATCGAGCTAAACACCAATAACGAAGTTGTTATCAAGAAAGATTTCGTTACTGCAGTGCTACCAAAAGGTACGCTTAAGTCTCTATAAACAGCTAAAGGATCTCCGCTGTGCTAAACCGCTATCCATTATGGAAGTATCTGATGGTGGTGTTAACCATCGCCGTTGCGGCCTTGTACGCACTTCCAAATATTTACGGTGAAGATCCGGCTATTCAAGTTACAGGGGCGCGTGGCGCCTCTGTTGATATGTCAACGCTGGATTCTGTCACACAAGCTCTTGATAAACAGGGCTTATCTCATAAATCCATTGCTTTAGAAAATGGATCTATTCTCGTACGTTTTAACGACACTGATACACAAATTAGTGCTCGTGACGTGATCAATGAAGCGCTTGGCAAAGACAAGATTGTTGCTCTGAACCTTGCTCCTGCAACCCCTGACTGGCTTGAGTCTATTGGTGCAAATCCAATGAAGCTTGGTCTTGACCTACGTGGTGGTGTTCACTTCCTGATGGAAGTCGACATGGACGCTGCAATGGAAAAACTGGTTGGTCAGCAAGAGGAAGCGTTCCGCAGTGAGTTACGTGAAGCGAAACTTCGTTACCGTGCTATTCGCCCTGCAGGTAAAGACGGCGTAGAAGTTTTACTTCGCAACGCCGAGCAACTCGCTGAGGCCGAAGCACTACTTGAGAAAAACCATCCGGATATGATCTTTGTTGATTCAGATTCCAATGGTCGCTTTGCATTGACCGCAACCTTTACTGAGCAACGCCTCACTGAAATTCGCAACTATGCGGTAGAGCAGAACATTACTATTCTGCGTAACCGTGTAAACGAGCTGGGTGTTGCTGAGCCTCTTGTTCAGCGTCAAGGTGCAAGCCGAATTGTAGTTGAGTTACCTGGTGTTCAAGACACCGCACGTGCGAAAGAAATTCTTGGTGCAACCGCTACGCTTGAGTTCCGTGAAGTGGACTCTCAAGCGGATCTTGCTGCAGCTGCTAATGGCCGCGCGCCAGCTGGCAGCGAAATCAAGCAAGACCGTGATGGTCGCCCAGTTGTGCTTAAGAAGCGTGTCATTCTAGGCGGTCAAAGCATTACTGACGCAAGTTCAAGTGTTGATGAATATGGTCGCCCTCAAGTGAACATCTCGCTAGACAGCGAGGGTGGTAACAAGATGTCGGCGTTCTCTAAGCAAAACATCGGCAAGCTAATGGCAACCGTGTTTGCGGAGTACAAAGACAGCGGTCGCCGAACTCCTGAAGGCCGTGTGATTCTGAACAAGCACGAAGAAGTGATCAACCAAGCAACGATTCAATCTGCGCTAGGTCGTAACTTCCGTATTACAGGTATTGATTCTGCGGCAGAAGCCCACAACCTAGCACTTCTACTTCGCGCAGGTGCTCTGATTGCGCCTATCTCGATTGTTGAAGAGCGTACCATTGGTCCATCTATGGGTCAGCAAAACATCGATATGGGTATCCAAGCGATGATTTGGGGTATGGTTGCGGTAATGCTGTTTACCTTGGTTTACTACCGCAAGTTTGGCTTGATTGCTAACGTCGCGCTAATGGCGAACCTAGTGTTGATCATTGGTGTGATGTCGATGATTCCTGGTGCAACCATGACGCTACCGGGTATTGCGGGTATCGTTCTTACCGTCGGTATGGCCGTCGATGCGAACGTACTGATCTTTGAGCGTATTCGTGAAGAGCTTCGTGATGGCCGCAGCCCTCAGCAAGCGATTCACCAAGGCTATGCGAACGCATTCAGTACCATTGCCGATGCGAACATCACGACCCTAATCACAGCAATCATCCTGTTTGCAGTGGGTACGGGCGCGATCAAAGGTTTCGCGGTCACGCTATCTATCGGTATCTTAACGTCTATGTTTACAGCCATTGTGGGTACACGTTGTATCGTGAACCTTGCATACGGTGGTAAGCGAATCAACAAACTGTCGATCTAAGGCTAGGAATTAGTATGTTTCAGATTCTAAAAGCAGAAAATACGATCGACTTTATGCGTTGGTCGAAGCTGGCATTTGTGTTTTCAATCCTAATGATTGGTGCGTCTATCTTTACTCTCTCAACCAAGTGGTTGAACTGGGGTCTAGATTTTACAGGCGGTACGCTAATCGAAGTGGGTTTCGAGCAGCCAGCAAACCTTGAAGACATTCGTAGCGCGCTAGATGCAAAAGGCTTTGGCGATGCAACGGTACAGAACTTTGGTAGTGCTCGTGACGTGATGGTGCGTCTTCGTCCACGTGATGATGTTGCGGGTGAAACGCTGGGCAACCAGATCCTAAACGCTATCAAAGATGGTACAGGTGAAAGCGTAGAAATGCGTCGAATCGAGTTCGTAGGCCCCAACGTGGGTGACGAGCTAACAGAAGCGGGTGGTCTTGCGATCCTTGTTTCGCTTATCTGTATCTTGATCTACGTATCGGTGCGATTCGAATGGCGTTTGGCAGCGGGTGCGGTATTGGCGCTTGCTCACGACGTTATCATTACGCTTGGTATCTTCTCTTTGATGCAAATTGAAGTGGACCTGACTATCGTAGCGGCGTTATTGACGGTGGTCGGTTACTCGCTCAACGATACCATCGTTGTCTTCGACCGTATCCGTGAGAACTTCCGTAAGATGCGTAAAGGCGAACCAGCAGACATCATGAACAGCTCAATCACTCAAACATTGAGCCGTACTTTGATTACTTCTGGTACTACCTTGTTTGTAGTTATTGCACTGTTTACGCAGGGCGGGGCTATGATTCATGGCTTCGCAACCGCACTTCTACTGGGTATCACGGTCGGTACTTACTCATCAATCTATGTAGCATCAGCACTAGCATTGAAACTGGGGATTACCAAAGAACACCTAATGCCTCCTCAAGTAGAAAAAGAGGGCGCAGAGTTCGACGAGATGCCATAATCATCTCGATTAAGAGTGTAAAGCCGCTGCTTGTCAGCGGCTTTGTTGTTTTTGGAGGGCAGAGAATGCGCATACTCGTCTTATGGCTTGGTTTGCTGTCATGTCACGCATCGGCGACGACTTTGCTGCTCAAAACACCTATCCAAGAGTTTGTCTCTGACGTGCAATCGTCTTGGGTGCAATGTGAGGAGCAAGTCTGGTGTCAGGACGCGTTAACTTATTATCGCCATGACTACTATGGGCAAGCTGAACGCATTCATGAGCAGTGGGTGCTGGAGTTGTTCAGTGAGTATTCGAACCATCGATTCTCAGATCTTCAATTGAATCTGCGTAGTGATGGGTTTTCCTTGATCCACGTTGATATCGCTGGGGAACAGTTTGATGTGAACCAGCAGTTAATCGTTAAAGGGGCTGAAGAGGCCGATAAAGCGCTCATTGAGTTCATTAATGCTTTTCCAGCTGCGCAGCCAAGAGTTTTAACTTGGCAAAGCCGATTATGGAAAGCCAAGTTGGTGAGTGATGGCGAGCTCATTTCGCTGAGTTTAATTCCGCGGTGAAACGCAAAAATAAACTTCTCTAGATGCCGCACACTTTTCTTATTGGCTACAAACTTTAAGTCATAACTTGTTATGATGGTTGAAAATAATAAATAGGAAGCAAGTCATGCCACATTTACGTTTTCGTGCAGTCGAACCACAAACGGTTCAAGCTCTTTCTCAATCTCTCATTGACGGGTTGCAGCCTCATATGGATTGCCCAAGAGAGGATTTTACCTTTGAGTATATCTACAGTACCTTTTTCCATGAAGGGGAAGTTAGCGCAGCATACCCATTTGTCGAAGTGCTTTGGTTTGACCGCGGCCAAGAGACGCAAGATGCCGTGGCTAAGATCATTACTTCTCAAGTTCGTGGGATTATCGGTGAAGATGTCGATGTTGCGGTTATCTTTACGGCGTTGAATGCACAAGGTTATTACGACAACGGATCACACTACTAGAGCCGATAAGAGCGGTTGCAATCGGCGCAAGCAAGGGAGCTCAAGGGAATGAAAATCACGTTCGGTTATCGAAAAGGCTTTTGGGCTCTGTTGCTTATTTTAGTATTCTCACCAGCACACGCCAGCCCTTGGGAGCAAGTCACACAGCCTTCATCACAAGCGCCTCAGTCAATCGGCAGTTATGCTAATGGGTGTCTTGCTGGTGGTGCCTCTCTACCGTTAAGTGGCGATGGTTATCAAGTGATTCGAAGTCAGCGGGCTCGTTACTATGGTCACCCTGACGCAATTGGCTTTATCCAGCGTCTTGGTGCCTTGTCTCAGCAGCAGCTCTCTACACATATTTTGATTGGCGATATGTCACTGCCTCAAGGCGGGCGATTCTCTTCTGGGCATTCCAGCCATCAAACCGGCTTAGATATTGATATTTGGTTAAAACTGGCCGATGAGCCGTTGTCACAGGCTCAGTTGGCAGAGCCTAAACCGCTTAGTGTCGTTAACATCGAGCAATACCAACTGCTGAAAAACAATTGGAACCCGCGACATTTTGAGCTGGTTAAACTGGCCGCAAGCGATGAACAGGTGGCGCGAATTTTTGTTCACCCTGTGATTAAAGAGAAGTTATGTGCCAGTGAACAAGCGAGTGATCGGGCTTGGTTACGCAAAGTGCGTCCGTGGTGGGGTCATCACTACCATATGCACGTGAGGTTAAAGTGCCCGCAAGATAGCCGTCACTGTAAGCCACAAGCAGCGCCACCGCAAGGTGATGGTTGTGGTGCTGAGTTGGCGAGTTGGAAACCACAGCCTAAGCCTGCAGCCCCAAAAGCTGCTTCTGTAAAAGCGAAGAAGAAATCACCAAAAGTGATGCCCGAACAGTGTCGACAACTTCTGGCTGTAAATGGTCGTTGATAAATGCATAATAGCCACACAGTTACTCTTGTTTTTGTAATTTAATTTCATATATTCCGAACTCTAAGTACGAATAATTCGAACTCTGATTTTTCGTCTCTATCTAGTTACATTTCTTTTCTCTTTTTTAATTTTAGCTACGCTTTCACGTCTTTTGTGACGATTTTTGCGGCTCTTTTTATCACTTGAGTTGATATAAATCATGGCTGTAGAGAACCAGATCACCTGATTTTCTCTGACCATAAATCCAAACGGTCTCTTTTTTCGTAAATAAATTACAGTTAACTACGTTTTAAGCACGACACGTTATTGAGGAACCGAGATGTTAGATACCCTCATGCTGTCGCGGATTCAGTTCGCGGCCAATATCAGCTTTCACATTCTTTTTCCGACCATCACCATCGCTTTGGCTTGGATGCTGGTCTTTTTTAAGTGGCGCTACAATCGCACTCAAGCACCTGTGTGGCTCGATGTTTATTATTTCTGGGTTAAAATTTTCGCCCTGACATTTGCTTTGGGCGTCGTGTCGGGCATTACGATGAGTTTTCAATTTGGTACCAATTGGCCTGGTTTTATGGAACGAGTCGGCAATGTCGCAGGACCGCTATTGGGCTATGAGGTGATGACCGCATTCTTTATGGAAGCGACTTTCCTTGGGGTGATGTTGTTTGGTCGAGGCCGCGTCCCTGATTGGTTTCATACCCTTGCGACTGTGTTGGTTGCGGTGGGGACAACCATGTCAGCGTTTTGGATCTTAGTACTCAACAGTTGGATGCATACCCCAAGTGGCTACGAAGTGGTCGATGGCATCGTGCACGTCACCAGTTGGAAAGAAGTGATTCTCAACCCATCGCTGCCTTACCGCTTTGCTCATACTTTGCTCGCCTCCGCCTTGACGGCAAGTTTCTTAATCGCCGGTATCTCAGCTTATCAAGTGATCAAGCAGCCGAATCATCGAGCCGCTAAATTGGGCTTGAAAGTCTCTCTATTTGCGGCGGCAGGATTTATACCGCTGCAGATATTAGTTGGAGATTTGCATGGATTGAATACCCTAGAGCATCAACCTGCCAAAATCGCTGCGATGGAAGGGGTTTGGGAAACGGAGCAAGGAGCACCTTTGCTGTTGTTTGCAATGCCGAACGAAGAGACGCGAAGCAACGATTTTGCTGTTGGTATTCCTAAGCTCGCGAGTCTGATATTGACGCATGACCTTAACGGGGAGATTGCGGGGTTAAATGAGTTTGCGCCGGATCACCCTCCGGTTAAGCCGCTTTTCTTTGGTTTCAGAGTCATGGTTGGGGTCGGTGTGTTGATGTTACTAGTCAGTTGGTTTGGGGCGGTTAGGTTGGCTCGCAAAAAAGCACTGCCGAAGCCATATCTTTATACCGTGTTGGCGATGACGTTTTCCGGCTGGGTAGCAACATTGGCGGGATGGTACGTGACAGAGATAGGTAGGCAGCCGTGGCTTGTGAGTGGAGTTCTGAGAACCTCTGAAGCCGTGACCCCAGTTGCGAGCAGCCAAGTCATGATTTCGCTGGTTATGTATTTAGTGATCTATGCGATTTTGCTGGTGGCGTACATTCACACACTGTTCTATTTGGCACGTAAAGACGTGGTAGCGCATCAAGTTACTCTAGAGCAACAAGAGGCCTAATCATGCTCGACTATTTACCAGAAATTTATCTTTTGCTGCTTGGCTTTTCGGTCTTTATGTATGCAGTACTTGACGGCTACGATTTGGGCGTGGGGATCTTGTTGCCTAGTGATAATGAAGTTCAACGCGATAGGATGATTGCCTCGATCGGACCATTTTGGGATGCCAATGAAACCTGGTTGGTACTCGCAGTGGGTATTTTGTTAATCGCTTTTCCTACCGCACACAGTTTGATCCTTACCGAGCTTTATTTGCCAACGGCGATTATGCTGATTGCGCTGATCATGCGTGGGGTTGCGTTTGATTTCCGAGCCAAAGCAAACGCTGACCACAAACCGCGCTGGGATTGGTGTTTTAGGATTGGATCCTTGGTGACCGCGCTGACTCAAGGTTACATGGTTGGCCGATACATCATGGGCTTTGAGCACAGCAGTGAGGCGTTTGGTTTTGCTTGGTTAAGTGCTTTATGTGTTGCTGCTGCGTATGTCTACATTGGTGGTGCTTGGCTGGTACTCAAAACGGAAGGGGATTTACAGGTCCGTTCAGCGCGATGGTCAAGGCGTGCGGGTTGGCTTGCTGCTTTGGGCATTCTGGCTGTGAGTGTGATTAACCCTATCGTCAACGAGCAGGTTGCTCTTCGCTGGTTCAGCTTCCCAGAAATCTTGCTATTAACCCCTGTACCACTTGTGGTGCTGGCGACGATATTTCTAGTCGACCGTTATTTGCGTCAAGTCCCTATGGTCAATGACCTCGGTGTCCGCTGGCCATTCTTTGGCGTTACTCTGATTTTTGCGCTCAGCTTCCTTGGCTTAGCGTACAGTTTTTTCCCTGAGGTGGTACCGGGCACCATGTCAGCAAAAGAGGCGGCGTCTTCTCCTGCAACTTTAATGATTGTCGGTTATGGGGTAATGATCGTGATGCCGATGATCTTGCTTTATACCTTCGCGGTGTATCGAATCTTTAAGGGTAAAGCGACGGAGTTGAGCTACAAGTAAAACATCAGATACGAAAACGCCGCTCGAGGATGAGCGGCGTTTTATTTATTAAGCTAAGCCCTGAATAATAACGAACTTTTCGAGCAGTTCTTCTTCAGTCTCAACATGGTCTGGATCGGTGATGATACATTTAGTAATTGGACACACCGACTGACACGTTGGCTTCTCGTAGTGACCTTTACACTCAGTGCAGAGATCGGGGTCGATCTCAAAGATAGTGTCACCCATAGTAATCGCGCCGTTTGGGCACTCTGGGTCACACATATCGCAGTTAATGCACTTGTCAGTGATCAGTAAAGCCATGCTTATTTACCTGTTGGGTTACGGGTATCCTGACCTGCATTTAAGTTACGCATTAATAGGCCGTATTCTAGGTCCATGTCTTGTGGAACTGGAATGAATACGAAGTGGCCGTTTCCTTTTGCGTCGTCGATAACTTCTGACTTGCGGTTTTCCATTGCTTCAAGCGTGAAGATTACATTGCCTTTTGGTGTCATCAGCTCAAGGCTGTCACCGACAACGAATTTGTTCTTCACTTCAACTTCAGCAAGGTCACCACGGCGTTTGCCAGTGAACTCACCTACAAATTGCTGAGCGTCAGATACAGAGTAGCCGTAGTCGTAGTTTTGGTACGCATCGTGCGTGTGACGACGTAGGAAACCTTCCGTGTAACCACGGTGCGCTAGGCTCTCTAGTGTACCCATTAGGCTCTCATCAAATGGTTTGCCTGCAACTGCGTCATCAATCGCTTTACGGTAAACCTGAGCAGTACGAGCGCAGTAGTAGAATGATTTAGTACGACCTTCGATCTTCAGAGAGTGAACACCCATCTTAGTCAGACGCTCAACATGCTGAACTGCACGTAGGTCTTTTGAGTTCATGATATAAGTGCCGTGCTCGTCTTCGTAAGCGGCCATCTTCTCTTCTGGACGGTGCGCTTCCGAAAGCAGAACCACTTCATCAGTAGGTTTGCCACGACCGATAGTCGTTTCAGGACGCTCGTCTTGAACTTCAACCGCTTGAGCTTGGGTTGGGTCAAACTTCTCTACGATGTCGCCAGTGTCGTTTTCTTTGCCTTCTTCAACTTTGTATTCCCAACGACATGCGTTAGTACATGTACCTTGGTTAGGGTCACGTTTGTTGATGTAACCAGACAGTAGGCAGCGGCCAGAGTAAGCCATACATAGAGCGCCGTGAACGAACACCTCCAGTTCAGTCTCAGGACAGTGCTCACGAATCTCTTCGATCTCTTCTAGAGAAAGCTCACGAGAAACAATCACACGCTCAACGCCGTTTGCCGCCCAGAACTTCACTGTTGCCCAGTTTACTGCGTTCGCTTGAACTGACAGGTGGATCGGCATTTCAGGGAAGGCTTCGCGAACCATCATGATAAGACCTGGGTCAGACATGATTAGGGCGTCAGGGCCCATCTCAACAACTGGTTTAAGGTCGCGGATAAAGGTTTTTAGCTTGGAGTTGTGCGGTTGGATGTTACATACCACGTAAAGCTTTTTGCCTTGGGCATGAGCTTCATCGATACCGATTTTTAGGTTCTCGTGGTTGAACTCGTTGTTACGTACGCGAAGGCTGTAACGAGGTTGGCCAGCGTATACCGCGTCTGCGCCGTAGGCAAATGCGTAACGCATGTTTTTAAGGCTACCTGCAGGTGACAGTAGCTCAGGTACGAATGCTTTCTCAGTCATGTGTAATTCTCTTAATCTGATCTCAAGTCAGGCCGAACCCACCAGATGGGATCGGGGGCGCAAATTTTACGCCAAAATGTGACTTGTGACTAGGAAAAAGTCCATGACTATGGTGAGGGAATTGGCAAGCAGGTGCCCGACGGGTCGAGCACCTTAAAGAGAAGTTAAGCGTTAGGGTGAGGCAAACCGCCTAAGCACTCGTACAAGTTTGGTAAGAAGGCACTGAACTCACCGCACATTAGAGAAAAATCGGCATCGAAACGAGCCGCTTGATCTTCACGAGGAATATCATCGTTTTGATCTTTCAGTTCATCTGAGAATTTCAGGCGTTTGATACTGCCATCTTCTGCCAGAATAAACTCGATACGCTCTTGCCACCAAACGGCGAGTTTAGTCACCATCTTGTCAGCTTCAATATGGCTGCGAATTTCATCGGCGGTCAGTTCTTGTTTCTTACAACGGATCACGCCGCCTTCTTCGAGTACTGACTTAAGTTCAGCTTCATCAAGCATTTGGATGCCAACGGGAGTTTCACCCGTTTTCACCCACTCTGTCAGCGTGTTTTCAATCGGCTTTTCAGGGATTGCAGGCACAACAGGTAGGCTACCCATGGTTTTGCGCAGCAGAGCTAGTACATCTTCAGCTTTCTTCGAGCTGCTTGCATCAACCAGAATAAAGCCTTCTTTTGGCAGGATGAGCACATATGTATGGCTGCTGCGGCTAAATGCACGTGGCAGAAGATCCATCACGATATCGTCTTTTAGATTGTCTTTCTCTTTCTTTTTAAGAGGGCGACCTTCTTGTGCTTCCATCGCTTCAATTTTTGCGTTCAATGAATCTTTGATTACTGACGCAGGCAGCATTTTTTCTTCTTTTTTGGCACACACAAGAATGCGGTTTTCAGAGACGTGAGTCATCATGTCGCCATGTTTACCCATCGCTGTAACCCAGCCAAATTTTTGCTTATCTTGGCTGCCACATGGGGTAAAACGAAACTCAGCTAACTGCTTTTCTAGTTGATCTGCATTGAATTCGATTTCACGGTTAAAACGATATACCAGACAGTTTTTAAACCACATACTCTTTCTCTATACCTTTAAAATTGCAGCTAATCATAAAGACTTTTGTCGAGTTTGTCTTACTGCAAACACACAATAGTGGGATGAAAGTTATATGAAAATTTGTTTTCAAAGGTCACAAAAGTGTCATAATTGCTAGTAATAATGCTTATCGTTGCAAAGGGTTAATGCCCGATTAAATTCAACTAAAACAAAGGTTATTCAATTATGTCTAGAAGGATTCTGGTTGTTGAAGACGAAGCGCCAATTCGCGAAATGCTATGCTTTGTTCTTGAGCAAAAAGGTTACCAAGCAGTAGAAGCGGAAGATTACGACTCTGCGGTAACTAAATTGGCTGAACCCTTCCCAGATCTAGTACTGCTAGATTGGATGCTACCTGGTGGCAGTGGTATCAACTTCATTAAGCACATGAAGCGTGAAGAGCTGACGCGTAATATCCCTGTCGTGATGTTGACTGCACGCGGCGAAGAGGAAGATAAAGTTCGTGGCTTGGAAGTGGGTGCGGATGATTACATCACTAAGCCATTCTCTCCGAAAGAGTTAGTGGCTCGTCTTAAAGCGGTGATTCGTCGTGTAACACCAACGGCACTTGAAGATGTGATTGATGTCCAAGGTCTTAAGTTAGACCCCGTTTCGCACCGAGTGACCGCAAACGATGAAGCGCTCGATATGGGACCGACTGAATTTAAAATGTTGCACTTCTTTATGACGCACCAAGAGCGCGTGTACAGTCGTGAGCAATTGCTTAACAACGTATGGGGCACCAACGTGTATGTCGAAGATCGTACTGTTGATGTTCACATTCGTCGTTTACGTAAAGCCTTAGAAGCCGCCGGTCATGATAAGCTGATCCAAACAGTGCGCGGTGCAGGCTACCGTTTCTCGACCAAAGCATAATTGAGAGACGAATTCGAAACACGGAGTATTAGGTGGTAGAGCGGTTAACTTGGAAGAAGCTAGCCTGGGAGCTGGCTTTTTTTTACGCCCCTTGGGTTATCGTGGGCTGGATTTTTGGTTACATGCCTTGGTTACTGTTGGCAGCAACGGTATTGCAGCTTGGATGGCACTTACATAATCAAATGCGCTTGTCCGCTTGGTTGTGGGATGAAAAGCGCCTAACGCCACCTTCAGGGTCTGGAAACTGGGAGTCGCTTTTTAATGGCATCTACCGCTTACAGCAGCGCCAACGCAAAAAGCGCAAAGAGCTGACCAATCTTATTCGCCGTTTTCGCAACGGTGCTGAATCTCTGCCCGATGCGGTCGTGGTTTTTCGTAGCGAAGGCAACATTGTGTGGTGCAATAAGCTCGCACAGCATCTCTTAGGCTTTAAATGGCCCGATGATACGGGGCAGCCCATCTCAAATTTGATCCGCACGCCAGACTTTATTAAGTACCTCAATAAACAGAATTTTGCCGAGCCACTCGAAATGCGTTCGCCACTCAATGTTGAGCGTATGCTCGAGTTGCGTATTGTGCCTTACACAGAAGGCGAGCACCTGATGGTGGTACGTGATGTGACTCAGCTTAAGCAACTTGAGGGTATGCGTCGTAACTTCTTTGCCAATGTCTCCCATGAACTGCGCACACCAATGACGGTACTGCAAGGTTATCTCGAGATGACGGAAGACCCAGATATGGTCGTTGGGCCTATGTGGCCGAAAGCTCACGGAGTGATGACGGAGCAGCTCAACCGAATGAACAGTTTGGTGAACCAACTGCTGACCTTGTCCAAGATTGAAGCGGCGCCGATGCACGAACTCGATGAAGTCGTGAATGTGCCTGCAATGCTCGATGTACTTGAGAAAGAGGCCGCGAGCCTTAGTGGCGAACAGGGACACCAACTCCGATTTGAAGTAGATACTGGATTGCGAGTGTTTGCCGATGAGGACCAACTGCGCAGTGCGATTTCCAACCTTGTCTATAATGCCGTGAAGTATACGCCCGCAGGCGCTGAGGTTTATGTTCGCTGGTATCAAACACCCCAAGGTGCGCATTTAGAAGTGGAAGACAAAGGTGATGGTATAGAGCCCCAACACTTGCATCGCTTAACAGAGCGCTTCTACCGAGTTGATAAAGCACGTTCTCGCGATACTGGTGGTAGTGGTCTTGGCTTAGCCATTGTGAAGCATGCGTTGACCCACCACGATTCTCATTTAGAAATTCAGAGTGAAGTCGGAGTGGGGAGTAAGTTCTCGTTTATCTTGCCACAACGTTTGGTGGTGAGTTAATGAAGTTAGTGCTTACTACAATTCTATTTTCTGTTTTGGCTCTTTCTGCTCATGCAGCTCAATTGTCTGAGTACACAAAAGTGCCGGGCGTCACAGGCACTTTGACCAGTGTAGGGTCCGACACGTTAGCAGGCATGACAACGCTTTGGGTTGAAGAATTTAAGCAACAGTATCCGAGCGTTTATGGTCAGGTTCAAGCGTCCGGCTCTTCGACGGCACCGCCAGCCTTGACCGAACGTACGGCGCAATTTGGCCCGATGAGTCGCCCAATGCGAAATCGAGAAATCGAAGCGTTCGAGCGAGCGCATGGTTATAAGCCGACAGAGTTACGCGTCGCGATCGATGCGATCGGCATTTTTGTTCATCGAGACAACCCGATCAAAGGGCTGAACTTCTCTCAGCTCGATAGTATTTTCTCTGCCACGCTGCGTTGCGGTGCTAATGCGCCTGTCGAGACGTGGTCAGAGCTGGGTTTAGATTATCAATGGGCAAAGCGTAGCATTCAGTTGTTTGGCCGTAATTCCGTATCAGGAACGTATGGTTACTTTAAGAACAATGCTTTGTGTGGTGGTGACTTTAAGAACAGCGTCAATGAGCAGCCTGGATCGGCTTCTGTGGTGCAGTCGGTTGCTTCTGCTATCAACACCATTGGCTATTCTGGGGTCGGCTATCAGGTGTCGGGAGTAAAGTTGCTGCCAGTAGCCAAAAATGGCACCGACTACATCAAAGCAAGCCAAGAGAATATTCTTTCAGGTAAGTACCCACTTTCACGTTACCTTTATGTTTACGTCAATAAACATCCCTCTAAACCACTTTCGCCCATCGAGCGAGAGTTCATTCGTTTCATTTTCTCGGTGCAGGGTCAAGCGTTGGTGAAGAAGGATGGCTACATCCCTATTTCCGCAGAATTAGCGGAGCAAGAGCTCAAGAAAGTAGGTATTAAGCGCGACCGCTAACCGATCAGTTAGCGGTCACTTAGGTTTAAAAGTTTAACGCCCACCCAGCACTTTCCCACTGCTGCTGTTCTGTCATCAGGTCAGCGTGAAGCAGAAGGTTGTTTTGCAGCCACTGCTCGTCTTTTGAGGTGAGTGTCCAAGTATCTCCTTCAATCGACAACTCAAGCTCCGGAAGTGGGTCGTCATTGCGCTGACCGTGGACCAAAATCGCCAGTCGCAAGACGCGGATTAAGCCGATAACATCTTTCTTCTTGAATAGAGAGAACTCTTCCATCTCGTGAAGTTTAAGGGCTTTACGTTGGAATCGTACTAACATCGCCAACACGCGTTGCTGCTCTTGGTTGAAGCCGGGCATGTAGGTATGGCGCAAAATATACGCGGAATGACGGTGAAACGCTTGCAAGCTGATACTTAAGCCGACTTCGTGCAGTAATGCTCCCCAGTCAAGCAAGTCAAACAGCTCAGAGCTGCGTCTAATACCCAAGACTCGGTGGACTTGTTGCAGAAACTCTTGCGCTTGTCCTTTGACGCGCGCAGCATGCTCTAAATCCACTAGATGCTTACTGGCCAGATTTTCGGTGGTTCGCATACGAATATCCGAACGCTTGAAGTTGTCTTCCATCTCAAACAGTAAGCCCTCTCTCAATGCGCCTTGAGAAAAGTGCATTTCTGAAATCTTGAGCGCTTTGAATATGGCAGACAAAATGGCAACGCCAGCGGCAAAAACCGGTTTTCTTTCCGCTGTTAAACCATCAAGTTCGAGCTCATCAATGGTTTGCCATTCACACAACTTTTCAATCAGTTTGTCTAGGCGTTTGCTGGTGACAATGCCATCGTCATGGCCCATGCCAATCAACACTTCACGGATGGCTTTGATAGTTCCAGAAGAACCAAAAGCGATGTCCCAACCTTTTTTACGGTAGCGTGATGCAATGGATTCAAGACGCTGCTCGGCGGCAAGGGTGGCCTGCGCAAAGTTCTTTTTGGACAGTTTGCCGTTTGCGAAATAACGGTTGGTGTAGCTCACGCAGCCCATCTGTTTGCTGTTGATAAGCTCTGGCTCGAACCCTTTACCTATGATCATCTCCGTACTGCCACCGCCGATATCAACGACCAGTTTGGAGTCGGATTCTGGTTGGGTATGCGCGACACCTAAATAGATCAGACGGGCTTCTTCGACACCGGGGATCACTTCGATGGGGAAAGGTAATACCTCTTTCGCTCGTTGGAGGAAAATGTGCGCGTTGTTTGCTTGGCGCAATGTATGGGTGGCGGCTATGCGGACGTTTTCGACGTCAAACCCTTGCAGGCGTTCAGCAAACATGGCTAAGCATTCAAGCCCACGTTCAATGGCGGTATTGTCTAGATTTTTTTGTGCATCAAGGCCTGAAGCGAGGTGAACACGCTGTTTGTGGCGGCTAACGAGTTGCAAATCTTGGTCGACGACACGAGCTACCACCATATGGAAACTGTTGGAACCAAGGTCTATCGCAGCAACATCACGAATTTCCTGTGCTTGAGTCATAACTCTCCGACTGCTGTTTACGTTTTTGATTTTTCGTTTGTTTCTCTACTTGTTTAAGATAGTCGTAAATGGCAATTTGTGAGCGAAGTTTCTTGCGATTTCCACGCGGAACATAGGTATTGCTCATTTCTTTGTCTATCCAACGCGCCTTTACTGTATCGGTAAAGTGAATGTTAATGATATCAATAATGCGTTGTTTAAGACGTGGGTCACGAACTGGTGCGGTCACTTCAATACGGTGATCGATGTTGCGAGTCATCCAGTCGGCAGAAGAGATGTAAACCTGCGGGTCACCAGCGTTGTGTGTGACGAGCACTCTAGGATGCTCTAAGAAGCGGTCAACGATACTGATGATTTTGATATTGTCACTGATCCCTTCGACGCCCGGAACCAGAGAACACATTCCGCGAATGATCATATTCACTTCAACTCCAGAAGCGCTCGCGCCGTAGAGTTTGTTGATAAGCCCCTTATCCACCAAGTTGTTCACTTTTAAGGTGATTGACGCCGGTTTGCCGATTTTCGCGTTTGCAATCTCTGCATCAATAAGACGATATAACTGCTTGCGCGAGTTGCGTGGTGACACAATCAGGTGTTCAAACCTTACGGGGCGGTATGGGTTCTCAATGTAACCAAAGACATTACGTACTTCATTGGTTATCTCTGGATCTGCTGTCAGCAGAGCAAAGTCAGTGTAGATGCGGGCAGTTTTTTCGTGGAAGTTACCTGTACCAATGTGCGCGTAGCGCACGATCGCGTCTTCTTCACGACGGCTGATAAGAAGAAGTTTTGAGTGAATCTTTAAACCGGGGGCGCCGAAAATGACGTGCACACCCGCGTCTGTGAGGATTCGCGCCCACTCGATGTTGGCTTCCTCGTCGAAACGCGCTTGCAGCTCAACTACCACGGTGACCTGTTTACCGTTGTGAACCGCATCGATGAGCGAGTTCATCAAACGAGAGTGTTTTGCGACACGATAAATGTTGATTTTGATGCTCAGAACCTTAGGGTCGAATGAAGCTTGGCGCACCAATTCTGAGATATGTTCAAAGGTGTGGTACGGGTAATAGAGCAGGATATCTTGATTTTTAATCGCATCGAACTTGTTGGCATAGCCGTCGAAGTCGGCGCATTTCATCGGTGGCAGTGGTCTGTTTTCGAGATAGTCACGTCCAACGTTAGGGAAACCGATGAAATCTTTAAAGTTGTGATAGCGACTGCCCGGGATCAAGCTGTCGTAGTTGGAGATTTGCAATTTGTCACATAAGAAATCGAGCATTTCGCTTGGCATATCACGTTCATAAACGAAACGCACTGGCATCGCGGTTAGGCGCTGACTTAATCCCTCAGACATTTGTTCAAGCAGACTGTGTTCCACTTCATGGCTCAGGTCGTATTCGGCGTCGCGAGTCATTTTCACTGCGTAGCCATTGAGTTCGTCGTAATCGAAGAAGCCACTAAACAGTTCGTCTAAACAGTAACGAATAATGTTGTCGAGTAAGATGATGGTTTTGCGTCGCTTGCCTTTTTGTTCTGGCACCATAACAAAGCGCGGAAGGTGATCGGTGGGGATTTCAATAAGCGCGTAATCGCTCTGTTCTTCCTTATGTAAATCGACAGCGATGTAGGCGTATTCATCTTTGAGGAATTGCAGCACATCGATATCTTCACGGAGTAACAGTGGGGTGATATGCGGAAGCACCTCATTACTGAAATATTTTTTGACCCACTTTTGTTGCACTTCATCCAGCTGCGTCTCGTTTACGAGAAAGATTCGACGTCTCGCCATCTCTCTGATCAAGTCTGCGTAGAGTTCATCAAAACGTTCGTTGAGTCGCAGCGCTTTGGTCTGCATTTTCGTCAGCAGGTGTTTGGAATTATCATTGCCGCCACGTTCTTGGTTAATCAAAATTCGGCGTTTAACGTCGGCGAATCTGACTTTATAGAACTCATCTAAGTTATTGGAGAATATGCCTAAAAAACGAATTCTCTCAATCAAGGGTACGTCTTTGTCTGCCGCTTCTTGGAGGACTCGCTCATTGAATGATAACCAGCTCAATTCCTTTTCGATGTAGAGTTTTTCTGCGCTCATGAACGTACCTTTTTAACCTGACTGACGAAGAGAGTGAGGGGGGCGATCCCCTTTAAGCGTAAGCAAATTAAGATCTTTGTGTGACATTTTTATTGCAATTTTTTATTGCATTGTTTTCAGCAGTTTAATGCGATCTGTAATATAATTGTCACCTAAATTAAATATTATACGTCTGGGCAAATCTAGTTAAGTGGGACAAATGGCTAAAGCCGAATTTTCATTGCGAGAACGTGATCGTAAGCGACTAATCAAAGATCGTTTTGTTCGGCTTGCAGTATCGACCGGAGGAGTCGGCGTTTTGGCGGCTCTCGTTTTGATCTTCGTCTATCTGGCGATGATGGTCTTGCCTCTGTTTGCTGATGCCCAATTTTCCCCAAATATCGCCCACAAAAACATTCACCACACTCAATCACTCGCGCTGGGCGTGGACGATTATGGCGAGCATGCGTTTGTGGTGTCGCAGGACGGCAATGTGGACTTTTGGCGATTAGATACCCAATCCGACTCGCCGGAATTTCGTCAGAGTGTCGCTTCAGGCTTTCCATTGTTTGCTCAGTCGGTGGCGTCTCAAGGCTGGTTTGCCTTTGCCAATGAAGCCGGAGAAGTTCGAGTCTTTCGTCCAGAAATGAACAGCACTCTAGAAGGGCAAGCGCGTGTTTTTAAGCCGAGAGTTGAAACGTTTAAGACGGCTTTACGCTTCAATGAATCCTCGCCACTGACCGCTTTGAGTTTTTCTGTTGACACTTCTCCGACCTTGGCTGGCTTTTTTGCGGACGAGTCGGTGGTAGTGCAGTGGCTCAACTCACAAGGTCAGGAGCAGCGCTATCGTTTCAATGTCCCCTTTCCTAACTTAGACCAAATTTTATTGACTCCCGATGGCTCGACCCTGTATCTGCGTAGCGGCTCTGAGCTGGTGGTCGCGAAAAAGACAGAATCTGAGTTTATTACTCGTGAGGTCGTAGACTTAAGCCTCGGTCAAGAAAAGCACGCGGTGACCGACATTAAACTACTCAGCGGAGCGTATTCTTTGTTGGTCAGTCATGCTGATGGGCTGGTCTCGCAATGGTTTGATGTGCTCGAAGATGGCCAGCGAAACTTAACCCATATCCGCGAATTTAAGTTGGCATCTGAGCTGCAATTTCTCCTGCCCGATACGTATCGCAAAGGTTTTTACAGTTTCTACATCAACGGCACGGTGCAAAGCCATTATACCACGAGCGAAAAACTGGTGATGTTCAACCGTGCTTACGATAAAGCGCCCGATCTCGCGGCGATGTCGAGCAATGAAAAGTATCTGGTTGCGATTACAGGCTCGACCATTTCGTTAGCGGGCATTGATAATCCGTTTCCTGAAATTTCAGTTTCGTCGCTTTGGCAGAAAGTCTGGTATGAAAGCTACCCTGAGCCACAGTATGTATGGCAAACCACTTCCGCGAACGATGAGTTCGAAGCTAAGTTCAGCTTGGTTCCGATAGCGTTTGGTACCTTGAAAGCAGCGGCGTTTGCGATGCTGTTTGCTGTGCCCATTGCAGTATTTGGCGCCATTTACACCGCCTACTTTATGACGCCGAAAATGCGCCGCGTCGTAAAACCTTCGATTGAACTCATGGAGGCACTGCCGACGGTGATCATCGGCTTCTTAGCGGGGCTTTGGTTTGCGCCCATCGTTGAGCGCAATCTCGCCGCAGTTATTGCTTTAATGCTGTTCTTACCGCTGTCGACCGTTATTGTTGGTGCGATTTGGCACAAGTTGCCACGCGCTTGGGTAGGACGTTTTCCCAATGGGTTGCATGCCATGATCCTGATGCCAGTGATCGTCGTGTTGGCTGTCGTCATTCTTTCTCAAAGTGCCAACATCGAGCAGTGGCTTTTCGCAGGCGATGTGCGAGTCTATCTTGCAGAGCATGGCATTGACTTTGATCAGCGCAACGCTTTGGTGGTTGGCTTTGCGATGGGTTTTGCTGTGATTCCCACGATTTTTACCATCGCCGAAGATGCCATTTTCTCTGTGCCAAAGCATTTGTCGGATGGCTCCCTCGCATTGGGAGCGACGCCTTGGCAGACCCTCATTCACGTTGTTTTACTTACTGCCAGTCCGGGAATTTTTTCAGCCATTATGATGGGACTCGGACGTGCGGTGGGCGAGACCATGATTGTCCTGATGGCGACAGGTAACACACCAATTATGGATTGGAATATTCTTGAAGGGATGCGTACCTTGTCTGCGACTATCGCGGTAGAAATGCCTGAGTCTGAGGTTGGAAGCTCCCATTATCGAATTCTATTTTTGGCTGCGTTAATTTTGCTGATTTTCACCTTTGCAGTGAACTCAATCGCTGAGTGGGTAAGACAACGATTGAGAGAGAAATACCGTGCGTTGTAATCGAATTTTTGTGGGAAGCGTTATTTGTGTTTAAGTGGCTAAAATCGGGTTCACCTTGGATATGGTTAACAGGCGGTGCGGTGAGCATCAGCTTGTTGTCTGTGTTGGGGCTGTTATTGCTGATTGGCTGGAAGGGGCTCTCTTACTTTTGGCCAGCGCCACTTTATCAATGGCAAACCCAGCAAGGGGATAGTCTAGTGGGTCAACTCTACGCAGAAGAGTATGTACCTATAAGCCACTTGCGAGAGATGGACATTATTCTGCCAGCGACGGTAGAAGAAAAAGGGCAGGTCAAACGGCTCAGTATCAAGGTGGCCAACCGAGATATCTACCCTGCGGATTTTATTTCACTATTGGAATTAGACTTGCTCGAAGCAACGCGACCGCAAGGCTGGGCTGTGGTAGAGCGAACGCGTGGGGGCGACTTCTTTGGTATTCCTCGTGGCTATTATCATGGTGAAGAGGTTTCCGACGATCACTTAACCCATATTACTCGTGGTTTGGCTTTTGCAAGTGAACTGCGTGACGACATTGAACGATTGGTCACCAAGCAAATTCGTGTCTTGAGTGGTCAAGCTGAGCAATTGCGCTTGGAGAAACGTCGACGAGAGTTGAATGGAAAACTCGACCAAGCCTTTATCACCCGCTACGACACACAGACCCGTATCATCAGCCAGCAACTTGTTGATATGGAAGCTGAGTTAGATCGATTGAGATCGCAACTGCTCGAGCAAGGGCTGGTGATTGAAGATATGCATGGCGATCAATACCGAATTCCTTTGAGCGATATTCTCGATATTTGGTACCCGAATCAGATGTCGATGCTGGATAAAATTGGCCATTGGGCGCAGCAAGCGTGGAAGTTCTTGTCTAGCGACCCTCGTGAATCCAACTCTGAAGGCGGGGTTTTCCCTGCAATGTTTGGTACGGTGTTGATGGTACTGATCATGTCGATTGTTGTGATGCCATTAGGGGTTATTGCGGCGGTGTATCTTCATGAGTACGCGAAGAACAACGCGTTTACGCGAATCATCCGTGTGGCAGTGATTAACCTTGCAGGTGTCCCATCGATTGTATACGGTGTGTTTGGTTTGGGCTTTTTTGTCTACACCTTAGGTGGCTCAATTGATGCGTTGTTTTACACCGAGCGGTTACCATCGCCGACCTTTGGTACTCCGGGTCTGTTGTGGTCGGCGTTGACACTTGCGGTGTTGACACTCCCGGTCGTGATTGTCGCGACCGAGGAAGGGTTAACTCGAATTCCGAGTTCCGTTCGACATGGTTCACTGGCGTTGGGTGCGACGCAATTTGAAACCATGTGGCGTATCGTTCTGCCTATGGCAAGCCCAGCAATTATCACCGGACTTATTCTTGCGGTTGCTCGCGCAGCGGGCGAAGTGGCGCCATTGATGCTCGTTGGAGTGGTTAAATTGGCATCGACATTGCCTGTTGATAGCCAGTTTCCGTTTCTACACTTAGAAAGAAAGTTTATGCACCTAGGCTTTCATATCTACGATGTTGGCTTTCAAACCACCAATATTGAGGCAGCAAGACCGTTGGTTTATGCGACCTCTTTCTTGCTCGTGACGGTCATCATCGGACTTAACTTAACGGCAATCAGTATTCGTAATAACTTGCGTGAAAAATACCGCACATTAGGACAAGATTAGAGCATGTTTTCAGTCGATCAAACATTGGGCTATCAGCCGCCATTAGATGTAAATAATTTGAGCGATGAGCAGACCTCGATTTCGATCGAGGGGCTTAACTTGTTCTATCAAAACGCTCAGGCGCTCACCGATATTTCGATGCGAATCCCTAAAGGTCAGGTGACTGCGTTTATCGGCCCGTCAGGTTGTGGTAAGTCGACGCTGCTTCGCTGCATTAATCGCATGAACGACTTGGTGGAAGGGTGTCAGGTATCTGGCAAAGTAAAACTGCACAATAAAAATGTCTATGACAATGACGTTGATGTCGCCACCTTGCGTCGCCGAGTGGGTATGGTGTTTCAAAGGCCGAATCCATTCCCGAAATCGATCTATGAAAATGTTGTTTATGGCTTGCGCCTTCAAGGCATTAAAAATAGCCGAGTCTTGGATGATGCAGTAGAGCGTTCGCTCCGATCCGCCGCTTTGTGGGATGAGGTTAAAGATCGATTACACGAAAATGCGTTTGGTTTGTCTGGCGGTCAGCAGCAGCGTTTGGTAATTGCAAGAGCGATCGCCATTGAGCCCGAGGTTTTATTATTGGATGAGCCAACATCCGCCTTGGACCCAATTTCGACGCTAACCATCGAAGAGCTGATCAACGATTTAAAAACCAAGTACACGGTTGTGATAGTCACGCACAACATGCAGCAAGCGGCTCGTGTGAGCGACCATACGGCGTTCATCCACATGGGTAAGTTGATAGAGTACTCAGATACTGACTCTATTTTTACCTCTCCATTGAAAAAGCAGACCGAAGACTATATTACAGGTAGATACGGTTAATACACTTATAGGGTTTAAGGATAATTAATGAACTTTGGGCGCCATATTTCAGGTCAATTTAATGTCGAACTCGAATCCATTCGAACCCATGTTCTTACTATGGGCGGATTGGTAGAGCAGCAATTGTCATTTGCGATGCAAGCTCTGCACAAAGAAGACATTGAGTTAGCGCGCAAAGTGGTCCGTGATGATCATAAAGTGAACGCGATGGAAGTGTCGATTGATGAAGCCTGCACTCGGATTATTGCCAAGCGTCAACCTACTGCCAAAGATTTGCGCCTCATTATGGCGATCATCAAAACCATCACTGACCTTGAACGTATTGGGGATGTTGCGACGAAAATCGCCTACGTTGCGATAGAAAGCCCATCTTCTAAAGAGCGACAGTTTCAAGTGTCGCTTGAACCTTTGTGTCGCCAAGCCATTGCCATGTTACACCAAGTACTGGATGCCTTTGCGCGAATGGACGTCGATGCCGCCGCTGAAGTGTATAAGCTTGATGATAAAATAGACGCGGAATATGAAGCGGTCATTCGCCAGCTAATGACCTACATGATGGAAGACCCGAAGAATATTCCGAATATCTTGCAGGTCATGTGGTCTGCGCGTGCGATTGAGCGCGTTGGCGATCGCTGTCAAAACATTTGTGAGTACATCATCTACTTTGTCAAAGGCAAAGATGTTCGCCACTTGGGCGAACAAAGTATTGATGATGCGTTGCGCTAAAAGTGAAGTACGACGCCGCTTGAAAACATGGCTGACCAGTTAGTGCCGAATAAGGTGTTCTTCTGGTCTATATAGTTGATATCAGCCCCCACGCGAAAGCCTACATTATCGTTGACAAAAACAACCCAAGCGCCTGAAATGCTCGCGCCTTTTCCTTCGGCGCTTTTGGATTGATCTGACCAAACATACTCTCGATGACCTTCGTATTGAACCATCCCGGCTTCAAGTTGCAATGCCATCTTCATCGGTTTATCAACGAGCTGGTACTGACCACCAACTCGATAAGTCGTGAGCTTATCTTCGTCGAGTAAGATTTCAGCTTCAGTATGAGAGTAGCTCACGTAAAGCGCATCAAGACCCAATACATCGGTAACCCCTAGTTGTAGTCCTGCCCCTGAGATACCTGAACCAGCGTAAGGTCCTATTTTGAATTCTGGCGAGAGGTGGAGCGTTGTCGCGTTGGCCATAAAGCTAGAAAGTGAAAGGGCGATGAGAGCGAGTTTTTTCATGTGCATACCTATTGAAGACTAATGAGGTGCCTTCCGTGGCATGAGCTAATGATGTTATGTTAATTGAGCTTGTTGATAATGGATAATTGACAGACGTTATATCGATAATAATTTTTGCTTATCACTATTTAGAAAGTGATTCTGCCGCCAATAGTCCAATTAATCTCAGTGTTTTGCATACCATAGTAAGTGCCGTTGGGAGAAAAAGCAGATACTTGGGCGTAAGGGTAGACTTTCCAAATGGGACGCATCGTACCGACGGATAGCTCCCATTCATTGGCGTGGCCTTGGTTGAAATCGATCATATCGGATTTATCCACGGCATAATGATGTTCATATTTTCCGGATAGATAGAGGTAATTGAAGTATTTCGCGAGCGATAGGTAGCCAGAGTACTTGTTTGCGTTGTCCACGGTCAGCCATGTGAAACCGTTTCGCACATACTCATTGGTGACGCCAGCTTTGACTGAATACCCTTCAAAGAAACGGGTCACTGAGAGCTCAAAAAAGTGAGTGTGCGTTTTTACGCCATCAACATCAAGCATTTCATCCATCAACCAATCATTTTCTAGCCCGTACTCATAGTAAGCGTTGAGCTTCCACTCTGGGTTTACAAAGGTGTGGTAACCAAGCCCAATGCCAACCCATTCGTCCGAGTCACCACCGATGAACAGATAGGTATTTGGGGTTACAGAAGCGGTTACACCAAGTTCGACGACATCCTTTTCAATTGATAAATCAATACCAGCAAACGCTGAACCACAGAGCATCATTGCGCTGCAAGCAATTGAAATAGTCTTCATTGTATTACCTAGGAAGGCGCTCTCAGCGATTTAGCTGAGAGCAAAAAGATCATTACTTGTTTAGGCGAGCACGGACCGCATCACGGATTGAGTTGCGATCAATGGAAGAGTCAGAACCTTCCATTAGTGGACGGGGGCCACCTTGGACCGTATCACGACCGATTGTGATAGCTTGGCCGTTAAAGAATACGGTGAAGTCACCTTCATAGATTCCCTGGCGCTCAATTTGTACTTCGTAAACATTACCATCGTTATCTGTAACGACCATTGCTTGTCCGTGCCAATTAACTGATTGAATTTCATAAACATTGCCATTCTGGTCAGTAATTGTTTTACCTGAAATGGTGTAGCTAGCTTCAGGACCATTATCAATTGGTGGCATTTCTGGACCGCCCCAAACTGGTGGTAAACGGTCTGGTGTGTTGCCGCTGTTGTCTGGGCCACTCCACATTGGTGGGTTTCGGTCAGGTGTGTTGCCTGTGTCTAGGCCCCAATCTGGTGTGTTATCGATATCCGGGATAGAAGGTGTAGGTAATCCAAAATCTGGGTCAACTGGTTCAGGACGGTCTGGGTTATTACCTGTATCTAGGCCCCATTCGGGTGAGTTATCGATATCTGGGATTACAGGAACCTGAGGTTGAGGGCGATCTACTACATTATCACCATTGCTTGAACCTGCACTGCCCGAAGATGAGCAGCCTGCTAATGCCAATGAACCAGTAATAACTAAAGCAATTACACTCTTTTTCATATCAATACCTAATTAAACTATGAGGCCGATTTGACCTGTTTGTAAGACTATCCGTCCAGGGAGTTCAAAATAACTACTGACAGGTTGTGATTGGTTAGTGTCAGTATCACGCATTCAAATAGCAGCCCTTGCTTTTGATGAGGTCATAATGCGTGATAACTGATCTTGTATCTAATCACTGGTAGTGATATTGAATATAAGTATTGCTTATTAGCTAATTTGTTCGATCAATACGGTTTTGATCAGGTCATTAAGCCAGTGAGTCATCGGGCTTTGGCGATGTTTAGAATGGAAGTAGGTAAGGATGGGGTATTGAATACTGTTTCCGTTTACCAAAGCATTCAGCGCTTTCAATTGTGGGTAGTGCTGGATCGGGAACAGGTTTGAATGCGGCATATACATATCTGTATGCTGAATAATATCGACCGCAGCTAAAACAAATTCACTTCTAAAGCCGACTTTAGCTTCATAGCCTGCGCGATGCATAATCTGCTGAGCAAGAGAAAAGTCATCATTCCATCCTGGGGTCATGACGGAGGCTATATCATAGCCAACCATATCTTCTGCAGAGACGGTATCTTTTGTGAGGGGATGATCTTTGCGTACGATGACTTGTCCAGTCAGTTCAACAAGTTTGGCTCTCGAGATATTGTTTACAGTATCAATGTCATAACCAATGCCAACTAAGGTTTGCCCTTTCTGTATTTCTTCTAAAGTGGATTCATTCCAACCGATAAGCTCAAGCGTTGAATTGGGTGCTTGTTGTTTAATGCGTTTATAAAGCGTGCCAGATAGGCAGGTTAATACTATTGGAGAGACTGCTATTCGAATTGGGTAGTCGATTGCCGCAGGATCAAAGTGATTCTTATGATTTAAGGCTTCCGCCAAGCCATCTAAGTGAGGGGTAATGGCGACCGCAAGTTCTTCCGCAAATGGAGTTGCTTCGAGTCCTGTGGGGACTTTCATAAACAACTCATCATCAAAATGATTACGCAGCTTTTGCAGGGCTTGACTGATCGCTGGTTGAGAAACAAATAGCCGTTGAGAGGCTTTGCGCATGTTGAGCTCTTGCGATAACACCAAGAAGGTACGCAGTAAATTGAGGTCTAGGCTATAAAACAGATCCTTGGCCATGGCTATCCTAATATTTCTCGGGGACGAACGTTTGGTCTTCAATAGGCGCTCGAATATACCCTTCTTTGTTTAATTCAGGTAGTTCTACGGCAGGGTATTCTACTTCGTGATAATCAATTTGGCTCAAAAGGTGACTGATGCAGTTGAGGCGAGCGCGTTTTTTATCATCAGAAGGGACCACCAACCAAGGGCAATGCTTGGTATCGGTATAGGCGAACATTTTGTCTTTAGCCTCTGAGTATTCAGCCCAGCGGTTGCGTGACTCTAAGTCCATGGGGCTGAACTTCCAGCGCTTGATTGGGGTGTTGATGCGTCCTAAAAAGCGTTTTTCTTGCTCTTCATCGGATACGGAAAACCAATACTTGAGCAGAATAATCCCAGAACGCTGCAACATGCGTTCGAACTCTGGGCATGAGCGCAGGAACTCTTCGTATTGCTCATCACTGCAAAAGCCCATCACTTTCTCTACACCCGCGCGGTTGTACCAACTTCGGTCAAACAGTACGATTTCTCCGGCGGCAGGTAAGTGTGCCACGTAACGTTGAAAGTACCATTGAGTTTTCTCTTTTTCGGTCGGCGTTGGCAGCGCGGCAATTCGACAAATACGCGGATTAAGTTTTTCGGTGATGCGTTTAATAACACCGCCTTTACCAGCAGCGTCTCGTCCTTCGAAGATAACAACGACCTTCAGACCTTCTTGCTTAACCCACTCTTGTAGCTTGACCAGTTCGACTTGAAGCTTCTCGAGTTCGTTCTCGTAAAACTTTTTATCCAGTTTCGCCATCTGCTTCTCCCTACTGCGGCTGCTCTAACTATCAATATGTTAGCACTAGAGCCGAGTAAGATAAGAATTACCGCTGAGAACTGAGAGCCTTTACGACCTTTTGAATTTTGTCTGCGCAGGTAACCGGAATGGTGAAGTCATCTACGTTATTAGCACCCATCTTGGCTTTACTGTCGGCGAGCGCCATGTGACTGCGACGAGTCGACTTACCTGAAAGGTGAACCTCTCTCACGCCAGTCTTCGTAACGATTTGAACCACGTTGCTATCGGTTAATCCCGCGCCTGCCATGATAGAGACACGTCCGTCGGCTAAGCGCACCATCTCTGCGAGCACATCAATGCCTTGTTCAACATTTTCCGCGAGTCCAGAGGTGAGTATACGTTCACAGCCTAGTGTTGTGATTTGCTCAATGGCTTCGCGGTAATTACTGCATTGATCAATGGCTCGGTGGAAGGTTGTTCCTAAGCCATACAGGTTAGCGCGGTCCATGATTTGTTGAGCCAAAGCGATGTTGATTGTACCGTCGGCGTTCAAGACACCAAACACGATACCTTGTAAGCCCGCTTCTGCCGCAGCTTCAATGTCGAGCAGCATGGCATCAATATCATCTTGATCGTAAAGAAAATCCCCTTGGCGAGGACGAATCATGGCATAGACTGGAACGGTGGAAATCTGCGCCGCTTTTTTCATAAAACCAAAGCTCGGTGTGAGTCCGCCTAAAGCAAGAGATGAGCAGAGCTCTATTCGAGTCGCGCCACCTTGAATGGCTTGATGGAGGGATTCTAAGTTGTCGATACAGACTTCGATATGATGGTTCATCGTGATTCTCGGTAGCAGGAAACTGTCTCAATCATAGCGTGAGGGCGTGTCAGGTATTAGGGTAAAGCTGAGGAATTTACTTTCCCTAAAAGCAAAAGCCCCAGCGTAGTGCTGAGGCTTGAGTGCATTTTGGAGGTTGATTAAGCGGCGTCTTCTTGCGGCTCGTCAGCAGTATCTTCGACTGCTTCAACTTTCTTTGCTTTCTTCGGAGCTGGCTTGCGCTTCGCTCCAAGTGCATATAGCACTTCTTCTTTGTTTTGAGCTAGGAACATCGCCAAGTCTTCTTGCTTGCCTTCGTCTTCTAGCAGGTCACTTTTACCCAGTAGCTCGAACAGCTCATCCGCCATATCAAGCATTTTGTCATATGCGTCAGCTTCCGCTTTAGAGGTAAAAGTCATTTTCTCTTCTCCATTGCGTTCTACCACGTACTTGACGATTACAGCCATGGTTGGTCCTCTAGTCAAAATTTATTAAAATCATTACTGGCTTTTTATACAGTTTTTGACCAATTAAGTCTAGATGAGGCGGTGATTCTGAGATCCAAGTGGCTACTCTTTGTGCCCGCGCTGTCTAACTTGTTGAATCTTTCCGCCACTGATAGCAAAACTCAATAAAGGTTTTCAGCAGTGGGCTTTGATACTTCTCTTTATGAACCAGTAACCAGTAGCGTCTTTTCATATCGAGAGGCAGTTTGAGCTCAACAACGCGGCCATCTTGAATCGCGGGTTCAGCGGATAACCTCGACAAACAGCCCAACCCCAACCCTGCTGAAACACTATTAATTAATGCTTCGGTGGTATTGAGCTGAAAGGACTCATGCCAATGCTCAAGGCGAGGCGCTATCACGCGAAGGAAAAACTCTCTTGAGCCCGAGCCTGGCTCTCGGAGTATCCACTCGCTGCTTTCTAAGTCGCCCACGCGAACGTGAGTTTGTTTCACGAGCGGGGAATCTGGCGGGCAGATTACGCACATTTCATCCTCACTGAACTGCTGAGAGATTAATTGCGGATGTAAGGTCTTCCCTTCGATTAACGCGAGATCGAGCTCATAGTCGACCAACTTTTCGCAGATCAACGCTGAGTTGGAGATAAACAAGCTTTGCGACCTGTGTTGTGTCTGTTGGCGAAAATCACTAAGCAGATAAGGCGCGACTTGGTTGCCTATGGTGTCACTGGCGCCAATTTTCAGCTCGCCCGACAAGGTTTGGTCGTTATCGAAGAGTTGCTCAATATCTTGCGCTCGCTCAATAAGCTCATCAGCCAATGGCAGTAACTTCTGCCCCTCTTGATTGAGAATAAGACGGTTGTTTACCCGGTCAAATAGGGAGTGGCCGATCTGTTTCTCGAGCTCTGAGAGCGCCATACTGACGGCGGCTTTGGATAGAAACAGCGCTTCAGACGCGGAGGTGAGCGTCTCGTGCTGAGTAATAGTGATAAACACTTTGAGTTGTTTGAGCGAAATATTGGCTGCCATAAAGTCGTTTAGTTTGGTTGAACAAGTGTTTTAAATAATTAGATGTTTTCGAACGTTTGGCAAGCGTAAACTGAACGCCTAAACAAAGAGTGTGTGAGGCAACAATGATTAAAGCAGCAAAAGCAAAAGTGATGGGTGCGCCAACCCCAATGGCTGGCTTAGCGCTAGGGATTGCCAGTTTAGGTTGGTGTTGGGAAAACGCCGCATCGTTTAATGGTTATGCCCAATGGGCAGGAGCCGCGCTAGCGAGTGTGTTGCTCATTGTGCTAGCCGTTAAATTTCTTTTTCACCGTCATTTGTTGCGTGAAGATTTAGCGCACCCTGTTGTGGGCAGTGTGGTGCCGACCTTCGCGATGGGCACCATGGTGGTGTCTAACTCTTTAGGGCACTTTCACCCGATGCTAGGAGATGGACTGTGGCTGGTGGCCGTTGGTTTACACGTTGTCTTTTTGGTGAGTTTTCTTTACCACCGCGCTAAGGACTTTGAGCTACACCATATGGTTCCGAGCTGGTTTGTACCACCGGTAGGCATTATCGTTGCCGATGTATCGTTTTCAGGTAACCCTGCACTGAGCGGTATTGCTAATGGTGCCTTGATGTTTGGTATGTTGGCGTATGCGGTCATGCTACCCATGATGATTTATCGCTTTATGTTCAGTCAGGAAATTCCTGATGCTGCTAAACCGACAATGGCAATTCTTGCGGCGCCTGCAAGCTTATCACTAGCGGGCTATCTAACAGTGAGTAGCGAGCCTTCACCTGTGATCGTGGGTCTGTTGTTTGGCATTGCGGTACTAATGACCGCGATCATCTACCTGGCCTTTTTTAAACTACTGAGATTGCCATTTAGTCCTGGCTATGCGGCGTTTACCTTCCCAATGGTGATCGGCTCAACGGCCCTCTATAAACTTGCAGCATGGATGGAACACGTTGGCGTAGCGGCAGAGTATGTTTGCCAAGTTCACTGGCTTGCTGGGTTTGAACTGGTCATCGCGACCGCGGTGGTGAGCTACGTGGCGCTGCGTTACTTAGCCTTTTATCGGCCAGTCAGTCAGGCTTTGGGTTTGACTGCCCGCCCTTAGAATAGCATTCGTAGGATCTTACTTGCCGCTCAACTTGTTCAAGGGTTGAGC
This sequence comes from Vibrio sp. MarTm2, assembly GCF_027587055.1. Lineage (NCBI taxonomy): Bacteria > Pseudomonadati > Pseudomonadota > Gammaproteobacteria > Vibrionales > Vibrionaceae > Vibrio > Vibrio sp. MarTm2. The sequence continues at coordinate 92,616 of NZ_JAPPTK010000009.1, read as the reverse complement.
GGCTATTTTGATTCGAGCCAAATCATACGCTTATAGTGCTCTGCTAACCGTCTTGCTTGTGCTAGTCTCAATCCTAATTAGGGCAAGATCAGCGTGAGTACATTTTGTTTACTGTTTACCATTCCAATCAAGTCGATGTTTTAAAGTCACTCCTCGTTGAGCTGGTCAGACTCAATCCACTAGAAAACCCTTTTGAAGCCGAGCAAATTCTGGTGCAAAGTCCGGGTATGTCGCAGTGGCTGAAGATGGAGCTTGCCAAAGAGTTTGGTGTTGCTGCCAACATCGAGTTTCCGCTGCCAGCGACCTTCATCTGGAACATGTTTACTGAAGTGTTACCTGATGTTCCCAAGCGCAGTGCCTTTAATAAAGAAGCGATGACTTGGAAGTTAATGCGCATCTTGCCTGACATGCTGACACAAGCGGAATTTGAACCGCTGAGCCGCTATTTGGACAAGGATCAAGATAGCAGCAAGCTCTATCAATTGTCCGAAAAAATTGCCGATATCTTTGATGGCTATTTGGTCTATCGACCCGAGTGGATCGCCAGTTGGGAAGCAGGGCAGCCTGTTCTTGAACTGGAAGAGGAACATCCATGGCAGCCCATTTTGTGGCAAGCGCTGTATGACCATACCATTGCGTTAGACCAATCACCTTACCATCGCGCCAACCTGTACGAGCACTTTATCGACACCTTGGAAAACTATAACGGTGACTTTTCGTATCTGCCTAAGCGTCTGTTTGTCTTCGGCATTACTTCGCTTCCACCCCGTTATATGGATGCTTTGAAAGCCATTGGCGAGCACATTGACGTCCACCTTATGTTTACCAACCCGTGCCGTTATTACTGGGGGGAAGTGCGAGACAGAAAATACCTTGCGCGTTTGGCGGCGAAACATCGTAAACATCTGGTTTGGAAAGAGAACCACTCTGAAATGGAAGGTGAGTCTGCACAGCTAAAAGGCGGCATTGACGATAACCTAGATGATGAGCTGCACACTGACGTTGTCGGCAACAGTTTGTTGGCGTCCATGGGCAAACTTGGCCGCGACAACATGTACTTACTATCGCAACTTGAATCGAACGAGATTGAAGCCTTTGTTGATGTCGAGCGAAATTCTTTGCTCCATCAACTGCAAGCGGACATTCTCAACCTAGAAGAGCATCAAGACGACGAGCAGCTTGAAACCAGCCAACATAAGCAAATCGTGATTGGTGGGGACAACTCCGTATCTTTGCACGCTTGCCATAGCCCAATGCGCGAAGTGGAAGTGCTTCATGATCAGTTGCTAGGGATGTTTGATGCGGATCCAACGCTAAAACCACGCGATATCATCGTGATGGTGGCAGACATCAATGCTTACAGTCCTGCGATTCAGGCGGTGTTTGGTAATGCGCCGGGTGAGCGCTTTATTCCTTACTCTATTTCTGACCGAACCGCCGATCAAGAGAGCCCCATTCTCAACGCTTTCATGCAACTGGTGAACTTACCCAACACACGTTGTCTCGCTTCTGAACTGCTGGAGTTGCTAGAAACGCCCGCTATTTTGGCTCGTTTTGGTTTGACGGAAGATGATTTCATTCAGGCTAAGCAGTGGGTCGAGGAGTCGGGGATCCGCTGGGGGCTAAATAGAGCCACAGGGCGCGAATTTGAGTTGCCAGACACTCAGCAAAATACGTGGCAGTTTGGTATCGAGCGTATGCTGCTTGGCTACGCAATGCCTGAATCAGCGGGGTTGTTTAATGGTGCGAATGGCGCGCTTGCACCCTATAACGAAGTGCAAGGAATGGGTGCTGAGTTGGCAGGGAAACTGGCGCACTTTATTCAGTGTATCGGGGCATACCGGAAGCAACTCAGCCTGACTCAGTCGATTGACGCGTGGCGGGAAACCTTAACGCATCTGCTCGATGATTTCTTCTCGGTAGAATTAGAAGGTGAAGTCGCATTAAAATCTATTCGCGATACGTTATCGGCGTTAAAAGAACAATTAAGTGACGCCGCGTTTGAACATGATCTAACCCCTTCGGTTGTCACTCAGTATTTGCAAAACAAGCTTTCGGGGACCAGAGTGAGCCAGCGCTTCCTAGCGGGTCAAGTAAACTTCTGTACCTTGATGCCGATGCGCTCAATACCGTTTAGAACCGTCTGTTTGCTGGGCATGAATGACGGTGTGTATCCGCGTTCAATGCCACCTGAAGGTTTTGATTTGATGACTGGGCGCGCAAAGCCCGGCGATCGATCTCGCCGAGATGATGACCGCTATCTGTTCTTAGAAGCGATGCTCTCTGCGCAGCAGACGTTATACATCAGCTATGTGGGACGCTCGATTCAAGACAACACTGAGCGCGTCCCTTCAGTGCTGGTGTCTGAGTTGTTGGAGTATTGCCATCAAAATTACTGCTTAGAAGGCGATCAGGCACTGGCGTGCGATGAATCGGGTGATCGTTTGTTGGCTTCCTTAATCTCCCATCATTCGATGGTGCCGTTCAGCCCTACCGCGTTTATTGGCACGCAGCCAAGCTATGCGAAAGAGTGGTTACCCGCGGCCAATCGGCAGGGGCAGCAAAGCGGTCTGTTTAATCGCCAGCTTGAAGATTATCTTCTGGATGCCACTTACCCACTGGAGCTGGATCTCGTTGAGTTGCAGCGTTTCTGGCGCTTGCCTGTGCAATATTTCTTTAACCGCCGTCTAAAAGTGATGTTTGAGCCGCCATTACCTGTTATGGAAGATGATGAGCCATTCGTGCTTGGAGGGCTAGAGAGCTACCAAATTCGAGACAGCTTGCTAGCTGCGTTATTAGAGCCGCAACAAGATAGTCAAACCGTGATAGAGCAATTTATCGCTACGCAACGTGCGCAAGGCAAATTGCCCGTTGGCGCATTTGGCGATATCGAGTTTGAAACCAATCGCGTCCAAACCGAAGAGTTGGTCGAGAAGATTGGCTTCTTGTGCCAATCTGCCGCTGACGATCTTGAAGTCAAGCTTGAGTTTGATGTGTTAGGAGAGAACAAGCCCGTGCTGTTTACTGGTTGGCTTACCCAGCTTTATCAGTCGGGGCTGATTCGTTTTCGCAGTGGTCAAATCCGCTCACAAGATTACCTGTCGGCATGGATTGATCACCTTGCTATGTCTGCAATGGGGCATGCTAAACGAACGCATATGATCGGGTACGATCGCAAAGAAGGCGTGGTGCATTTAGTCTACCCAGCAATGGAAGATGCGCAGCAAGCGAAAGCTCTGCTGGCCGAGCTCATTGGCCTGTTCTACCAAGGGATGACCGAGCCTTTGTGCTATTTCCCGAAAACGGCATTGGCTTGTATTGAGGCTGGGTTTAGTCGAGGGAATTGGGTGGACGATGAAGAAAAGTCACGCAAGAAAATGGCGGACGTCTTCAACGACAGTTATATGGCGACTGGTGAAGGCAACAATGCATACATTTCCCGGATTTGGCCCGCTTGGAACGAAGAGTTGGCGACCAAAGCTCGAGACATATCAGTAAGGGTGATTCAAGCACCAAGGCTCATGGTGAAATCAAATGATGAGTTGGAATAAGAAAGTAGGTGGCCGCCAGTAAATCATTATAGTGTAGGGCGTTCGCTGTACGGCCACAGGTCAGAGGGACCATGATTCGGTTGGTCTCTTGCAGCACAGATGGCTGCTCAACACGTGGGGCGCATACTAACGGTTAGAATAATATTCTGCTGTGAGAGGGATCGCATAAAACTCTCACTTTTAAAGGATATTTATTAATAAGTCGCATTTTTAAGCCGGGATCACAGTTGGTTGTCGGCTTTACATTCAAAGGGCAAATATTCTATGGCTGCATCGTCTATGGTGACTCCGCTAAATACCATGACTTTTCCTCTTCATGGCGCACGTCTGATTGAGGCTTCTGCGGGTACAGGTAAAACCTTTACCATCGCGGGTCTCTATTTGCGGTTGCTATTGGGGCACGGTAGTTCAGAAACTCAACATCAAACTCCGTTAACGGTCGATCAGATCTTAGTTGTGACGTTTACCGAGGCGGCAACCGCGGAGCTACGAGATCGAATTCGAGCGCGAATCCATGATGCTAGATTAGCCTTTGCCCGAGGCCAAAGTCATGACCCTGTGATTCAGCCCTTGCTTGAGGAGATTGACGATCACAAGCAGGCGGCTAACATTCTACTGCAAGCAGAACGGCAGATGGACGAAGCGGCGGTCTACACCATCCACGGCTTTTGCCAAAGAATGTTGACTCAAAACGCCTTTGAATCTGGCAGTCGGTTTAACAACGAGTTTGTGACCGATGAAAGCCACCTAAAAGCGCAAATTGTTGCCGACTACTGGCGACGTAATTTTTATCCTCTGCCGATTCAATTGGCAGGTGAAGTGCGCCGAATTTGGGGATCGCCAGCTGCATTGCTGTCGGAAGTGTCCAATTACCTCACCGGAGCGCCGCTTGCATTGTCGGTGAAGGCCATGCAGGGCAGCTTAGCGGATCTTCATCAACAAAACCTTGCGGCGATTGATGCGCTTAAAGCGCAGTGGCGATCTGGACAAGATGACTATTTAGCGTTGATCAGTGAGTCTGACATCAATAAGCGTAGCTACAGCAAAAAGTCGCTGCCGGCATGGCTAGAGGCCGTCAATGTCTGGGCCAGCACTGAGACGGTCAGTTATGACTATCCTGATAAGCTGGAAAAGTTTGCCCAAACCGCATTAATAGAAAAAACGCCGAAAGGCAGTGCGCCACAGCACGATACTTTTATCGCGATTGACGCTTTTCTTGCCAATCCAATCAGCTTAAAAGCGCCGATTTTGGCGCATGCGATTGAACATTGCCGTGAAATGCTTGCCAGCGCGAAACAGCAGAAGCAGTGGCTGTCATTTGACGATTTACTCACCCAGCTATCGGCATCGATAGACGGTGATGAAATGGGCTTACTTGCTGAGCGAATTCGCACCTTGTATCCAGTGGCGATGATTGATGAGTTTCAAGATACCGACCCACTACAATACAGCATTTTTAGCCGTATCTACCTCGAACATCCTCAGTGTGGCTTGTTTATGATCGGTGATCCGAAACAAGCAATCTACGGTTTCCGCGGCGCTGATATTTTTACTTATATCAAAGCAAGAAATCAGGTCTCTTCCCATTTCACCTTGGGCACTAACTGGCGTTCGAGCGCGGATATGGTTGCGGCGGTCAACCAAATTTTCTCTTTGCCGACAAGCCCATTTATCTACGACCAAGACATTCCCTTTCTTCCTGTTAACCACAGTCCAAACGCTGAAAAAAGGGTTTGGACTATGGCAGGCCAAAAGCAACCCGCGCTGACGTATTGGCTGCAAGATGCCGACGAAAAGCCACTGCCAAAAGGGGAATATTTGTCGGCAATGGCGAAAGCAACGGCGGACCAAATTCAAACCATTCTTTCAGCGGCGCAAATTGGTGAAGCTCACTTTGAAGATGGTAAAGGAGCGCATGCAGTTCAAGCCGGCGACATTGCGGTGCTGGTGAGAACTGGCAGCGAAGGACGAATGGTGAAAGAGGCATTGGCGAAACAAGGGATCGCCAGTGTCTACCTTTCTAACCGAGACAGCGTATTCACCTCGGTGGTGGCGGCGGACTTACAACGTTTGCTGCAAGCGGTGCTGACGCCTGAAAATGATCGGGCGCTGCGTGCAAGTTTGGCGTCTGAACTGTTTGCCTTAGATGCCGGAACCCTAGACAAGCTCAACAACGATGAAAATGAGTGGGAAAGCGCCATCAATGAGTTCAAAGAGTATCGTAAGCTTTGGGTTCAGCGAGGTGTGCTACCTATGCTGCGCAGTGTGATGAGCAAACGTCACATTGCAGAACGACTTCTCGAAGAAGACAACGGTGAGCGTAACCTGACCGACTTAATGCACATCGGCGAATTGTTGCAGCAAGCCAGTACAGAACTGGACAGTGACCATGGGTTACTACGTTGGTTGGCGCAAGCGATCAGCGATGCACAAAACGGGCTCGGGGGCAGCGAAGACCAAATCCAACGCTTAGAATCTGAACGTAACCTCGTCCAGATTGTGACGATTCATAAGTCGAAAGGTTTGGAATATGACTTAGTCTTTTTGCCTTTTGTGCTCAGTTACCGCGGAGCAAGCGAGGCCAAATACTACGACGCGACTCAAGACAGAACCATTCTCGATATCACCAAGCATGAAGCATCCCTCAAGCAAGCGGATAAAGAGCGTTTAGCGGAGGATCTCCGCTTGATTTATGTTGCATTGACGCGCGCGGTCTATGGCTGTTTTATTGGCGCGGCACCGCTGAGAAATGGACGCTCAACCAAGGAGCCAACAGGTGTTCACCACAGTGCGATGGGTTATCTTCTTCAAGACGGGCAAGAAGGTGGAATCAATGATTTGGCGCAAGCGATTCAAGCTCAGGTTGAAGCGTTGGAGCCGGTGGTTTGCACTGGGTTACCTGATGAGCATGAGGCGCCGTTGCACGTTGTGGCGACAGAAACCGAGACGCTTCACGCTCGCACCTTGGCGCAAAGTATCGACCGAAACTGGCGGATCACCAGTTATTCTGGCTTAGTGAAGCAAGGACACAGTCACCATGGTGATGACGCGCTAAGTGACTTGATGCGTCTGGATGTGGATTCATCCGGTGAGCAAGATGAAGACGAGTTTTTAGAACCTGAGCAAACGATCTTTACCTTCCCACGTGGCGCAAGGCCGGGGACGTTCTTGCACAGCTTATTTGAAGAGATTGAATTTACTCAGCCAGCCAGCAGTGAAGAGAATCAACAAGCAATCATCACGTTAATGGAGAGTGAGCAATTAGACCCAAGTTGGTTACCTATTTTGCAGTCGCTGATTGATACCGTATTAGCCACACCGTTGGACGGCAAATCGATCATCTTGAACCAGAAAAAGCCATCACAACGACTGGTTGAGATGGAGTTTTTACTGCCGATTGAAGTGCTGTCAGCTCCCGCTTTAAATCGCGTTATTCAACGTCACGATCCGCTCTCGGCAAAAGCGGGGGATCTCGGTTTTCAAAACGTACAAGGGATGCTCAAGGGTTTTATCGATTTGGTCTTTGAAGACAAGGGTAAATACTACGTCTTGGACTGGAAATCGAACCATTTGGGGGACGATGTTTCTTACTATCATGGCGAGGCGCTGAAAGCCGCGATGGCCGATCACCGTTACGACTTGCAGTACCAGATCTATGCATTGGCGCTGCACCGTTTCTTGCGTAGCCGCTTGCCCAACTACGACTATCAGCAACATTTTGGTGGCGTCTACTACCTATTTTTACGTGGTATGGACGGCGAGAGCTGCCATGGTATCTTCTCGGCAAAACCGAGCTTGGAGTTTCTCGATGATATGGATCGCTTGATTGACGGCTTACCCATTGATACCAAATACAACAGTGCAGGTCAGGGGGAGTTAATCTGATGGCATTACCACTCATTTCAACATTAGAACAGCTTGCTCACAAAGGTACATTACGCCAATTGGACTATCAGTTTGCGCGATTTATTTACGCTCAATCCAATGATGAAGCGTTGGCGTTTATATCCGGTGTGGTCAGTAGCGAATTGGGCAAAGGACACGTCTGTTTACCGCTGTTTGATGGGGAAGGTCAAGCTGTCGACTTGGCGAGTAAACTGGGCTTGTTTGGTGACAGTGCAATGGCGCTGACCCCATTGTTAGTCGGTGTTGATTGGATCAAATTGCTAGAAAGCTCGCCATGGGTGGCAAAAAGTGCCCAAGCCCTGCCATTGGTCTTTGATGGCGAACGGCTTTATCTGCATCGTTATTGGCATTACGAAGTGACGTTGGCTGAGCGGTTAAATAGCTTTGGGACACCCATGATCCTAAAGCCCGCTGAACAGCAAAAATTGACTGAACTTCTTAATCATTTGTTTGCCAGAAATTATCGCTATTTGTTTGAAAGTATTGAAAACTATCCTTCTCTGACTGCGGTTCAAAGGCAGCAGTTAGTGTGTGACCATTTGGACGTGGTGGCAGAGGAACAGATCGATTGGCCTGCCATAGACCAAAAGCTCGCAGAGGTGCGAACCATCGAGCAATTATCAGTGCTCGATGAACTTGTCCCACAGGCTGCGTGTGTGAACTGGCAAAAAGTGGCGGCGGCGGTGGCATTAACGCGTCAATTCGCAGTTATTTCGGGTGGACCTGGTACGGGCAAAACGACGACGGTGACCAAATTACTGGCAGCGCTTATCGAACAGGCTAAACAATCTGGCGATGTGCCGACCATCAAACTGGTCGCGCCAACGGGCAAAGCCGCAGCGCGATTGACTGAGTCAATAGGTAAAGCCATCTCACAGTTACCCGTTGACCCTAAGCTCAAAGAGGCGATTCCAACCGATGCAAGCACGCTTCATCGCTTGTTGGGCGCTTTGCCAAACAGCGCTGAATTTCGCCATAACCAAAACAACCCGTTACACCTCGATATTTTGGTTGTCGATGAAGCGTCAATGGTCGATTTGCCTATGATGTACAAATTGGTCGACGCTCTGCCCAAACATGCGCGACTGATATTGCTCGGGGACAAGGATCAGCTGGCCTCAGTGGAAGCGGGGGCGGTGCTTGGTGATATCTGCTCATTCCATCAATTTGGCTATGGCAGTGCTCAAGCTCAGCAGATCAGCCAACTGACGGGATATCAAACCTTGGCACATAGCCATCATAACGCCGCGACCATTGCCGATAGCTTATGCATGCTACAAAAAAGCTACCGATTTGACGCTCGTTCGGGGATCGGTCAACTAGCGAAAGCGATCAATGCGGGCTCGGCACAGCAAGTGGATTGGGTCTGGAAAAAAGAGTTTACTGACATCGCTAAATTCCCCATTGATAGCCAACACTACAGTCAGATGGTTCAGAGCTTGGTGAGTGAGTATCGTGTTTACTTAAAGCGTATTGAGCAGACATTGCCCCATCCTGAAACCGGTAAGCTTGAAACGACCAAGCAAATGGCGAAAGCGGCACTGGACGCCTTTAGCCGATGCCGACTTTTGTGCGCGATTCGCGAAGGTGACTTTGGCGTATCTGGATTAAACCAGCGCATTGAGCGAGCGTTACTTAATCGCAAGCTAATTCAAGTTCAAGATGAGCTTTGGTATCACGGTAGGCCAGTGATGGTGACGCGAAATGATCACGCTCTGGGTTTGTACAATGGTGACATTGGGCTGTGCATTCGCGATGAACAAGAGGGCAAGCTGAAAGTCTTCTTTGAGTTACCTGATGGCAGTGTCAAAGCGGTGTTACCGAGTCGAGTGCCCGAGCATGAAACGGCGTACGCCATGACGATCCATAAATCTCAGGGGAGTGAGTTCGAGCATACGCTAATGATCCTACCGCCAGACTTTACGCCAATACTGACTCGAGAACTTATTTATACCGGTATTACTCGAGCTAAAAAGCGTTTGAGTTTGTATATCGATGAGCGAGTGATGAAGCGAGGTATTCGAGTTCAAACTGAACGGGCGAGTGGTCTAATAAAGCGTCTGAGTGAGTGAGGCGCTTAACCATCCCTGGTTAGCGAAATGAGTGTGCAGCGTTTAAGCAAGAGCGGTTGAAAAAGAGATACTGCGGATTTGATACTTTTCTTGGTAGTTCAAGATAAAGGCTTTCAAACCTTCCGTAACGGGAAAGACACAGTGTACATCTAAGCCTTCTAGCAGTTCATTGTCCGCCATATCCCAAAAGCTCTGGACTGAGTTACAAATAATAGTTTTCATCGAATAGTGCTCTTAGTGACGTTGTTATCAACCTAAAGCAATCCGTGCAACCTAACTTGAAAAGTTAAGTAGAGATGAGTCCCATGGGCTCCTTGAACAAGGAGCCGAAATTTTAACCAAATGAAGATATGAAATAAAGGGAATAAAGTAGGTTTTTCATGTCAATTTTATGAAATTGTGTCTCCAATATGAGAATTTCATAACCTAGAGCTCGATCGCAAGCACTTTGGACTTTCTTTGGTAGTTGTACAAGTTTTGCTTCTGTGAAGGTAGAAAGTTCACATCCATTTCATGGAAACCCTGTTCCCTGAACCAATGTAGGCTGTGTGTCGTCAACACAAATATCTGCTTAATGCCTTGCGCTTTTGATTGTAGACGCATGTGGTTAAACAGCAGCAAACCACGGTTGCCATCGCGATATTCTGGGTGGATTGCGACACAAGCCATTTCCGCCATTTTCTCTTCAGGGTACGGGTAGAGTGCTGCACAGCCAATGATCAAACCATCTTTCTCGATAATAGTGAACTGGTGGATCTCTTGCTCAAGCTGTTCACGAGAGCGGCGCACCAAAATGCCTTGCTCTTCTAATGGGCGAATCAAATCTAAAATCCCCCCGATATCATCAATATCCGCTTGTCTAACTTGTTCTGCACTGGCTTGAACCACTTGGGTGCCGATTCCGTCTAACGAGAACAGCTCTTGAACTAAGGCTCCGTCGACTTTATAGCTGACTAAGTGGCTACGAGGTACCCCAGCATGACAAGCTGAGATGGCCGCTCGAAGAAAGCGCAATGTACCTGAAGAATTATCGCTGCTTACGTCGATATCTTGTTCTAGTTTTTGCAGTATTTGCTCTGCTTCGCGAGGGAAGAGCTCCGCGACTGCATCACCGTTTTCATCAATAATGCCTTGCTCAGAACAAAAGCCGATCAGTTTGTCTGCTTTGAGTTTGATAGCGACTTGAGTCGCAACCTCTTCAGAGAGGAGATTAAATGACTCCCCAGTTACCGAGCTCGCGATTGGCCCAAGTAAGACAATAGAGCCTTGATCGAGCATTCTGTTGATGCCTTCCACATCGATGCGACGAATACGACCACTGTGGCAGTAATCAATGCCGTCATCAACGCCCAATGGCTGAGAGATAATAAAGTTTCCACTCACCACATTCAGTTGAGTGCCTGCCATAGGCGTATTGCTTAAGCTCATCGAAAGTTGGGCTGTTATGGCAAGTTGAAGTTGCCCAGACGCTTGCATGACATAGTTGAGTGACGTTTCATCGGTCACTCGAATGCCTTTGTGATAGGGTGGGTTGTGGTTATTTTGCTGTAAGATGGCATTGATCTGCGGGCGAGCACCATGGACTAAGACTATCTTAACCCCAAGGCTATGTAACAAAGCTAAATCGCTAATAATGTTTGAAAAATTTCCATCTGCGACCGCTTCACCGCCCAGCATGATGACCATGGTTTTACCGCGGTGTGCGTTAACATAAGGAACGGACTGTCTGAATCCTTTTACGAGTGCTGTGTTTCTTATTTTCATGGTACGACTTGAGTGAATTTATATTTAATAATACTGCAATTTTATTCCTTTTTGGGCAAGCGGTATTTTGGAACAATTGTCAAAAACCCATTTACAGAGAGTGGTTCTGTTTATCGTTAAGTGGTATAGAATGACCTAATATGTCCGGTATGTTGGTATTGAACCAACTTATGGCCTGATTTCGTCGTACACTAGTAGAAGGTGAGCTTATCAGTAGCGCAACGGTCAAGAACAAAGTGGACAATTCGAGTTCTTATAAAAAGAAAATAGTCGAGCGTACGATTCAACTGCTTTTTATCGCGGTATTCTCTGCAGTGGTCGCGTTGTCTATTCCTCTGTATCAACACTATCTTTCGGTCACGTTTCCTAAGTCGAGCGTATTTGGCACTTGGATTGAGCAAGATGTAGCGCTCTATTCTGCCGAAGAGTTCACCTTGGGACCGAATGGCGTTTCTATCAACGGCGGTATTGTCGATACGGAGTTCAGCTTTGATGGTCAGTTCGTCGAGTATCGCGTCGGAGACTCCGTTCGCCGTTATAAGATGCTCAATGAATCCTTTAGTGAGATGAAGTTAGTCTCCCAGGCGCATTATCAACCCGTGTTTCGTTTGTCAGAAAAATTCAAAAATAACATTCGTTAACCTCTCTTTGATTGCGCAATTTGGCTCAGTTTGTCATGCTGAGCCCATTGCTGGAGAGGAATCTAACCTGTGTTAAAAAAATATCTTCCTATCGTTGCAGCCACAGTACTGTTTGGCTGCGCACAACCAACCGAACGAGCTCAACAATATCGTGATGGTGAATTCAATTCGATTTTGAATAAAACGGCAGTGGTCGAGTCCGACAAGCCGCGTGATTTTACCGAGTTCCACCGTCAAGCCGAGCAAGTGGTTGTGAATTCCCCGTCCATGGCTGCGTTGTATCAACCGCTCTACGAGAAGCTCAATGAGTGGGTGTTGCAAAGTGGTGAGCCAAGCGAGCTAAGCCAATTTGGTATTCAAACCGCGCAATTAGGTGGCGGTGACAAACAAGGCAATGTGCTTTTTACAGGCTACTTTTCACCGGTTATGGAGCTGCGCCACCAACCGAACGAAACATACAAATATCCTGTGTATCGCAAACCCAACTGTGAGGCCGAGTGCCCAACTCGCGCTGAAATCTATTCAGGCGCACTGGAAGGATTAGGGCTTGAGCTCGGTTATGCAGCCAACATGATCGATCCCTTTTTAATGGAAGTGCAGGGGAGTGGCTTTGTTCATTTTGAAGATGATGACACACTTGAATACTTTGCCTACGGCGGTAAAAACAACAAGGCCTACGTTAGTATTGGTCGAGTGCTGATTGAGCGTGGTGAAGTCCCACGCGAGAAAATGTCAATGAAAGCCATCAAGGAGTGGGTGCTTGCCAATGATGAAGCTACAGTCCGTGAGTTGTTAGAGCAAAACCCTTCCTATGTATTCTTTAGCCCTAGAGCTGATGCACCTGTGACAGGTTCCGCAGGGATCCCACTGTTGCCTATGGCGTCGGTGGCGGGCGATCGTTCTATCTTCCCTATGGGCACTCCTATTTTAGCCGAGGTGCCGTTACTCAAACCGGATGGCACTTGGAGCGGTGCTCACCAATTACGCTTACTGATTGTGCTTGATACCGGTGGTGCGGTGAAACAGAACCACCTTGACCTCTACCATGGAATGGGGCCAAGAGCGGGCACTGAAGCTGGTCACTACAAGCATTTTGGTCGAGTGTGGAAATTAGGCCTAGAGGGCACTGCCACGCAAGCGCCTTGGGCATTACCGCCAGAGAAGCTACAATAGGCGTTCTCATCTAGACTTTTCTATAAAGAGTGCGTATAAATCGCACTCTTTGTTTTTGTACTCGAACCTAGCGGAAGATAGCACCATGCGCGAACTCGACACTCCAGCTTCTGACAACTACAACCAACGATTTGGTGGTACTCGCCGCCTTTATGGTCACAGTGAGGTAGATATCCTGCGCGCAGCGCATGTCTGTGTCATTGGTATTGGTGGAGTGGGCTCTTGGGCGGTCGAAGCTTTAGCTAGAACAGGCGTTGGTGAGCTCACCCTGATCGATATGGATGACGTCTGCGTGACCAATATTAACCGCCAGATTCATGCGATGTCTGGAACGGTAGGGCAAAGCAAGATTGAAGTCATGGCAGAACGTGTAAAGCTTATCAACCCTGAGTGCAAAGTGAATTTGATCGATGACTTTATCACCCCAGACAATCAGCACGAATATCTGAGTAAAGAGTTCGATTACGTATTGGATGCTATTGATAGTGTAAAAGCGAAAGCATCACTATTGGCGTATTGCCGAAGCAATAAAATCAAAGTGATTACAACAGGTGGAGCTGGCGGACAAATCGACCCAACACAGATAAAAGTGGCAGATTTAACCAAGACCATTCAAGACCCGTTAGCGAAAAAGATCAAAGATACTTTGCGTCGCCATCATAACTTTCCAACCAATCCTGCACGTAAGTTTGGGATCGACTGTGTCTTCTCGACCGAACAACTTAAGTATCCACAGCCAGATGGCAGTGTGTGCGGTGTGAAATCTACAGCAGAAGGGCCAAAGCGTATGGATTGTGCCAGCGGTTTTGGTGCTGCGACAGTAGTTACGGCGACATTTGGTTTTGTCGCGGTGTCACGCATCGTAGAAAAACTGATTCAGAAATACAGTAAGTAATCGAGTTTGGAGAATAGAATGTCCCCTTTTGCAAAGTCGCCATTTGGCCACGAAATTAGCGCTGATGATCTCGTTCAAACCATGCAAGGTTTTAAAGGCTGGGAAGACCGCTACCGCCAGGTGATTCAATGGGGTAAAAAGCTGCCGATCATGTCGGATGCGTTGAAGTCAGATCAAGTGACAGTACCTGGCTGTGAGAGCCAAGTATGGCTTGTTAGCCAACAAGTAGACGGTAAATGGTACTTCTGCGCTGATTCAGACGCGCGAATTGTTCGCGGCTTAATTGCATTGGTGATGGCTGCCTACGATGGTAAGAGTGTTCAAGAGATTCAGGCATTTGATGTAGATGACTACTTTGACAAGCTCGGTTTGATCGCTCACTTAAGCCCATCAAGAGGTAATGGCTTGAAAGCGATTGTGGAGCAAATTCAACAGATCGCCCAGTAACGATTGATTACCACAACCCGCCGAATTGGCGGGTTGTTTGTTTCTGTACATAATTTAATCGCTTTGATATTAAAGTCTTAAAAAATACGTGGCTTTACAACCCTTGTTGTCCCTGCATAAAGGCTGTACAATTCGCGCCCTTAATTAATGTTCCGTCGCTTGAGAGGCCACATGACCACTGAAAAAATCAATCTACTCGACTTTGATCGCCAAGGTATGCGTAAGTTCTTTGCTGATGAACTCGGCGAGAAGGCGTTCCGTGCAGATCAGGTTATGAAGTGGATCTACCATTTCGGGGTCGATAACTTCGACAACATGACCAACATTAACAAGAAGCTCCGTGAGAAGTTGCAACACCGCTGCGAAATCAAAGCGCCGACGGTTGCTGAAGCTCAGCATTCGTCGGATGGCACCATCAAATGGGCGATGAAAGTCGGCGACCAAGACGTTGAAACAGTCTACATTCCAGAAGATGACCGTGCGACATTGTGTGTGTCATCTCAGGTTGGCTGTGCTCTTGAATGTAAATTCTGTTCAACTGCGCAACAGGGTTTCAACCGCAACCTAAAAGTGTCAGAAATCATTGGTCAGGTATGGCGTGCTGCACGTGAAGTTGGTCTAGAGAAAGAGACAGGCCGTCGTCCTATTACGAATGTTGTAATGATGGGAATGGGTGAGCCATTGCTTAACATGAAGAACTTGATTCCAGCTCTGGAAATCATGCTCGATGACTTAGGATTTGGTTTATCTAAGCGTCGCGTGACGGTATCAACATCGGGTGTTGTTTCTGGTTTAGATCAAATGACGGGCAAAATTGACGTCGCGCTGGCGATTTCTCTTCATGCGCCAAATGACAAGCTTCGCAGCGAGATCATGCCTATCAACGATCGTTGGGATATCCAAGATTTCCTTGCGTCAGTGCGTCGTTACATCGCCTCTTCTAATGCGAACCGTGGTAAAGTGACGGTTGAATACGTACTGCTTGATCACGTTAACGATGATATGGATCACGCCCGCGAACTTGCTGAGCTGATGAAAGATACGCCTTGTAAGATTAACTTGATTCCGTTTAACCCGTACCCAGGGTCACCGTACAAGAAGCCAAGTAATTCACGTATCGATCGCTTCCAAAAGACATTGATGCAATATGAACACACAGTGACGATTCGTAAGACTCGTGGTGATGATATCGATGCAGCGTGTGGTCAATTAGTCGGGGATGTGATTGACCGTACTAAACGAACTGCGATGATCAAAGCGGCGAAAGGTGACACCATTGAAGTAAAAGCGGTGTAATACTTAAGTCTAAAGTTGTACAGCCAGAGCCTAGCTCTGGCTTTTTTGTTACATCGGGACACAGATATTGTGTCAAATTACGGAAAAACCTTGAGCTGACTGTAAATTATGCACATCTCTTGTGTTGTTTCATCCTTGATATCTATTAGAATTGATAGTTAACGCTCTAAAGAGTCATCTTTGAAATTTTGTGGAGTGTTATTTGATTCGGAGCGCTAGGCTCCAGCGAATAATTATTGAGTCGGCCCAATGTGTCACTACCCATAACGAATAACAAAAGTGATGAAAACCGCGCTCATTCAGTCAAGAGAACCATTACGACCATGACAGCTGATAAAGACATGACAGCACCAGAGCAGACTCAGTCTGCCGTCGAAGCAGGGACGCTGCTAAAACAAAAACGAGAACAACTAGGACTGAGCCAAAAGCAAATCGCTGATCGCTTGCGTTTGCGTGTCTCGATCATTGAAAGTATCGAGAGTAATCAGTTTACTACCGATCTTGTTGCCACTTTCACTAAGGGTTACCTTCGCTCTTACGCTAAGGCCGTCGGACTTGATGAGTCAGAAGTGCTTGCAGCGTATACGCAGCACAACAAGGTTGAGACCGAAGAACAGCCAATGCAGAGCTTCTCGCGTCAGACCAAGCGTGAAAAGCACGACAGCAGAATCATGATCATTACCTGGGGTATCCTGCTTGTTATCGTTGGCATCTCCTCTGTTTGGTGGTGGCAGAATCAACAGTCTTCCATTGTGGATTTAACGGAAGTTACTGAGCAAGAACTTGAGCTCGAGCAGCAACTTGAAAACGCTCAAATGACAGAGCTGCCTGCCTCAATCATTCCAGAGGTCGATCTCGAAACAGAACTCAATGTCGTTGAAGAGCCAAATCTTCAGGAGTCAGCAGAGGAAGTACCAGCTTCAGAAACCGTGGACACCGTGCAAGAGATGGCTCAACAAGAGCAAGTAACGTCAGTGGAGGAAATCGCTGAAGTAGCTGAGCCGGTCGAAGAATCTGTTCCTCAAGTTGCGGCCAACCTATTGGTCATGACTTTTGAAGGTGACTGCTGGATTCAAGTAAAAGACAAATCGGGCAAAACCGTTTCGACCGGGGTTAAGAAAGCAGGCGAAACGTTGGAGTTGAGCGGCGAATTACCTTACAAACTGGTTTTAGGCGCGCCTGAAAACGTTTCAATGACATTAGCAAGTGAACCTGTCGACCTTTCTGGGTATACTTCAGGCAAAGTAGCAAGATTCACCTTACCTTAGAAATTACTATGCAATACGAATCTCCTATCAAACGTCGCCCATCGACTCGTATCTATGTGGGCGATGTGCCTATTGGTGACGGCGCACCTATCGCGGTGCAGTCTATGACAAACACTCGAACAACAGATGTGGAAGCAACTGTTGCTCAAATCCGAGCACTGGAAAATGTGGGTGCGGACATTGTTCGTGTCTCCGTACCGACCATGGACGCCGCTGAAGCGTTTAAGCAGATCAAACAACAAGTGAACGTGCCGTTAGTCGCGGACATCCACTTTGACTACCGAATTGCGCTTAAAGTGGCTGAATACGGCGTTGACTGTTTACGTATCAACCCTGGCAACATTGGTAACGAAGATCGAATTCGTTCAGTTGTCGATTGTGCTCGTGACAAAAATATCCCAATCCGAATTGGCGTGAATGGTGGCTCTCTGGAGAAAGATATCCAGATGAAATACGGTGAGCCGACACCTGAAGCTCTGGTTGAGTCCGCAATGCGTCACGTTGATATTCTTGACCGTTTGAACTTTGACCAATTCAAAGTGAGTGTCAAAGCATCGGATGTTTTCCTAGCAGTAGATTCATACCGCTTACTCGCCAAAAAGATCGACCAGCCACTTCACTTAGGTATTACCGAAGCCGGTGGTGCTCGTGCTGGTGCTGTGAAATCCTCGGTTGGTTTAGGGATGCTACTCGCGGAAGGCATTGGTGACACGCTGCGTATCTCGCTAGCGGCAAATCCGGTTGAAGAGATCAAAGTCGGTTTTGATATTCTTAAATCGCTGCGCATTCGCTCTCGCGGAATTAACTTTATTGCTTGTCCAAGTTGTTCACGCCAAGAGTTTGATGTTATTGGCACGGTCAACGCACTTGAAGAGCGTCTAGAAGACATCATTACCCCGATGGATGTTTCGATTATCGGATGTGTCGTGAATGGCCCTGGTGAAGCAGAAGTTTCTCACCTTGGTTTAGCGGGCAGCAATAAAAAAAGTGCTTTCTACGAAGATGGCAAACGTCAAAAAGAACGTTTTGACAACAACGATCTCGTTAATCAATTGGAAGCAAAAATTCGAGCGAAAGCGTCAACGCTTGATGAATCGAATCGCATTGACATCAAAGTACAAGATTAATCTCAACGTAACGTAAATTACGGTGACAACTTTACGGTAAACAACTGTGGCAAAGAAAATCCAAGCAATTCGAGGCATGAATGACTGCCTCCCAACTCAATCACCACTGTGGCAAAAGTTAGAAAACACAGTGAAAAACGTAATCAGCGCCTACGGTTATAACGAAGTGCGCATTCCAATCGTTGAGATGACACATCTATTTAGTCGCGCTATCGGTGAAGTGACCGACGTGGTTGAAAAAGAGATGTACACGTTTGAAGACCGCAATGGTGACAGCCTAACGCTGCGTCCTGAAGGCACTGCGGGTTGTGTACGTTCGTGCATTGAAAACAGCCTTATCAACCGTGATGAGCAACGCCTATGGTACATGGGACCAATGTTCCGTCATGAGCGTCCGCAAAAAGGTCGTTACCGTCAGTTCCACCAATGTGGTGTGGAAGTGTTTGGTCTAGAGGGGCCAGATGTCGATGCGGAACTTATCATGATGACAGCTCGTCTATGGCGTGATCTGGGCATCGACAAGCATGTTCGCTTAGAGCTGAATTCGATAGGCTCTCTAGAAGATCGTGCTAACTACCGTACCGCATTGATTGAGTTCCTTGAGCAGCATCTTGATATCCTTGATGACGACTGCAAACGTCGCATGCACACAAACCCGCTGCGTGTTTTGGATACTAAGAACCCGGATGTTCAAGCCATCCTTGGCGATGCGCCACGTCTGTCTGACTACCTAGGCGAAGAGTCGAAAGAACATTTTGCTGGTCTTTGTGAACTTCTGCACGCTGCAGGTATCGAATACACAGTTAACGAGCGTTTAGTTCGTGGTTTGGATTACTACAACCGCACGGTATTCGAATGGATCACTGAAAGCCTAGGTGCTCAAGGTACAGTATGTGGCGGTGGCCGTTACGACGGTTTGGTTGAGCAACTTGGCGGTAAAGCTACTCCAGCGGTTGGTTTCGCAATGGGTCTAGAGCGTTTGGTGCTTATGCTAGAAACGCTTGAACTGACCGACGTTCGTCGCAGTGTTGATGTGTACATGGTTACAGCGGGCGAAGGCACTATGCTAGCCGGTATGAAGCTGGCTGAAACGCTACGTGAGCAAGTACCAGGATTACGCGTAATGAGCCACTTTGGTGGTGGTAACTTTAAGAAGCAGTTTAAGCGCGCTGATAAAGTAGGTGCTGCGGTTGCCCTCGTTCTTGGTGAGAATGAAGTTGCCGACAATACCGTCGTGGTTAAGGATCTGATTGGCGGTACGCAAGATACCCTGAGCCAAGCAGATGTTGTCGCTAAACTGGCTGAACTGGTTTAATTTTTTGATTTTTGAGTGGCAGTTAAGGCTGCCACTTTTGATGTAAGAGGACAGGAAGTGGAACTCTACGATTCTGAAGAACAACAAGTAGAAGCAATCAAAGATTGGTGGAAAGAGAACGGTAAAGCCGTTATTTTCGGCGCGGTTCTTGGCCTTGGTGGTCTGTTCGGTTGGCGATACTATCAAGATTCGGTGACGGCGGCTCAAGAAGCGGCATCTGAAAGCTACACTCAAGCGGTTCAAGAGTTGGCTGCGAACGGTGCGGCGGGTGAAGCAGCAGTACAGAGCTTTATTGACGCAAATAAAGAGACGCAATATGCCGTACTAGCGGCATTGCAACTGGCTAAAGTACAAGTTGAAGCGAACAATCTCGACGAAGCGCTTGCGCAGCTCGAGTGGGCAAAAACGGCAACCAAAGATGAGGCAGTACTGTCTGTGATCAATTACCGTCTAGCACGTCTGAAAGCTGAGCAAGGTAACTTTGATGCGGCATTAAGTGAACTTGCTGCTAT
This sequence comes from Vibrio sp. MarTm2, assembly GCF_027587055.1. Classification (NCBI taxonomy): domain Bacteria; kingdom Pseudomonadati; phylum Pseudomonadota; class Gammaproteobacteria; order Vibrionales; family Vibrionaceae; genus Vibrio; species Vibrio sp. MarTm2. Next base: position 72,649 of record NZ_JAPPTK010000009.1, on the reverse strand, counting down.
TACAGATGAAAGCTGGGCTGGTCGTGTGGCAGAGCAAAAAGGCGATATTCTACTGCGCAAGGGTGACGAGCAAGCGGCTTACGCAGCTTACACCGAAGCACAGCAGTCAGGTGATGCGAGCCAGACGCTACAGATGAAGTTGGATGACCTAGCCAAGTAAGGGCGAAAGCATGAAGGAAATGCTGAAAAAAGCACTTGCAGTGGCCGTATTGACCGGTGTTCTTGCAGGTTGTGCAAGTGAAGAAGATACCATTGTCATGGCGCCTGTCCCTCAGGTAGACAGTGAGTTCACACCAAGCGGTGTATGGAGCAACTCCATTGGAAATGGTGTTGACACTTACTACTCTAAGCTTTCACCAGAATATGCTTATGGCAAAGTGTTTGTCGCAAGTCGTGACGGTAAGGTTAAAGCGCTAGACCCAGAAACAGGGAAAACGCTGTGGGAGCAAACCATCAAAGCTGAGGGTGTTTCACCGCGTCTTGCGGGTGGCATCACTGCTGGTTACAGCCAACTCTTTATCGGTAGCGAAAACGGTGAAGTGATTGCCCTAAATGAAGAAACGGGTGAACTTAATTGGCGTGTTGCGGTAGATGGTGAAGTACTCGCTGCACCAGCTACAGATAGCAACCTTGTCATTGTTCATACCAATGAAGGTACGGTACTCGCGCTTGACCAAAAAGATGGCAATCAAAAATGGGCCATTAGTACAGAAGTTCCAAACCTGACTCTACGTGGCAACAGTGCTCCTGTTACCGTTTCTGGTGGGGTATTCTGGGGCACGGCAAATGGTCGTCTTGCTGCCGCGATAGCTGAACGTGGTCAGCTAATTTGGCAACAACCAATTGGTCTTCCTCAAGGTGCGACTGAAATTGATCGTCTAGTTGATGTTGATGCCACGCCACTTGTTTTGGGTAGCACGCTATACATCATCGGCTACAATGGCCAACTGACTGCGATTGATTTGCGCTCGGGTAAACCGGCTTGGAAACGTAATTATTCCTCTGCAACCGATATTGCCAGTGATGGCAGCCGTTTGTTTGTCGTCACAGACAAAGACCATCTGGCTGCATTTGATGCTCGAAGCGGTACTGAACTGTGGAAAAATGAGCGTCTCGAGCACCGTCTATTAACCGCTCCAACTGTGATTAACGGTTATGTGGTTGTGGGTGATAATGAAGGATACTTGTACTGGATTGATCGCAACAGTGGCGAGTTTGTTTCTAAGCAGCTTGTCGACAGCAGCGGTTTTGCTGTACCGCCAGTGGTTATTCCTGATGGTTATGTGCTTACCACGCGTGATGGCAATGTAAAGAAACTGACGATCAACGAGTAATCGTGTGATATAATTCACATTCGGCTCCTAGCTGGTAACAGTTGGGAGCCGTTTGTTTGTTTTGAAAACAAGAAGTTATGTGTGGTTATAGGTAAATCGCTGTAAGTATGATTTTAGGCGAATTGTTACCTATAACTACATAAAGAAAAGTATATTGTAGAGGTTGTTATGGTACCTGTTGTTGCTCTAGTAGGGCGTCCAAACGTTGGTAAATCAACGTTGTTTAACCGACTGACTCGCACTCGTGACGCTTTGGTTGCGGACTTCCCTGGCTTAACTCGTGACCGTAAATATGGCCAAGCCAAGCTTGGTGAACACGAATTTATCGTTATCGATACTGGCGGTATTGATGGTACGGAAGAAGGTGTAGAAACCAAAATGGCACAGCAGTCGCTGGCAGCAATTGATGAAGCTGACGTTGTGCTATTTATGGTGGACGGTCGCGCTGGCTTAACGGCAGCAGATGAAGCGATCGCCAAGCACCTGCGTAAACTCGAAAAGCCATCTATGCTTGTGGTGAACAAGGTTGATGGAATCGATGCTGACGCAGCAAGTGCAGAGTTCTGGCAACTTGGTGTAGAGAACATGTATCAAATTGCCGCAGCGCATGGCCGTGGTGTGACTGCATTGATCGATCTTGCATTGAATCCGTTTGCCGAGAAGCTACTGGATGAGAGCAAAGGCGAACTCGAAGATTTGACTGAGTTTGAAGACGAAGAAGAGAAGCTAGATTACAGCGAAGAAGAAGCTGAAGAAGAGTTTACTCGTCTGCAGGATCAACCTATCAAGTTAGCAATCATCGGTCGTCCAAACGTAGGTAAATCGACACTTACTAACCGTATTCTTGGTGAAGAACGAGTGGTTGTCTACGACATGCCAGGCACAACGCGTGATTCTATCTATATTCCGATGGAACGTGATGGCCGCGAGTACGTATTGATCGATACTGCAGGTGTTCGTCGTCGTACCCGTATCAATGAAACGGTAGAGAAGTTCTCGGTTGTTAAAACGCTAAAAGCCGTTGAAGATGCGAACGTCGTGCTTCTTGTTATCGATGCTCGTGAAAACATCTCAGACCAAGACTTAAGCCTACTTGGCTTTGCCCTAAACGCTGGCCGCTCAATTGTTATTGCGGTCAACAAGTGGGATGGTCTGGATATGGATGTGAAAGAGCACGTGAAAAAGGAACTCGACCGTCGTTTAGGCTTCGTTGATTTCGCGCGCATTCACTTCATCTCTGCATTGCACGGTACAGGCGTTGGTCACCTATTTGAATCGGTACAAGAAGCGTACAAGTCTGCGACGACACGTGTTGGTACGTCTGTTCTAACTCGTATCATGAAGATGGCAACAGAAGATCACCAACCGCCAATGGTTCGTGGTCGTCGTGTTAAGCTGAAATATGCACACGCTGGTGGTTACAACCCGCCTATCGTTGTTATTCACGGTAACCAAGTCAATGATCTGCCTGATTCGTACAAGCGCTATCTGATGAACTACTTCCGTAAATCATTAGAGATCATGGGCACGCCAATTCGTATCATCTTCCAAAACAGCGATAACCCGTTTGAAGGCAAGTCGAATAAGATGACACTCTCTCAAGAGCGCAAACGCAAGCGCCTAATGAGTGTGATGAAGAATCGTAAGAAGTAACTCTAGCGGATAATTTCTAGAGATTTTATATATTGTAAAAGCGCCGTTGTTCTCCAGTGGCGCTTTTTTGTATTTAAAGGTTAAGACATGCAAGTTACTCCAACCATAACCCAATTTTGCCACAACCTCTGGCAGCTTGACGCTAAGATTCAGCTGCTCAAGCAAGAGGGCGAGTTACTCTACGTGGTGACAGATAAAACTCCATTTCACCCAGTGAGCCATATTTGGCCAGACCATCCTGCCGATCGCGGTCAACTTAACGGTTGTCCAGTCGTTGATTGCCAAGTCGGGGCGGTAGAGCTTGCGACTAATGAGCTGCATGTTGGTCAAGCCATCCCCGTGAAGCGAAATGAAGCAGGTTGGGCGTTTGTGGTCGTCCACTGTTTAAATAAAGACGTGTTGGAATTATCTGTTGGTGACAATGTTGAGCTAAGTGTCGATAAGCGTTATCAAGATGCGTTGAGCCGAGGCCACAGTGCGGGGCATATTGCCTATTTGGCACTCAACAAGGTATTGGTAGAAGGGCAGTATTGGCGAAAGGATGCAGACCGAAAAGATCCTCATGGTTACTACGACTTCAACAGTTACGCACAAGAAACCAGTTTTGTGACTGAAGATCGCTGCCTCGACACGTACCGCTTGGGAAAGACACTGCGCAAGCGCGGCCTCAATAGTGCGGATGTCGTGGCAGATTTGAAGTCAATCGAGAGTCGAGTTAACGAGCAAGTTCGGTTGTGGCTGACCTTGCCATCGAGTATTGAGGTTTTCTGCGATGGGGATGCCCTCACCGATTCTCGCTATTGGCGCTGCGATCTTAACGAAGCTCAGTTGGCAGAGATCCCTTGTGGCGGAACCCATGCAACATCGTTAGACGTTTATGAGCAAATCTCAGTAACCCTGACTCAAATAGATGAGCAGAACATCGAAATGGATACACGCGTGATGGCGAAAGCGGCGTTGTAAAGGAAAAGCCCGCTGTTTCATCAGCGGGCTTTGCGTTATTACCACATACCTAGAAGCTTCCACCAAGCCCCGCCGATAAATAAGAACACAGGAATAACGATGAGCGAGAAAACGAACCCTATCTTCCACCAGTTCTTTAGGATCAGGAAGCCAGCGCCAAACAGAATCGGTGCAGGGCCAGAGGAGTAATGGGTGGTTGCCATATAAAGGTTACTAAAAATACCCAACACAATGGCAGCCAGCATTGGCGGTGCGCCCGCTGCGATCGCAATGGCTAGGAACGCCGAGTACATGGCACTGGCCATCAAATAGTGGCTGTAGTAGTAGACCAGAAGCAGCATGACTAAAGTCATACCCCATTCAAAACCAGACAAAGAACTCCCCACAATGTCACCAAACCAAGCGATAAAGCCGAGCTTGAAGCCTTTTTGGCTCATGGAAAGGTAGGGCGCCCTACGCGGATTTACCGCCGGATACGTTTCGAGCTATAACTTGAATTACGGGTATCTGTAAATCAAGGTTTCTAAAATACGATCTTTTTATTAAATTCTGATTCCTCTTCTTATATAAGTGTAATTGGTGTTTTATTCTTTTTAAAATGCAAATGCAGCACATGTAACTTATGCTTTCGGTGTGTGGTGATATAAATATTCTTATTGAGGCAGATCGCTGATCAAAATGGATTTAGCCGATGATCTTGTTTCGATCTTTAATTCTATGTGAGTTGGAGAGGAGAGTGATTGATTTGCCTATGAGCCAGATCATAGTATCAAGGGTACAAAACCTTAAAGTGACAAGTAAATAAAGAGTTAAGGGGTCACCAATGAACGAAAATCATTGTCCAACATGTGAGCAAGAGTTGGAGTGGCAAGGGCATTACCACTGTAATCAATGCGATATCGATTATACAAAAGTCGGTTTTTGTCCAGACTGCAATGCGCAGCTAGAAAAACTACAAGCGTGTGGTGCGGCGAACTATTTTTGCAATACTTGCAACGAGTTGAAGTCCAAATCTCGAGTGCGCTTCGAGTATCAAGCTAATTAGAGAGCGGCGCTTAATTGACGGTGGAACGAATTTCACCATCAGACAAACGGGTGACCAAGGTGTCGCCCGTTTTGGTTTGTGACGCCTTAGTAATGACGTCGCCTTGTTGATTTTGTGTAATTGAATAGCCGCGCTTGAGTGTAGCGAGTGGGCTAACCGTATCCAGCTTTTCTGCAGCCAAAGCCAGTTGATGGCGCGTGTTGAGCAGTTTTCTATCCATCGCATCCAACAGTTTTTGCTCGAGCCTTTGTAGTGAAGAGGCTTGTTCATTGAGGCGCTTGATAGGTGAATTAAGCTGCAGTTTATGCTGCTGGCGTTCAATCTTCTGAGCTCGGCTGCTGAGATAGCGCTCCATCCCTCGCTGTAGGCGCATGTCCAGATCATCCAGTTGCTGGCTTTGGCGTTGCAATTGATGACGAGGATGCTGCTTTTCTAAGCGATGCAGTAGACTTGCATTGGTTTGCTTATGTTGCGATAGGTAGTGGCGCATTGCACTGGCGAGCTTATGCTGGCGGCTCGCAATGACTTGATCTTTATGACTGTTGTCGCGGCTCACTAACTCTGCTGCAGCAGAAGGCGTCGGTGCGCGCATATCGGCAACAAAATCGGCGATGGTGACATCAATCTCATGTCCAACGGCACTGATGATTGGAATTTGGCTCGCTGCTATCGTTCTCGCCAAGATTTCATTATTGAAACACCAAAGGTCTTCTAAGGAGCCTCCACCGCGACCGACAATTAGCACGTCACACTCATTTCGGCTATTGGCACAACCAATTGCTTGAGCAATCTGAATGGCCGCCTCTTCACCTTGCACCATGGTCGGGTAGATGACGACAGGAAGAGAAGGATCGCGACGTTTAAGAACGTCAAGAATATCGAAAAGTGCCGCCCCAGTTTTGGAGGTGACAATACCCACGCATTTTGGATGCTCTGGCAAAGGCTGCTTATTGGTTTGAGCAAACAAGCCTTCTCCCGCCAGCTTCATTTTTAGCTCATCAAACTGCTGTTGTAATCGCCCATCTCCTTCAGGCTGCATGCTTTCAATGATCAGCTGGTAGTCACCACGAGGCTCGTAAAGCGATAAACGGGCTTTAACCAATACTTGATTACCATTTTGCGGCTTGAACGTAACGCGACGATTGTTACCACGAAACATGGCGCATTTTACTTGAGCGCGAGAATCTTTAAGAGTCAGGTACCAGTGTCCAGAAACCGGAGCGGAGAAGTTAGAGATTTCACCCACCAACCAAACGATACCCATTTCATTTTCTAGTAACAGGCGAACTTCAGAATTAAGACGAGAAACCGTGAAGATATTTTGATTGGTCAGAGAAGACAAGACTAATTCCGTAGACGTGAGTATGGAAATTAGCGGCAATATAATACATAGCAAGGGGGTAAATGCAAGAAAAAAATTAAAAAATTTGTGGTCAAGCGATTACGTAAGCCGTATAATCCGTCCGCAATATCTAATCCAAATGTAGCCAACAACCTAAAATCGGTTACCCTCATTATGCGAAACGATGAGATTGGATTGTTCTTTTTTACTCCTCTAATTGTGAGATATTGCAAATGCTAAGAATTGCCAAAGAAGCGCTGACATTCGATGACGTACTCCTTGTGCCAGCACACTCCACCGTTCTCCCAAACACAGCTGATCTTCGCACTCAGCTTACTAAGAACATCACCCTAAACATCCCAATGATTTCAGCGTCTATGGACACTGTTACTGAAGCTCGTCTAGCAATCGCGCTAGCGCAAGAGGGTGGCATTGGCTTTATCCACAAGAACATGTCTATTGAGCAGCAAGCTCAGATGGTTCACCAGGTGAAGATTTACGAAGCAGGCGTGGTTTCTCACCCAGTAACCGTAAATCCAGATGCGACAATTGCAGATGTTGTTGCGCTTACAGAAAAGCACGGTTTTGCAGGCTTCCCAGTAGTGACGGACAACAATGAACTGGTTGGTATCATTACTGGCCGTGACGTTCGCTTTGTTACAGACCTTTCTAAGAAAGTTGAAGTTGTAATGACGCCAAAAGAGCGCCTTGCAGCGGTAAAAGAAGGTGCAACTCGCGAAGAAGTTCAAGAGAAAATGCACAAAGCGCGCGTAGAGAAAGTACTGGTTGTGAACGATGAGTTCCAACTAACCGGTATGATTACCGCAAAAGATTTCCACAAAGCAGAGCGTAAGCCTAACGCATGTAAAGATGCACAAGGTCGTCTACGTGTTGGTGCAGCAGTTGGTGCTGGCGCTGGTAACGAAGAACGTGTCGCTGCACTTGTTGAAGCAGGTGTTGACGTACTACTGATTGACTCTTCACACGGTCATTCTGAAGGTGTTCTTAACCGTATCCGTGAAACTCGCGCAGCTTACCCAGATCTAGACATCATCGGTGGTAACGTAGCAACAGGTGCAGGTGCCAAAGCACTTATCGAAGCGGGCGTTAGCGCAGTGAAAGTGGGTATCGGCCCTGGCTCTATCTGTACTACGCGTATCGTAACGGGTGTGGGTGTTCCTCAAGTGACTGCAATCGCAGACGCTGCAGAAGTAGCAAACCAGCACGGCATTCCAGTGATCGCTGACGGTGGTATTCGTTTCTCAGGTGATATCTGTAAAGCAATCGTAGCGGGCGCATCTTGTGTCATGGTTGGTTCAATGTTCGCAGGTACTGAAGAAGCACCAGGCGAAGTAATCCTATACAACGGCCGTTCATACAAAGCTTACCGCGGTATGGGTTCACTTGGCGCTATGTCTCAAGGTTCTTCTGACCGTTACTTCCAGTCTGACAACGCAGCAGACAAGCTAGTACCAGAAGGTATCGAAGGCCGTATCGCATACAAAGGCCGCCTAAAAGAGATCGTTCACCAACAAATGGGTGGTCTACGTTCAAGCATGGGTCTAACAGGCTCTGCAACTATTGAAGATATGCGTACTAAAGCTGAATTTGTACGTATCTCAGGTGCAGGCATGAAAGAGTCTCATGTACACGACGTTCAAATAACCAAGGAAGCACCAAACTACCGTCTAGGTTAATTTTTACTGGTTATTTCGTTCGATAGCTGCATCGAAAGTGCTCATTTATATTTATAAACTGCGCGCTTTCTCTTGGCTCTCAAACGAAATACCGTCGTAAAAATAAAACCTACATACTTAACGTAAACGTTTGCTTTTTTCCTTGAAGCATTAAGAAGAGGCGAGTACACTCGCCTCCGTTTTAATCACTTAGCTTATAAGACTGCTCAAAATGACTAAAAATATCCATGACCAACGTATTCTGATCTTGGACTTCGGTTCTCAGTACACTCAACTTGTCGCGCGCCGCGTACGTGAAATCGGCGTTTACTGTGAGCTTTGGAGCTGGGATGTAGAAGAAGCGGATATTCGTGAATTCAACCCAGATGGCATCATCCTATCTGGTGGCCCTGAGAGTGTTACAGAAGACAACTCTCCACGCGCTCCTCAATATGTATTTGACTCAGGTGTTCCTGTTCTTGGTGTATGTTACGGCATGCAAACCATGGCAGAGCAGCTGGGTGGTAAAGTTTCAACGTCTGATGAGCGTGAATTCGGTTACGCAGCGGTTCAGGTTTCTGGTGAGTCTTCGATCTTTAAAGATCTAGAAGCATCACAAGACGTTTGGATGAGCCACGGTGATAAAGTCGTAGAAATCCCTCAAGATTTCGTGAAAGTCGGTGAGACAGACACGTGTCCTTATGCTGCGATGGCGAACGAAGAGAAAAAATACTTCGGCGTTCAGTTCCACCCAGAAGTAACGCACACTAAGAATGGCCTACAAATGCTAGAGAACTTTGTTCTTGGCGTATGTGGCTGTGAGCGTCTATGGACTTCAGAATCTATCATCGAAGATGCGGTAGCTCGTATTAAAGAGCAAGTGGGTGATGACGAAGTGATCCTAGGTCTATCTGGTGGTGTTGATTCATCGGTTGTTGCTATGTTGGTTCACCGCGCAATCGGCGACAAGTTAACGTGTGTATTCGTTGATAACGGTCTGCTTCGTTTGAACGAAGGCCAGCAAGTAATGGATATGTTTGGCGATCAGTTCGGTCTAAACATCATTAAAGTTGATGCAGAAGAGCGCTTCCTAAAAGCACTTGAAGGCAAATCTGATCCAGAAGAGAAGCGTAAGACAATTGGTCACGTATTCGTAGACGTATTTGATGAAGAGTCTAAGAAGCTTAAGAATGCTAAATGGCTAGCTCAGGGTACTATCTACCCAGACGTCATCGAATCTGCTGCATCTAAGACAGGTAAAGCGCACGTAATTAAATCTCACCATAACGTTGGCGGTCTGCCAGATGATATGGAAATGGGTCTTGTTGAGCCACTACGTGAGCTGTTTAAAGATGAAGTACGTAAGATCGGTCTAGAGCTAGGTCTTCCATACAACATGCTTTACCGCCACCCATTTCCAGGTCCAGGTCTAGGTGTTCGCGTCCTTGGTGAAATCAAGAAAGAGTACTGTGACTTGCTACGTCGTGCTGATGCTATCTTCATTGAAGAGCTACATGCTGCTGACCTGTACAACAAAGTCTCTCAAGCGTTCACGGTATTCCTACCAGTACGTTCGGTAGGCGTAATGGGCGATGGCCGTAAGTACGATTGGGTTGTATCGCTACGTGCTGTTGAAACAATCGACTTTATGACAGCGCATTGGGCGCACCTACCATATGACTTCTTAGGTAAGGTTTCTAACCGCATTATCAACGAAGTTGACGGTATTTCCCGTGTCGTTTACGACATTTCTGGTAAGCCACCAGCGACAATTGAGTGGGAATAATTCTGCTGAAAATTGAACGCAATTAAGCACATATGAAACCAGCCCTCGGGCTGGTTTTTTTGAACCCAGCTATCGATTCTTACGATACAGTTAAAGGTTTATTACGTTGCTTTTGGCCTTGCCTCGCAAGTTGACTTTTGATTGAGTCTATTCGGATCTCTCCTCAACTATCCTCATACAACTTCGAAACGAAAGGAGTTGTAAAATAATGAAAACCCTACCTATTATTGCTGTAGCCAGCGCGCTGAGTATGAGCTCTTCCGCTTGGGCGGCAATGAACATTCAACCCGATCCACAGAACCCAACTGGCTATGTGGTCTCACGCGCAGACATTACGGCAGCGGAGCAGCAAAAAACGTCAAACCCGATGTACGGCATATGGTCGCAAGCACTAAGAACGGCACCAAATACCGTGGTCGATGCGATCGATGCAGGACTCGCAACCAATCCTGATAACGTTAAGCGCGCAGAACGCGTTTTTCCACGAGCGGAGTGGGACTTTCTTACTCAGATGGCCGCTCCAGAATATACCTACACTCGATTTCTAAAAGCGATTGGTAAGTTCCCAGCGTTTTGTGCGGAGTACACCGATGGCCGTGATTCTGACGCGATCTGTAAGCGCTCTATCGTGACTGCTTTCGCTCATTTTGCGCAAGAGACGGGTGGACACATTGCCAAAGACAACATCTCAGACAACCCTCAGGCACTAGAAGAGTGGCAACAAGCTTTGGTTCATGTCCGCGAAATGGGTTGGTCTGAAGGTCAAGAGGGCTACACCACTGGCTGTGGTCAAAATGACTGGCAAAACAGAAAATGGCCATGTGCCGCAGGGCAGGGCTACTTTGGGCGTGGGGCAAAACAGCTTTCTTACCACTTCAACTATGGCGCGTTCTCTGAGGTAATGTTTGACGGAGACGCGTCTGTATTACTCAACAACCCGGGTTTAGTCGCAGATTCATGGCTGAACCTTGCTTCTGCGGTATGGTTCTTTTTAACCCCGCAAGCACCAAAACCAGCGATGCTGCACGTGATTGATAAAACGTGGACACCTTCTCAACGCGAAATTGATGCAGGTATCGGTTACGGCTTTGGTACCACAATCAATATCATCAATGGCGGTATTGAGTGTGGTGAGCAAAATAAAGATAAGGGGCAGCCAGTTAACCGAATCCGCTACTGGGAAGGCTTGGCAGCACATTATCAAATCCCTATTGGCGCAGATGAAAAGAACACCTGTTGGCAACAAACTCCTTACGGTAGCTTGAACTTAAATGGTGCGACCGATGTGCTGTATACCAACTGGGATGGCAACTGGAAGTACTACGCTGATCGCCCTGGTGGTTACTCATTTGAATGTGAATTGGTTGGATTCCAAACCGCATACTCTGCCTTGGTTCCGGGTGATTACGAGAAGTGTGTAACGAACTTCTACGGCTCTCACTCAAGTTGGCCTGAGGTTCGAGTGGTGGAAAAACTAGACCCTGTTGATCCCGGCACTGGCCCAGGTACGGGGACTGATTGGGATGCAAACAAAGTTTATACCGGCGGTGAGCAGGTGACTTACAAAGGCGCGACGTACAAAGCGAAGTGGTGGACTCAAGGGGATGATCCAAGCTTAGGCGGGCCATGGGAACTGATCGCCGGCACGCCAACTGAGCCTACTCCGGACCCAGTTCCAACACCTACTCCAGATCCTGAGCCGACTCCAACACCCGACCCAGAGCCTACTCCAGAACCCACTCCGGTTCCAGATACGTTTATCCAGTGGGAGCCGGGTGTAACACAAATTGCCAATGGTGAGAAAGTAACATTCAACGGTAAATGCTTTATTGCCAAGAATGGACCTGGAGTGTGGGAAAGCCCGACACAATCTAACTGGTTCTGGGATGAGATCAGCTGCCAGTAGTTAACCTCTTTTACTCCCTATATAAGCAAGTCTCCAAGAGGCTTGCTTTCTCTGTAACAATCCTACGACACTCCCCTTACGTTTCATTACAGTACCTTCTGCTGAATCTCTATACAATTGCTGCATCAGTTATAGGGTTTAGAGGTAATAAAGATGAAAGCAAAGATTTCGTTATTAACAATCCTGGTTGCCAGTGTGGTCGGTTGTGCTAACGCTGAAACAGCAGAACCAGTAGAAACGCCAAGCTGGCTAACTGTTAAAAATGAAGAGACCAAGCCACGTGGTTGGGACAACTTCGGCAGTTTAAGCTTTGAAGCAACAGTTGCAGACGTTGGCAATCAAAAGTATGACATCTATAAAGCGCCAGTAGGTCAGGTCATGTCCATCACTGGGCCTGATAGCCGATTCAATGTGATCGAAACCCTGCAAGGCGCTCTGTTTTATGGTGTTGGCCAGGTGGGAGTGCTTTCACATGAAGAATGTATGGCACAGATTGGTGAGATCGGAACCGCGGCAAAAGCTCAACCTTCTGTTGTTCGATTTTTCTTAGAGAAGGGGAGACCACAGGGTCCTCGTTCCATTACATCTGTACAAGATTTTAGCGTGAATGAGTCTGTTAACGATGCAGAGATTGCAATTGGAGAGGCGACCACTGTTGAAATCGAGGGAGAGAGTTACCCTATTGGCCCAATGCTCGAATTGCCTGCCCCGTGGGGAGCCTCTGGCACCTTAACTCCGGCTAAATCTATTGAGTTTGCCTTTCAGTACTACTCAACAACGGATGGTCAAAAAGAGACGGTCAATATTTCAGGTCAATGGAGCCCAGAGATGGGACCAATGGACAAGTTTAATCATGAACCAATGACAGAATGGTTGGCGTGTGTGACACCGGAAGTGAAGGCGACATTGGTTGAACAGAAAGTTAAGTTAGTGGGTGAAACGCTCGAAATTATGACCCAAGCAGAACTCGCTAACGGTGCAATCTAAGATTGCGATTTAGCTATCTATCTTTTTACGGCGTTCGGATTAAACTTTGCGCGTAATTTTTATTAACTTTTTTTAAAGGCGCGCAAAATGTCAACTAAATTGGCGAACCCAGCCCCATTGGGTCTAATGGGTTTCGGTATGACAACCATCTTACTTAACATCCACAATGCAGGTTTTTTCCCGATTGACTCGATGATCCTAGCGATGGGTATTTTCTATGGTGGTCTTAGCCAAGTTTTGGTGGGCATGATGTGTTTCAAACGCGGTGACACATTTGGTACTACGGCGTTCACTTCTTACGGTCTATTCTGGCTGACACTGGTTGGCCTGATTGTTATGCCTTACATGGGGCTGCCAGCAAGCCCTGCTAGCTTTATGGGTTGGTACCTATTGCTATGGGGTGTGTTCACAGGCTTCATGTTTATCGGCTCACTATGCTACCCAGTTGCTAAGCAAATTGTCTTTGGTTCTCTGACCATTCTATTCTTCCTATTGGCGGCGCGTGACTTTACAGGTAGTGAGCTTATTGGCACGATTGCCGGATTTGAAGGTATTTTCTGTGGCGCGAGCGCAATTTACTTTGCGATGGCACAGGTGCTTAACAATGAGTACGGCCGTACCATTTTGCCTATCGGTGAAAAGAAGGTAGAGCAGCACGTAGAGCTTGAGCAAGTTGCTGCGTAATGAAATGAATATGATGTTACGCTGCTTGCCTGAAGCATTGTGACGGACATATACGGGAACAGTAAATGAAAGGGGTTAGCCGATTGGCTAACCCCTTTTTTTACCACTGCATTTCTTATTGAATGAATTAGGTTGATGGCTGCTCTACTGGCGTTGCTTCAACCTCTTCACTTGGTTCTTTACCTGTTTTGCGGCGGTACTTGTCTTCCCAGTAGTCCGCGCCTTTGATACCAAGTTTTACAGGGTTAAAGGTGTACTCTTCAACGCCTTGCTTTTGTTGTTCTTCGTAATCGTGCAGCGCTTTAAGTGCTGGCTTAGACATAAAGAAGATAATCAAAATACCCACAATGTTGAGCCAAGCCATGAGACCTACGCCCACATCACCCATAGCCCAAGCTAAGTTAGCCGTTTTCACTGTGCCGTAGAAGACAACCGCGATAAGTGCGACTTTTAGCATGAACATCAAACCGCTTACTTTGAATGTGCGACGGATGTAAGCGATGTTTGTTTCTGCGATGTAGTAGTAAGCCAGAATGGTGGTGAAAGCAAAGAAGAACAGTGCAATCGCAATGAAGGGTTTACCAATGCCTGGTAGCGCACTTTCGATAGCCATCTGGGTGAACACAGGGCCGTTGGCTGCGATGTCTGCCGCAACGTTTTGCACTAGTAAGCCCTCTGCGCCATGTACGTTGTAAGCACCAGTAATGATGATCATAAACGCGGTTGCAGAACAAACCAACAGGGTATCAATGTAAATTGAGAAAGATTGAACAAGACCTTGCTGAGCTGGGTGATCAACACTTGCTGCTGCTGCCGCGTGAGGACCTGTACCTTGGCCTGCTTCGTTTGAGTAAACGCCGCGTTTCACGCCCCAGCCGATTGCCGCACCAACACCTGCCATAGGGGTAAAGGCGTCACCAACAATCATCGCAAATACGCGTGGTACTTCACCGATGTTGAGTAGAATGATGACAAACGCGGTGATGATGTAAGCCAGAGCCATAAACGGCACGACGATCTGCGTGAAGTTTGCAATACGCTTAACGCCACCGAAAATGATGAAGGCAAGAATGACAGAAATCAGCGTACCAGTGAAAATTTTTGCAAAACTGAATGTGCCGATAGCCGTTTCAATCATTTCACCTGGGCCGAATGCTGCTTCTACCGCGTTACCAATACTGTTAGATTGCACGCCTGGAAGTAAGAAGCCACATGCAAAGATGGTCGCGATCGCAAAGATCCAAGCGTACCATTTTTGTCCCATCGCTTTTTCAATGTAGTAAGCTGGACCGCCACGGAATTCGCCGTTGTCTTCCTCTTTATAAATCTGCGCGAGTGTCGATTCTGCGTATGCCGTTGCAGCGCCGAAGAAAGCAACCACCCACATCCAAAATACCGCACCTGGGCCACCAAAACCAATGGCTGCTGCAACACCTGCGATGTTACCGGTACCCACACGGCCTGAAAGTGACACGGCTAAAGCTTGGAACGATGAAATGCCTTTCGAAGAACTTTTTCCTGATAGAAGTAAGCGCCACATTTCCCCAAAGTGACGAACTTGAACAAAACGAGTCATGATTGAGTAGAACAAACCAGCGCCTAGACACAGATAGATCAGTACCGGGCTCCAGATGATTCCATTCAAAAAATCAACAAGTGACTGCATAAGTATTTCCCTGTTATGAGTTTGTAATGGTTGTTTTCTGAGCAGAATATTACCCTTTCTGTAACTCAATTGTTAATGAATTTGTTCTTTAAAGTTGATTTGCGTGAACTTAGGCACAAAATGCTAAATATATGTTAAAAATTGAAGCTAATTCTTAAAATGTGCGTATTTGGTAAGGTTTTGTGGGTGAAAATGCACGAAAAGCCGATAACTTAATCATTATCGGCTAGGTGCGTGGGGTGTTTATATATTCTGTAAATTGATAAATGCTTGGCGATAGCTTCTATTATTGATATCGATCGCAGCTCAACTCGCGATATTGGGCAGCATCGCCCGTCATTATTTGAGTGAGAATTTCCGCAGAGCCACAGGCCATTGTCCAACCTAAGGTGCCATGTCCGGTGTTGGTGTAAAGGTTGCGAATCGGAGTCTGCCCTATGATCGGTGTGCCATCTGGCGTCATGGGGCGAAAGCCTGTCCAATACTCTGCTTTTGCTAAATCGGTACCCTGTGGGAACAAGTTGGAAACCACATGATTAAGTGTCGCGAGTCGCTTGTCGGGCAGTGCCGGATCAAAGCCTGCCAACTCGGCGGTACCTGCGACACGAATTCGTTGCTCAAAGCGTGTCACCGCGACTTTATAGGTTTCATCCATAATCGTTGACTGAGGGGCGCTGAGCTCATCAATTACTGGCAAGGTCAGCGAATAACCTTTGACAGGGTAGATGGGCAAATCCACGTCGACAGACTCCAGCAAATGCTTAGAGTAGCTACCTAACGCCACGACAAAGCGATCCGCCGTTATCTCTCCATGATGGGTTTTGACGGCCTTTATCTCACCATCTTGCTGAATCAAGCTATCGATATCGGTGTTATAGAGGAAGGTGACACCTGCTTGCTGCGCCAATTTCTGAAGCTGCTGGCAAAATAGGTAGCAATCACCGGTTTCATCGTCTGGCAGATACAAACCTCCGACTAAATTGCCGCGCATATTGGCCAGCCCGGGCTCTTGGGCCAAGCATTGGTGGCTATCCATAAGTTGGTAGCGTGTCCCACTCTCTTCGAGCAAAGCGATGTCTTTTTCAACCGCTTTGAGCTGCGCGGCAGAGCGAAATATCTGCAAAGTGCCTTGAGTTCGACCTTGGTATTCAATTGCGTATTGCTTGTTTAATTCAGCTAAACATTCTCGGCTACGATTAGCGATCGTTAACATCCGTGCTTTATTGATTCGGTATCGATCAAGCTGACAATTGAGCAGCATTTTACTTGCCCAGCTCATTAGTTCAGGGCTAAGGGAAGGCTTTACTTTCAATGGTGCGTGCTCTTCAAATAGCCACTTGAGGGCTTTCATTGGTATGCCAGGCGCCGCCCAAGGTGACGAATAGCCATAAGAGATTTGACCCGCATTGGCAAAGCTGGTCTCTTCTGCGGCGCGCGGTTGACGATCAATAACCGTGACCTCACACCCTGCTTGAGATAAATACCACGCCGTGGTTAAACCTACGACACCACTTCCTAATACAACGACCTTCACTGTTTACTCCTGAAGAACAATTTTGCCAAGAATGAGGTGTTTACATCTGGTTAACAATCGATAAGAATTAATATCACCCTTTAGAAAAACTAAATACTTATGAAGTCTGCTTTATTACATGGTGTTCATCTGATTTGCATTGTGTCTCGCCATGCGAGCTTGACCAGCGCCGCTCGCGAGCTGAATTTGACAACGGGAGCGGTGAGTCAGCAATTGCAAGCAATCGAAGAGCGCTTGGGTTTTAGTGTATTTGAACGCCATGCTCGTGGGATTCGGCTGACAGACTTGGGGCAAAAGTTGGTCGATTCTGTTTCTCATCACCTGTTGGCGATTGAAGAAAACGTCTATCAACTCACCCGAGTGTCAGACAGTCAGCAGATCCGTTTGAAACTCACGCCATCGCTCGCCTTTAAATGGTTGGTGCCAAGGCTAGAAGATTTTCAAAAGCAGTACCCTGAGATCCAAATACACACCTTTGCTGAAGGTGCCTTAGTTGATAGTGACAATCGAAACTTTGACGTTGCCATTGATTACGGACCGATTCCGTACAAGCTGACGGAGGCGGAGTTGTTGATGGAAGAGTGTTTAGTTCCAGTGATGAGCCCAAGCTATTTGTCGAAGCACCAAGCGACGCTTGAAGCGGGGCAGTTTTGGCAGAGTGTGACGCTTTTGCATGATGCTATGCCGTGGCAGGGATCGCCGAAAGATTACGAGTGGCTTTATTGGGCGTCACAGCAACAACTCGATTTTAATACCCAGCAAGGGCATTTTTTTAACCGTACAGATATGGCGATGTCGGCCGCCGAAGCCGGGGTTGGCGTCGCGTTGGCACGAACCGCACTGCTTGGTGATGAAATCAATCAGGGTCGGCTGGTGGCCCCCTTTGAACCAATCAAAGCCAATGCTGGCTATTTCATTATCACTCATGTCGACAATCCGCCTACACGACTTTTCAAACAGTGGCTTCGCCAGCAGAGTCTTATTGATAAATCATAAAATAGTCTTACATCCTCATATGCACCCACTACACTTTAGGATGAACAAGCGATAACGCGACGTTTGTACACTTTAGGGCAGCAACTATGAAATCTGAACATGGCCAATGCAGCTATCGAAACCCTGATGGCTGGTGCTGCGATCAACCGAGTGGAGAGTCCGGGCTTTGTTACTGGCACGATCCCGATATAGATAAAAGCAACGATGACGTAAAAAGTAAGGTTGAGCAATGGGCCGCAGCGGGTAAACCTCTCGACGGATTTCAGTTGGCAAAAACAAACTTGGTTGACATCGATTTGGTCAACCGAGGGTGCAAAACAGGCTTTTCTTGTCGGGATGCGGATTTTTACCGTGCCGATTTATCTGATGCTCACTTTTTTGGCTTAGATCTACGTGGTTCTTCGTTGATGAAGTCAAAAATGCTTGGCGCAAATCTACATTGTGCCAAGTTAGACAACTGCAACTTGCTTGGGGCAGAGCTTGGGCGAGCTAAGTTAGAAAACGTTGAGTGGGGCAAGCGGCTTAAACAAGAAGTGCAGGCTAAACAAGCTTCGAAGCGGCGAGACTCCTCAATGGCGGCTTCACTCTATCAAGAAGCGGAAGAGGTGTGCCGTAACATCCGTAAGCAGTGCGAGAAGCAGGGATTATTTGAAACCGCAGGCGATTTCTTTAAACGAGAGATGCGCTTTCGGCGTTACCAAATGCCGAGACTGAGCATGAAGCGCTGGATATCCAAATCAGTCGACATGTTCTGTGGCTACGGTGAGGATCCGCTTAGGGTCGTCCTGTTCTCTATCTTGTTAATCTTTGTCTGTGCGATGGCGTATTTCTTTTTAGATACCACAGGGGCGCACCCCATCTATGAAGGCGTAACTGGATGGCAGTTTTATCTGCTTGAGTTCTTTAACTCGCTTTACTTTAGTGTGGTGACATTCACAACCTTGGGTTACGGCGACATATCCCCAGTGGGAGTTGCTCGGTTTATAGCAGCGTTTGAGGCCTTCTTAGGCAGTTTTACCATGGCGCTGTTTGTGGTGGTCTTCGTGAAGAAAATGACCCGTTGATGTCGTTTTTCAGGAGAATACCCCCTATAAACTATTGAATGAAACATGCTCGCTTAGTTAAACAAGCCGCAAACATCGCTCCTTCATCAAATGGCTGAGCAAGGCAGTTGTGCTGTTGTTTAGATCATCAACAAGCACTAGAATGCGAATCGTTTTTATTTGAGGTTGAAATGATGTCGCGAGTATTGGTGGTTGATGATGATGTTCTCTTGTGTGAGCTGCTAGAAGAGGTTCTCAAGCAAGAGGGATATAGTGTGTCGTATGTTCACTGTGGCGAGAGTGCGCTTCAAGCGATGGAAAAAATGCCCTTTGATTTGGTATTGCTTGATGTGATGCTGCCTAATCTTAACGGCATGCAGGTAGCGCGACGAATATGTCAGCGGTTTGCGACACCTATTTTAATGCTTACCGCATTGAATGACGATAGCTCGATGATCGACGGCTACGAAGCGGGCGCCGATCAGTTCATAGGAAAACCTTTCGATGTTGCTCAGCTCCTAATTCGGATTAAAGCCTTATTGCGTCGCGTTGGTTTAGAGCGTCAAAGACAGGCGATGTATCAGGGCATTCACGACAGGTTAGACAGCTTGCCACTGACCGAGACCGAAGCTGACCTGCTTAGCTACTTGACGAAGAACCAAGGAGTAGTGATTTCAAAAGCAGAACTTCAAACCCAAGTCTTGAAGAAAGAACTTAGCCCATTTGACCGCAACCTCGACATGCACATAAGCAACATCAGACGTAAATTGGTTCAATCTGGCTTTTCAAAACAGCACATTAAAACGTTTCGCGGAAAGGGGTACAGCTACCAAGAGAAACTCCAAGGATGAGTCGGTTTTCTTGTCCAGCGTATATTCGTCATAGAAAAGATGGTCTTGCGTTTCAACTGTTTAGCTATATGGCTGCGATTATCGTGAGTATTCTCCTGATGCAAGTTCTGGCAGAGCAGGCATTGATTAAGGCGATGTTGAAAGTGCCAGAGCGGGTGAAAAATGAAATGCTCGATTTAGCACATCAAGCCGATGAATTGATCGAGTTTGGCGACATGGATGAACTGGCAGACTGGGCCAATGCGCAAGACTTTTACCTGTTTGTTCTTGATGAGCAGAAAAAACCACTAACTCATCGAATGATGCACCCTCATTTTGAGTTCAAGCTGAGGTTTATCCGAAAGCTTGATGAACAGCTTGAAGGCCGGGTGAGCAAACCCATCATTCACATTCCTTTGAAAAACAATAACAGTTTGGTTGTTCAGCTCCCCCACCAATTGCATCCAGCAAATGATTTTATTGTTTACTTTTCCGTACTGAAAGTGGTGATCGCCGTGGTGATCTTAGCGCTATTTTCGTCTCTGCTTGCCAGGCGCTTACAGCAACCTCTAGATAGGTTAAGAGAAGCCAGTAAAAAATTATCAAATGGGGATTTTAATGTCAGCGTAGTTAGCGAACTCAAATCGAATACGCGAGAGTTTAATGAACTTGCCCGAGATTTTGATTTTATGACGCATGAGATTCATTCGCTCGCTGAGAAACAACGTCGATTGATTCGAGATGTATCGCATGAATTGCGTACACCTCTAGCGCGGCAGAACTTGGTGCTGCACTTACTTCGCGGGCGAGTAGCAGAACAAGACTTGGCGCTGGTCAGCCAAATGGAGCAGCAAGCAAACGAACTGAACGGGTTAATCGATGAAATATTGCAGTTCAGTCGGTTAGAGAACTCTCGCTATGAAAAAGAGCTGAAGCAGTGTGATATAGAAGCACTTATTCGCCCTCAAATAGAATGCTGCAAGATCGACCTGAAAGAGAGGCAAAAACTGTTTTTTACTTCTCCTTTAAAAAATGTTCAAGCGTTGTGTGATGAGACATTACTGCTGCGATGCGTGAACAACTTAGTTGGTAATGCGATTAAGTATGCAGGAGAGCAAGCAATCATTGAGGTGTCGTTAAGTCATCAACGAGTCAACAGCGATCAATATATTGCTCTAACCGTCATGGACGACGGCAAAGGGATCAGACAAGACAAATTAAAAAATATTTTTGACCCCTTTACGCGTTTAGATACCTCACGAGATAAGAAATTAGGCGGCTACGGTCTGGGGCTCGCCATAGTGAAAGAATCAATGCGGGTAATGGGAGGACAGGTCACGGCTGAAAACCGCTTACACGGTGGGTTTGCAGTGACGTTATTGTTTAAACCGTAATTGGTCATAATTATCGATATGCATAGAAGATCATATATCTGATAGAAAGGCAATACCGCTTGCGTCGATGAGGTGAATGCAAAGAATGTAAATTTGATGCAAATGGTAATAATTATCAATTATATTCACGCCCGAAATAATTCTAGGGTCATGACATCGTGTATTAAGTGACTCGAATATAGTCGGAGTGAAAAATATGTTTCCTAAGAGCCAATTGGCATTAGTGATCTGTGCGGTATTAGCTGCGCCAGCCATTGCACAAGAAAATCAGGCAGATGAACATCTCGTGGTAGAGGGTCGTGAATTCGGCTACAAAGCGGATACCAACAGTACAGCCATGCGAATGGAAATGACCCAATTGGAAACTCCGGGGCAAGTCGCGGTTATCGATGAAACGGTTATCGATGAGCAACGTGCGAGCACATTAGGTAAAGTTTTGCAAAACGATGCCAGTATCAGCGCAGAAGGCACAAGTCGTAACCGTGAACGTTTTTCTTTGCGTGGTTTTCCATTAAGCAGTTCGGACGGTTTCTTGCGTGATGGTCGCCAACACTGGTCTCATTACCGTCAACCGATTGAACTGTTAGAGCGTGTTGAAGTTCTGAAAGGACCATCAGGTTTACTGTATGGTAAATCTGAGCCGGGTGGTCTTGTGAACATGGTAACTAAGAAGCCTACCACGGAAACCCAAGCAAGCTTAAGCCAAGACATTGGTTCAAATAATCACTCACGTACGGTTCTTGATGTGAGTGGTGCTCTGAATGATGAAGAAACGTTGCGTGCGCGCGCGATTCTTTCCAAAGAAAGTTACAGTTCATGGCGTAAATACGGCGATGGAAGTAAACCGCAAACCGATCGCTTGGTTGGTGGGTTGATCGTCGAATACGATATGACAGACGACATCATGGTGTCGGCGCACTATGACCGTACTAAAGATGATGGCAGTGTCGACTCAGGCGCTTATGTTGTTGATGGCAAACCGGTTCTTGGAGACAAGTACATCTGGGATGCACAGTGGTCGACCATTGAAAATGACTCAGAAAACTACGGTATCGACATCAATGCGCAAGTACTGGATAACGTTAACGTTAAAGCGGGTTATAACCGACAAGACTTCAATCGTTTTGATGTAGAGTCTTATCCGAGTTTCAGGAAATATGCTCAAGATAACAAGATCGTTCATTCAGGAAATGACCGTACCGATCGTTGGATTTTTGATACTGCGTATGCAGATGTCGCGACAGATTTTGATTTTCTTGGTACTGAAAACACCCTGCTTGTAGGCACGAATTATTTAGAATACAGCTATAAGCGCAAAATGGAGTTCCATCACTCAGCGGACATTGCTCCTGGGCAGACTGTTCCTAAGCCGGGTTACAAAAGTGACAGAACTTGGCCGACAAGTGAGTACAAAACTTGGGGGACATACGCGCAAAACATGATGACAATTAATGAAAATTGGCAAGTGTTAGCGGGCATTCGTTACGACGAGAAGCGTAGCCGTGATCGTACAAATGAAAAAGTTAAAGAAAATCAGATTTCTCCAAAACTTGGCGTGATTTACCACCCATCTAGCAATGGTTCGGTTTATGTTCAGTACTCTGAGAGCTTTATGCCGCAAGGGAACGTCTACGGTACAAAGTACACCAACGATGGCGAGCAATTGGACGCAGAGCGCGGCATTTCTTATGAGATGGGAACAAAATGGGAACTGTTTGATGAACGTCTGTACGTTTCGGGTGCTTTGTTTGATATTACGTTAGAAAACATCTCATTAGATGTGGAAGATGGTGTAGATGCTAGTGATCGCGTTATGTACAAGAAAACGCAAGGCGGCGAGCAAGTTCACCGTGGTGCGGAGGCTCTTGCGCAAGGCTTTGTGACGGAGGCGTTCTCGATCACGGCTTCTGCTATGTACCTTGATGCTGAGATTACCAAAAGCCGATACTACCAAGGTAACCGTCCTGCAGATGTGCCAGAATTGTCGGCCAGCCTGTGGTCTAGTTACAAAGTGCAGAGCAATACCGATGTAAACCTAGGTATTGTATACCAAGGGGAGCGTTACGGTGATGCTGGAAACACCTTCAAGAAAGATGGCTATACCCGTGTCGATATGGGGGTGTCATACACCCACAAGTATGATGAGAACTTAGACATTGTGGCTCGTTTCAACGTTGAAAACCTGTTTGATACGGATTATCTAGCCGGAGGCGGCAGTACAAACAGTGAGCAAGAAGGTGCGAGTGGTGTAACATTAGGCGAAGGCCGAAACTACATGGCAACCATCCAGTTCAAATACTGATAACAATCTGATAGTAAAAGGGGAAGACATGTCTTCCCCTTTAGTGGTTTTTAGAAAACAGAAATATAACTCGTATGAATCTAATCAAATCCAGTATCGCTTTGTTGATCTCATCGACTTTGCTTCCCGCACACGCGGATGCACTTAGTGATGCGCAAGCGGTTCAGAGTAAAACCAATCAAGCCTCAGCCGTGAGTCAGAAACGCATCGACGTAAGCGCTGAAAAGGCATTGACGCTCGAAGCAGAAATCGAACAGTTGCAAGAGGAAGTGAGCAACTTAACAATCTATCGCAACCACCTTTCGAGTTTGGTCAACAGCCAAAATGAAGAAGTGGCGAGTCTCAACGAGCAAATCGAGCAAATTGCCCAAACTCGACAGGGTGTGGTGCCGTTGATGTATCACATGATTGATGGCCTAAAGCGTATCGTTGCTAATGACAAACCGATCCGCAAGACACAACGCGAAGAGCGTATTGCAAAGCTGGAAGCAATGATGACGCGCGCCGATGTCGCTGACGCTGAAAAATTTCGTCGTATTTTAGAGGCGTACCAGATTGAAATGGACTACGGCACGAAGTTAGGCGTCTACCAAGGCAAGATTGCATTAGATGGTAATGATCAAATCGAAGCCGATATCCTTTATCTAGGTCGTGTTTCATTGGTTGCACGTAGTTTATCAGGTGAGCAATTCTGGAGCTGGTCACAGCAACAAAAAGCATGGCAAGCGGTGGGCACTGACCCAAAAGCGCAACTAGACAAAGCGTTTGCCGTTGCGAACAAGCAGATTGCTCCAAGCATGCTGACTCTGCCCGTGTCCATTAATGTCGCGGAGGGCAAATAAATGATGAAAAAATGGCTATCGGTTGCGCTGATTTCTTCTGCTGCTCTTCTACCTCACACAACATTTGCTAGCGACGCATTATTGCAGAAAGCGAAACAAGAAAATCGTCAGCAGCAGTCGCACAATGTGGCTCGTGAAGCAGGTTTTAAGAAAACGCAGCAAGAACTACAAGCCCTGAAAAATCAGCTTGTTGCCGAGCGTGCAGCATTGCAATCAGAAGCGGACACCCTGAGCGTTACGTTCAGCGAAAACGAATCGCAGCTTGCCGAGCTTGAAGAGAAGCTTCGCTTAGAAACAGGCAGTTTAGGTGAGCTTTTTGGCGTCGTGCGTCAAAACGCAAAAGAATTGGAGTCAGAGCTTAAGTTCTCTGTCACAGGCGTCGATGCTAACTCATTTCAACAAAACATTGATGATATCGTTGCTGCGAAATCACTGCCAACACTGCCTCAGCTGCGTGCAATGTGGCGCAGTATGGAAGAGCAAATTAAAGCCAGCGGTGAAATCGCCAATGTGCAATTTTCTTTGTTAGATGGTGAGGGCCGTGAACAAACCGTTAATGGTGTTCGCTTGGGCTCTATGGCGCTATTGGATAATGCGGGCTACGTGAAGTGGAATGGTCAGCGTGGCGATGCCGTGAGCTATCTACGCCAGCCTGAAAACGGTCCAACGGCGAACACATTAAGCTCAGGAGATATTGACTCACTGGTGATTGACCCATCACGAGGCATTTTGCTAGAGCAATTGGCAAACTCTCCAAGCATGGCCGATCGACTGAATGCTGGTGGTGTAGTGGGTAAAATTATCCTTGGTTTGCTCGCCATTGGTTTGATCATCGCGCTGGTTCGTGGTGTCTCGTTGTTCATTGCACGTCAAAAGATTGCAAAGCAATTAAAGAATCCAACTCAGCCAAGTGACAATCCATTGGGGCGTATTCTTTCTGTATATCAAAAAGACAAACATCGCAGTGTTGAAGCGCTGGAACTGCGTTTATTGGAAGCAGTCGTTGATGAACACACTCACCTTGAGAAAGGCTTGTCGATGCTGAAGCTGCTCGCCGCCCTTGCACCTATGTTGGGCTTGCTTGGTACGGTAACGGGTATGATCGAAACTTTCCAAGTGATCACCCAGTTTGGTAATGGCGATCCAAAAGTTATGGCGGGGGGGATCTCGATGGCACTTGTCACAACGGTTCTGGGTCTTGTGGCTGCAATGCCGTTGCTTCTGGCGCACAACATACTGAGCTCTCAAGCTGAGAACATTCGCAATATTCTAGAAAAACAGGGTATTGGCCTTGTGGCTGAGCAAGCTGAACGCGATACGTCCACAGGGAGCATGGCGTCGAATACGGTAGCGGAGAGCGCAGCATAATGGAGCAGATCCTACTCAACACATTGGGTTTGATCAGCGAGGACTGGGCCTCAACCTTAGTGCGTTTTATGCAGCAAGGCGGCCCTATTTTATGGTGGTTGGCGGCGGTTGTGACACTATGCTGGCTGCTGGTTATGGAGCGCGTTCTCTACCTTGCAGTGACTTTCCCCAAAGTAAAGAATCGGCTTTGTGAGCAGTGGTATGCGAGAGCTGAACACCACTCTTGGTATGCGCATCAAATCCGCGATGGATGGATTGCAAAGGCTCAAATTGAACTGCGCCAAAACCTATCAACCATTAAAGTGCTGGTCGCGATTTGCCCAATGCTCGGTTTGTTAGGCACGGTTACTGGCATGATCGCTGTCTTTGACGTGATGGCGACGCAAGGCAGCAGCAATCCCAAATTAATGGCTTCCGGTATTTCATTGGCCACCTTGCCCACAATGGCAGGTATGGTTGCCGCACTTGCTGGTATGTTTGTACACGCTCGCTTAAGCAAAGTGTGTGAACGCAAAGCCTTCCAGTTAGAACAATCTTTAAGGAGTCAGAAGTGAGACTCGGTCGTAGAAACAGTCGTCAAGAAGAAGCGCAAATCGACTTAACCTCAATGCTCGATATCGTATTCATTATGCTTATCTTCTTCATCGTGACTAGCTCATTTGTGCGTGAGTCAGGTGTAGAAGTGAACCGTCCTCAAGCGTCGAATGTGGTGAGCCAAAAAGACGCTGGGATCTTTATCGCTGTGAATGCTGCTAACGATGTTTATATTGATAAACGTTTGGTCGATATTGAACGTGTTGAAGCCACCATTGAGCACTTGTTACTTGAGCAACCCGATGCGTCGCTAGTGATACAAGCGGATGAACATGCCTACAACGGCACGGTAGTGAAAGTGATGGATGCAGCAAAAGGTGCGGGCGTTAAAAATATTGCGTTGGCGGCGGAGAAGCCTTAATGGGTAGACTCATACTTGCGTTGCCTATATCGATGCTGATTGCGGTGAGCTTATTTAGCGTAATGGCTTGGATGGTTGATAAAGGCAACCAACGCGTACCTCAGGCGTCTGAAGCTGTGCGGTTTGATATGGTGATGTTGGAAAATGATGCAGATGTGCAACGCCGTCAGCGTTCAGTCCCAAAGCAGCCAGAGCCTCCTTCGCCTCCCGAACCGATGAACCTAGCGCAAGCGCAGACGCAGGTTAAGCCAGTTAGCCCTGTGACACCGATTAGTGCCTTGGGGCTTAATACTGCCCTTGACGGTATTGCTATTAGTGCTCCAAACCTAAAAAGAACGATGGGGAACCAGCGTGCTCTTCCTTTGTATCGTGTTGAGCCTCGCTACCCAAGTAAAGCATTGAAAAGGCGCGTGGAAGGGTATGTGATTATGCAGTTTACGATTGATGCTGCTGGGCGCCCCAAAGACATTCAAGTGATTGAGGCAAAGCCAAAACGTATGTTTGAGAAAGAAGCGGTTCGCGCCTTGAGAAAATGGAAGTATCAGCCAAAAGTTGAAGAGGGCGTATCGGTTGAACAGTTTGGACAAACCGCTAGAGTGGAGTTTAAGTTAGCCAAATGATGAAAACTCTCTTAATCGGGGCAGTACTCAGTATTAGCACATTTACCACTATCGCTAACGAGCTCAGTGAATATACCGCTGTGCGTGTCCAACGAGCGCATAACTTGGCCCAAGAAGAAAAGCTCCAAGAAGCGATCTCTGCACTGGAAGCTCTGGAAACGTCTCGTGAATATGATCGGGCATTTATCGCTCGTATGCTGGGGATATTTTACTGGCAAAACGATCAAATAAACTTGGCGATAAAACAGCTTGATGCATCTGTCGAAAGTGGGCTCTTGAACGACGAACAAGCTTGGCAAACTCGTAAGATGCTGGCGGATTTATTGCTCAATGAACAGCGATTTTCACAAGCGTTGCCTCATTACTATGAGCTAAGCCAGTCGGTGCCTGAAAACCAGAAAGCGCATGAAGTGTGGCTACGTATCGTTCAGTCTCATTACCAGTTGAGTCAATGGCGAGACGTGCTCTCTTCAATGGCACGATACGAGCAATTTGGCTTACCCGATGAGTTGCCGCCATTGTCGATTAAGCTTTCCGCAGAGCTTGAACTCAAACAATGGACGTCTGCCATAGGGACGATCAAGCGCTTAATTGTCATTGAACCTGAGCGTATGGAATGGTGGCGACAGCTCGTCGCTTTGTACCTTCGGACAGAAGACAGTAAACGGGCTCTAGACGTCTTTGCCCTCGCTAAGCTGCAAGGTGCGGTATTCACTCAAGATGATATTAAGTTGCTGGCTCAGTTGTACGGCCAAAGGGGAATCCCTGAGCGTGCTGCTGAGGTGTTAGGCGAGCTAAAAGGCCTAAATTCAGACGGTAAACTTAAAGCGCAACAAGCGACGTTTTGGCAGTTGGCAAAGGAGTGGGATAAGTCTATTGAAAGCTGGCGTGTCGCTGCGAAACTCGATCGCCAGTACTATTGGAACTTGTCTCAGTTATTGGTTCAGGAAGGTCACTATGAGCAAGCATTGATCGCGCTAAATAAGGTGTCTGGACGAAAAGCCGAGGTGGCACTGGTGAAAGCCCGAGCTTACTACAAGTTGAAACGCTTTGAGGATGCACTGGCACATGCGAAGCGAGCTAATGCCATCAAGCCCTCAGCTCAATCTGAGAGTTGGGTGAAGTACCTAACCCAATTGCGCAAAGCCAAAGCAAGCCAGAATAGTTAATGCGTATTTCATAGCACCGAAAGACCCGAGTCAGATCTCGGGTCTTTTTGTTTTTATAGAGGGTAGAGGGCGCTGCTAAAATAGGGTGTCCTTGGTATTCGGCTCAGGTCAAAGTCGGATAGAACAACGACGTTTGATTTTGTAAAACGTAAACAATGTAAATTAAATGCCAATAAGAATGATTATCACCTAAATTAAGCCCTCATTTATTGGTGATGATTGTTTTTTTATGTTGCTCAAAAGCAAAGGCGTCCAAACTTGGGCACGCCGCCTGCACATCTATGTTTCAATGGCTCTGTTATTGGTGACTCTGTTTTTTGCCGTCACGGGCATTACCTTGAACAGACCGACATTGTTTGAGCGTAGCGAACCAATCATTCAACAACACACACTCTCGATCCCTTCAGAGCAACTTTTTGCAACGGAAGGCCGCTTCCAACCTAATCGCTCTGCTTTATTGAACTTCCTTACTCAAGAAGCCCATTTGCGTGGCATGCCCTCTGCTTTAGATGTGTACACCGAAATCGAAGGTGGAGAGCTGGTGATTGGCGAGCTTTCTTTGGATTTTAAAGGCCCTGGCTATAACGCCACCGTTTTTGTCGATATGACCACGGGAGAAGCAGAAGTTGAAACAACGAATTACGGCATTGTTGCGCGACTGAATGATCTCCATAAAGGTCGCAATAGCGGCGATGCTTGGAAGTGGTTCATTGATATCACTGCATTATTGATGGTGTTCTTTGTTCTAACTGGCGTGTGTTTGCTGCTACCTAAGAAAAAAACGTTAAGAACGTCGATGCAATGGATGGCTTTTGGCACCTTGCTGTCGCTCGTTATTTATTTTGTTGCTGTGCCTTAATCCAACGTTGGATGTGACAGCCTGTTTAGAGAACTCCCTATGTTAAATACAGCCCGACTTTTGCGCAGCAGCTCAGTAAAAAAGCTCGTTCTTATTGCCGCGCTAGCCCCATTTTCAGTTTTTGCGACCCCTTTGCCAGACAGTGCCAAAGTCGATTTTGAATTCGAGTTGCCAAAAATTGATACCTCGATGTACGCCCGTCCTTATGTCGCAGTCTGGATTGAAGACAGTAAGCGTAAACCTGTAAAGACCATTCAACTGTGGGTGGGTAAAGACGAATGGCTAAAAGATCTTCGAAGCTGGTGGCGAAAGGTAGGTCGCTATGACCGCGAATTAGTGGACGCTGTGACATCTGCTACTCGTCCGGCGGGACAGTATCGATTTACCTGGGATGGAACGAACGATGACGGCAAGCGCGTCGATCAGGGTACTTACACATTGTACATAGAGGTGGTACGCGAACATGGCGGTCGAAACTACCTACGACAGAAAATGCAGTTAGCGGACAGTGACGTGCGCTATCAACTCAAACCAACCGAAGAGACGGGCATGATTTCCGTCAACTACCAAGTTAAGTGATAAGGAACAACAATGAAAAGTAAAATGAAAGTGGTGGCTCTCGCAAGTGTAATGGCGATGGGACTCGCTGCAGCAACAACGGCACAAGCGCACCCTCGCTGGGTATTGCCTTCTCACTTTACGGTATCGAAGGAAGGGGGAGATTGGCTGACGTTTGATGTGACTGCCTCTCACGGTACATTCGTATTTGATAAACCAGCAGGTAGTGAAAAAGCCTTTGTGATCATGCCGGATGGTCGTTCGGAGCGTCCGAACTTTGTTGTTCGTGGTAAACGTCGCTCAATGTTTGATTTCTACTTTGAAGAAGAAGGCACGCACAAGGTCGCAATCAACAATCAGCCAACTTACTACACACAATATAAAGCAGGTCGCCGAGACACAGTAAAGTGGGCGCGAGCAAGTAAAGCCGATCGCGCGAGTGTTATTCCAGAAAAAGCCCGCGATGTTGTTACGCAACTTAGCTACACCCGAGCGGAAAGTTACGTGACGGTGGGAATGCCGACAGAAAAAGCGCTGGAAATTGAAGGCAAGCTGCTCGAAATGAAACCGATCACTCACCCATCAGACATCATCGAAGGTGAAGCGGTGACTTTCCAATTCTTCTTTAATGGTGAGCCGCAACAAGGCGTTACGGCGGAAATTACTCGTGACGGTACCCTGTATCGAAACCACCAAGAGCAACTGGATTTAGTGAGTGACTCAGAAGGCAAGATTACGTTTACCCCAACGGTCGCTGGTCGTTATCTCATGAAGGCGAATCACAGAGGCGAACTGAATAACGATCCGTTGGCCGACAAGGTTAGCTCAAATGTGCATTTAACCTTTGAAACTCAACTGAACTAATACAATTGAGGCTCAGTGCGACGCTGAGCCATTTTGGATACACCATGAAAAACAGCTCTATTCTTATCGCTTCCGCTCTTTCGGGCGGCTTACTGTCCTTTCAAGCTGCGGCGCACTTTCCATTAATGAGCTGCCATTTAGAACAAGACAAAGTCATTTGTGAAGCAGGTTACTCCGATGGTTCTACTGCAGTGGACTATGACGTCGAAATGTACGATTACGATGACAACTTGATTGCCAAAGTAACCACAGACAAGCGCTCTATCGCTGAGTTTACTCATCCTAAAATGGATTTTTATCTTGTTTTCGACGCAGGGCATGAAAACCCAGTAGAAGTTGATGTGGTTGAGTTGAAAGAGAAATGATCACTCAGAAAATTCGACCGGATAATGGCAGTCGCGAAGGTAAATGGGTGGCATTAACCATCGCCGGCATTCTTGCGGTGTCTGCCGCCTTATTGCCCTATCATCAGACCGAAGTTGAGCACGCAGAAGCACTCGAGCATCAAGTGTTGATGACTGACCTTGGGCAAGAAGAGTTGGCAATGGTTGCAGAGCTTAAACTTGCTCATGAGGAAATTCGAGATCTCTACATTGATGAGGGTAAGTGGCCTGAAGTCAGTGAACTTGAAACGTTTTGGCTCGCTCCATTTGTTAAAGACCAAAGTTGGCAGCGCAAAGGTTCTCATCAATGGCAGATGTTGGATGCAGGACTTTATCTTGGCTTGAGACAGGACGATGAAGGTTCAGCGTCGATGCTACTTGATAGCCGTCACGAACATGCTGATATTTGGTTTTCCACGGCTGTTTCTATCGATATCGAGGACTTAACTCAGCAAAGTCAACGAAAGCTAAGTGGTTGGCAACAAATCGTGTTAACGCCTTCTTCTCCTGCAAGCCCTCATAAGCATTAAGCAATAACCAACATGATAACAACTATGAAGACACGCTCTCTTTTACGTCGAATTCTAACGGCTAGTGCTTTACTGGTCGCTTCCGCTTCAAGTTATGCCGAAACGCTCAGCGTTGGTATTACTTTGCAACCTTACTACAGCTATGTAAAAGCGGTGGTCGGTGATAAAGCCAAGATCATTCCTTTGGTCGATGCGGGCTTCAATCCTCATAACTATTTGCCCCAACCCAATGATCTTAAAAGACTGAATCAGATGGATGTGATTGTCGTCAATGGGATTGGGCATGATGATTTTGCTCTGAAAGTTATTCAAGCTGCGCAGCGCGACGATCTGGTGGTGATTGAGGCAAATAAGGAAGTGCCACTCTTGCCTGCGATGGGGCTATCCGTTGGTAAAGGCGCAGTGAATCCACATACCTTTGTTGGACTATCCACCACGATTCAAAAGGTTTACACCATTGCCAGTGAGTTGAGCGAACTTGACCCAGAAAACGCAGCTTTTTATCGAAAAAATGCGCGAAAGTACGCAAAAACGTTTCGCCTTTTAAAGCGTGATGCGATGTTGTCTCTAGGGCAGCTAGATACAGCAGGTATGAAGGTCGCAACAACGCACAATGCTTATGGATACATTCTGCAAGAGTTTGGCGTCGATGTAGCCGCGGTAATCGAACCTGCTCATGGCGTAGAGCCAAGCGCTAGTCAGCTACAGGAAACCATCGAGAAGATCCGCCAATCTGGTATTGATGTTCTATTTTACGAGCTGAATATGCCAAATCGTTTTGTTGATACCATCGAAGAAGCGACGGGCGTGAAGCTATATCGCTTTTCTCACATGACGCACGGCGAATACGAAGCCGACAAAGTCGAGGTGGAGATGCGCGACAACGTAGCAACCTTAATAGAGGCGATGAAGTTTGTTGCAAGCAAGCATGAGCAGGAGAAAGCCTAATGCGAGGTCCTTCGATTTCTCTTGATAAAGTCTGCTTGCAGTACGGGGACAACCTTATTCTGCAAGACATTCAGACTTGTTTTGAAGCAGGTCAATGCCATGTGATTATGGGACCAAACGGTGGTGGCAAAACGTCATTGTTACGTTCGGTTTTAGGACTTACGCCATTTTCGGGTGACATCTCGGTGCATTGGGCGGAGGCTGAGCAAGCCGGAAAAATTGGTTACGTACCACAAAAAGCCATGTTTGAAGCTAGCTTACCTTTGACGGTCATGGATTTTGTACTGCTTAACCAAACGCGTGTGCCTTTATTTTGGCGCCGTAAAACCAAGCAAGCTCAACAGGCGTTAGCTCAATTAGAGCGTGTTGGTATGGCAACAAGAAGTGATCGTCGTATGGGACAACTATCTGGCGGTGAGCAACAGCGTGTTCTCTTCGCCCAAGCTCTACTCGATAATCCAAGCTTACTTGTTCTAGATGAACCGACAACGGGTATGGATGAGCAAGGGGTACGTTATCTAGAAGGTTTGATTCATGAAGTGGTAGCAGAAGGTAAAACCGTTCTTGCTGTCCATCATGACGTAACAGCGGTGCGCCGTTTGGATGCGCAGGTGCATGTTGTCAATCGTCAAATCGTCGCTTCGGGGCATCACTCTGAAGTATTGAGTCCTGAGCGTATTGAGTCTCTGTTTAAGCACTACACGGCAAAAGTGGAGGCGGCGTAATGGATTGGTTAAGACAATTTGCCCTCAACGGAGTAGAAGCCGGGTGGCTCAGTGACAGCTTCGCTTATGCGTTTATGGTTAACGCAATTGTTGCAGCGCTAATTCTTGGTCCGTTACTGGGCGGTTTGGGCACCTTGGTCATCGCGAAGCGTTTGGCGTTCTTTTCTGAAGCCGTTGGTCACGCAGCGCTGACTGGTATAGCGATCGGTGTGCTACTTGGTGAACCACCGGAAAATCCATTTATCGGGTTATTCAGCTTCTGCATGATTTTCGCGCTATTGCTGCATTTCGTGCGAAATCGAACCAATGTCCCCTACGATACACTCGTGGGTGTGTTCCTTGCTCTTGCTTTGGCAGTCGGTGCTGCCCTGCTGATGTATGTGGCACGAAAGATCAATATTCATATGTTAGAGAACGTTTTGTTTGGCTCGATACTGACGGTGACAGACAGAGACATAACGATTCTTGCGGTGAGCTGTTTGATCATTTTATTGTTACTGATTCCGACCTTTAACCGAATCTTACTGACTTGCATTAGCCCTGACATCGCGCGTGTTCGTGGATTCAACACCAGCTTCTATGACTACCTGTTCGTCATGATGATCACGCTCGTGACAATCGCAGCAGTGAAGATTATCGGTGCGGTTTTGGTTGGAGCGTTACTGCTTATTCCGGGGGCAACGGCACGCTTGCTGACTAAGCGAATGGGCAGTTTTGTTTTGCTTTCATCCTTATTGGCTACCGTTGCCTGCTTGATTGGGACCGTTTTGCCAATGGAACTTGAATTGCCGGTACCGTCTGGCGCCTCAATTATTATTGTCTCTGCTGCGTTTTTCCTAACGGCAACGATCTACCGCATTGTGCGAAAAGCTTAAATCTGGATAACCAATGATGAAGATGAAAAAACAAATCATAACAATGGGCTTGGTTTTGACGAGTACATTTGCACCGTTCTCTTATGGCAAAGATATTATTACCAGCACGCCTGTGACTTACATGTTGTCTGAGCAACTGATGCAAGGCACAGGCATTGAAACCCGTTACTTGCCACCTAAGCGATATGGCGTTGAACGTTTGGTGAACTGGTTTGCAAGTAAAGGTCAACAACAAGCCATTAAAGCCGGGCAGGAGGCGACCGTTGCGATTACGTTGGGTGCTATTTGGCATCAAGACCCAACTTTTGTTTATGCTCGTCAGGGGAACATTCGCTTGATTGAGATTGACGCGTCTCAGGCGATATCTCCAAGAGCACCGGGCGTTGCGGCACTGACGTTAGACAATGGTGAACCATCCAAGTATGCGTGGATGAATCCTACTAACTTAATTCGAATGGCTGCGATCGTGGGTGAGGATCTACAAAAGGTTTATCCTCAATATCAAGCTCAAATAGAAAAGAACCAGCAAGCGTTGATGTTAGACGTACGTGAGCTGATTAATCAACAACAGGACGTTATCTTTGCGAAAGAGATTGATTCAGTGGTCTTGCTAGGGGAATCATTAGAGGATTTTGCGTCTGGAAACCAACTGTTCGTTGTTGATCGTCAATTCAAGCCTGAACTGGAATGGTCAGAAGCAGAGAAGCGCGCTTTGGCTGCGCAGTTTCAACAAGATGAGACATTGTGGCTTATAACGAGTAAAAAGCCTTCAGCTCTGCTCAAGTCATTGGTTCCCGTAGAGCGGATTGTCCAGATTGATGTGTTGGACCGCTGGGGAAGCAAGGGAGTAGATAGACAAAGCCCCTTGTCTCGTTGGCAATTACGCTTTTAGAACGTTAAGCGCGTAAAAAAGGCTACCCGAGGTAGCCTTTGTCGATTATGCCGCGTTAGCAAATTGCGCTAGGAAGGCATCTTTACGAGCGTTAAAACGTTCGACCAAATCATCTACAGAGGCTTGGTCGTAAGGTTTTAGACCACTTGCCACCATACGCTTGATGCCTTTGCCAACCACTTCGCCATCTTCTTTAAAGGCAAAGTTCAACGTCACCACACCACGCTTGCCATCCACGTCGAAGGTCGCGCCAGTAAAGTCGACTTCAGGGTGAGTCAAATCTAAGCGGTCAAACTCCACTTCCATGCTTTCATAAATAACCAAAGGACGCTGGCAATTGATCATCGCCTGTTGCTCTTCCATCAGCGGTACCATGATGTGCGGGAAGTTCATGCCAGAAAACTGCACGTAACTTGTTACGACGTGTTCGATGAACTCTGGGTTGCGGTTCACTTCACCTTCATGAGACATGTGTAGGTATTCTTTACCATTGGCATCGACAACTGCACTCTCTTTTTCGCATTTATTATCAACCGATAACGCGACGCCATCATTCACCATTCCTGAGAAATCAAAACGCATTTTCTGGCTGATGCCTTCTTTGCTAAGCAAAACGGCAAAGAGGAGATCGCCTGGTACACAGAAGCGTTTGTTGTCTTCGTCATGGATTGGGTTGAAATCACCCGCCACTTTCTTAGCGAAATGGCTCGCTTGTTGACGAGTAAACTGAAATTGGTCGCTATTTTGCGAAAAATACGGTGTCAGAAACATAGTTGAATTCATGTGGCTATAACTATAACTGGAGCGAAGTATACATGAAGGCAGTCAATCAAATGGTCTATCCAGATGAGAAGCTACAGTGAATATTGAAAATAATATTTTTGTGCGATATTTGCACAACTGGTCAATACTAAGATAAGTGATTAGTTTAGTAACAATGTCATTCTAACGTTAAGTTTGGACAAGGAGGTGACATGTCACGACTTCACCTAATCTGGGTGGCTTTCTCTCTTTGGCCGCTTTCTGTTTATGCGATAGTTTCAGGTAATGCCGTAAGCCAAATTGAGTACACAAGTGATTACAGTCATGTTGTATCAGTGGGAGCGAGTGTTAAGGCTGAAGACCACTTTTGTGGTGGTACCATCATCGCTCCGCAATGGGTATTGACTGCGGCGCACTGTTTAGTTGCATCAAGCTCTAGCCAAGAAGACTCGGAAGAGAACCCAGAGAACATAACGCAATACAATGTTGCGAAACCAATAGAGTTGTCGGTGACAGCAGGTGTGGCTGATTTGAGCGATACCGCCATTGGCAATTTGTATCGCGTTACGCATGTTGTCATACACCCAGATTATTATCCGACTGCCAGCGCAACCACAACAGCTTATCAAAATGATATTGCGCTACTTTATGTTGAGCGCACTTTCTCTGGTACCCCCGTCTCTTTAGTTGATTCGACAAGATATAGTGAATTGCTCGCGCTAGGACCTCTGTGGGATCCTGCTAACCCGCAGCCTAATGTAAAAGTAGCAGGTTGGGGAGATGGTGACACCACAGAGCCGGATCCCGCTTTTGGTGGTAGTGATACCATATTGGATGAAGTCGACGTTGCTTTTAACCCTATCGCCGATTGTTATGCTCGTCTAGAGAGCGGACGTGATACGCCCAGATACATTGCGTCGACAACCGATCCTACCAAGCTATGCACGATGTCGACATTGGTCGTGACAAATGACCAAGATGAAGCGTATGGAAACGGAGCCTGTGAGGGTGATCCTGGGGGCCCTTTGACCTTTGTTGCTGCTGACTCTAACACTTACCAAGTTGGCATTATTAGCGCTAGCCCTGTGAGCAACACGATATGCAGTTCTGCGACTATTCCAGCTTGGCACACCAATCTCAATCACTATCTGACTTGGATATCGACATACACAAGTGCGCCAACACCACCGACTCAAACTGTCATCAAGCCGACATTTTTGACCTCAACCACGACTCCTGATCCCGGCGATACCCCCGATGAAGAGGCAGAAGAAGGCAGCACCACACCTGAAACCTCGCCCAACTGTTCGGGCAGTGCCAATATCGGCGTGGGCAGTGGGACGGCGCAGCTTGGTTGCGATTCGGGCTCAAGCAGTGGTGGCAGCAACGGGTGGTTAAGCTTGATTGGGTTGGGCTTGATGTTTTACCGTCGTTATCGGCTCCCAGCACCCAAGAGCTAAGGTTCGTGAAAACTGAGTAAATTATCGCTTAGTAAGCCAAGTCTCAGCCAAGATCTCATCATCTTTATATTGATTTGAGAAGTGCTCTAACAGAGCTGCCAGATGTTCACCCGTATCGCAAAGCGTGTTGGCGACCAAATCTTCAGACACATGAACCGGGCTGGCTTGGGGCTGAGCTTTTGGTGTTACCAGAACTGGAATGATGAACTTGTCTCGACTTGGTTGATGCTGCTCTTTGAACTGGCGAGCTAAGTTATGGATTTGGTCGGCTTTGGCACAATCGTAATCGTGACTGACGTGATCAATTAATAGCACGAAAATCAAACCGCGATAGAGAACCACGCAATCTACTTTTTCAGAGTAGTCTGGCACTGGAAGCGACAAGAAAAGGTGTCCGGCTAAGTGTGGAAGTTCGTTCAGTGACGTTTTCAGTAGTTCGATATCTTGGCGGTGTTTTGCAACTGCGGAGTTGGCTGAATCTTGAGTGAGTAAAGGCGTGTTGGCGGTATGACAAAAGTCAAACAAAGGAATCGAAAGTTGTGGGCTCATTGTGTTGATGGTCTGGCTAAATCAAAGCCCTAGTATAAAAGGCGCAAAGCAAGAGTGCGACTAGGCCGGTTGCAAAATGCGCCTAAAAGCCAGATACACGTCTTTAGAACATGTATTGAGATACCGAGTGGTGCACACCATGATCGGTTTTTGCTTTCGCAGGTAAGTTAGTTTGAGCCAACACCAGTTGGTTATCTTTTATTTTGAATTGGATCTCTTCGCCAGATTCAAACGTCAGCGTATAGCCTGTCGTGATAGAACTGAGCATTCCAGCCCCTTCAAAGTACTGTTCAATCGCTTTGAAGTTGGCAACGGATCTAAGTTGGATACCATCGTTGAACAGATAGGTCGTTTCAGATGGAAAGGTTTCATCCTGCAGGTAACGACACATAGTCAGCAGAGAGTCATTCGTGAAGGTAATCATAGTGCTTTCCCGATGGTTATTGGTCATAAATCAGGAACGGACTATAGCGGAATTTATAATTGATATTTAAATCACTTACTTTTGCTTACTTGTCAGTAAAAGTAAGCCCTACCTTTGTTGTAGGGCTTGTTTAGATTAGAACTTGGCTTTCACCCAAATCATGCGGTGATCTGAAGATACATCTTTTCCATTACCATATTTGCCGACACGTTTGTCGTTAAACAGGCGATAGCTTTCTTCCGTTGGCGTCGACCAGTACACGCCCGAGTCAATCACGTTTAGCGTCGCAGATGGCATTGCGTAATCCACTCCTAACCCGAAGGTTGACGTCACATGTTCAGGCTTCGGATGGCGTTTACCACTTGTTTCTATGTGTTTGACCGCGCCTTGGCTTGATGGATAGAGCTCACCGTTCATCACTTTTTGATTGAGCAACGGGTCATTATGCAGCGCTTGCATCACCGAACTTACGCCGTCGCCAGCTACAGGGTCGAGGTTTAGGTCACCCATGATCACAAAGTGTTTGCCCTGTTCCAGACCGCCCGTGTTACCCGCATCGTCATAGAAGTATGGCTTACCTTGAACGTATTGATGCCAGAAGGCGACTTCAGCTGCGTTTTGCATCTGATTTTTGCCCGTATCGAACACAGGTGGTGTTGGGTGTGACATCAATAGGTGCACCACTTGGTCGCCCTTGTCAGTCGGGATAATGATTGGTGCATCGACGTGGTTTTTCGACGAGAGACGAACCTGTTGCCACTCTTCGTCGCTGTACCAAGGGTCACCACATTTCATGCCTTGCGGGATCTTATTGTACTTATCATTGCATTTGGTGATGGTTGGGATCGTTGCACCAGCGAGATCTTTCCATTTGAACTCTTGGAAAGTACGCGTGTTTTCAGTGTCAATTTCATACTTGGACATTAAAGCGAACGCGTATTGGCCATGGTAGAAACCAAAGCCCCATGCGTCGCCTGGCAGTTGACCTTTTTTGTCATTGTTGTCCAAATCGAGATCGCTCAATAACCCCGTGTTGGTCGCGTAAGATTCAAAAAACGGGTACTCAATAGCGGTTAGGTTAGGTTGGCCGCCCGCGCCCTCACTGCTTTGCGGAACAGAGAGGTAGTTGGTTTGAAAACCAATAAGCGCGGCTTTATCTTCACCGGTACCGTCGTTGTTGAATTCAGCCATCATGATCACATCAGGGCGGTTTTTCTGAATGATAGCCGCAACGTTGCGAATCTGAATGACTTTCTCAGCCGTTTGCTTGTCTTCCTCACTGATCGAGCCATCAAGGTAGCGAGTCACTAAAGTGGTTTGTTGCTTAGGTTCGATCTGCATCTCTTTCACTAAGTCTTCGAAGGCCGCTCGGTCGAAAGAGAGGTTGTAAGTAGCGATGGTTACTTCAGTCATTGGGGACTCGGTCGTTTGGTTGGTCATAGCGCCGCAGCCAGTTAGCAGTGTTGCGCTAATGGCGAGAGCCAAAGGAGTTGTTAGCTTTTTCATCTAAGAAGCATTCTGGTTATGAATATCAAAGGAATGGTAGTGTGAATACCCCAAATGTAAAGTGACCCGAGTCGCGGTGTAATTGTTCTGTCGACCGTTTGTAGGATTTATAAGCACAGTCTTAAGGTGGATAAAAAATGAATGTGATTCACCGCCCATATTTGCATTAATAATCAGCATGCTTGGTTTTTATCGGGTTAATTGGTTGGACACTATTTCACCGATAACAAGCAAGGAAAGCGCATGAAAGACGAAACGCTATCTATCCATTTTGGCTACGAGACAGACCCAACCACCAAATCAGTAGCGACACCCATCTATCAAACGGTTGCCTACGAGTTTGACAATGCACAGCATGGTGCTGACCTATTTAACCTCGAAGTCCCAGGCAATATCTACACCCGAATCATGAACCCAACCAACGACGTGTTGGAAAAACGCATGGCGGCCTTAGAAGGTGGGATAGCGGGTTTGGTTGTTAGCGCAGGCAGCGCCGCGATTAACTATGCCATTCTTACGTTGGCACAAGCGGGGGATAATATCGTCTCAACGCCGCAGCTTTATGGTGGTACCTATACGTTGTTTGCCCACATGCTGCCAAACCAAGGCATCAAGGTGAAATTTGCCAAAGACGATAAGCCGGAAAGTTTGGCTGAACTTATCGATGAGAATACCAAAGCGGTGTACTGTGAAAGCATCGGTAACCCCGCTGGCAATATCATTGATCTAGAGCGAGTGGCGGAGTTGGCGCACGCACAAGGCGTTCCTGTGATTGTTGATAATACTGTAGCCACTCCTGCGCTGTGCAAACCGATAGAGTTTGGTGCGGATATTGTTGTTCACTCATTGACTAAATACGTCGGCGGCCATGGCACCACGCTAGGCGGCATTATTATCGATTCCGGCAAGTTCCCATGGGCAGATCACAAAGAACGATTCCCAGTCTTTAATCAACCAGAGCCTTCGTATCATGGTGTGGTCTACACTGAGGCATTCGGTGAGGCGGCGTTTATTGGTCGTGCTCGCACGGTTCCGTTAAGAAATACCGGTGCGGCGTTGTCGCCAATGAATGCGTTCATGTTGATGCAAGGTTTAGAGACCTTATCTCTGCGCATGGAACGACACACTGAAAACGCTATGAAAGTGGCGCAGTACCTTGAGCAGCACGACAAAGTAAGCTGGGTGAGCTACGCGGGTTTACCGAGCTCCGAGTTCTACCCACTGGCGGAAAAATATATGAAGGGCAAGCCATCTGCGATTCTCTCGTTTGGTTTGAAAGGTGGCTATGACGCTGGCGTCAGCTTCTATGATGCGCTGCAGATCTTTAAGCGTTTGGTCAACATTGGTGATGCAAAATCATTGGCTTGTCACCCTGCGTCTACCACGCACCGTCAATTGAGTGAAGCGGAGCAAAAACAAGCGGGCGTTTCACCAGAGATGATTCGCCTGTCAGTGGGCATTGAGCACATAGATGACATCATCGCTGACCTAGAGCAAGCCTTAAACGCTTAACGGTCATAAACAGCAAACGGCGCTGAAATTGTCAGCGCCGTTTTTTATTTCACCCTAGTGACCTTTGGGCTTACTCGTTGGTTGGCTTGATGAAAGAGCCATAAATATCATGACGTCGGTGTTTCAGGTTGGTGACCGAGCCTTCGGTATTGAGCTGCTTGAGCTTAGTAAGATCGACATCGGCAAAGATGATCATCTCGGTGTTGGCACTGGCCTCTGTGAGCGTGGCATCGTGGGGGAAGTAGATGTCAGAAGGTGAGAAGACCGCCGATTGCGCGTACTGAATATCAACGTTGTCCACTCGTGGTAGGTTGCCCACACTACCACCAATCGCCACATAACATTCGTTTTCAATTGCCCTTGCTTGAGAACAGATTCTGACTCGTTGATAACCATTTTTGGTGTCTGTCCAGAATGGGACAAAAATGATCTGCACGCCTTGCTCTGCCATCATGCGGCCAAGTTCCGGAAATTCGCTGTCGTAACAAATCAAAATACCAATTCGACCCGCGTCGGTTTCGAACACTTTGACGTTGTCTCCGCCATCGATAACCCAATCTTTTTCTTCATGAGGGGTAATGTGGATTTTGTATTGCGCCTCGATGTGACCATCTCTCTGCAACAAGTAGGAGACATTGTAAAGCTTGTCATCTTCCAGTACTGGCACGCTACCTGCGATGATGTTGATGTTGTAGGTCACCGCCATTTGTGAAAATCGGTTTTTGATCTCTTCACTAAATTGGGCAAGGAAGCGAATCGCCTCCACTGAGTTTTGACCTTTTTGCATCCCCATCAGCGGCGCATTAAAAAATTCGGGGAAGAGGGCGAAGTCCGCTTTGTAGTTAGATAGCGAGGTCACAAAGAACTCCGCTTGATCCATCAAGTCATCCAAGTCTCGCATGGCGCGCATTTGCCATTGCACCACCCCAATGCGAACTAACGTCTTTTCGATATCGTGTACAGACTGAATGTCTTCTTCATAAAAGAAGTTATCCCACTCAAGCAAGGTCGCGTAACCTTGCGAGGCGTCGTCTTCGGGCAGGTAGTTGCGCATCAAGCGTTTGACGTCGAAATCGTTCGCCAGTTGGAACGACAAGATAGGATCATGCAGCTCACGACGTTTTATTTTGTCGATGTATTCTGGCACCGTCAGTGAATCAGCGTGCTCCAGATAATTAGGAATACGGCCGCCTGTGAGAATCGCTTTAAAGTTTTTACTGCGGCATAACTCTTTACGTGCGTCGTAGAGACGGCGTCCTAATCTGAGCCCGCGATAATCTGGGTGAACGAAGACATCCAAACCATACATGGCATCGCCTTTCGGGTTGTTTTGGATGACATTGTTTTCATCAATGATGTCGGTGTAAACGTGCGGCAAAGAGAAGCGATTGTAGTCGACTTTGATGGTCAGAGCGGCGCCAACGATTTTTCCGTTATCCTCGATACACACTTGCCCATCAGGGAACTGGCGAATCAATTCCATGATGGTACTGCGTGGCCAAGCGCCTCCAACATCTGGGAAGACGAGATCCATGAGCTCGGCAATTTCTGGGTAGTCCTCTTTCTCGATGGTTCGTAGAGAAAGTTTTGGCGTCGTGTTGTCCATAACAGTGTTCCATTTTTTACAGCATTAACATAAGCCTAACACATCCAGGCTCAATGCTTAATGAGCCTGGATGAGGGAAAGGCGTTACTCTGGGAGGGTATCGGCTCGCGTCGCCTTGACCTGAAGAATCCGGTTGTTATCGACCTTGATGATCTCAAATTGCCATTCTTGATAACGAATGCACTCGCCAACGTCAGGCACTCGACCGATCATCCAAGTCAACAATCCGTTCAGTGTTTGGAAGCCTTCTGTCTCTTCGCCCTCAATGACACTAATTTCTAAGCGATGCTTAAGCTCATTGAGTGGAATCAAGGCATCCATCCACCAACTGCCATCATGTTGCTGTTTCGCCCACGAGTGCAGTGGAGTCATGCCCAGCTCGCCAGCAATCGCTTCGAGCAAATCATAGTGGGTGACTAAGCCCTGAACGTCGCCATATTCGTCGACGATAAATGCCATCTCGCTGTTGCTTTTCTGCATATCGTTCAGCAGTGGTAAGCCTTTGATCGACTCTGGCACATAACGCGGTCGGCGAGCTTGTTTCACTAAGGTGGTGATGGAGAGCTCGTCATACTGATCGAGCAGCACCTTGGATGAAATCGTTCCTATGATGTTATCTAAACTGCCGTGGACCAAAGGCCAAACGGAATGCTGAGTTTGACGCATCTGTTTGAGAACCTGTTCAATCGGCTGGCTGACATCCAGATATTCAATATCGCAGCGCGGCGTCATTAGTGATGTCGCTAAGCGGTCATTCAGGTGGAGCAGATTGCTGATCATTTGCTGCTCTTGCGGTTCAATCGCTCCAGACTCCGACCCTTCTGTCACCAAGGCGACGATGTCTTCTTCAGTGACTTGATCACTGTCATCTCCGTTTTGACGCAGCAGCGTTAACAGAGCGTCGGTCGAGCGACTTAGAAGCACCACAAACGGAGTGGTCAAAATCGCCAGCCAGTGGATAGGGTAAGCCACGATCACCGCGATGTATTCGGCGTTTCTTTGCGCGAAGCGTTTCGGTACCAACTCACCGACCACAATGGCGAAGTAGGTGATCAAAATAACCACACTCGCGGTCGCAACAATAGAAGCGAGTTCGGCTTCAAGCCCTTGTGATGTCAACCAAATTGCAAACGGGGCAGATAAGGTCGCCTCACCGAAAATACCGCTCAAAATACCGATCGCGGTAATACCGATTTGAATTGTAGAGAGGAATCGGGTTGGGTTGTTCTTTAGCTCTAATGCGAGTTGTGCGGAGGGTTGCGTTTCTGCGAGCTTTTTCAAGCGGCTCGATTTTGCTGCGACGAGCGCCAGTTCTGACATGGCAAAAATGCCGTTAAGGGTGATAAGCCCCACCAGTATGAAAATATCCATTGATTGTTCCAGTAATAAACACGTCGTCAGGATAACGAGAGCAACTTATAAAAGATAGGCAATAAGTCCACGATAACGCTAAATATTTTTACGGTGACGATAGGATATTCTGATTGAAAGTTTGAGCCAAGTTTCGACCTGCCTTGTGGTCGGCAGGTCGAATC
The DNA here is from genome assembly GCF_027587055.1 of Vibrio sp. MarTm2. Lineage (NCBI taxonomy): Bacteria > Pseudomonadati > Pseudomonadota > Gammaproteobacteria > Vibrionales > Vibrionaceae > Vibrio > Vibrio sp. MarTm2. The sequence continues at coordinate 28,566 of NZ_JAPPTK010000009.1, read as the reverse complement.
TTCATTATTGCTCGCTCACTTTGAGGTGCAACTCACCATCGATCTTTTCACGAGTCTCGATACTGGCTCGGTCAACATCCCCTTGCAGAGTAAACAGCAGATCGCGAGCAAACTGTTTGTCGTCAAAATGCCAAGAATGTGTCCAATTGGCATCAGGGTGAACGGCGCTTTTATCTTCATCGAGTTGCTTCCAATGACGATCCACTCGGACATTGACCAAGTTGTCGGGCGCGCTGTCATCGAGACCCACGCGGCCGACTCTCGGAGCGGCACCGAGCCGTTTAATGTTTGAAATCTTCAGTGCGTTGTCGTGCGGATTTTGGTAGTTAGTGATACGAATGGCGTGTTCAAAGAGGGCTTGAGATTTGCCATCTTTTCGGTGGGTGGATTTACGTGCGATATCGCCTCCAATCAAAGCGATTTGGCTGACGTTCCATTTAATGCGTTGCAAATAGCGATCGAACTTGGCTTCATAAAAGGCCTCACGAATGACGTAGGCGCCAGTGGAATGACCAAGCAGGTGAACGTCAATATCGCAGTGGTTTCTGTCTTGCTCCAGTTGGGCTTTCGCTAACACTGCGATACCGTCTTTGACTAATTTTAGCGCGGTCTGCTTGGCGTCGCAGCGATCTTCTACGTAGTTGAGGGTACATTGCGCACTTGGCCAATCGAAGCTCACGATGGCGCCTTTATATCCAACCTCTCGCAACCTTTTTTTCAGCAAGTCATGTCGATGCATGATGGCGGTAATCGAATTGTTGTACCCGTGAACAAAGATAAGAATATCGCCAATGGTGTAGCCTGAAACGGGCGATTTTTCAATGGTGTCGTGCTGGCCTGTGCGGGCTCTCACTAGCAAGCGTTCTAGCCACTCGGTTCGTGTCAGCCTGTGCTGTTGAGGGTGAGGGGACTGCCCATCAGGTACTTCCAAGTAACGGGTTGTCCCGGGCTCATTACCAAACTTTGCCTGTTCCCCTTTGCCTTTTACGTTGCGAACACAGATAACAAAATTGCTGCTCATATCACTCATAGCCACACCTTAATTGTTGGTTTTTCACAGCTTAATTGTGGAGGGTGTCGCGGTAATCCTGTTGTCACAAATATTGGAAACCAAACAATATCTTTAGGTAATTGCGTTGTTTGTCATATTGATTCTGTGAGACCCAGAGAAGAGCTCGCATTCGATTACTGTGAGCTGCGTGTTTTAAAGTGGTCGATGATAAAGTCGATCAGCGCTCGTACCGGCGGTGAGAGATGTTTGCGTGACGGATAAAGCAAGTACATTTGCAACGTCATCAACTGCCATTCAGGCAATACCCAAACCAGTTTACCTTGGTCAATCCACTCTTGAGCCAAGTAGTCCGGCTGCATCGAGATGCCCAAGCTCGCCAAAGAGCCGTGCAGTAACACCGTTGCTTCATTGGCGGTCACGTCACAGCTCACCTCGACATCGTGCTGCTGGTCTCCTTGTGTGAGCTGCCAGATCTGACGACCAAAATTCTTATAGCCCAAACAAGCGTGACGCGTTAAGTCTTGAGGGTGAGTAATTGGATCATGGCAGGCCAAATACTCGGGCGCGGCCACCAGCTTTGAATAGCACACCGAAAACGGACGACCAATCAAAGCAGGATTCGGCTCATTGGTGGTGCGAATGGCCAAATCAATGCGCTCTGCCACCATATCTACCGCGCGATCTTGGGCATCAATGTCTAGCTTAATGCCGGGATAGCGTTGGCGAAATGCTTGCAGTGCAGGCATCAATTGAGAGAATCCAAAAGACATACTCACCGACAAGCGCACGTAACCTGTGACGGCTTGCGATGGCATCAAGCTCTCTTCCATTTGCTGCGCTTGCTCAACCCAGTGCTGCAAGTTCGGTAGCAACTGCTCTCCTGCACTGGTTAAAGAGACTTTTCTTGTGGTGCGCTGTAGCAAGCGGGCACCCAACCAGTTTTCAGCCGCTTCCACGTAGCGAGTCACCATAGGCCGAGACATCTCTAGCCTTTCGGCAGTGGCAGTAAAACTTTCTGTTTGTGCTACGTCTAGCATCACTTTAGCGGCGGTCAGTTTATCCATTTACTTGCTCGAATTAAGAAATAATGATGCAAAGAATAGGCTCTATTTCGAAATAAAACCAGTCGCTACTATGACGGCGACTGAACAGAAAACCTTCGAATTAGGACAGAGACTATGAAAAACATCACCACTTTAGCATTACTTCTTGCGACCTCTCAGGCGGCCATGGCGAAAGGTGATCTCACGTTTGACGTGTACAACGCAGACGAGAACAGCTTTAACGTGACATCGACACTCGTTATCGGTGAGACAGAAACGCTGCTGATTGATACTGGCTTTACTCGCGCCGATGCACTGCGTATTGCGGCCAAAGTGATGGATGCGGGCAAACCATTGAAAACAATATTCATCAGCCAAGCGGATCCTGACTACTATTTTGGCGCGTCTCAGCTGCTTGAGATATTCCCTGAAGCGAACGTGATCACCACTCCGGCGGTTCGAGAGGCGATTGCCAAAAAGCTCGAAACCAAAGTGAGCTTCTGGGGGCCAAAAATGGGGTTAAATGCGCCAGAGAATCCTAAGCTACCAACTGCGATTAATGCGCGTCAGGTTACGGTAGACAACAAAATTATCGAGATTCGCGATGCCGAAGGTGTGCTTGCTCATCGCCCTTACTTATGGGTACCGAGCGAGAAAGCCATCTTAGGTAACGTGGGCATTGTGCAAGGCATGCACGTATGGATGGCAGACACCCAATCTCAGCAAGAAGTGGATGCTTGGTTAACTCAGCTTGAAGAGATGCAAGCCCTTAAACCTAAGCTGGTGGTGCCGGGTCATATGATGGAAGACGGCAAGCTTGATGCAAGCACGATTTCGTTTACTCATACATGGATTGAACGTTTTGAAGCGGCGAAGAAGCGCAGTGACAATAGCGCAGAGGTGATCGACGCGATGGTAAAGCATTACCCTCAGTTCGGTTCCGATTTTAGCCTAGAACTTGGCGCTAAAGTTCACATGAAAGAAGCGAGTTGGTAACGGGTACTCTATGTTCAGTCAGCGGTGAGTCCACTGACTGAACATGCATTTGTTACGTGTGAGCTAACCTTAGACTCCCTCAAACGAAGCGGTTTGGGCTCTCTTTATGATTGGCCGCCTGAGCCTCTAATTGCGCGACTTCCGCATCCAGTTGCGCGATCTTTTCAGCCATAAGTTGATGGCAGTGGTCGGCGAGTGCACGAGCATCTTGTAGCTCATAGTTTGAGACATCAATGGGCGCTAACATTTCGGTGATGACAATACCGTTGTTGGCGCGATTAAGCTGGATCTTGTTATGCGTGGTGCTGGTGCACATAGGGGTAATTGGCACGCCAGCTTCGATGGCCATACGAAACGCCCCCGTTTTAAACGGAAGCAAACCTCGCCCTTTACTGCGCGTCCCTTCCGGATAGACCCACACCGATAAGTCACGTTGGTGAATTGCTTCGGCGACTTGCTTGATGGTGTCCCGCGCTTTGGATTTGTCTTCTCGGTTGATCAAAATATTGCCGGTAATCCAATAAAGCTGTCCAAAAAAAGGAATCCACAGCAGATCGCGCTTACCCAGAGAGACCGCCCGAGGTCTTAGCATTCCGGGATCCGTAACAAAATCAAACACGCTTTGGTGGTTGGAAATATAGACACTGTTTTTTGGCGTTGGCGCGTTCTCTAATCCTCTTTGGATGAGCGTTAAGCCCACGATCTTGTGCAGTTGATTGAACCAGCGGCAAAAGAAATAGACGTGTTTTGGGTTCCTTGGACTAAACAAACAATAGATCAGGGCGAATAGGGTGGTAAACACCACAAAAACCGCAGCCAAGATTAAACGTAGAACAGCAAGCACAGCTAACTCCTTCTGGGCTCTAGGCGAGTAGAGCGCATGGGGTGGAATAAGATTAGAGTTTTAATTCTATTTAACCAAATTGCAACAATTTTTCTGAGAGCTGTTGGTGGTAATCACTTTTGAAGCGATTTATGATGCAACGAGTTTAATCACCAATGTTGATTTATGTCTTCAACTCTCTCTTTTTACGAACAAAATGCCAACCAACTGATGGAGCAATACCAATCGGTAGCATTTGAACGCGTGCATCAAAGTTGGCAGTCTTTCTGGCCATTGACAGGCGACAAGGTGCTTGATGTTGGCGCTGGAAGCGGAAGAGATGCGAAGTGGATGGCAGAGCAAGGTTGTGAGGTCATTGCGATTGAGCCTTGCCATTCATTGAGAGCGTTGGGCAATCAGTTTACGGGGCACTCTGTGACATGGTTGGATGATGCCTTGCCAGAGTTAACGGCGACACAAAACCTCGGGATGCGTTTTGATCTGATTTTGGTCAGTGCCGTTTGGATGCACTTGGCACCCAGCCACAGAGAGCGCGCGTTTCGAAAACTGTCTAATTTGCTGGCACCAAATGGTAAGTTGGTGGTTTCACTTCGTCATGGTGAGTTTGATGATACGCGTAAAAGCTTTCCTGTTTCTGTTGAGGAGTTAGAAAGGCTCGCGAAAAACAGCGCCTTACTCGTGCGAGAGATTTCAGACAGTGATGACCAAATGCGCCGTCAAGATGTGTGGTGGCAGACGGTTGTTTTAACACTGCCTGATGACGGTTCTGGTGATTTGAATAAAGTGCGCCACATTATCGTCAATGACAGCAAATCGGCGACGTATAAGTTAGCACTGTTAAGGACAATTTTACGGATTGCAGATGCGCATTCTGGTGCGGTGGTTGATCGCTCTGAAGGGAAAGTAGCTATTCCGTTGGGGTTAGTGGCCTTGTATTGGATTCGCCAGTTTAAACGTCTGATCGATAAAGAAAACCTTCAGCAAAGCTCCGATGTGTCGAAAGGTTTGGGTTTTGTGAAACCTGACGGTTGGGGCAAACTCGCACACTTGTCGGCGGATGATTTGGCGATTGGGGCTCTTTTTATCGATGACGAGGCTAAAGCACTCGACAAAGCGATTCGTGACACCATCAGCACATTAAAGAGTGGTCCTGTTAAATTCACCTACCACGGCGATATTTCCAATCCTTACTTCCACATCCATCGAAAAACGCCCAAGAAGTCCGATTCTTGCCTCATCGATAGTCAGTTTTTGCAAAGCTATGGCGTACTTACCCTAGATGAGAGTCTTTGGGACTGTTTCCGACTTTACCATGCGTGGATTGAACCTCTGGTAGTCAATCAATGGATCATGGAGATGCAGCGATTTAGTCGCAATCAAGAGCGAAACATCACGCTGCAAAACTATCATGACTGCTTGGTATGGCTGGATAAAGTCCACGATACTAAAGATGTCAGAAGCAGGGTTGATGAGCTGCGAGTTGCCGATATCGATGTTCGCAGTGTATGGAGTGGTTCGAGTCTGGCAAAAGGGTATCACGTCGATCATTGCTTGCCGTTCGCCCATTGGCCAAATAATGACAGATGGAACCTTGTTCCAACCACAGCAAAAGAAAACCTAGATAAAAAAGATCGACTGCCTGCCAAGAAACGTTTGTCGGACTCTAAGCATCGTATTGTCAGCTGGTGGCAAACGGCTTGGGATTCTCCGAACGACCAAACGCGATTTTTCTCAGAGGCCTCCTTGTCTCTACCCAATATTCCACCTCAGTGTCGCGACTTCGAGGAAGTCTTTGATGCGATGGGACTCCAAATCCGCGGCGTGAAAAGCCGCTTACTCGTCAATGAGTGGTAATAAACGTCTCTCCTGAGCCCACTTTGTTCATATTTACCCACTTTTAGCGTTACTAAGTAATTGCTTTTTAAAGCCTTATTTTTCTATTGAGTGTTCACTCTTTTTATTTATTTGGTGATATTCAGTCTGGATATAGTGCATTTGCTCTATAAATTTTTGGTGATTTTATCAATCTGTCTTATAGCTAAGGCGCTTATGCATAGTCAGCTTTAATGACTAGACATAGCAAAAAAGTGAATAAAAATAGCTCAATAAGGAAACGAGCAGATGCACAACATTAATAATAAAACCAAGGGCTTATTTGCCCTTTCAACAATCGCAGTGGCTTTGGCCAGTACATCAGCAGTCAACGCAGCACCACTGATGGGGTTCAATGAGGCAGACTTGCCAACCAAATACATCGTTAAATTCAAGGAAGATGCGCCAGTACCATTTTCTCGCTCAGGTGAGGCTTTAATGGCCCCAACAGAGGTGCGTGAAAATGTACTGCAAGCGGTGCAAGCACGTCAGGTCGAAAGGCTAGGCTCAGACACAATTTACAGCGTTGAGATGGATGACAGTGAAGTGTCTAACTTACGCGGCAATGCACAAGTCGAGTATGTCGAGGTGGATCCGCCGCGCTACCTACTGAGTGAGACAACGCCATGGGGTTTTAACGCGGTGAATGCGCAGCTTCTTAGTGACGCCAATGCGGGTAATCGCACCGTGTGTATTATCGACTCGGGCTACGATCTTAGCCACAACGACTTGAGTGGTAACCGTGTGACTGGAACTAACGACAGCGGCACGGGCTCTTGGAGTTCTCCAGGTAATAACAATGCGCACGGCACTCACGTTGCGGGCACCATCGCGGCTATCGCTAACACGGAAGGTGTGAAAGGCGTGATGCCAAATCAAAACGTTAATCTGCACATTGTAAAAGTGTTCAATGAATCGGGTTGGGGCTATTCGTCAAGCCTAGTTAAAGCGATTCAAACCTGTGCGGACAACAATGCCGATGTGGTCAACATGAGCCTAGGGGGCAGTCAGTCGAGCCGCACGGAACAAAATGCGCTGCAAGATCTGTATGACCAAGGCGTATTGCTGATCGCGGCGGCGGGTAACTCTGGTAATACCGCACACAGCTATCCTGCGTCTTACGATGCGGTGATGTCAGTTGCAGCAGTCGATACCAACAACGATCACGCGGCCTTCTCTCAAGCGACTGATCAAGTCGACATCGCAGCTCCGGGTGTGGCGGTACTGTCGACCGTTACGGTAGGCGAGGGTGTACTTTCTGACATTACCATCGGCGGTGTGAGCAATTTTGATCGCGGTGTGGTGCCACATAACCGTAAGAGCAAAACATCGGGCAGCTACGTGTCGGATCCTGTTGCTGGCAGTGTGACTGGCGTGCTGGCAAGTTGTGATATCTCATCGGGCAGTTACAACTGTGGTGATATGAGCGACAAAGTATGTTTGACTGAACGTATCGAAAACCAACGCAGCGGCGTGCGTCCGGAAATCGATCCTGTCAAAGCGTGTTACAACGCGGGGGCGAAAGCGGCGATTGTTTACAGTAACGCTGACTTGCCAGGTCTACAGAACCCATTTGTACTCGATGATTACGATCGCTACCGCTTGGTGTCGGTTACGGTTGACCGAGCGTTTGGTCTTGAGCTTGCTGGCCAAGTAGGTCAAGAGGTGACGGTGTCTACAACGACAGGGGAAGATTACGAGTACTACAACGGTACATCAATGGCAACGCCGCACGTGGCGGGTGTTGCAGGTTTAGTATGGAGCTACCACCCAACCTGTACCGCGCAGCAAGTGCGTAAAGCGCTAACCGCGAGTGCGACGGATATTGATGTCGCAGGTCGTGATAACCGCACTGGTTATGGTCTAGTGAATGCTGATGCCGCCAAGACATATTTAGACGCGGGCTGTAATGGTCCAGATGGGGGTCAAACGGACAATGTTTTGGAAAACGGTGTTGCAAAAGGTCCGCTATCAGGCGCATCTAAATCAGGCATCTTATTTACCTTTGACGTTCCAGCCGATGCCACGCAGGCCAGCTTTACGCTAGCAGGCGGCAGTGGTGATGCAGACATGTACGTACGCTTTGAAGGCACCCCAACAACGCGCACTTACGATTGTCGTTCATGGGAAAGTGGTAACAACGAGAGCTGCACGCTGAATGTGACGTCAGCAGGCACTTATCAAGTTCTGATTGATGGTTACTCTGCCTATTCTGGCGCGACGTTAACGGCAACTCACAATGGCAGTGCGAGCGGTGGCAACTCTGGTGGTGAAGCGCCATCAAGCTACAGCAATACCAACGCAGTGAGCATCCCAGATAACAGTGCCTTAGGAGTCGTTAGCGGTATTGATGTTTGGCGCTCGGGCGATTCAGGCACGGTTGCGATTGATGTTGATATCAGCCACAGCTACATTGGTGATCTCAAAGTGACGCTGACGTCGCCAACTGGCGGTCAAGTGGTGCTGCACGAAAATACGGGTGGTTCGGCAAACGATATTAACACCAGCTACCAAGTGGATTTCACTGGTTTTGAGTCCAAAGGTAAGTGGGAGCTTAAAGCGGTCGACAGCGCTCGCCAAGACACCGGTGCGATCAACAGTTGGACACTATCCTTTCAGTAAGGAGTCAATATGAAGAAGCAAATCGTGGCAAGTGCGCTGTTTATGGTGCTTGCTGGTGGTGTAACGACATTGGTTGTCGCGGGTAACTCGGCGTTTCCTCCGGTGGATGACCGCGTCGCAGAGGCTGAGCAGCAAATGCCTCGTTTCTTTGTGAAGTATTATCCAGAAAAAGAAGGGCAAGCGCGTGCGCTTCTTCAGCAACATCAACTGGAGATTGTGGAAACTCTGAGCAAGCAAGAGGTGTTTGTGGTGAAGGGGAGCAAAGATAAGCTCGATCAACTCATCAGTAGTGAGTTCATTGATTACATTGAGCCCGAGCCCATCCGCAGTTTGTACTCTCAATAAGCAAAACGCCCCGTTTGGGGCGTTTTTTTGTCTCTTGTCTATTCGCTTGGCAGTTCTTTGGCGACTTGACCAAGGGTGTCGACAATAACATCAATGTGCTGTTTTTCGATGATAAGCGGCGGCGACAAGGCGATGGTGTTACCCATGCTGCGCACCATAACGCCCTTGTCATAACAACGCTTCAAAATATCGAAACCAATCGGCTTACCATGAGCGGGCTGGGCAAACTGTACCGCGCCAATCAAGCCATAGTTACGAATGTCGACGATAGAGCCGACCCCTTTTAGTGAGTGCAGACCCTGCTCAAAGTATTGGCCGATTTCACCACTGGCTCTATTAAGTAGCCCTTCCTGCTCGTAGATATCGAGCGTCGCCAAACCAGCCGCACAAGCCACCGGATGACCGGAATAGGTGTAACCATGGAAGAACTCAACGCTGCCTTCAGGGGCACTGTTGACGACCGTTTGATAGATCTCGTCTTGAGCGAACACCGCGCCGAGTGGGACAACGCCACTGCTGATGCCTTTCGCTGAGGTAATCAAATCAGGAATCACATCAAACTCTTCGGCCGCAAATGCAGAGCCAAGGCGTCCCCATCCGGTAATCACTTCATCGAAAATCAAAACAATATCGTGTTGAGTACAGATTTCGCGCAAACGGCGTAGGTATCCCTTTGGCGGGAGGATAACACCGCCCGCTCCTGAGATGGGTTCAACAATCACGGCTGCGATGGAGTCTGCGCCATGGAACTGAATGAGTCTTTCTAGTTGCTCGGCTTTTTCTACCCCATGTTGAGGCAGGCCGCGGCTAAAGGCGTTACGTTCAATATCGAGCGTATGATCCAGATGGTCGGTTGGCAGCAGTGGGCCAAAGCCTTTGCGGTTTGGAGTTAAACCACCCACAGAAATGCCGCCAAAGTTCACGCCATGGTAGCCAAGCTCGCGACCAATCAATTTGAACTTTCCGGTGTTGCCTTTGGCTTGTTGGTAAGCCAGTGCGATTTTTAGGGCGCTTTCGACGGCTTCAGAACCAGAGTTAGTAAAGAAGACCTTGTTGAGCCCCGGCGGTGTGTATTTAACCAATCGCTCGGCGAACTCAAACCCAATGTCGTGGCCAAAGTTAAACGGCGAACTGTAATCCAACTCGGCCACTTGTTTTGCCATCGCCTCGCCAATTTCTTTGCGCCCATGACCGGCGTTGACACACCAAAGGCCGGCGGTAGCGTCAAGCAGTTGGGTATTTTGGTCTGAGTAGCAATACATGCCTTCAGCTCGATTAATGATACGAGGGTTCTGTTTGAAATCGCGGTTCGCGGTAAATGGCATCCAGAAGGCATCGTAACTGACTTTTCTTTCCATGTTCGACAAGCTCTGCGGTTGTTAATGTTGCAGAGATGTTATCGATGCCAGTAGAGCGGTAAAATCACGCGCGATAAATATAAAGGTTTAGAGGCATCAAACTTTCTCTGTGTTGCTTTGCTTTAGCGTGCCTTGGAGAAAATCGACAAAGGCTTTTGCGGCGGTCGATAGATAGTGGCTCGACTTCCAACCAATGCCCAGTTGCAAAGGGATCGGCGGGTCAAATGGGATCGCTTTTAGCTCGGGATCATCGGCGACCAAAATGGGCAGGCAGGTGCCAATTCCGACTTGGCGCCTAACCATGGATTTGAGTAGTTCAGGGAGGTTGGTCTCAAAATGCACTTGTGGGGTGAGTTTGTTTTGCTGGCAATAGCTGTTCACCGTTTCACGCAAAAAGTAGCCGTTTTTAAACAGCACTAAAGGTTGTTGGCAAAACTCATCAAGGGTGATGACGCTGCGCTTTGCGAAAGGGTGAGAGATAGGCACACAAGCGGCGATTTGATCTTGAGCGAGCAAGCTTTGGCGGATTTGTTCGTGCTCGCGATCGCCACGAATAAGGGCCAAGTCAAGCTCACCGTTAACCAGCATTTGTGCCAATGTTGCGGTCCCTGCCTCGTGAATGTTGATTTGAATACCAGGGTAGGCTTTTTTGAACTGCTCTAACGCATCGGGCAGAAAGTAAGAGGCGAGCATCGCTGGGGCACCAAACTTGATCACTCCGCTTGTTAGCCCTTTGAGCTCTTGGAGCTCTTTTTCCGCTTGTTCGACATCTTCCAAAATGATTTTGGCGTGGCGCAGTAGCACTTGGCCTTCGGCGGTCAAGCTCATTTGTCGTTCGGTGCGGTTCACCAGTTTTAGACCGAGCTGCTGCTCAAGTTTTTTGATACTGGTACTTAAAGCGGACTGCGCAATCCCTAGCTGATCCGCCGCCTTGGTGAAGTTACCGGTCTTGGCCAGTTGATTGAAATAGTGCAAGCGTTTGAGATCCATTATTAACTCACTATCTATTTTGTATATGAAAACTATACATACCATATATTGTTAATATGATCTCGCAATCGTTATAGTTTTGTTAACTCAAGTGTCGACGCTTAGCCAAAACAACAAATGACGACAACGGCAGATTTGCTGCTCAGCCAAATAAGGAAGTGAAACAATGAACATTGCGAAGGTTTTTAATCAAAACGTCGAAGAACGTAGCGGGTTTACCATCTCTTTGCACCCAGAAAGCCCACGTTTACAAGTGGTGACGTTAGCCAAAGAAACCTTGGATGCCTTTGGCGATTTAATCCAAAACTACAATTTGCAATCGTTGGAGTACAAGCCATTTCTCCGCTTTGCAGTGGCTGATGCATTGGACAAAGCGTGTGATTATCAACTTGGTAAGTTCTTAGTTGAAACGATGGAAGATCGTGAAACTGGCGCGTTTCTACTGGAGCCGTCTGAAGAGGCGAAAGCGGCATTTGACGACAGTGATGAGCAGCGCGACTTCTTTGTCATCTTATCCACTGCGATTTCTCACCTTATCGGGATTCCTAACTTCGATGCTATGTATGGCAAATATTACGCGCGCTTCACAGTAAAAAATGACGACAACAGTGATAGTTACTTGCGTCAAGCGCATCGTCGTATGGAGCTGCACAATGATGGTACCTACGTGAATGAGCGCACCGATTTTGTCCTGATGATGAAAATGGATGAGAAGAACATGCAAATGGGGGATTCGCTGCTGCTTCATGTGGATGATTGGCAAGACCTTGAGCGTTTTTATCATCACCCAATGGCGAAGCAAAACATTGTTTGGGGTGCGCCGCCGAGTAAAAACGTTGGCTACACCATCGAGCATCCAGTGTTCTTTGAAGAGGACAAGAACGGCAAACCGCACATGTTGTTCATTGACCAGTTTGCTCAACCACAGAACATGCAGCAAGGTTTGTATTTGCATCAGATGAGCGAGTCACTAGAGAGTGACAGCAACTGTTTCAATGTTCGTGTCAACGTTGGCAGCATGCTGGTGGTACAAAACCACTGTTGGCTACATGGTCGCGATAAGTTCGTCGCACACGAAGGGTTGAAGCGTGAACTGTTACGCCAACGCGGTCACTTTACGCGTTAGCGGCTAGCCTCTAAATGGGGCGTATAGTCAAACGGCTTTGCTGGGGAGTGGTGAAGCCGTTTCGCTATAAACAACAATAACAACGGCAGTGAAGGAGCAGGTAAGCGTGGAAAAAATGTATGACTACATCGTAATTGGTGGTGGCATTGTGGGTGTCTCGACAGCGTGGCAGTTGCAAAGTCGCTATCCAGAGAAAACGATATTGCTGATCGAAAAAGAATCGGGCTTTTCGCACCATCAAACTGGTCACAATAGCGGCGTGATTCATGCGGGCGTTTACTATGCTCCGGGCAGTTTAAAGGCAGAGTTTTGTAAAGCAGGCGTGGCAGCGACAACGGAGTTCTGCGCCAAACACGATATTCCAGTGGAGAACTGTGGCAAGTTGCTGGTGGCTACCTCAGAGCAAGAAGTCGAGCGGATGCAAGCACTGTACGAACGCTGTCATCAAAATGGCTTAGACGTAGAACTGATCGATCAAGCTGAGCTGAAAAGGCGCGAACCGAACATCGTGGGCTTGGGCGCGATTGCGGTATCGACCACCAGTATTGTCAACTATCGCCAAGTGACCGAAAAAATGGCGCAGGAGTTCGTTGCTGCGGGTGGCGAAGTACAGCTCAACACTCAAGTGACAGGACTGGTGGAAACGCCCAAGCAGATCACGGTTCAAGGTGAGTGTCAGCAGCATAGCGTCGATTTTCATGGTCAGTTCTTGGTCGCTTGTTCAGGGCTAATGGCCGACAGATTAACCCGTATGCTGGGCCTCGAAACCGATTTCCAAATTGTGCCTTATCGCGGCGAGTACTATCGCTTGCCTGAGAAGTACAACAATATTGTTAATCACCTTATTTACCCGATCCCTGATCCTGATTTGCCGTTTTTGGGAGTTCACTTAACACGGATGATCGACGGTTCTGTGACGGTTGGCCCCAACGCGGTTCAAGGCTGGAAGCGTGAAGGTTACGGCAAAATCAATTTCAACTTGCGTGATGTGCTCGACATGGTGAGTTTCAGTGGATTTTGGAAAGTGAGCGCCAAACACCTCAAAACAGGCTTAATTGAAACAAAAAACTCGTGGTGGAAACCGGGCTATTTAAAGCTGGTTAATAAATATTGCCCGCAGATAACTGTCGAGGATCTAAAGCCCTACCCAGCGGGTATTCGCGCACAAGCCGTGTTAAAAGATGGCACCTTAGTGCATGACTTTTTGTTTGCGGAAAGTGAGCGCAGCTTGCATGTTTGCAATGCGCCATCGCCTGCGGCCACCTCCGCCATTCCTATCGGCGGTTATATTTGTGACAAAATTGCCACCAAACAGGGGAGCGACAATCCTCAGCAAGATTCAAATGATCCTATCTCAGAGGTCGCATAACGATTAATTACCCATTGAGTCAAAAGCCTGAATATCACTTCAGGCTTTTTGCTTTTCGGGCCACAGTGCGCACCGCTATTTATTGTGCTTGCGGTAATAATCGCGCATGGTCTTAATAAACAGTGAGCGCACCTTGTTCAGCGCATTGGTCTTTTTGGTAATGGCCATGATCTCAAGGTGATAGTAGCGACGCTCTGGTGCGATTGTTACCAGCTCACCAGAGTCAACGTAAGGTTTGGCGTAGTGTTCTGGCAAGTAACCAATAAAGCGCGAAGAGAGCAACAGCGCCATGCGAGACTCATAGTTGTATGCAGTGGCTTTGAGGTTCATGTTGGCAAGATGGCCGTTAATGCGCTCTTGGGTTTTCATTCCAGCATAGGCGACGGGGAAGCCATCAATGATTTCATCAGTCAGTTCGTCATCAGACAGCGCCGCCAACGGATTCTCTTTACTCGCATAGAGGTAGCAAATGTCGGTATAGATGTGTTCGTATTCCAATCCATCCAACTCACGGTGAAAAGGAATAAAGCCAATATCGGCCTCTTCTTGCATCACCATGCGTTCAATTTCTGTCATCCGAGCGACTTCGGCGGTGAGATAGACCTCTTGTGCCAATTTTGAAAACTTACCAACCACCTCAGGAATGCAGGCTCGTTGATCTAAACTGATGGTGTCACTAAACAGAACGGTCAGGCTGCCTGACAGCTGTATGTCTAGGTGATTGATCGTGTTTCGAAAATCCTCCAGTTCGCCGAGCAGTTTGACTGTCGCTTCATAGACAACCACGCCTTCTTCGGTTAACGCAAAGCCAGAACGGCCACGGCGGCAGAGGATGAGGTTAAGTCGAGACTCCAAGTTTGAAATGTGGATACTGATGGTGGAGCGGCTGATATTCAGCTCGGTTTCCGCCGCAGAAAAGCCACCGCAATCTGCGACAACTTTAAAGATTTTGAGTTGTTTGATTTCGTAGTCACCAATTTGACCGACAGGCGAAGGGTTTTTAGTCATAGTTTTAGGCTCATAAAACTTCATGTTTAGCCAAGGGCATTTATATCCCTCGGCTGTTTGTTATTATTTTGTTATGTGTTTTGGTGATTATGCGCGATTTAGATTGATTAATCTTTGACGTTGATAATATTTATAACAGTAGGAATCTAAGTGATGAGAGATTTGGTTCTATCCCAAGGTTGGATAAACGGAGAATGGGTCGATGCTAACGATGGTAAGCGAGTCGAGGTACTCAATCCCGCGACCGGAGATGTCATTACCACTGTGCCAGATATGGGAAAAGTGGAGTCGGAAGCCGCGGTTAGCGCAGCACATACCGCATTCCAAGAGTGGCGTAAAACTACGGCGAAGCATCGTGCGGGATTACTCAAACGTTGGTTTGACTTGATTGTTGAAAACGCGGATGGGCTCGCTAAGTTGCTGACCAGTGAGCAAGGTAAGCCTTACAAGGAAGCCTACGGAGAAGTGATGTATGGCGCGTCGTTTATCGAATGGTTCGCTGAAGAAGCGAAGCGAATGTACGGCGATGTGATTCCTGCTGCCAACCCTAATAATCGCTACATGACCATAAAACAACCCGTCGGTGTTGTGAGTGCCATTACGCCGTGGAACTTTCCGGTTGCGATGATCACCCGCAAAGTCGGCCCTGCGCTCGCGGCGGGCTGTACCGTGGTGGTAAAACCTGGTGAAGATACGCCGCTGTGTGCATTGGCGATGGCTTCTCTTGCCGAGCAAGCCGGCATTCCTAAAGGGGTGATTAACGTGGTGACTACGTCTCGCCCAGCCGAAGTTGGTGAGGTACTGTGCTGCCATCCTTTAGTTCGTAAGGTGTCATTTACGGGGTCCACTCCCGTTGGCAAACTGATTTTGCGTCAAGCGGCTGATACGGTGAAAAAGGTCTCCCTTGAGCTAGGCGGTAACGCGCCATTTATTGTTTTTGAGGACGCAGATCTAGACAAAGCAGTGCAGGGCGCGTTGATTTCTAAGTATCGTAATGCCGGTCAAACGTGCGTTTGTACCAACCGTTTGTACATCCATGATGCGATTTACGATGAATTTGTACAGCGCTATACCCAAGCCGTGAGTGAGCTTAAAGTCGGCCAAGGTCTCGCTGAGGGAACGGACATCGGGCCTCTGATTAATCAAAAGGCCATCGATAAAGTCGACGAGCTGGTGGCAACGGCGCAGCAACAAGGTGCCCAGTTAGTGCTAGGTGGCGCGGTCTCATCGGTCGGTGAGCACTATTACCAACCGACGATTTTAACGAATGTGACCGAAGCGATGGATATTGCACACCAAGAGTTGTTTGGCCCTGTCTCTACGATATTCCGCTTCGATGATGAAGAAGATGTGATCCGCCGAGCCAATGACACCCCATTTGGTCTGGCTGCCTATTTTTATACCCAAAACCATAGCCGTGTGTGGCGAGTGAGTGAGGCGCTGGAATACGGCATTATCGGCATCAATGAAGGCATCATTTCAACCGAAGTTGCGCCGTTTGGTGGCGTGAAAGAGTCTGGTTGTGGGCGTGAAGGATCTAAATACGGTATTGATGATTATTTAGAGATCAAATACCTCTGTCACGGGGTGTAATCGGCTCGTTTAAAACAGTTTCCCTATCATTGTTAGTTTGTTCAGGCCCCTTGGGGGTCATGCTTTTAGCAGCACTTCGGTGCTGCTTTTTTTGTTTTTGTAGTTTGCTACAGATGCATAGATAAGCACCAAAAATGAAAAGGTTTGATGATGGTAAAACTTTAGGTGGATAAATATGAATTTAATAAATGTAAATGAATTGTAATTATTTCTAACAAGGTGACAACGAGGAAGAGAAATGTCACGTCAATACTGTGCCTGACTCAGTCAGAGTAAACAGGAATAATTCAAGGAGAACCTTCATGTTTAAAACCTTACGCAAGCTGCACTCTAAAAGCATTACCAAGATGGTCGCAGGGTACGCACTGGCCATTTCCAGTACCTTTTTTACTGCGTCGCAAGCCTTTGCCGCTGAGCATAACTGGCGTTTTGTAAACCTTTATTCACGCGGTACCGCTTATGGTGAGGTGTATAAAAGCTTTGCGGAAAATATTGAAGCGATGTCGAACGGACGAATCTCAGTACAAGTTATGTATGCCGGAGAAGGCGTTGGACAAACTGGCGTTCTTGGCTCGGTGAAATCTGGCTTAATGACCATGGGAGCGCCTTTTCAGCCAATGCATGCGGGTGAATTTCCTGCCGGCGTGGTGGAAGTGGGTCTACCGGGAATGACGGACGATGTCGGTGAACTTAGCGCGCTATTCCACGAAAAAGGTTGGGGTGACGTTTTAGAAGAGGCTTATGACAAGCAAAACCTTGTTTGGCTAGAACCTTACATTCAGTTACCTGTTTACGTATTAACCAAAAAGCCGATTAACTCCGTTGAAGAGTTTAAAGGGCTGAAGATCCGCGCGCCAGGGGCATACGGTAAGTTCCTTCGCAATTTGGGCGCTTCACCTGCGTCACTTTCTTGGAGTGAAATCTACACCAGCCTAGCCACTGGGGTTATTGATGGCTCAATTGGCAGTAACCTCATCGACCACCGAGATGGTAACCACGTCGAAGTTGCGAAATACATGTACCGCTTACCGATTGCTGGCGCTCAGGCGTTGCCAATCGTGGTGAACAAAAGCGCGTGGAACAAACTTCCTGAAGATCTACAAGCGATCGTTCGAGCGGCGAGCGCAGTACATGCTCGTGAGCAGATGACGAAGTCGAGACTGTGGGAATCTCAAGCTATCGCAGATATGGAAGCGAAAGGCATGAAGTGGAGCCCAGAGCCAAGTGCTGAAGATGTGGCGAAATGGAACGATGCGGCAGGCTCACTGTGGAGCGAATACGCCGATTCAGACAAGTACAGCCAACGTCTAATTAAGATTGTACAAAATAACTAAAACTTGCCCACTTCGCTTTGTTCAAATCTTGGGGTAGATATCGAATTACAGGCGAAGTGGTCAATCTAGGGGGCTTGCCCCCTTTTCTCATTTGCTGGCAAGGATAGCGTCTATGTTAAGTAAGGTTTTGGCAGCGTATTGCCTTGGTGTTAATCGCTTGGTTTATTGGATTGGTGTGTCCGCATCGGTATTGGTGCCGATATTAGCACTCACCGTTGCCTTTGAAGTGTTCTCTCGTTACGTGCTTGGTCAACCCACTATTTGGGCATATGACGTGTCATTGTTTCTGTTTGGCTATATTGCTGCCTTGGGTGGCGCGTTAGCCCAGCAGAATAAAGCGCACATCAATGTGGATGTGTTCTACCTTTCCGTTTCTATGCGCGTTCGCTCGCTGTTTAATCTCGTTTCTTATTCACTGGCAATCTTCTTCTTGTCGGTTGTGCTGATGATGGTACTGGGCAAGTTTGAAGAAGCGATGGAGTTTAACTATCGACGCCAATCTGAGTGGGCTCCGTCTATGGCTCATTTCTGGGTGATGATGATGGTGGCATGCGGCGCATTTATTGTTCAATTTACCAGTGACATGCTCCAAGACCTCTACTACGTGGTGACGGGAAAATCGCTGATTGAACAGCAGTTTGAAGAGCAACAACCAAGCGAAAGCTTAGTTGAACAGGCGGGGGATGTATGAGTATTGAAGTATTAACCCTACTGTTAATCGGCTGTATTTTATTTAGTTTTGCACTCGGTGCGCCGGTTGGCCTTGCTCTGGGCGGCATTGCTATGGGAATGGGGTACATGACATGGGGAGAGGGAATTTTTAACCTTGTGCCTACTACGATAGAAAGTAACTTTTTCAGTTTTATCTTGCTCGCTATTCCGCTTTACATCTACATGGGACAATTGCTGACTCGCTCTGGGATTGGGGATGCGATGTTCAACGCCAGCCAAATGGTGATAGGCCGTTTACGAGGATCGCTGGCGATCAGCGTGATCGGCGTTTGCTCAATGATTGGGGCGATGGTTGGCATCATCGGTGCGGGCATCATGACTTCAGGTAGTATCGCGCTCAAGCCAATGCTTGAAAGAGGGTATGACAAGCGACTGGCTCTGGGTGTCATTATGGCGGGCGGTGGCTTGGGGATTCTGATCCCGCCGAGCATCCCGATGATAATGTATGCCGCGACGACGCAAAACTCGGTTGGGCGTATGTTTCTTGCCGCCATCATTCCCGCGCTTATCTCGATCAGCTTGCTGATTGCTTATGTCATCATTAGTTGCAAGCTCAACCCAAAAAAAGCGCCGTTAGGCACAGGTGTGGAAAGCAGCATGACAGGCAAAGAGAAGGTGCGAACGGCTCGTGATGGTTTGTTCTCACTACTGCTGATTGTTGCTGTACTGGGTAGCATTATTACAGGGATTGCGACGCCCACTGAGTCGGGAGCAATCGGTGTGGTTGGTGCCATTTTGCTTGCGGTGATCTTTAAACGCTTCCGTTTTGAGATGTTTAAGTCTTCTGGGTTTGAAACGGCCATGTTGGTCAGCGTGTCGATGTGGATTATTCTCGGCGCTTCATTGTTTAGTAATTTCCACATGCTCAGTGGCGTGCAAAATATGGTGGCGCAAATTACCCAAGATCTCGGCTTACCTCCGCTTGGCGTCATCATATTACTGCAGGTTATCATGCTGCTGCTGGGCTTCATCATTGATGAGCTGATCATTGTTTTAATGTGTGCACCACTCTTCACACCGATTGTGGTATCGCTGGGCTATGACCCGATATGGTTTGGTATTTTGATGATTTTGAACATCGAAATCGCGGTCCAAACACCGCCATATGGGTTTGCCCTCTTCTATCTCAAAGGTATTGCGCCGCCGGGGGTGAGCATGATGGATATCTACCGTTCGATATTGCCATTTATCTTGCTCAAGCTCTGCGTATTGGTGCTTTGTATGCTGTTCCCTGAAGTGGTGATGTGGCTGCCTAATAAAGTGATGGGGGTAAATTGATATGAGCCTGCAACGAATCTTAATGCCTGTAGATTTGGCTTACCCAGATGTCGTTAAGCTGGAGGTCGAAATGGCACTCAAATTGATTGCTGAAGACGGGGTGATCGACATGCTGTATGTGGATGATGCCAGAGTGCACCACAGTATGGTTCCGACGGTGACAGGAAACGCGTTTTCTGAACACCACCTTAGTGCTTTTGACCGCGTGCAAACCATGCTTGAACAGCTTGTTCCTCGACCACATCGGGGCAAAAGTATCGTCAGAAATGGTGTTGTGTTTGATGAAGTCGTGGCTCAAGCCAAGCGTTCAAATGCGGATGCCATCGTGATGGCGTCTGCCAAACCTAGGTTACGTTCCTATTTGTTGGGTTCGAATGCTGCCAAAGTGGTGCGTCATGCGCCATGTTCGGTGTTTGTCGTTCGTTAAAAGCTAAGCAATAGAGCCTGAGCCGAAACTTAGGCTCTATTTGGAGATTCAGTCTAATCCATTGATTTGCTTAATTAGATCTAAAAACAGCGCTTTGCCAATCGGAATCAGTTGGTCATCGAAGTCGTAGTCTGGGTTGTGAAGTTGTGGGCTAGTTTCTCCTGCACCTAGGGCAAACATGGCACCTTGTTTCGCGACCGCGGTAAATTGGCCGAAATCTTCTGACCAGCGCATTGGCTCGTCCATCAATATATAGTCGGTATTGGTGTGGCGACATGCAGCCACGACCCGCTCGCATCCTTCATCGCTATTGACACTCGCTTGGAAGACATCATCGTAAGAAAAGCTCACCTCAAGCCCAGACTCCTTAGCATACAAACGAGCCCAAGTTTCTGCTTGCTCAGCCAAGGTTTGCATGCACAAGTTTGTTTCACTGCGTAACGTTGCCATAACCACCGCTTCACCCGGAGAGGTGCCGAACGCCACTTCCCCAAGTTTGGCGTGGATAACCGTCACCCAACTTTTACCCTTGAGCCCTTGCTGTGTAAGTAGTGTTGGCAGTTGGTTGAGCTGTTGAATAATTTGGCACATGGCAATCGCTGGGCTAATGCCATCTTCTGGATGGGCTGCGTGTGAGGTTTTTCCACTCAATTTGATGATCAGCCCGCGAGAGGCGCAATTGAAGGTGCCGCTTCTTACTGCAACCTTGCCAAGCGCTAGCCCCGGATAATTGTGCAATGCAAAGGCGTAGTCTGGCTGAATCTTGGCAAATTGCGCATCTTTTACCACATCAATGGCACCCGTTCCGGTTTCTTCTGCGGGTTGAAAGCAAAGCACAACGCGCCCTTGTTTCGGTCTTTGATGACTTAACGCTGCTCCTAGCGATGAAACAATCGCCATATGACCATCGTGGCCGCATTTGTGGGAAACCCCATCCACGACTGAGCGGTGATCAAACTGATTGATTTCTTGAATGGGCAACGCATCGAGTTCACTACGAATCAATGTAGTAGGGCCCGCCTGCGAGCCATTAAACACAAAGGCTAAACCATGGCCGCCCAAGTTTCGATAGGTTTCATCCGGCGAAAATTGCTCGAATAGTGATTCAACGCGTGCGGCTGTATTTGCCTCACAACACGATAACTCGGGATGTTGATGAAGCTCCTTTCGTAAGTCAGTCAGTTGAGCGTGGGTTAGCATGGGCGGTTCCTAGTTCTGGATCAGAGCAATAAAGTTTTGACTATACGCCGAGCCAAAACCTCAGACATTGATGAGGCTCTGATTATTGAAGCTGTTCAGTTGGAAGAGAGGGGCTTAGCCTTCTGCTAGCATTCACCGATGGGCTTAGACGGCTTTATTTCAACGATGTTGCCCTCAGGATCGGTGAGGTAGACTGAACGACCAAATCCTTGGGCTCCATAGCGCTCTGCAAAGTCTTCCACGGCAATGTTGTAGCGACTAAGATATTCTCGCAATTGCTGCTCGTCAAAAGGTGCGACCTGAAGGCAAAAGTGATCCATGTTGCGTCCGTTTTGGCGTGGTGGCTCACCGCCAAGTTTCCCGAGTTCACTGTCTACTGTCACAATATCAATCAAGGCACTGCCTGCCCGTAGCTGCGTTAAGCCAAGATCAGGCAGTTCTCGCTCAAGCTGACACCCCAAAATTTGCTGATAGAAGTGGAGCATGGCGTCAAGTTGAGTGGTGCGTAGCACGACATGATCGAGTGCAAGAACCGAAATCGGTGAATGAGCAGTCATTAAAATACTCCGAGTCGTAGTACAAATCAGTATATACGCACGACGTGATTATCTAGGATCAGACTTTGACGCTATGCCCCTAAATGCACCAATGTCACACCAAATCATCACTAATCCTAAAGTTTACCTCAAACTATTTTCGTAAATAGATGGCGAAGCCAAAACGCCGCATAAATGAAGTTTCTCTCTAGGTTGATGACTTCTTTAAGGTTTGTTCGAACGCGGTTTCAGAGAGGCGAAAATGCATAGTAAAAGGCCTCCATTTTATTGCTATTGCTGTTGTACATATCGCTGGCTATTGACCAAACTATCTATAGCGCTAAATGCTTAGAGGGGAGTGAGATATGCGTGAAGTGGACTATGGGATGTTCAATTGGAAGCAGTGGTTGTGCCTTCTGCTTCTTCCTATTTCGATAAACGTCCTAGCACAAAAGGATGAGTCAGTAGAACTTCGACCGGGCACAGTAATTTACAAAATAGACGCAAACGCATCCCCCAGTGATCTCAAAGGGCTTAACGCCTTATTGAAAAGTCAGGGACTGGTTTCAGAGCGTACACTGGAAGGCAGCCAAATAGTGATCGCGACTTTTGAGCATCATGGCCGAGAAACAGCGATTGCCAACATCATTGATAAGAGTGGTTATGTTGAGTTTGCTGAACCGGATTATGTGGTTGAACCTACACTACAGCCAAATGACACTTTCTTTGCCAATCAGTGGCACCACAACAACGTTAACAGTCAGCAAGCGTGGGATATTACTACTGGGAGCCACACAGTTTTAGTGGGGGTGTGTGATACTGGCTTTGATGTGAATCACCCTGATTTAGGTCCTAATCTACGTACCGATCTTGCCTTTAACGCCCATGATGGCTCGACCAATATTTTTGATGCCAATGGCCATGGTACAGGGAGCGCGGGTACGCTAGGTGCGGTTGGTAATAATGGTATTGGCGTTGCAGGTGCGAACTGGGAGGTAGATATCATTCCCGTTCGTATAGCGATTAGCGATCAGAACAGTTCGGCTTATATTTCTACTATGGCGACTTGTATTGAGTATGCCGCTGATAATGGCGCGCGCGTGGTTAACCTGAGCTATGGCGGTATTCAATATGACACCATAGATGCCGCAGCCCAGTATCTGCGTTCGAAAAATGGCTTACTGTTTATGTCGGCTGGTAATAGCAGCCAAGAGCACTCCTATCCTGATTTCACCAGCTTTATTGGCGTTGGCGCAACAGACAGAGATGACAGCAGAGCCAGTTTTTCAAGCTGGGGTAATTACGTAGACATTACTGCTCCTGGCGTCGATATCGCAACGACCTACCCAGATGACCAGTACGTCTACTATAGTGGTACCTCATTTTCTTCTCCGCTGACGGCTGGTATTGCTGCGTTGATGGTTGCCGCTAACCCTGCGATTACTCCAGCGGAAATTGAAACAGGGCTTTTCTCTACCGCGGTCGATATTGGCGCAGCGGGTGATGATAATGTGTTTGGTCATGGTCTTGTTGATGCATACGCTGCTGTGATGTACGCAATGAACCTCAATAACCTAGAGGCACCTGTGGCTGATATTGTGGTGAGCAGTAACTCTGTGCCATTTGGCAGTTCGGTAGATTTTGATGGCTCGGGTTCAACAGATGGCGACGGTACTATTGTGTCGTATCTATGGGACTTTGGTGATGGCAACACATCCGCGAGTATGATGGCTACGCACACCTATGCTCAAGCAGGCAGCTTCCAAGTGAGCTTAACGGTAACTGATGATGATGGGCTTAGTGACTCTGCGTTAACTAATATTCAAGTCACGAACATGCTGCCAACGCCTGTGCTTGAGATCAGTAATGCTTCAAGTAGCTATGACATCGGTGAGAGTATTTTCTTCATTGGATCTAACTCAACCGACCCTGACGGCAACATTGTTAGCTACCAATGGGAGTTTGGCAATGGTGCTACCAGCTCATCCATGGACCCCGAATATGCCTACGCGTCCGCAGGGACTTACACCGTGACTTTAACGGTTACAGATAATGCGGGCTCAGCAAATAGTACCGATGTGATGGTGACGATAGTCGACCCATTTGTGGTTAATGCGCCAACAGGATTAACCGCGAGTGTTGACGGCTTATCCGTGACACTTACCTGGCAAGATAATAGCGCCAATGAAGATGAATATGTGGTCGAGCGCGGGGCTAAATATCGTGGCCGAGTCCGGTTTGAACAAGTTGCCGTGCTACCCATGGATTCAACCAGTTATGTTGATGCCGTGCCAAATACAGGGGAGTTCAGCTATCGTATCACTGCGAGAAACACAAACGATGAAGCCACTTCGGATACCATTAAAGTAACGGTGGATTCCAATACTGATCCAGAGCCTGAGCCAGGTGGCTTAGCTGCGCCGACCAAGCTTGTTGCGTCTTCAAGCGGTGGCAAGGTTAATCTGAGTTGGTCAGATAATTCTGGCGACGAGTTAGGTTTCTATATTGAGCGAGGCTTGAAACGCAAAGGTCAAATTGATTTTGCACCAATAGGTCAAGCCGGTGCGAATGAAACCAGCTTTACGGACAGTGAATTCGGCTCATTGCCAAACGGCAACTATGCATATCGTGTTCAAGCGTATAAATCTGGTGAAGTCTCAGGGTACAGCAATACTTCTGAAGTGCGTAAAAAATAGCTTTCTATTTCAACCAAAGAGCCTGCTATGTAAGCAGGCTCTTTTTTGTATTCAGGGCATTACTCATTCGATGAATACCTCAATTTAGTGTGGATGTCATCGACGTATTAAATAACGATTAGCAGCCTGCTACTTGGATTGAGAGCATTGCAAAAATCGATATTCAAGGCACACTACCTCGATACAAGTATATCTTTTTTGGGAATGCCATGTTTAACCTCAAGCCAGCTTCTATGATGCTCGCGGCTTCGATATTTAGTGCTTCAAGCCTTGCTAAAGTCGCTCCTATCTCACAATGGCAATGTGACATGATGAGTAAGACCAGTGTGTTAGCTCAGGGCGCGCCAGTGGGGTGTGAGCGCCTATCTAAAGTAGACTTTGAGTTTATCGATTTTCAAGGGCAATCAAAGCAGGGGAGTGTGATTGTTCTTGATGTCGTTGCGCCTTCAGTTGAGAAAATATTTTCTGATCTCAAGCAGCGAAATTTCCCGCTTCACTCCGCTCGCTTAATGCGTGAGTTTAAAGGCGATGATAACGCCTCAATGAACGCTAATAACAGCAGTGCTTTCAACGCGAGGCCAATAACCGGTGGTTCTAGCTGGTCAAAGCATGCCTATGGTGTCGCGATTGACATTAACCCAGTGCAAAACCCATTCTTAGAGTTCGGTGATAACGGTACTATTACCGTTAAGCCGATTCAGTCAGCGACCAAGTACATCAACCGAACTCAGTTTCGTGCTCGCTCAGAACTAAGCCGAACAGGCATGGCGGAAGAGGTGGTTGATCTCTTTGCTCATCATGGTTTTCTAATTTGGGGCGGGGATTGGAACACACCTATTGATACTCAGCACTTTGAAGTTGGCTCAAGGCAATTCGTAAACCAATTAGTTTCCAAACCTAAGCCTGAAGCGACGAAACTGTTTAACCGTTATGTCGAGTCGTACCGAACGTGCTACCTGCGAAACAAAGCGCAAGGGGCTGAGAAAGCGAGAGCGATGTGTGCTTACAAAACGGTGAATGCATTCTAGTAGAGAATCAAAGACATCAAGGAACAAATAATTCGGTATTTTTGTGTTGGAATAATTGATGCCTTGGATTTAGTTTCATCGGCTTGAGACTACGCAGGTTTAGTACCTATTTTTAGTACCTATTTTTAGTTTCAACCGCGATAAGGTTAAGTTGCTAAATACAAAAAAGGCGCTAACTCAAAGAGTTAGCGCCTTTCCAAACGTTTGGTGGGCTGGCGTAAGTTGAATTTATGGTTTAAATTCTTGATTTTAAAGTTAAATTGCCGGTTTGATTTTTAAAGTGGTTACTACTATGGTTCCTAAATCTGTTATGATAAGACGATCTTTGGCCATTTTAATCTGTATTGCTTAAAGTATATCGTCGAGAGTATCTGCAGGTTACAGCTCAATGCTCAGCTCATTATCAATCATCTCTTTTAGCTTTGCCTTGATCTGGCTTTTTGACTGGCTACCTGCAATTTGGCTAAGTTTGGCCCAGTCAGCTTCACTAAATGTTAGCGTTTTTTCTTCTTTGCTGGTTTTAGTATCTTTGCTTTTATTGAGCTCTCTTTGCTTTCTGCCAAACTTCTCGGTTAGTTTTGCTTCCAGTTTTGTAAATTGGTTTGGGTCTGTGGTAGCGCAAAGCACATCAAAGATACACAAAATGGTTTGCTTTTGTTTATCGGTGCTCTCTGTTACAGAGAGACCGATCGCCGGGAAGTCTTTGGTTAAGCTACGGTAATGCCAGCTTATTAAATTGCTATTGCTTGTCTGAAAGACATTTTTATTCGTGTTTATTTTTTTATAAACCGTATTATAAAGTTTTTCTAAATCCTGAAGTAGATCATATGTTCTATCACGCTCCCTTGAGCTGCTTGATGTGACTATGAACTCTAGAGTATTTGCTATTTTATTGTAAGTTGAGGGGGTTTTATTTGGGCATATATTTATTAAAGGATTAAGGTGTTTGGTTTTGCTTAATAAATCATCCATATCTTCTATGATTTTTAAACTATTTTTGCTTTGTTTTATGTCGATATCTGAAGGCTTTTTAGCTTCTTTAAAAGAAAAGTCAATTACAGGGTAACAAATATGGTTTGAATCGTTTTCACATATAGCACGAATCATTACAAGGAAAAAGTAAATAGCTCTAGGTTGTTCATGTAACCAACCAATATAATCATCAAGTTCATCCTTTATATTTTTAGATAGTGAAAAAATATCATCAATAAAATCACCTAGTACTTCCACTTCTTCTTTGTTTAAATTTCCAGAATCTAAGATTTCCCTATCTATATTTAATCTTTCACAAATGTATTCTTTTAATAAGAACTCTAGTTGGGGTTTGTTACGTTCATTTAAGTCTTTTGTTTTTCTATTATTATCGCGTCTAGTTTCGATAATGGTTATATATTTCTTTAGGTCTTCTATTGTTGAATGTTTTATTAGTTCTCGGTAGCGATTGTGGACCATGTTTTACTCTCAGTGAGGTTTTTTGTCGGTATGAAGCAAGAAAAATACCACGTTTATGAGAGTTTTTTTGCGCTATTGGGTTTGTTTTTGGTTGGTTTGGTGTGGTTTTTTGGTGGGTTTTGCTGTTTTTTGTGACTTAAGTAGGGCTTAGCCGTTGTGTCGTAAAGTTGAGCTAAGAAAACTTAATCAAGATAAGTAGATATCATCTTAGCCTGATTGGCTTTATTTTTAAAGTGTTTTTAATTTGCTTGGAAACTGATGGTTATACTTTGTTACTTTTATCTTTGATAGGGCTCTTTCTTATGCTTCTGGTGGAAATAATTGGACAGGCTACTTAATTAGCTAATAGCGTTGAAAACGCTATAAACCAGCTGGCTTGGTACGGTTTGGTTTCGCTCGTAAACCGTCGGTATATAGTTATATATGTTTCATTCTCAATCAGTATTCACAACCAATAAATTATTACCAAGATACCTAACCTATGAGGTAGTAAATCGATTAGGTATAAGAATGAATACAAAGAAAAGGATACGGGAGCCGAAGGTTTATCAGGGTAGGTACTTTCACGACATAAAACTGAATAAAAAAAGAGAATATTATGAACCCTATCTGATAAAGTCGAAAGAACTTCTTGATTATGTTACAAGTGAACATAACAGAGTTCTTTCTTTTAGTCTTATCTTACGGTTCCCTCAAGATTTTAAGCAGGATAGAGATGTATCATATATTTCAAAATTTATAAGGGTATTTCAGAGGAAGGTTGCTCTTACTTTAGAGGAGAGAAAAAAGAGAAAGGCTAGGGTTCATCATATCAAGAAGGGAAATAAGGTTTTCAATATATGGTGTAGAGAAAGGGATAGTAGTAATAATGACCACTATCATATGTTTATTCTACTGAGTTATGAAAACTTCCGAACTCTAGGTCACTACTCTACCAGTCATGAGCCAGAAAAAAGCTTAGCAATCTTGTTACAAGAAGCATGGTCTGACGCTTTAGGAATTTCATACTGTGATATGAAAGGCTTAGTTCAGTTTCCCCCTAAGAATAATCACTTCAGAGTCGTACAAAATAGGCCTGACACCAAGAGTAACTATGACGACTTACTTTTCAGAATGTGTTATTTAGCCAAAAGAGAAACGAAGAATTTCGGAGAAGGGATACGCTCATTTGGGTGTAGCAGGATCGGGCGGGGCTAGGGCCTTACTCTTATCAGGTGCCAGCGACGTAGTTTTGAGGATAGAGCTACGGTGTGGTTTGAATCTGATGTCACTGAGTGGAGGAATACTCGATTAACAGAGCTCATTTAATATTAGTTGGTTTTGAGTTGATATGTAATGAGGCTAGCGAGGGCTAGCCTTTTCTGTGATGGAAGAGCAATGATAATGGAGCTCAGTAACCAGACCTGGATGGTTGAGAAAGATGACCTGTTTATCCTTTGTGACGATGCCTTAAATCCCACACGCGCCACTGACTCGCTTGAATGTGCGCACGAGCGTCCCGTTTAAGCTGAGTTAAGGTGAAAGTGCTTGAGAACATGTCACCGTCTAGACAGTAGCTACAGAACTGATGGCAGTTTTCATTTAGCAGGGAATAGTCTGTTTGTACGCCTAGCATGCCTTCTGCTATTTGAGCACAAGACTCACTTCCAACGGCACTGCCTTGTGCATTGCAACTGACGTAAATCGAAAGGGCAGTGGTATCAGC
>NZ_JAPPTK010000008.1:0-196850 GCF_027587055.1 Vibrio sp. MarTm2 | reverse complement strand
TGCAGAAATCATATACCTTTCGTTCTCAGTGAGGTGCGTGTATTTCATGTTTTTTACTTCTTGGCGGGAGCAAAGTTCATGATTATCGCATCTCACTGTTTTTATGTTCAGAGGTGTCGCACTTCGTACTTGAATCCAAGATACCTAACAAAGCGCTTAAGGCGGATTCACAACGCTTGGCGGTTTCAGTTCCAGTCAGGTTAAGTGGTTAAGGTAAAATGGCTTAAGTTCGGTGGTCTGCGTTGCTCACACCTTAATTGGGCATTAGGCGGCGGGCAGGAAAGTTCTTTGTTCTCATCTTCTTAGTTCTCTTTGAGCATTCGTTTTTCTAAGTCAACAATTCAACATTATAGGCTCAAACTCTTGAACCCATCCAGCCGTAAAACATGCCAATGTTCCTGGGTTGCCTTATTGGTTTTTGGAGTCGGTTAGTGGCGAGTTTCACTGGCTCAAAGCGTGGCAAGGGCAAGTCCACTGAAGTTTTCGAATTTGCTGTTAGTTTGCAGCTTTGGGTTTCTCGGGTTCAAAACCTTCTTTGTTGCTAGAGGTCTGCATTTCGTGCTCGTTGGTACCTTGGCAGAAACATAGTGATATTTGTGGTTCTTGAATCACAAAAAGTCAGTGGGTGTTTGGTTGCTTATTGGGTTTCGGGTAATCTGCTTTCAAAACAACTTAAACACTGGCGGGCATCTTCAAAGACATCGAGGTGTTTTACAATCGCAGAATTGTAGGACGAATTTGTGAACGTTAAAGATTCCTCTCGGCATGTAATACTGGATGAATTTATCGTTTAAGTGTTTATCGTGAAGTGAGGCTGAAAGGATAGAGTAATGACAGCGAGTAAGGTAAAAAATATTGTCTTTGATATCGGCAACGTTGTGGTGCGGTGGTCTCCGTTAGAAATAGTTAGGCTCACTTTTGGAAATATTGATTCGTTGGAAGAGAAAGCGAGGCTGATATTTCAATCGCCGACGTGGTTAGACTTAAATAAAGGCGTATTAACTGAGAGTGAGGCAAAGGCGCAGTATCAAGCATTATTGGGTTTTACAGACTTAGAGTGTGAGAGATTGTTCTATTATGTGAAGCGAACGCAAATACTGATTCATGGTTCTGTTGAGCTGATTCAATGCTGTAAATCCGCAGGTTACCGTGTGTTTGCTTTGACTGATAATGTCCACGAAATTGTTGTTCACCTTAAAGACACATACAATTTTTGGCCACTGTTTGATGGCGCTATCGTTTCAGCGGATTTTGGCTTATTAAAGCCTCAGCCTGAGATTTATCAGTCGCTGCTCTCTCACTATGATTTAGAAGCTTCTGAAACGGTGTTTATTGACGATATGGCACATAACGTTGAAGGAGCAGAGTCCGTTGGCATTCAGGGAATTCAGTTCGAAAATGCGCATCAATGTGAGCTAGCACTACTTTCAAAAGGTGTTGAGTTGTCACTGTAATTAGCATGCCATTTATAAAGAAATTTGGGATTCGACGCGTAATCTTTCACTAACAATCACCTATACAGGCAATAAACCATGGAAGAGGTACATAGAACCAAGAGCGTGCTCATTGCTGGGGCAACGGGCTATATTGGTCGTCACGTCTGCAAGGGTTTTCTTGACAGCGGCTATAATGTGTTCACTTACAATCGAAGCGGTCAGATAGCATGCTACGTAAGTGGAAGGGAAGTAAACGCGTCTGAGCTTGTCAGTTATTTTGATGTCGTAGTCAATTGCGCACGTCCACATTGGTTAGAGTTTTCGCCAGAAGACATTGCACAGATAGAATTTAAACTATTACAGACGTTGGACACGTTCGCTGCGAATAATGCGACAAAAATTCATACCTCTGGTGTCTGGTTGTTTGGCCACGCAACAAGCGATGACCTACTGCACTTTCGGTTGCACCCACTCAAGGTAGTGGAACCGGACGTCCGAACGATAAACGATGCCATCCAAAAACAATGGCACATCGTTTACTGCCCGAGCCTAGTTTATGGTGGTGAAAACTGTCAACTGCAACGTATTGTGCAATCATTGGCTAACCAATCCATCCAGGTTGCACTTCCCTCAGAGGGACATAATCAATATGTCCACGTTCACGATGTTGCACGATTCTATTTGTTGCTCGCTCAAGAACAGCCCACTGAAAGGCAACATTTTATTGCCGAACCACAGGGTTATAGTCCAGAAGAGTTCGCTCAGCTCCTATTAAAAGCTCAGGTCGTAAAAAGCGTGGAAGAGGTAAACTGGGCGCAGTTTGAATCTAACAACGGGATCGCGGCAGTAGAAATTGAAAAACTAAATCTTGTTTTGCCCATCAGTCCTTTGTTTAAGACCAAAGAGTTGGTGTGTCGATATATTAAAAAGCAAGGTTCGATTCGAGCTTTTGACGAGAGTACATTAAGGTGACACGCCGAAATGATGGGTTAGCTAGAGCTTCGTTTAGTTAAAGCGCAAACGCAGGCAGTTAAAATAATTGGAGGGAATACTTATGGAAAAGCTAGGTGAAAATATTTGGATATGTGATGGCACCACCGTATCCTTTTTGGGTTTTCCTTTCAAAACAAGGATGACCGTCGTTCGTTTGGCAACTGGCGAGCTCTGGATTCATAGTCCGATCAAAATGTCACCAGCGTTAAGCGAACACATAGCGCAACTTGGAGAAGTAAAGTATCTGATTGCGCCTAACCACTTACATCATCTCTTTATCTCTGACTGGCTGAGTGCTTACCCTCAAGCGTTGTTATTTGGAACCGATGAGGTCATAAAAAAACGCTCTGATCTTACCTTCGAAGGATCGTTGAACTCTTCGACAGAAGCTCTTTGGGAAGGGGAGATTGAACAAGAGTTGTTTTCTGGATCGCCTGTTATGGAAGAGTGTGTATTTTTCCATGTCACTTCGAGAACCTTGATTGTCACGGACTTGGTTGAAAATTTCTCAGGAGAGGATTTTAACTATTGGCAGAGACTGGTTGCGCGAGGTGTCGGCATATTGGCTCCAAACGGAAAAACGCCCTTAGACTGGCGTTTGAGTTTTATGTTTGGGAAAGAAGACGCTCGTATCCACCTTGAACGACTGCTTGCGTGGAAGCCCCAAACTCTAGTCATGTCACATGGCGAAATAGTAAAACAAAACGTTGGACAATTTTTAAATCGATCGTTTGACTGGCTTATCTAAATCATCACAACAGGTTAAAACGTAAGCGCCTGTAAGCCGATCCCACCTCCAGGGTTGTTCGACTATCTAATCCCGGCATCAGTTAAATCGGGTGTCCAACGATGCGTGAAACTCACTTTTTGAATATTGACCTGGATATCGAGTCTTCTCGAGATATTCGACCTCTCGTGGAATATTGGGGAGATCAAGTAATGGTGTTTCGTGTGGAGAAGGTTGCCGATATG
Organism: Vibrio sp. MarTm2; assembly: GCF_027587055.1. NCBI lineage: Bacteria > Pseudomonadati > Pseudomonadota > Gammaproteobacteria > Vibrionales > Vibrionaceae > Vibrio > Vibrio sp. MarTm2. The sequence goes on along the minus strand of NZ_JAPPTK010000008.1, from coordinate 193,449 downwards.
TGGTTTGGTAGTTTCGAAACCTGCGAAACCTCTGAGGACGCGATAGTCAATCAATACTACCAGCTTGTCACTCGCTTACCTCAGCACTTAAGAAAGCTATGGGATAGTGCGAGCAAACGTGTGTTTGATGTTGGTTTTGAAGCTTTAGGTAGCACGAAGGCTTTTCAATCAAGTCTTACGCAAGAGTCTGTAACAAAGCTTGCTGAAATCGGTGGTGCGATAACCATATCAATCTACTCCAATGACGATGTGTAGACGATCTATTCAACGAGGAGCGCTATGTTAAAGCGATTTCTATTCTTAGTTTTATTATGTTCATCAACGTTATATGCGGCTGAGTTTGAAGGCTGCTACCTCGTCAAAGATGATATTGCTAGTGCAGTCACTGGTGAAACTGAAGAAAGAACCTCATACATGCACGTTACTCGAGTGGCAGAAGATTACTTCGTTGAAGGGACACTTTTTGGTGCCAACTTCCATGTGTGCTCGATAGGCTCAACATCGGAAGACGTTGTTGGTCCGCTCAAAATGACGCGTGAGGGGGACGTGCTTGTCTACCGAGAAAGTGATGAAGAATACGATTTCTTTTGTGAGCTGAGCGTCTCGCGTAAAGGGAACATGCTCGTCTTCAAAGACGAGGGAGGGCAGTGCTCTGGTGGCGTATTTTTTTGTGGCGCTCGAATCGGCTTGAATGGCATTGAGATCCCGAAGGTTGACGGCGAATGCCCAACCGAAAAGCAATGAACGTTAGCTATTAGGTAAATGATGAACTTTTTTAAAACTATTTCCGTTGCGCTTTCTGCAGCACTTCTTTTTGGTTGTGCGTTACCAGCACAGGTAAAAAACATGAAAGTAGATGGTGCGGTGAATCACCAATATGATGAGAACTTAACGAACTCTGTCAAGATAGATAAGGTTTCAGGGGGGAAATGGACCAATCCACTGCTGCAATCAGAAATTGGTAACGATGATTTTGCTACCGCATTAAAATCCTCGCTACAGTCTCAGCAGTTATTGGCTGAGAATGCGAACTCTGTCTATGCGCTGTCTGCTGACATTGTTGACGTCGATCAGCCACTCGCAGGGTTAGACATGACAGTTACGTCATCCATTCAATACCATTTGATTGAAAAGACCACCGGGAAAGTCCTATTTAATGAGCTGATTACCGCTGCCTTTACAGCGTCAACTGACGATGCCTTTGACGGTATGCAGCGTTTAAAAATTGCCAGTGAAGGTTCAGCGAAGGCCAATATTGCTCAGTTTTTGTCGCAGCTTTCTCGGCTTGATGTCGCCAATGCGTCTATCGAACTTCCCCAACAAAAATCTGACACTTTGTGATTATTACTTAGGTGAGACGTTGCTGTTCTCATCTAAGTGACTGATTAACTGCTTCTTACACTCCAATTATTTGCACTGACTCGCATTAGCTTTCCGTTTCAGGAAAGATAGTAAAGATAACCGTCCTTCAACTGCCTTCACGTTTATTCTTCCATTATGATTGGTGAATTGTTAGTCACCGAATAACTTCTATTGTCATGGCATCACTGAAAAGACTGATTATTGAGTTCTTAAAATATTACCTCGCTGCGGTAGTGGTGATCGGCATTCAAGGAGAGCTGTTCAATATTGCACTTAGGGTTTGGTCTAATAACCAGACGACGTTTTATCAAGACGGGTTATGGCAGATAACATTGTTCTTGGCCTTGGTTTTTTCGCTGCATACGATGGTGATGAAATATTGCCCGGAGTCGTCAGTCTTCCCGCTCCGTTAAATAACCAGTTCGAACAACAATATTTACTTATGTTTGAGGATAAGTGATTCTGCACGGAAATATTACAACATTGTTGGAGAAGAACTGGTGCAGTTCGAACTAGGATCCGTATTTCGCTTTTTGTCTTGGCTCTTTTTTACCCTCATCATCGATGGAATTATTAAAACCACAGGTCGTGTTGTGTGTGCTGTATTTACAAAAAATAAAGGACTAAGTGATAACTGGCTGATTGCCATAGGGTGCCTTTTCTGGATGTTAGTATTGGTTTTCATTGCGCAAGCGAGCCAGTTTATCGCCGTCGATGTGTGCTTGGATGCGGGTGGCTCTTACGATTATGATGCACAGGTTTGTATCAAGTAGACTTGAAAAATTAAAAGGGCAGAGAATATGGAAATTCGAATTGATGACTTGAGTGGCGGTGAAGTGTTGCAACTTTTGCAGGAGCATCTCCAAGATATGTACGCGACGTCACCACCAGAAAGTGTTCATGCATTGGATGTGGATGCCCTTAAAGCGCCTGAAATCACCTTTTATAGTGGATGGTCCGGTGAAAAACTGCTCGGTTGTGTTGCGATAAAATCACTCAGTGACGTACACGTTGAACTTAAATCGATGAGAACATCGAGCAACGCCCGAAACCAAGGCGTTGCCTCTGGCTTACTTGAACATGTGATACAGCAAGCGGGCGCGAAGGGATACAAAACCATCAGTTTAGAAACGGGTTCGCAGGCATTCTTTAAACCGGCTCGATCTCTGTATGAGAAATATGGATTTGAGTATTGCGCACCGTTTGAGGGGTATAAGGAAGATCCTCACAGTCGATTTATGACTCGCCCTCTGTGATGCTTAAAACGTCAATTATTGATGACGCCACCTATGTTTGCGGCTTAGTGAGTCACTAAGCCGCTATTTCATATTACTCTGGTTTTAGGGCAAGTACTTTGTCAATGTCGGCAGCGCTGTTGCGTTGTGGTACTTGTTCCCATGCTTCACCCCACGAACGGTTGACTACTCGACCTCGTTGGACGGCTTCACGCTGTTCGATCTCTTTTGCCCAGCGTAAAACGTTGGTGTAGCCCTCAGCCTGCAAGAACTCTACGGCATCGTAGGCATGACCAAGTACAACGTTTCCGTACCACGGCCATGTTGCAATATCTGCGATGGTGTATTCGTCACCCGCAAGGTAGCGCGTTTTAGCGAGCTGTTTGTCTAGCACATCCAGTTGACGTTTTGCTTCCATGGTGAAGCGGTTGATTGGGTATTCAAACTTTTCTGGGGCGTAGACATAGAAGTGACCGAAACCGCCACCAAGATAAGGCGCAGAGCCTTGTAACCAAAATAGCCAGTTTAGCGCTCGGGTTCTTGCTGCGATCTCTTTTGGTAAAAAGTGACCAAATTTCTCTGCCAAGTAGAGCAAGATGTTCCCCGATTCAAAGACGTTGATTGGCTCGTCACCTGAACGGTCCACCATGGCTGGGATCTTTGAATTGGGGTTAATCGAAACAAAATCGGAACCAAACTGATCGCCATCGCCAATCTTGATTATATAAGCGTCGTACTCAGCTTGAGTCACGCCAAGTGCCAGCAGTTCCTCAAGCATGATCGTCACTTTCTGACCATTAGGGGTCGCGAGCGAGTAGAGTTGAATCGGGTTATCGCCCACAGGCAATGTCTGTTCGTGACGGGCTCCAGAGTCTGGACGGTTGATACTGGCCCATTGGCCACCGCTTTCGTCGTCCATAGTCCAAACTTTTGGTGGTTGATACTGAGTTGTCATTGTTATTCCTTATCCAAAAATGATATCCGGCAATCATTATCATTGGGCTAAAAATAACAAATAAAAAGAGTTACACAGAGAAACTGATAGATCGGAAAGTTATTGAAAAGCGTTTGGAAGAATAATGAGGCGCTCTCCAGTTTGTGGAAGCGCCTATGCGGTCACTTTTTCAGTTCGGTTAATGCATCGTGCAGGCTATTTACGATTTGGTGCCCGAGTGCTCGGACTTCGTCACATGGTTCAACTAAATCTGGAATTTGAAACGTCGTCATATTGGCGGACACCGCGCTGCGAACGCCATTGTTTGAATCTTCAAACGCTACACACTGATTTGCCTCGATGCCTAAACGCTTGGCGGCAAGAAGATAGATCTCAGGATCGGGTTTGCCGTGAGTCACTTCACAGCCACAAGTGAGGCTTTTAAAGTACTTGTCCAATCCTGCAAGGCGCAGTTTGGCTTCGGCGACCTCTTTGTGAGTTGAGGTTGCGACTGCGGTGGGAATATTGTTTGCTTTTAACCACTCTAGTAGCGCGATCACGCCATCTTTAACTGGAATGGCCTGATGTTTAACAATGGCATCGTAGTTTACTCGCCATTCAGCGTGGAGAGCATCGTAATCTTCGCCATACGCATCGCGGAATATCTTCTCGATACCGGCAGAGTTGCGGCCAATAATGGACAGGTAGACGGCTTCGTGAAAGGGCAGTTGTAAAGTCTCGCATGCTCGTTTGAATACACGCATACAGACACGCTCTGTATCGAGCAGGAGACCATCCATATCGAAGATAGCGGCTTGAAATTTCATGGGATTACTTACTACAAACTAACAAATTGATGGTCGAGTGTGGCATATTTTGTTTTGCTGGAAAAGCCGATTTATTGCGTTCAATCATCATGAAAGATGATCGAATGATAAGAGGTTTCTATAGAGTATCAGGGACTTAGTGATAAGTAGTTAATTTGATAGACGTTGTTTAGTACACTGGCATAACAAAAAACGAATAACTAGGAGAGGAAGTCATGGAGAAAGCAGTCGCTTTTATTGGGTTGGGCGTGATGGGATACCCAATGGCGGGTTATTTAAGTAAGGCTGGGTATTCAACAAAGGTATACAACCGTACGCTTGCCAAAGCTGAAAAATGGGCAGGCGAATATGATGGCCAAGCGTGTGAGACGCCAAAGCAAGCTGCTGAAGGTAGCGACATCGTCTTTGTTTGTGTCGGTAATGATGATGACGTTCGCAGCGTCGTTTACGGCGATGATGGCATTATTGCAGGCCTTAAGCCGGGAGCTGTGCTGGTGGATCACACCACGACATCGGCAGAGCTGGCCGTAGAACTTGCAAAAGCGGCGCAGGATAGCGGTCATCAATTTATCGACGCTCCAGTGTCTGGTGGTCAAGCTGGGGCTGAAAACGGTGTGTTAACCATTATGTGTGGCGGCGAGCAGCAGGTGTTTGATCGTGTGTCACCAGTGATGGACGTTTACGCAAAGCAAATCAGCCTACTTGGGGAAAACGGACAGGGGCAACGCTGTAAAATGGTCAATCAAATCTGTATTGGCGGTATTTTACAAGGATTGAGTGAAGCATTGCTGTTGGCACAAAAATCAGGCTTAGATATTGAACAAGTGGTTGAAACGCTTAAACATGGTGCAGCAGGATCATGGCAGATGGAAAATCGCGCCGTGACAATGTCACAAGATAAGTTTGATTTTGGCTTCGCGATCGACTGGATGCGCAAAGATTTAGGATTCTGCCTGAAAGAAGCAGAGCGCGTAGGCTTGGATTTACCACTGACGCGCAAAGTTGACCAACAGTACGCAGCCCTACAAGAAGAGGGCTTGGGTCGAATGGATACGTCTGTTTTGATGAAAGCCGTCGCGAAAGGACAGTCTTCAAACTAGTAGAATATAAACAGTTCTTTGGTATCGAATAGTTTAAAAAAATCAAAAGTATTCATAGCCAACTCTCCTCAGTGTGGAGGTGCAATGCACCTCCTTTCTCATTGTTGCTATAGATTAACCCTAGAGCAAAAAGCGACTGTCTGCCAAATTAAAGGCGCTTGCTTGGCTCAAACAAGCGCCTATTGTCGTTACTTCACATCGAATCGGTCGGCATTCATCACTTTTACCCACGCCGAGACAAAATCGCGAACGAACTTCTCTTTGTTGTCGTCTTGAGCGTAGACTTCCGCATAGGCGCGCAAGATAGAGTTTGAACCAAACACTAGATCAACGCGTGTTGCTGTCCAGGTTTCCTCATTTGTCGCGCGATCAACCAAGGCGTAGGAGTTACGTCCAGTGGGCTGCCAGCGATAGCGCATGTCGGTTAACGTCACGAAGAAATCGTTAGTTAGCGCGCCGACGTTATGGGTAAACACACCGTGCTGTGATCCACTATGGTTAGCGCCCAGTACGCGAAGGCCGCCGATCAACACCGTCATCTCAGGCGCCGTTAATCCTAGAAGTTGCGCTTTATCGAGCATCAGTTCTTCTGGCGCGACTGCAAAGTGCTGCTTCTGCCAGTTTCTAAAGCCGTCAGCGACAGGCTCAAGTACTGCGAAAGAATCGACGTCAGTTTGCTCAGCAGAGGCGTCTCCTCGACCTGGTGAAAATGGCACTTCCACTTCAACGCCAGCAGCAAGAGCGGCTTGCTCAATGGCAAGGTTACCCGCCAGAACTAGGGTGTCTGCGACACTTATTTGCGCGTCTTGGGCGATCTTCTCGAGTACGGCCAACACTTTCGCTAAACGTTCTGGTTCGTTGGCTGCCCATTGATTTTGTGGGGCGAGTCGAATACGCGCACCGTTGGCACCACCACGCTTATCGGAGTTGCGGTAGGTACGTGCACTATCCCAAGCCGTTGCGACCAAATCTTGGACGCTAAGTCCGCTTGCTGCGATTTTCATCTTAACTGCGTTCACGTCGTAATCGTCTCGACCAGCCGGAATCGGGTCTTGCCAAATTAGCTCCTCAGCTGGGACATCTGGGCCAAAGTAACGGCTTTTTGGCCCCATATCGCGGTGAGTCAGCTTGAACCAAGCACGAGCAAACGTCTCTGAGAAGTACTCTGGATCCTTGTAGAAACGCTCAGAAATCTTGCGATACTCAGGATCCATTTTGAGCGCCATATCAGCATCGGTCATCATAGGATTATTACGAATCGATGGATCCTCAACATCTACAGGTTTATCTTCTTCTTTGATATTGTCCGGTTGCCACTGCCATGCACCGGCCGGGCTCTTGGTCAGCGACCAATCATAGCTAAACAGAAGGTGGAAGAAACCGTTGTCCCATTGAGTTGGATGCGTTGTCCAAGCACCTTCAATACCACTTGTTACTGTGTCACGGCCCACGCCTCTCGACTCGTGGTTGTTCCAGCCTAAACCTTGCTCATGAATGTCTGCGCTCTCAGGATCGTCACCCAGTATGCTTGCATCACCATTGCCGTGCGCTTTGCCCACCGTGTGACCGCCTGCGGTTAACGCGACGGTTTCCTCATCGTTCATACCCATACGTGCGAAGGTGGTTCGCATGTCTGCTGCGGTTTTAAGTGGGTCAGGGTTGCCATCCACACCCTCAGGGTTCACATAGATTAGGCCCATCATAACCGCGGCCAATGGGTTTTCTAGATCTCTATCACCGGAGTAGCGGCTGTTTTTGGCTTGACTGTCTGCTAGCCACTCTTGCTCTGAACCCCAGTAAATGTCTTTCTCTGGATGCCAAATGTCTTCGCGGCCGAAAGCAAACCCGTAGGTTTTGAGTCCCATTGATTCATAGGCCATGTTGCCCGCAAGGATCATAAGGTCCGCCCAACTGATTTTGTTGCCGTATTTCTGCTTGATAGGCCAAAGTAAGCGTCGAGCTTTGTCGAGGTTGGCATTGTCTGGCCATGAGTTAAGAGGAGCAAAACGTTGGTTACCGGTTTCAGCACCGCCGCGACCATCGCCAATACGATAAGAACCCGCAGAGTGCCACGCCATGCGAATCATAAGACCGCCATAGTGACCCCAATCCGCTGGCCACCAATCTTGGCTGTCGGTCATTAGTACTTTAAGGTCGTGCTTCAATGCGTCAACATCGAGCTGTTTTAGCGCTTCGCGGTAGCTAAAGTCAGCGTCCATTGGGTTCGACTTGTGATCGTGTTGGTGCAAGATATCTAGGTTGAGTGCGTTTGGCCACCAAGCGACATTGGAAGAGTTGGCTGACGTTGCAGCGCCATGCATGACAGGGCATTGGCCGCCGGATTGAGTATTTTTATGGTCCATGATTTGCTCCTAGTGTGTTGCACTGCTCTAGTCGATGACACTATTGGTCTCACAACGGAACAATGCTGAATAACAACCACGAATACACTGTGGTTTTGCTTTACTCAGAATAGGTGCAGAATCAGGATTGATAAATCTGGTTGTGTCTATGTTATTGATAGGTGGTTTCTATGCGTTTGCAGTTCACGCGTGACGAACCTATTGGGAGAGGGGGTAAGCACTTGATTGGTGCCGCCAACGCCGGCGGCACCTTGCTATTATTTAGCCATGTTGAGCTTCTAGTGCTTGTGCAGCGTGCCATGAGTCATGGCTTTCGAGTTGCTGAGCGTATCGAGCGATGTTGGGGTAGCGATCAACTAATCCAAACTTACTCAAGATTTCTACAATGAATGACATCATAAAATCAGCACCCGTAAGCTTGTCTGCCACTAGGTATCGTTTGCCATCAAGCGATTGGTCTACGTAGCTCATCACCTTGTGCAATTCGACTTCCGCGTAATCTGCGAGGAAGTTTGTTGGCGCCCCATCTTTAGCGACAAAGGTCTTTAGTAGCAAAGGGAGTGCGGCAGAGCTTTCGGCAAAGTGTAACCATTGAAGGTATTCGACGTACTCGTCGCTGTCTTGACTTGGCGCGAATTTCTCAGGCGCGTATTTGCTGATTAAGTACTCGGTAATCGCGCCAGACTCTGTAATCACTCGACCTTGCTCTTCAATCACTGGCGATTTACCAAGCGGATGAATCAATTTAAGCTCCGGTGGGGCAAGAAAAGTCACACTGTCTCGGCGGTACGGGACGATTTTGTACTCTATGCCTAGCTCTTCCAACAACCAGATAATGCGTTTAGAACGTGATTGATTGAGGTGATGTAAAATGATCATACTTGCTCCTAAACGGGTTCGTTTGTTTTAACGACAAGTTTGCCGAAGTTTTTCCCTTCAAGCAGGCCAATGAAGGCTTCTGGTGCATTTTCTAGCCCTTCAACCAAGTGCTCGCGGTAGTGAATTTTGCCCTCTGATAACCACTGAGTCATTTGAGAGGCAAATTCACCATAGCGATGACCATAATCATCAAAGATGATGAAACCTTGCATCTTGATGCGCTTAATCAGCAATTGCGCCATCAACATTGACATGCGATCTGGACCTTCAGGAAGCGAAGTTGCATTGTATTGAGAGATAAGACCGCACAGTGGAACGCGAGCACCAGTATTAAGTAGCGGAAGCACCGCATCAAACACTTTGCCACCTACATTTTCGAAGTAGACATCAATACCTTGGTCACAGGCCGCGGCAAGTTGCTCCGCGAAGTCTTCCGCTTTGTGGTCGATACATGCATCAAAGCCAAGTTGCTCGGTCGCGTAGCGGCACTTCTCTTCGCCACCTGCAACACCAATGACTCGACAACCCTTCAGCTTACCAATTTGGCCAACCATAGAGCCAACAGCGCCGGTCGCTGCTGCAACGACCAGAGTATCGCCCTCTTTTGGTTGGCCGATATCAAGCAGACCCATGTAGGCGGTAAAGCCAGGCATTCCCATTACGCCCAGCGCGTAGGAAGGGTGGCTTGGGCTCATTCCCATTTTAATGAGACCTTCGCCATCTGAAATACCGTAATCTTGCCAGCCAGTAAATCCTAAAACCCATTCTCCTTTGTCAAAGTTTGGGTGGTTGGATTCAACAACTTGACACACGGTGCCGCCGACCATGGTCTCGCCAATTGCAACAGGATCGGCGTAAGATTTTGCATCACTCATTCGACCGCGCATGTAAGGGTCAAGAGAGAGGTAGACACTGCGTAGCAAGACTTCGCCATCTTTTACGGTAGGAATCGAATTGTTTTCTAGTCGGAAGTTGTCTGGAGTCGGTGCACCTATCGGGCGAGATGCGAGTACGATTTGTCGATTAGTAGGTTGAGACATAGTTGTTTTCCTTATTAGACCGGTCGTCTAGTTGTTATTTCAAAAAATCCCGTCATAGAGTGTGACGGGAGATTTCTATGAGTTGGAACGTAAACGTTGTTGAGTTGTAAGCAAGCACAGCTCAAGGTTGGTTTGATCTTGCATGAGCTTGTTGAGCAAACTTGCTCCCAGCCACTGCTGATACAGCTGTCTAGCTACCAGAGAGCTGTTCATTTCATCAATTGAACCATCATCGATACCACGCTGGATGGCCGACGCTAACGCACCAATAATTAACTCAGCGCCTTTTGCTAACGATACGCGCATCGAATCAGAAAGATCAGACACTTCAGCGCTCAGTTTGACGATAAGGCACTTATTTGCGTTGCACACGCCATTTTCAACGTTGAGCCAACGTGAAAAGTAGTCGAGTAAGCAGTTGTAGCCACTCACGTCATTTTGATTAAGCACGGGATGAATACGTGACATATAGGTGTGCACATACTCTTCGATCAACGCTTCCCCAAACTGCTCTTTGGATTTGAAGTAATGGTAAAACGAGCCTTTAGGCACATCTGCCGACTTCAAAAGCTGGGATAAACCCACAGCGGTAAAGCCTTTGTTGACGATAAGCTCATAACCAACGTGCAAAATGTGTTGGCGAGTGTCTTGTGTTTTCGAGTTCATGGCGAGAGGATAATAGCAATTAGACCAGTCGTCTAGTGCTTTTTTGATCGTCAACGATCCCTTCGCCAATATTTGCACCTATCTTGCTATTTTTGCTTGAGGGGATAAACGTCATTGTGCCTAGCATCTGCCTATGTTTGTTAAACCAGTTCGAAGTGAATAACGAACAAATGATTGTTGTTTGGGTAGATCTCGCGGATAAGCTGCTTCAGTTTCGGTAGTTCAATGTACTCTTGATCGGCGTGAAACTCGTTGATGTCGTCGAAGTGTAAAGGTTCTACCGAGAGGATTTTTACATCACACACTTTGGTATCGGTTTCAAGTGTGTACACCTCGACAGTGGTGCCGGGGACATAATCGGCTTCCGATTCATCTCTGATGGTGATCGTCTTCTTTCCTGCCGCGACTAGGGGCGTCAAAAATTCGAAAAACGTCATTTTAGTTGGGTAAGTCATGGGTGGTCCTACAAATACTCTTATTTTTCGTGGCAGAGAATACTACGAAGGAAACAAGAAAAGATACGACGTTAGCACACCGTGTGATAAAGGGATGGATTTATACCGATATAGAGATTCGATATATTCAACTGATTTACTATCCTTAAGGGTGATAAGTTCGAAGGGAGCGTCGAATGAAGATTGTGCCAGTTGTTACGTTTATAGTGGTATTGGCGGCGAGTAGTTGGTGGTTTATTGAGGAGCAACGATCGTCTCATGGGTTAGATAAGAATTCGGTGAAAGTTGCTGTGTCACTTACGCCTCTCAGTACGCCGTTTTTTATTGCACAAGAGCAAGGCTTTTTTACTAAACACGGGCTGGATGTTGAAATCATGCCCTGTAAAGGTGGAGTGAAGTGCGCCAACTTGCTGCAAGAAGACAAAGTTGATTACGCGACCGCGTCTGAAACTGTGGCACTGTTTAATCGCTATCATCATAGCAATGTCTCGATTTTGTCGAGTTTTGTCCGTTCAAGTAATGACCTCAAACTTTTATCGCTCGACGCGAATAACATTAGCAAACTGTCGGATCTTGCTGGCAAAAAAGTGGGCATTGTTAAGTCGAGTTCGAGTGAATTCTACTTTGATCTCTTGTTAATCACTCATGCTCTACAAGATTTGCAGGTAGAGCGCGTTTACCTCCAGCCAGATGAGTTGGTTGCGGCTTTGCTCTCGTATCAGGTTGATGCGATTTCAATTTGGGAGCCGTATGGCTATAGAGCGACGCTCGTATCTGCTTCTCCGTTGGTCAACTTGGGCACAGAGGGGGTCTATCAATTGTCCTTTAATCTGTTATCTAAATCCGTAAGAGCAGGGGATAGAAAGGAGCAAGACCGATTGCTCTTGCTAGCACTGTCTGATGCCATTGAATGGATAGAAGCGAATCCAGATGACAGCATCGTTCTTATCAGCCAAGAGCTCGGCATATTACCTCAGCAAGTGAACTGGGCTTGGAATGACTACGTTTTTGAGCTCACCAACGACTACAGTCTGCTATCAAATTTACAACTGCAAGCAAGGTGGGCGTCAGAGCGTAATATTCTTGAAGGTGATCCTGTCGATGTCAGAGCTTTGGTTGACTATCAACTTCTAGAAACAGTGGATTAGGAGTGACAATGAAAGGTTCAATCACTTCTAAAATGTATACGCTGCTTGGGATTGGTATTCTGATGACAGTGATATCCGCATGGTCAATGTACAGTTTGTACAACCAACACGTTGATGCAACACGTAACCACATGAAACTTCTTGAGATCCAGACGGAAGTCAGTGCTCTGCAAGGTGAGCTATGGCACTATTTAGAATATAAAGACGACAAAAGCTTTTCTAATCTCGTCGAGCAGCAAAAACGCTTGTCTGAACGATTGGCCATGTCCAACGTCAATGTGAGTAAATTAACTAAGCTCAACCGATTAAATAATCAACTTACCGCACTTCTATCGGAAGACAAGCAGTTTCAAGCCGAGCTCAAGCCGTTGTCTGCAAGACGCGATTTCATCGCGCAGCGACAAGCAGTATTGACGGGGCGTTACAATATGTTGATTCAAAACATGTACGAATACATTTCAAGCGAACATAAAACCGAACTTTCCCAGACCAACCTTAAAATCGAGGAGACCATGGTCTATCTTGCGTTTGTGCTGGTGATGTTCTCTGTCGGAATGAGTTTGGCTGCGTTTATGCTGCTTAAAAGCTTCCGAGTTGGCGCGCGCGCGATTTCAACGGCTATTAATAGCGTTAAAAAGCGTCGTTTTTCCCATCGAATTCACTGCGACCACTTAGACAATGAGTTTAGTACGTTGGGAAAAACATTTAACGCAATGAATGAAGAGTTAGAGCACAGTGTGTTTACTAAGTCTCAGTTGGAGAACGAGGTGAGTAAACAGACCCTTGAACTGGAAAAGAAAACGCATGCGCTAGAATACTTGTCAGAGCATGACTCTCTGACGGCATTGCTCAATCGACGGTCGATGGAAAAACGCTTGCAAACCGCGCTAGAGAAAGCAGAGAGAACAGGGCTATTGGTAGCGTTGCTGTTTCTCGATTTGGATAAGTTTAAAGAGATCAATGACACCTACGGCCATGATATTGGTGATGAAGTTTTGATACGTCTTTCTGAGCGCCTTTTAACCGTCACGAGGAAGACGGATATCGTGAGCCGTTTCGGCGGGGATGAGTTTGTTGTGTGCCTAGATTTACTAACGGACAAGTCTTTCATTTCCGCTAAAGCGACTCAAATCATTCACGAAGTTGAGCGGCCGATTGTTATCGGCAATAGTGGTTATTATGTTGGCGTCAGTATCGGTATTGCCGTCTACCCGAATTGTACTGACAATCATCGTGACTTAGTGAAATTGGCCGATCAGGCAATGTATATCGCTAAAGAGCGCAAAGGCAGCCACTTCGTATTCGCCAAAGAGAAACCCTCTAATGTACTTAAAGTGGTCGATGATTAAAGAAAAGAGGCCAACTTGGCCTCTTTACTCGATTGGGACTATTGATTGAGTCTTTTGTTCATCGGCACGACTTTGCGTGGTTCAAATCCTTCAATCACTCGGCGTTCAATTAGGTGACCTAAACGTGCTTCAATCATGCACAAATTTTTAAAGTTGTCCTTTGACACGAACGAAATTGCTTCGCCTTGCGCATCTGCACGACCAGTTCGGCCAATGCGGTGAACGTATTCATCGGCAGGGAACGGCAGGTCATAGTTGATTACGCGAGTGAGCCCTTCGATATCGATACCACGCGCGCCGACACCGGTTGCAATCATGTACTTGATTTTGCCTGCTTTGAAGTCAGCCAGCAGTTTAGAGCGCACCGCTTGGCTGCGTCCACTGTGGAAGGCCTCTGCCTCGATCCCACGCTTTTCTAACTGCGATGCCAGTTTGGCTGCACCGTGCTTAGTTTCGATAAAGATCAGGGCTTGGTCCCAGTTATTCTCTTTAATCATGTGGCTAAGCAGAGCCGATTTTTTGTCTTTATCAACAGTGATAAGCCATTGTTCGATGTTCTTTTTTGATGCTTGATTGGCGGCGATCGAAATTTCAAACGGGTCATGCACGGCGGTTTTCGCCAAGTCTCGTACTTTGTTAGAAAGCGTCGCGGAGAACAACAGGTGCTGAATATCGGTTGGCAAACGATCTAGAATCTTATTGATGTCATCAATGAAGCCCATATCAAGCATGCGATCTGCTTCATCCATTACCAACACTTCGATTTCCTCAAAGTGAACCGCGCGCTTACAGTACATATCGAGTAATCGACCCGGTGTTGCGATAAGAATATCGACACCTTCGATAAGGGCTTGCTTTTGTGGCTTTTCATCCACGCCACCATACATTGCGAGAGGCTTAAGTGATAAGTTTTGACCGTAGTCGCGCACTTTCTGATCGATTTGCTGAGCCAGTTCGCGAGTTGGCGTAAGAATTAACGCACGTACTCGTTTTTTTCGCTGAGTTTCACCCTTCGACAATTTTTCAAGAATAGGCAAGACAAAACTCGCGGTTTTTCCCGTGCCGGTTTGAGCGGCCGCAATAAGGTCATCCCCTTGCAAAATAGCAGGAATCGCCTTGCTTTGGATGGTTGTGGGTTTGCTGTAACCGAGAGATTGAATGGCTTGAGTTAACGGTTGGCTTAGGCCTAGTTTTGCGAACGGCATGGGTGACACTCTGTGTTAATAGTCTTGAGGAACCAAATCCCCTGAATTGACGCAGAGTGTACCATGAACTGGTGAGTGTGATTAGACTTGTTTTTCGAGATACCAGGTTCCTTTACATGGACCATTAGTCAGGTACCACTTGCCTTGAATTTTGTCTCTTCCAACACTTCCACTGAAGCGGTAATCCCATTGACGGTTAGAAGCGTAGAGAGTGAGCTCGCCTTCGTCCGCGTTTATCCATCCTTTAAGAGATGTTCCATTGTACGTTAGGTTCAGCGTTGCAAATCCATCGACAACCTTGCCTGTGATGGTGGTGCGCTCACACATATTGTTGCCTGTCACATCGACACGACGCCCTAGCCAGGTGCCATCGTGCTGCGTTGAAACCGCAAATTGGGGAGAGTCTGGTAATTTAGGGAAAGATTCCGGTTTGTTTGAGCCAAACAAGTTGGCTTGCTGGCCGACTAAAATGAACACGCCGAAAGCGATGAAAGTGGCTAATAACGCTTTGTTTTTCATGACTCTGCCTTGTGGGTGAGATTCAATTTAATGTCGGTTTTGACCGAGTTCGCGATAAAGCAGTGCCGGTGCGCTAAATGATGCATTTTCTCGATTTGCTGAAAGGATGGTTTCTTGTCGCCGGAGAAACAAATAGTAGGAGAGAGTGTCACCTCGGTAACAGAGGTATAGCCGTTTTCATCTTCGGCCATGACACCAATCGCGGTATCAACGTAGGAGTCCACAACATACCGCTGTTTTGCGGCGATGCCGAGAAATGTCAGCATATGGCAACTGGAAATAGCGGCAATGAAGGCTTCTTCTGGGTCAACGTTTTCTGCGACCGAGTAGGGGAGCGGAACCACATGAGGCGATGACGAGGCTGGGATACTGACACCGCCGTCGAACTCCCACAGGTGCCCTCGGCTGTACTTATTGTCGCTAAAAGGTTCATTTTGCTGACGCTGCCAGCGAATCGTGGCTGAATAATCGGACACGGCTACCCTACTCCAAACTTATGTGGTGGCTGTTGATGGTAACGCGTCATTGCTAGGGCTTCGATAGAAGTTTTGTCTATCGGTCAGAAAGGCAGAGCTGGCTCACAGCCGGGATAGGAACTCGCACAATGTTGCACCCAACCCTTTGTTAACTATCATCACTTCTCAAATGGAACTGATTTCTTCCTTGCTCTTTTGCTGTGTAGAGTGCGCTATCTGCAACATTGAACAAGTCGTTGAAATCTAATGGTTGCTCTTTGTAAAGACGATGATTAGACACGCCGATCGAGAGTGTGAGGTAATCACTTGCATAAGAACGTGGATGCGCAATTTTTAATGACAAGATAGCGCTTTGCAACTGATGGATTTTGCGGATGACCTGCTTATCGGTTTGGCCATCGCACAGCACCAGAAACTCATCGCCACCATAGCGAAAGATATGGTCGATGGATGTGTCTGAAAACGCGTTGCTGATGTTGGCGGCGACGATCTTCAGCGCATTATCACCGGCTTGGTGTCCAAACTGATCGTTGTAGCCTTTATAGAAGTCGATATCGATGATGACGATAGCGATTTGCGTGCCTTGATTGATTGCTTTTTGAATCAGCGTCGGGGCAATCGTATCCAGTTGATAGCGATTGTAGAGCTTGGTCAATGGATCGGTTTTCGACAAGTTGTCCAACAAGTTGTTGGCTTGTTGCAGCTTATGACGCTGGACATGGTTTTCGAGTGCGATGGCAATAAAACTGGCGAGTTGCTCAAACAGTTGGCAGTGGTGGGGTTGATATTGCCCAGCCTCCGTATGCTGCGTAGACATAATACCCAGCACTTTGCTCCCCAACAGGATGGGAGTAAACATCAGTGATTGATTCGATGGGGTGTCCGCTTTTCGATGAATGGCCGCATTGTCACTATCGGCGCTTAAGCCAATCGCGGCCCTCACGCTGGTGGCATCCGCATTGTTTAGGTGGACCATGGATTTAGTTTTGACCACATAAGAGCCGATGCTGGTTTGTTTGTTGCAGTCGACATAGAAGCGCTCAATCGGCCCTTTAGTGTTGTAAAAGTAGCGATAATCGAGAATGCCTTGTTGTTCATCATAAAGTGCAATACCAAATTCTTCGCTCGGAATGATGTTGGTGATCTTGCTAAAAATAGAGGGCAAATGAACCGAGATGTCATGGCAGGTCGCTAACTCTTGGCCAATTTCTGTAATGGCTTCAATGTGCTCTTTGATTTTTTGCTGTAGACGGCGTTTTTGGTCATCCGCGGCTTGCTTCACTTTACTGATGATGGAAGCGTATTCCTTTTGGCGGGTATCTGCGAGCGCGCGGTTGGCGGCTTCTATGTATGTCGCTTGCAGGGAAACCAGTTTGGCTTGATTGTGCTTTTTCGCCAGGTTAATCGCTACTTGGCAGTAGAGCAGATGAAACTTGATGTTGCACGTCGGGTCGATGAGCTTTTCTAGTTGTCGACACAACTGGATCGCTTCCGAGTCGATGTCATGCTTTTCCAGAAATTGCGCGTAATAGGTGTCGTTCTCCATTCGAATGTACTTATCTTTGAGAACAACACTGTACTTGTTGGCGAGTTGAAAATGTCTTTTTACCTCGTCTATCGAGTAATCATCAGACATCGACTGGATACGCGCAAGGTAGCCGTAGGCATAGGCGATGGTGCGCGGGTTATCAATCTGCAAAGCGATCATCAAAGCGTGATTGGCACACTCGATCGCCTGATGGATTTGATCTGCAAGCGCAAGGGCCAATGCCTTGTTTAGGTAGCTGATTGACTCAATCGACTTGTTCGCCACTTTTCGTGCGCTAGATACTGCTTTACTCGCGAAATCGACGGTCATGTCATATTGCTGCAATTGAAGTAACAAGTTGCTGACGTTGCAATAAGCGAGTGACATGTAGTTATCATCGAGCCTTTCACTGTTGTCGATCACTCGCTTATACATCAAATAGGCGGAGTAGTAATTTTCTTGCTCAGTATAGAGGCTTGCCAGCAATATGTTGGCGTGAAGGGCGAGAATTTCATCCTCCCCAGTGACAAGCTCAAGGCACATCAGGTAGTGATCAATCGCTTCTGCAATACGATCTGTTCGGTTACATTTTAATCCTTCAATAAAATGAAACTGAGCGAGAGGCAACTCAATGTCATATTTCGCACAGATCGCGTATACCTGTTGTTCCATGACGATTGCGCCATCAATACCGGGAAAGCGTTGAAATTGAGAATAGATGGTTTGTATTTCATCCCGAGCTTGATTGTTCATTGAGCCTCCCTTTAGTAGCGCTATAGTATATATCGTTCTGTATGAGTTTTTAAACAAAGGTTGCGTCAAATGAGTGCATGGTACAAAAATATCAACTCAACCACAGGATGATTCAGGGTTATTTATAAAACTATTGCTAATTACTAAGCAACCAGTGGATATCATCAAAACTCACACTTTGCACTGAAAGTCATTGGCTCATGGTTGTAAGGATGGTGTAGTTCAAGGCGTTGAGCATGCAGATGCAGGCGATCACTTTTCGTCCCGTATAGCGCATCACCGACGATGGGCATATTGAGCCCGAGATGATGAGCACAATGGACACGGAGTTGATGCGTTCTTCCTGTCTTGGGATGCATATAGAGCTTTGATTGCCCGTTGGATGTCTCGATCAATTCCCAGTAGGTCTCAGCGGGTTTTCCGTGCTCGTAACAGACAAGCTGACGCGGTCGGTCTACTGGATCGCCTCGCATAGGCAAGTTAATGGTGCCATTTTGCGCTTGGACTTCACCTTCAATCTGTGCGATGTAGCGTTTTTGCACAGAGCGGGAGATAAATTGTTTCTGCAGGTTTTTATTAGCGCGTCGGGTTAGAGCGAATACCAAGATTCCTGACGTGGCCATATCGAGTCGATGAATAACAAATGGCCCCTCAGCATCTGGGTAGCGCTTTTGCAATCTTGTGTAGGCGGAGTCGGTAATAGTCTTACCCGGGACAGAAAGCAGACCGGACGGCTTGTTGACGATCACCATGGCGTCATCTTCATATACAATTTCTAGCTCTTTGTCTTCTGCCCAGCTTTTCTCTAGCGGATTGTCGTCAACACGCATACCTTCTAGCATATGGCCCAAAATCGGTTGGCATTTACTGTTGCAAGACGGGTAGTAGCTTTTGTGTTTGCGAATCTCCGACTTTGGCGACACGCCCCACCAAAATTCGGCCAGAGCGAGCGGTGTGTAACCGTGTTTAAATGCAAAATGAAGCAGCTTGGGTGCTGCGCATTCTCCGGCTCCCGCTGGTGGGGTTGGGCTTGTCGTTGGGGCAAAAATCGCTTTAAGAGATTTTTCATCTTTACGGATGTTGTAAAAGCGGTACTGCTCGAACAACTTGTTTTGCAGTTGACTGGAGCGCTGTTTGCGCTGCTGTTTGATCGCATCGATCTGCTCGGTTAGCTCATTCAACTGAATGGAAACTTGATTAATTTTCTCTTCCCATTCCAGTTTGAGGTACTTAAGCGCATTCTTTTCTGCCACGCTTTGCCTAGCCAGATCATCGAGCGCCAGTTTTAACGCATCGTCAGTCAGCGTTTGCTCTGCGAGTTTTCGCTGCTTCTTACGAGCCGCACGGCCTTGAATCATCAGTTCGCGCTGGGTTTGCTCCGCTTGCTGATAGTCATCTTGATACTGCGCTAACTGTTGTTGAAGCGCATGGAGCTCTGGATTGGCTTGCCGCTGTTTTACCTGCTCGTTAATTTTCGTTATCTTAGCTAAATCTGATCGGAAAAAGCTCTCTTCTGCCAACATATCGAACACTGGCGGCACAAAACCGGGTAGCAGGTTTTGATCGGCGATTTTTCCAGAGAATGCTGAAAAGTAGCCAAGTTCTCCTTCAGGGGAGTGCACCAAAAGCACGCCAAACATCTTGCCAATGCCGTCTTGATTCCCCGTCAGACCAAAATCGTGCTGCCAGTCAGTTTGGTGAGTCAAATGCGTTTGCAATTGCTCGGCCGCGAGAACACACAGCGGATGAGGCTGATAGTAGAACGGGAAGGTAAACTTTTCTGGAAGCGTTATTCCGTCGATTGGGGTGTCAAAACGGGTAAAGAGTTGTTCCGGTTGGTGCATGGACGGGTTCACTACAGGCAAAATCACAGGGGCGTGATTTTACCTGTTTGTGGTGGGATTGCTAGTCTAGCGCACGTAGTTAATGTTGGCGCTGATGTACCAGTGCTCAACCTTGCCATCGCCTTTTTCGACCCAGAGGTCATTATCAAAGTGTTTTACGCGACCTTTAATACTCAAGCTAAGTTTGTTGTCGACGACGCTATCGACGGTTAAGAATGGATCAGAGCTGATTAAGAAAGGTTCGGCATTGTCAATCGTGGCGTCTTTCGCAATCAGGAAGTAATGGTTCAGCTTACCGTCTTGCGGTTTGGTTGAGATTGCCTTGTAACCGACTAGACGATAGTTTTCGCCCACTTGTTGATTCGTTATTTCGCTACCCAAGCGCACATGCGTTGGGATAAACACGTAAGCAAGTAGCGCCGCAATGGCCACTAGAGTGCCGAGCAAAGACAGTTTCAATTTAGACATGGATTTAATTCAATAGCCAATAAAGGAAAAAGTTTACCACAAGCGCGCCATTTTACAGCGATAAGCGTGTTGCGTTTATTATTACCTCAGTGCAACAATAAGAAGTAGTTAAGCATGTATTTGATGGATAAATGTAGTGGCAAATTGGGAAGGTGTCAGCGAGTTTGTTGGCGTGGCAGAGACGCAATCTTTCACCGCAGCAGCGAAAAAGCTCGATACTTCTGTCGCTCAGGTTAGCCGCAGGGTCTCGTCGTTGGAAGAGCGTTTGGCGGTGAAGTTATTCAATCGAACCACGCGGCGAGTCTCGCTTACCGAAGCAGGGCAACTTTATTATCAGCAGTGTAAGCAGTTAGTCGAAGGGTTAGAGCTTGCGGAGTTAGCCGTTACTCAAATGCAATCAACGCCAAAGGGGTTGTTAAAAGTGACGGCCCCTGTCACTTATGGAGAGCAGCAACTCGCTCCTTTGCTGCATCAGTTTTTGGAAAAGTACCCACAAGTTGATTTGGATTTGAATCTGACGAATCAAAAGCTCGATCTGATTGAGATGGGCGTTGATGTCGCGATTCGACTAGGCAGACTGCAAGAATCAAGTTTAGTCGCAAAGCGTTTGTCGAGCCGTCAACTTTATGTATGCGCAAGTAAAGAGTATCTCGACCGTTTTGGTGAGCCTCATACACTGTCTGAACTCTCAAATCACCAATGTTTGGTGGGATCGGTTGATTACTGGCGCTTCAAAGACAGTAAAGGTGAAAAGTCAATCCGCGTTTCTGGGCGCATTCACTGCAACTCGGGTTATTCACTGCTTGACGCTGCGATACGCGGTTTAGGCTTGGTTCAATTGCCTGATTATTATGTCCAATCGGCGTTGGATACAGGCAGCTTGATTGAAGTCTTGAGTGATTATCGGGATGAGCGAGAAGGGATATGGGCTCTTTATCCGCAAAACCGAAACTTATCTCCTAAAGTACGCTTACTGATTGATTTTTTAGCCGAAAAGTTGAAAGACTGAGCCTGAAGTTGTTCACTTCAAGCTCGTCTGGTGGAGTTTTCAAACCTCAATTAGGTTGGCGTTCGGCATCTTGCCGTTTGAGTACTTTGTGGCCATCTTCAGATACCCCTTGTTTCCAGTAGCTGCTGATGTATATGTATTCACGATCTACGTTGTGTTCATTACGGAAGTACTGACGCAGCGCACGCATCGAGTCAAACTCGCAAGCACACCAGACCGAGACTTGACCGTTGAGCCAAGGCTTGCGTTTAGCGGCATTTTCTAACGAGTCTTGGGTCACCCATTCGATCTGCATACCTATTGGTGCTTCTAGCGTTTGTATATCATCTTCGGTTTGAACCTTGATCACAGCGTACCCTTGCGCATCTTGCGGTAAGCGTTGAATCTTCGCTGATAGCGCGGGTAAAGAGGTCATGTCGGCGGTCATAAAATACCAGTCGGCATCAAGGTTCATGTTTTGAATGATCCCAGGGCCCGCGATATGAATCGTATCCCCCTGTTTTGCTGCCATTGCCCAACGCGCGGCAAAGCCACACTGCTGATCTTCGGTGACATGTTTTACAAAATCGACTTCGATTTGCGATTTATTCGGATCAAAGCGACGAATCGTATAAGTACGCATGACAGGGCGGCTATCTTCCGCTTGCTGAGACAAATCGGTTTCACCCACTTGATTGAACAGTAGCTTGATGTAACCACCTTCGCAGTCGAGAGGAAAATCAGCCAGCGCTTCACCTTGTAGAGTGATGCGCTGCATATTTGGAGTAACGGAAAAAGTATCGGTAACGGTGACAAGCTTAGCTGAAGGTTTTTTCATCTTTCTACTCAATAGTTATTCTTATTCTCATTTAGAGTAACAGGTAAAAAAACAGTTCCGAAGCCTCTTTAATTAAATTTACATTTGCGCAGGCGGTCACAACATAGGCACTGTCGAACCAATAAGCAGTGCCGCCATGGTGAGATTAAACACTCGTACGCGTTTGGCGGAGGTCAACCATCGCTGTAACTCGCGCCCTGCAAGTACCCAAAAGCTGCATGACGGCATATTCACCAGCATAAACATGGCGGAAATGATCAACAGTTCATGCCAATTCCCAGAGCTGCTGTAGATCGCTACAGAACTGAGTGCCATCGACCAGCCTTTCGGGTTAACCCATTGGAAAGACGCAGCGCCAAGGAAGGTCATGGGTTTGTAGTCGTCACGGGTTTCCGCTTTCCCAGAACGGGCGATTTTGAGCGCGAGGTAAGCTAAGTAGGCAAGACTCAGCCACTTTAAAACGGTATGAGAGACCGGGTAGGCATTGAAGACGCCGATTAACCCCAATCCTACCAGCAGCACCATAAACCCGAACCCTAAGGTAATTCCCAGCATATGCGGCAAGGTTCTCTGGTAGCCAACATTGGCGCCAGAAGTCATCAACATGAGGTTGTTTGGCCCAGGGGTAAAAGTAGAAACAAAGGCAAACATCGCCAACGCACTGAGTTGTTGTAATTCCATAGTGTCTCCTCAACGTTTACAACAGATGAATTGATGTGTTTGACCGGTCAAGAAACAGTTTAAGTAGATTGAAGCGCAATTATGTGTTTTTATTCGAATGATTAGGTGTTTGTTTGCAATAAAGGTGTGTAATGGATAGGTATGAAGAAAGAATATTGCATGAGCTAAAGCAGGATGGACGATTATCAAATGTCGATCTCGCTCATCGGATTGGTTTGTCTCCATCGGCGACGCTGCGTCGCGTTCAAGATTTGGAAAAGCGCGGTGTAATCAAAGGTTATCGAGCGGTTCTTGACCGCGCTCAACGAGGGGTTGGCTTTGTTGCCTATGTGTCTATTGGATTGGCAAGCCACCGCAAGCAAGCACAATTAGAGTTTGAAGAACACGTTCGATTTGTTGATGAAGTAGTTGAATGTCACAACATTACCGGCGCCAACGAATATTTGCTCAGAGTGGAAACGCAGGATCTAACCAGTTATAAAAAGTTTCATGCGGATGTACTTGGTGAGTGTGCACAAGTTCAATCTATTACGACTATGGTGGTAATGGACTCGCCGAAAGATGAGCGCTAGCAAGAGGTTTTCGGCGTTGTCAGCGATCTCAATCCTCTTTGTTTTTAATCAATGTATTGGCTTTGATTTGATTTTATAACTTTGTTGCATGTGTCTGTTAATGCATATTTACAAAAGTCACTGCCTAACTGATGAATTATCCAACAATGTTTTGTGGCATTGATCACATATTATGTTAGACTTCGCCCCACAATTCTTATGGGAATATTCCCAGTTCACGGACGACTCAACCGATCTGATTGAGAACAATAATGCAATTATCCTTAAAAAATTTGTCTATTCGTACACAGGTATTGTTACCTGTGCTATTCACAACCGTTGCTTTGTTTATCGCCCTTTGGGTGACCAAAAATAATTTGGAAGCAGAGCAAGATCGAATCAACGACAATATTGACTCACTCGTATTTTACAAAGATACATTGGCCAAGATTGACGACCAAGTATACCCACTTCGCATTAGTGCAGTGTATGCCATTTATGATGCGTCTCGCCGTGATGCGTTTCTTGGTGAACTAAAAACTGCCATGCGTGAAATGGATCAAGATCTTGACCTAATACGTGAGCGCAAAACGTTCCGTGATGACATCGTTACCGTGCGTGCCTCAATTGAAAACTATGTTCAGTTCTCTAACCAAGGGGTTGCTCTTTTTCACCGTAAAGACGACGGGCTAGCGACTGAACTTGAGTACAGCAACTTTATTAGCCAGTATCGTATTGCTGGCAATGAAATGGTGCAGTCAATCAACGCACTCTCGAAAAAGGTTAATGACGCGGCGACGCTGGCAATGGCCCAAAGTGTTGAACAAAACGCCAAAGTGAAAAACATGGCGATGTTCCTTGTATTGAGTGTTTTAGCGATCTCATTGTTGGTTGCGTGGGTCCTATCTGGAATGATTGTTACGCCAGTTCAAAAACTGCAAGAAGTGATGCGAGAGCTTGCGCAGGGTAACCTATCGATTCGCGCCAATGCCGATGGTGAAAACGAAATCTCTCAGCTTAGTAAAGACGTGAATACGACCGCAGAGCAGCTCCATACAACCGTTGATCAACTGATGCGTATCAGCGAAGAGGTGGCTTCAGCATCAACAGAGCTTGCTGCTGTAATGACACAATCTCAAGCGAATGCCCAGCAAGAGTTGGCGGAAATTGAGCAAGTTGCGTCTGCCGTAAATGAGCTTTCCAGTACCGCCGATAACGTGAGTGACAACGCGCAAGTGGCTGATTCTACAGCGCGTGAAGCAAATCAACTGGCTGCATCAGGCATGGAAATCTTCGAAGAGAGCAATCAGGCAAGTGCTCAAATGGGCGACGCGCTTAACGATGCGGCTCAAGTGGTTCTGTCACTAAAAGAGCAGTCGGAGCAAATCAGTGATGTGATTGAAGTGATTCGCGGTGTATCTGAGCAAACGAACCTATTGGCGCTGAATGCGGCTATCGAAGCGGCACGTGCGGGTGAATCTGGTCGTGGCTTCGCGGTTGTGGCAGATGAAGTACGTATGCTTGCCGCGCGTACTCAAGAGTCAACTGGTGAAATCCAAACCATCATCGAAGAGCTACAAAAGCAATCGGGTATGGCAAACGACAGCATGCAACTTAGTTTGGAAATGTTGGCCAAAAACAATGAACTGGCGCAACAAGCAAACAGTGCGTTGCAGGGTATCACTGAGTCCGTGACCAACATTAACGACGCAAATACACAGGTTGCAACCGCAGCAGAGCAGCAGTCACAAGTAACCCAAGACATTAACCGCAACGTGGTAAACATGTCTGAACTGGTGAATCAAAATGTGTCTGGCATTTGCCAGAGTGCGAGTGCAAGCGAAGAGTTATCTTCACTGGCAGAGAAGCAAAAAGCGCAACTGGCGTTCTTTAAGCTCTAATTAATTCAGCCATCGTTCGAAATGAAAGCAGAAGGTGCTCCGGCGTTTTCTGCTTTTTGGCGTTTTGTGAGTGTTAAATCATCAGTTAGCACTCAAAAGCAGAGATTGTTTCTTCGGCTAAAAATACCAGTTTGTGAACTGAACATAATGATCCAGCAACCGAATGCTTGAATAGTATTCGCCGATGGTAAGGAAAGGATTGCGCAAACGTTTAGTTGGTAGCTCTTTAAGTGTTTGTTTTTGTGAGGCTTTTAAAGGTTTGGCGAGGAGGGGAGTGTGCTTAGGTATGCAACTTAACCGAACTGTAGCATAAAAAAATTAGAAATATCAGTCTTGCGGGAAATAAATCGCGGCCTATAATGCTGAAAACCGGAGCGTCTGCCAACGCTCCGGTTTTTTTGTGTCCGAAACTCAGTAAAACGTCTGCCAACGTTTACCGAAAACGCACGACACGTAAATTTGCTTACAGGAAAATTTATCATGCGTATCGAACAAGAACTTAAGTTAGGCTTTAAAGATGTATTATTTCGCCCGAAGCGTTCTACTCTTAAAAGTCGTTCTCAAGTTGAGTTAACCCGCGAGTTTACATTCAAGCATAGTGGTCGTCAATGGTCTGGTACTCCAGTTATTGCTGCCAATATGGACTCGGTAGGTAGCTTTGCGATGGCAAAAGCACTGGCTGAGCACGGCGTTATGACAGCTGTTCACAAGCACTACAGCGTTGAACAATGGGCCGACTTCGTTAAATCGGCAGACAAAGCAACGCTTAACAACGTGTTTGTTTCTACCGGCACTTCAGACGCTGACTTTCAAAAAACCAAAGACATCATGGCGCTATCTGAAGAACTTATCTTCATCTGTATTGATATTGCCAACGGCTACTCAGAGCATTTGGTTGAGTACGTAGAGCGCGTTCGAGCGGCCTTCCCAGATAAAGTAATTTCTGCGGGTAATGTGGTAACGGGCGATATGTGTGAAGAGCTCATCCTAGCGGGTGCAGACATTGTTAAAGTGGGCATTGGCCCAGGATCAGTATGTACTACACGCGTAAAAACGGGTGTGGGTTACCCTCAGCTTTCAGCAATTATCGAATGTGGTGACGCTGCTCATGGTCTTGGTGGCATGATCATCGGTGACGGTGGCTGTTCATGTGCAGGAGACGTGGCTAAAGCCTTCGGCGGCGGCGCGGATTTTGTCATGCTAGGCGGTATGCTTGCAGGTCACGAAGAGTCAGGCGGTGAAATCATTCAAAAAGACGGTGAAACTTTCATGAAGTTCTACGGCATGTCTTCACAGTCAGCAATGGACAAGCACTCAGGTGGTGTGGCTAAGTACCGCGCAGCTGAAGGTAAAACCGTACTATTGCCATACCGCGGCAGCGTTCACGGTACTATCTCTGACATCCTTGGTGGTGTACGCTCAACGTGTACCTACGTAGGCGCTGCAAAGCTTAAAGAGCTAACGAAGCGTACGACTTTCATCCGCGTTCAAGAGCAAGAGAACAATGTATTCGGTAAAGAGAAGTAGTCTAATACTTCGGAAAATACGAATCATAGAGAGCCGCTTCTGCGGCTCTTTTTTAACCTGAACTTTGGGAAAATTCTAAACCTGAGACACTTTTACTAAAATACACTTTGTACATGCAAACAAAGAATCAGCGTCGTTGACAATTCAACTGCCGTAGTCATTTACGCTGTATTATGTTGAGCTCTATGTTTATTAAGCCGAAAGTTTGGTAAGTGCTTGTATCTTTTCTAGCAACCTCGATCTTAATTGCTGGTAGGTGAGAGGCTTTCGTCCACGTACAGTCACTCTCTCTGACTCCGCTGCCAATATTGCTTTTTTATTACGTTCTAATTCACACAGTTGTTCCTCGAGTTTTCTCCGTTTTCTTAGTGCTTTTTGGCGCTCACTTAATGGCTTACGGCCAACTTTTTGGAGTTTGCTATGTTGTTGGTTTCGCCAAACTTGCTCTGGTGTCAGTGGTCGTATTTGTTGAGCACGATAAGTTATGGCGAGCTCTTGATAATCATCGATTAAGGCTTGCTCCGCCCTGACAAGAACAACAGGCGTTGGGAGCTTCGGACGACCAGTTGTTTTGGCGCTGTGTATCGGGTAAATCAAACCAATGCGTTTTTCAATGATGTGGCCTAGCCCCTTTCTGATCAATGTTCGCCAAGTTTTAACACCACACTTCTCTTCATACTCAGCACACTGTGCTTTGAGCCAAAGAGCAAAACCATAGAGCGTAACAGTTTGTTCGTTAGCTGGTTGATAACTTAAATATGAAATCGCCTTATTGATTGTTTCATTGTTAGCATGTCGCCAGTACTTTTTACTGGGTAGGATAGGTTGATTACGCTGACAGAGTATTAACTGATAAGTAGTCTGCAACTGGACTAAGTCCTGCTGGAGCTTCTCCGACTGGAGCAAAAATTGAGCTTCTGGGTCTTTGTGCCTCTGAATGGCGAGCAGCCGATTGTCGATTTCTGACCATAAGCGATATTCTTCTGCAGTAGCAAGAACAAGTTGGGCGACATCGCTGAGTTCCGCAGGGTTTAAATCTGGGTAGTGCTGTTTCAGCTCTAGGTTGAATTGCTGACGCACGTTAAGTAGATCTTGATAGCGTTTCGCTACGTGACGTTGCTGTTTTATTAATGGAGCGCTTTTGGGTCTCCCTCGTTTATTGTCAGGCTTAGACGTTACCGATACTGCATTCGTCATAGTGGTATCACTGCAGTGGCGCGAAAGCCACCGTCGTCAGGTGTTTCGATTTCTATGTAAATTCGCTGCCCAAGGGCTAATTCCATGTTGGCCAAGTTGATGCTGGAAAGATCAATCAACACATCAATGGGAACGACATCGGGCACCGCAAAGCCAAATTTTTTCTCAGAGTTAAACCAGGTTACTTTCGCTTTCAGTCCCAGCATTTCTAGTGTCTCTCTCCTAATTAATAAGTAATAAATTAAATAACAAAAAAAGCCGAGCGTAGCCACGCTTTTCCTTTCTTACCGCCGCGAAAGCTGATCTGAAACAATTCCTGCTCTTCCGAGCCTACGTTTCGCACTGGTTTCTCAGTAAAACAGCGTCATTAAACACGATTAATCACGTAATTACGTTGTAAAACAGCGAGTAAAACTATGAACAGACTATTGTTATCAGCAGTTGGGGTCAGTTTGACACTTAGCGGCGCGCCCGCAGTGGCACATACTGTTGACTTGCAGCGACTCTATCTAGACTCACTAGAGAACAATCCGATATTGGCTAGTGCGGCACTGGAAATGGATAGTGCGCGTAAAGGCAGCGCCATCATTGATGGTCAATACCGCCCACAGGTGGATGTGGGTGTTCAGTATGGTGCGCTGCGAAATGATTGGACAACGATGAACGAAACCGATGGCCAAGGTGCAGAAGTGTCCGTATCTGTTGGGCAAAATATTTTTAATGATCAGCTTAATCGAGCGAGTGCCATTGCTGAGCAGCAGCATGAACTCAGCAAGGTTAGTTATGATTACGCTCTAGCGACGATGCAGATGAGTGTGGTCAATGGCTATTTCAATGCGCTTAAAGCGCAAGAGAAACAAAAACAGGTTAAAGCCACCAAGAAAGCGATAGGTGAGCATTTGGTTCAAGTGAAGCATCGTTTTAATAACGGCCTCGTGCCAGAGAATGATGTCAAAGAAACCCAAGCGCAATATGACCTAGCGGAAGCGGCGGTGATTTTTGCTCACAACGAGTTGGAAAAGGCGCTCGACTACCTGTACGAATTAACGGGTCGCGAATATACACGAGTAGCCTCATTGGGTGCCAATCTGCCTAAGGTTTCGCTCCCCCAACCCAATGGTTACATCAGCTGGCAAGAGCTTGCTCAGCGAGAGAGCCAGCAAATGGAGATTCAACGTCAACTGGTTAAGCTATCGCGAGAGCAGATTTCCCTTGCTCAAGCGGGTCATATGCCGACGATTGGCTTGGTGGCAGAGTATCGCTATGCGTTTGCTACTCAATCCCGTAGCAACGGCCCACAACAAGCAAAAGGTTCGTTTCAAGACCTAGACAACAATGCGACTGTGTTTGCCGGAGTGGCAATGTCTCTGCCCGCTTACCGTGGTGGCGCGACGGAAAATCGAGTCGAACAAGCCAATATTCAGTACCAACAGGCACTTGAACTTCAAAGCCATACTTGGCGACAGGTCGCACGCCAAGTGCGCAGCGCAGAAAAAGATTTAGTGGCACTTGAAAGTGCGCAATCTGCTTATCAACAGGCGGTGATTTCTGCCGAATCGGCATTAAACGCGACGGAACAAGGGCTAGACATTGGCACGCGCACTATCGTTGACGTGCTTGACTCGACGCGTCAACTTTACTCAGCGAAAGAGCAGTTAACTGCCGCTCAGATCGATTTCTTAGTCGCAAATCTTCAACTGCATTTCCTAGCAGGTGTTCTCGATGACGAAGCGCTAAACGCAATTAATCGCCTGCTAGATGTTTAGTGATTACACCGCACCCACTCAATCAAATTAATAAATAAAGAGAAACTCATGAGAAAATTGCCCTTATACACAGCGATTGCCCTTTTGCTATCGGGTTGTGGTAGTTCAAATGAAAGTGACCAGCAAAACGTGGCTCAAGCAACCCCTGTTAGTGTGGTCACTGCAAAGGCACACCTTCACAGCCCAACTAGCTATTACGTCGGCCGAATGCAAGCGATTGAGTCCGCCAATTTGACGCCAAGAACCACAGGTTACTTACTCAAGAAAAACTTTGAAGATGGGGCTTTAGTCGAGAAAGGTGACGTTCTATTTGAGATCGACCCGACCTCATATCGAGCCGCTTTGGATGCCGCCAAGGCTTCGATGAGCGAGGCGAAAGCAGCGCTAGCACTTACAGAGCTGAACCATCAACGTAATGCAAACATGTTGAAAACCGGTGGCGTATCTCAAGCGCAGTTTGATTTAAGCTCAGCGGAACTCGCACAAGCGAAACACCGCGTTGAATTAGCGCAAGCTAACCTTGTTGTCCAACAAGATAACCTAGAACAAACCCAAGTAAGAGCGCCGTACAGTGGCAAATTGGGTAAGAGCCTGTTCTCTATCGGCGATATGGTTGGACCTAACTTTGGACCACTTACCGACGTGGTGCAAATCCATCCGATTGAAGCGAGTTTCTCACTCAAGCAAACCGACGTCGCTGTACGTGATTTTTCGCGCCAAGACTCAACACGGGTTTCACTAGAAATTGCTGGTGAAGTTGTTGACAGCGAAGGCGTTCTTTCATTTGTTGACAACAAGATTGATCCACAAAGTGGCACGATAGATCTCGCGGCAACATTCAACAACGAGCAAGGCTTGCTGACAGCGAATCAGTATGTACGTGTTGGCCTAGCGC
Organism: Vibrio sp. MarTm2; assembly: GCF_027587055.1. NCBI lineage: Bacteria > Pseudomonadati > Pseudomonadota > Gammaproteobacteria > Vibrionales > Vibrionaceae > Vibrio > Vibrio sp. MarTm2. The sequence goes on along the minus strand of NZ_JAPPTK010000008.1, from coordinate 162,954 downwards.
CGACTCAAGCGCTTACTGGTGTAACAATTCCGCATGCGGCAGTTCACCAAGATTACAAGGCGCAATACGTCCTGACGATTGAAGATGGGATTGCGGTTCGTCGAGATGTGGAAGTGTCAGACCGCATTGGTCAAAACGTCTTTATTACACAAGGTTTGGCCGTGGAAGAGCCAATCATTATCGGTGGTCTACAGCGCATTAGGGAAGGTGCTCAAGTAGTGGTAGCGGAGTAGGTCCATGCTAAGTCAATTTTTCATCAATCGACCAAAATTTGCGTTTGTCATTTCGATTTTCCTGACCTTGATCGGCCTGATTGCGATTAAAACCATGCCTGTGGCTGAGTACCCTAGTGTGACGCCTCCGCAGGTTCGTGTGATTGCTGTTCTGCCCGGAGCCAGTGCAGAAACAGTGAAAGAGGTGATTGGTAACCCGATCGAAGAAGAGGTCAACGGCGTGGATGGCATGGTGTACATGCAGTCGCGTTCAACCAACGATGGCCGTTACTTCCTCAATATAACGTTTGATAACAGTGTCGACTCTGACATGGCGATGGTCAACGTTTCAAACCGTGTCGCGGTAGCGGAAAACATGCTGCCGTTCGAAGTGCGTGCCCGTGGTATTCGTATTCGTAAAGCGACACCTGACGATCTGCTAGCGGTAGCGTTTTATTCTGAAACCCAGTCAATGTCTGAGCTTGAGCTTAACTCTTGGGTGGAATCCAATTTTATGGAGCGTATTGCGCGTATTCCAGGGCTGGCGACCAGTGACCTAATCGGTGCGACGTATGGTATGCGTGTGTGGCTTGATATGGATCGTATGGCGGCTCTGGGTGTCAGCACAGTAGAAGTGAAGAATGCGATTCGCGAGCAAAATGCGGTTGTCCCTGCGGGCCGTATTGGTCAAGGTCCGAGCCGTGAAAATGCCGCGCTTCAGTTTAACCTGATCACACAAGGGCGTTTATCTAGTGCACAAGACTTTGAACAAGTGATTGTCAAAACCCTCGCTAATGGTAACCATATTCACCTTGCGGATGTGGCCGATATTGAAATTGGCAGCCAGTTCTACGACGCATATGCTAACTATAATGGTCAAGAAGCGGCGCTAGTGATGATGCAAGCGAACCCAGATGCGAACGCATTGGAAACGGGTGAAGCGGTTAAAGCGGTGCTGAAAGACATTGAATCTATTTTGCCAGCAGGCATGTCGTATGCTATCCCTTACGATACAACGCTTGCGGTAGAGGCATCGATTAAGAGCATCGTCGAAACGCTGCTAGTAGCGGTTCTGCTGGTTATCGCGGTGACCTACCTATTCTTGGGCAATGTGCGTGCAACGTTAGCGCCTGTTGTGGCCATTCCTGTCTCTTTGATTGGTACCTTCGCCTTTATGCAGATGGGCGGCTTTAGTATCAATACGGTGACGCTATTTGGCTTAATTCTCGCGATTGGTATTGTAGTAGACAATGCGATCTTAGTGGTCGAAAACGTCGAACGTATTCTTGAAGAACAGCCACAGTGGTCAAGCAAGGAAGCGACCATTCAAGCAATGAAAGAGGTGACTGGCCCTATCATCGCTTCGACGCTCGTTATGCTGGCGGTGTTTATCCCGGTTGCGATGTTGCCGGGTATTACCGGCTTGATGTTCGCTCAGTTCTCAATCACGATTTGTATCGCGCTAGTATTGTCTGCGATTAACGCGCTGACTCTATCACCAGCACTTTGTGCCATGGTGATGAAGCGCAACAGCCAACCTGCAAAATGGTTTGTTGCCTTCAACCGCATGTTTGATCGCGTGACCAACGCTTATGGTAAAGCAGTAGCACTGATGGTTCGTAAGAGCTTGGTGTTGGGTACGGCCTTCATTGTGGCGATTGGTGCTATGGTCGCGATGAACGCTAAGCTACCAACCGCATTTGTTCCGGCTGAAGATAAAGGGGTATTGGCACTGGCGATGTTCTTGCCGGACAACGCGTCAAAAGAGCGTACTCATGAGCTGATTCGCAAAGCCGAAGAAATTTTGAATAATGACCCAGCTATTGAAGATTATGCCGGTGCGATTGGTTTTAACGCCGTAACCGGCAGTGTGGCGTCAAACTCGGCGACCATGTTCATCAACTTAAAGCACTGGGATGAGCGTCTTGAGCTTGAGGGTGACCATACTCAGGCCGCAGTCGCACAGCGTTTGAATCGTCAGCTGCATGGTATCGATAAGGCGATGACATTTACCATGGGTATGCCAGCCATTCCGGGCGTGGGTGCAGGTGATTCACTTGAATTCATGCTGCAAGATACGAGCGGTCGCAACGCACAAGAGCTGGCTCAGATGACTTACGCTATGGTCGCAGCGGCGAACCAAGCACCAGAGATCACCCGTGCGATGACAACTTATCGTGCCAATGTGCCTCATTACCACGTAGACATTGACCGCGAAAAAGCGCGTCAAATGGGCGTAACGCTAGGCGCAATCAATGATGCGATGGCTACCCACCTTGCGTCTTCTTACGTGAATGATTTCGCACTCAATGGCCGTAGCTACCGTGTGTTCGTTCAGGCAAAAGGTGAGCAGCGTAACGATCTGGATGATGTTCTGCGTATCCATGTGCCATCAAACAGCGGTAAGCAGGTTCCATTATCAACGGTAGCAACGATTTCACCGACACTTGAGCCTGACTTGGTGACGAGCTACAACATGCTACCAGCTGCGCGTATTCAGCTAAATGCCGCGCCAGGGTACTCATCGGGTCAAGCCATTGAAGCGATGGAGCGTATTGCAGGCGAAGTGCTTGAGTCGGGTTACACGTTTGAATGGACCAACATGGCGTTCCAGGAGAAACAAGCGGGCGGTACAGCACAAATTGCGATGATTCTCGCTTTGGTATTCATCTACCTGTTTTTGGTGGCGCAGTATGAATCTTGGGCACTGCCAGCGGCCATCATCATTGTTGCGCCAACAGCGGCGGTCGGCACATACGCTGCACTACTAATGGGTGGTCAAGCGCTGTCGATTTACGGACAAATTGGTTTGATTCTGTTGGTATCGCTAGCGGCGAAAAACGCCATCTTGATGGTTGAGTTCTCAAAGATTAAGCGTGAAGAGCAAGGTCTATCGATTGAAGAGGCAGCTATCCAAGGTGGTAAGATGCGCTTTAGAGCGGTTAACATGACATCGTGGTCGTTTATTCTGGGTATTTTACCGCTTGCGTTTGCACAAGGTGCGGGTGCGACCGCGCAAAACACCACAGGCCTTGCCTTGTTGGGCGGTATGTTGATGGTACTTGCGGTGGGCTCGATTACGACCCCGGGATTCTATGCGGTGTTCCAAAAACTGCGTGAAAAAGTGAAAGCGTAACAAATAGCAGTGTTAAGCAGTAAAGCGGAGCTCAATTGAGCTCCGCTTTTTTGTGCGTCATGTTTACCCATCACTACGGGTTAGAGAGTAAAGCTCAAGTCTCAGAGAGGGGAGAGGTAAACGCTGTGTGCATGGCAGCAGGGTTGCTTGGTTACTTTATTGGCTGAACAACTCGGTAGTGTGACAGAACCAGTGGAAGGTCAAACAACAAGGGTTTTTGACTAGGCTGGGGGTCGTTGAAAGCAGGAGGGAGCGTTGTAGCAAATGCAAAAATGGTGCGTCCGTGCACCCTATATTTTGTTAGTGAGGTAACACTATTTTTCCATGATCTTAAGGATGATGTCTGAAGCTACTTTGGTCCCTTTACCGATCGCGTCAAGGTCGACTTGGTAGTCAGGGTTGTGGTTCATAAACGGGAAATGCTGACCATTCTTATGTGCTTGCTCAACCAGCTTAGGCTCTGCTGAACCAACGGCTAGGTAAGACACTTTTACCCCTGGAATATGGTCAACTAAAGTTGTTGCGTCATCCGATGCTGGTGCTTGGAACTGAGGCACGACTTTGTTGACATAATTCGCGTCACGCAGCTCTTTCTGAATCAGACTCGTCAGTTCTGGATCGTTAACCATGGCCGCAGCGAAGCCTTTGTAGGTGATCGTCGGCAGGTCTTCTTCCGTCACGCCGTTTGAGCGAGCGATGTTGTTAACGATGTTGGTGATGGACTCGTGCATCTGCTTGCGAACATCGTTGTCTGAAAAGTGAAGCTTGAGCTTTAGTGTCGCTTCTTCAGGAATCACGTTGTTGTCGACACCCGCTTGCACTGAACCAACGGTTAATACCGAAACATCCGTTGGGTCAATATGGCGAGACACCACGGTTTGCAGTTGAACAATCGCTTGTCCAGCCATGAGCACAGGATCTTTTGCTAGATGAGGAGAAGAACCATGGCCACCAACACCATGGAAAGTGACGTCGATATGATCAGAGCCGGTACTTACACGACCTGGAGAGGCCAATACCGTACCCGTGGCGAATGGGAAGGTATGCATTGCGATGAAGTAATCTGGTTCAGGTACCCCATGAGTCGTGTACATACCATCTTGCACCATAGACTGTGCGCCTTCAATCGGCTCCTCTGCTGGCTGAGCAACCAATACCAACGTGCCTTGCCACTCAGACTTCATTTCGGCCATCACTTTGGCTAAACCGATCAGCCAGGTAGTATGTGCATCATGACCACACATGTGCGAGACGTACGTTTCCTCTCCGTCTAGGTTGGTGACTTTAACGTTGCTGGCGTAAGGCAGACCCGTTTCCTCTTTGACCGCATTAGCATCCATATCAGCGCGGAACATCATAACCGGGCCCGGCCCATTTTCTAAGATTCCAACCACGCCCGTTTTACCAATGCCTGTCTTTACCTCAAAGCCGAGTTTGGTCAGTTCATCGGCTACCACTCCCGCAGTGCGGTATTCCATGAACCCTAGCTCTGGGTTGGCATGCAGGTCTTTGTATATTTCTTGCAGACGCTCGGTTTTGCTATCGACAAACTGGGTCATTTCAATAGATGAGGCATTAACTGTTGTCGCGAGTGCCATTGTGACGGCAAGCACTGAAGCTTTTCTTAGTAGGTTCATTCTTTTTCACCTTATGTAAGCGTTGTTTGATAGGTTTATCTTTCGTGTTGATATTAAGATGGATTGAGAAATCAAAGAAATGCATAATGATAGGGAAGTGCGTACATTTTTGCTGGGGGCGACGATGTTTACTCTTGAACAAATCCATTGTTTTAATCAGGTCTTCGTGACGAACTCTTACAGTCAGGCTGGCAAAGTGTTGGGTAAGACACGTACAACGGTTAGAGAGCAGATCGTGGCGTTAGAAGACTCGACCGGGCTAGCTTTGTTTGAACTTGAAGGTAAGAGATTAACGCCGACCCAAGCCGCAAAAGCCATTTATGAGCGCACTGTGCTTTTGGGCAAGCATGCTAGAGATTTGCAGGAAACGCTTCTGTCACTGCATGATTCGACATTAACGGAGCTGGTTATTTGCCATGACCCTTTGGTGCCTATGAACTTGCTTACTAGCCTCCATGCCGCCATATCGAGTCAATTTCCGCACCTAAATGTCCAGTTTCTTGATCGTGTGCGAGAAAACGCGTTTGTTGAGATAAAACAAGGAAGGGCGCAAATCGCTTTGATGGCGAGTGAAAACTTGATAGCGACATCCCACGAGTTGGATGTGATTAATCTTGGAACGATGCGGTTTTCAGCCTACCTGTCCAAACAGCACCCGTTGGCTAAGGAAGCGTCGGTGAGCCTTAATGATCTGCGTTTAGTAAAACAATACATGACAGAGAGCGCCGCAAACGGGGGACTTGGGGCTTATCCCATGTCGGTAAACAAACAAGTTATTACCGATACGAACCTGTTGTTAGAGATGGCCGCGCAAGATGGCTGGACCATTATTCCAGAATGGCTGGCAAGTTCTCAAGTAAAGAAAAAGGGGCTAATTAAGCTCGATTTGGAAGAAGTATTGCAATCACAGCCACATAACCTGTGTGCGTTTTTTCCCATTCATTACCGCAGTGATGAGCAATTGTGTGAGATTGCGAAAACTGTGTGTCAATTAAGCAAGCAATACCTAAGTTAAAAGCGCTCCATCGTGTTTGATGGAGCGTTTTGTCGATGATTAAAAGCGAATATTGGTGCGAAGACCTGCCAACCACGCTTTATCTTGTGTATTGAGCGCTGAAGTGACGTATTGAAGGTCAGCGGTTACCGTTAACCAAGGTACTGGCTCATACGCATAATAAGCCTCAAACCCTTGTTCATTGCGCAGTTTGTAAGGAGTAGGTAATGCATTGATGCTGTCTTGTAGATCGTCAGACAGATCGTAGTAGTAATAACCTAAGCCCCAAGTATCTATCGGGCGACCGAAGAACAGTGCTTTACCGCCGAGTCCGCCTGCGAAGGTCGCGTTAAAGACATTCGGGTTGCCATCAGCCAGTGAACCGCGCAGGTGCAAGCCCCAAGATTCCGCCGGATTACCCTCTCGCTCAACTAAATTGTGCGACAGTTGGAAACGTGCGTTGTATTTATATTGTGCAGTCGCCTCGAAGTTTAAATCTGGTGTCAGTGAGCTAAAGTCTGCGCCTTTCTCAGTGCTGTAAGCATAGTTAACTGACAGCAGAGTTTGACGGTCAAACAGCTTGGTAAAGTGCGCAAAGCCGAAGCTAGCACTGACGCCATCATCAAACAGACCTTTAGTATTCAAGTTTTCGGTGTAGCGATCTCTTGGGTCGAACACCATCGCGTTCCAAAGGGTGTTGCCAACTCTGTGATTCGCAATGACCCCGACAAACGAAGGCGGCACTACGCCACTCGGTGGCGCGGAAAAGGCTAAGTTCATAAAGCCATGTCGCGTTCCGCCACCATAGAAGCTGGCGGGGCGCATCATCTCAATCGCATCAAACTTACCAACCAAGACTTGTGTCGCAGGGCTAATCTGATGGCTATAGTTGAACGTCGGAACCATGACTGAGTCATCATGGGCGAACAGTGTTGAGTTCGGGCTCGAAATTTGCGATAGACCAAAGTCATTTGCCGTGCCGCTGCTGGCAACTACTTGCGTGTTGAGCTTGCCTCCTTGCCATAGCCCGAGCGCTGCAAAGTCAAATTGGGTAAATAGATCAAAACGGTGAGAAGTATTTGAGCGGTCGTTTGGCGTTGTATTGAGAGGCTTTTGATAGACGTTAGTGTACTCCGCTTTCACGATGACTCCAGAGCCGGCAAGATTTGTTCTTACACCACCCCAATCTTGGCTCAGTGTATTGTCAAAAGTCGAATTAGCGACGGCGGCTGCGCTATAGCTGGTAAACATCGCTGTTAGCGCGAAAGCGATCGGTGAGCGTTTCATATAAGTTCTCTATGGTTACGGTATTGGTTTACGTACTTTAAGCCGCTTCTGAACTGTCAGGGTTGCAGCTGGACAAATTGCAAGCGATGCTGACACGCAAACTGTGCGCGATAAGCGTCAATTGCTTCACTGAGGTTGAGCAGACCTTTTCGGTATGCGGTTGCAATATGGAGACCATTGCCTTCGGTGAGCTGGGTTGGCTGAGAGACCATTTGTCTGTTCTTAAGGTAAGAAAACAACAGATTCATTTTCTCGTCATCTTGGCAAGATAGAGGTTCGTCGTTGTTGAGCAAATAAGTCGCAATTTTACGAGCTCGCTCGATAAGCAGATTAAACTGGTCGTAACGCTCAAGGTTGACCACAACCGACAAGCGTTCAACCAACTCAAGCGCTTGGTGAATATGTCTGACTTCGACTCGCTGTTGTTCAAGCGTATCTGAGACCAACTGCTCAACAAGTTCGATAATACGGTGTTTTTCTTTGGGGAAAATTTTTACTGTGTTGTCCCTAACATGAGCAACAATTTCCTGAAATAGTGTGACAAAATCTGTCAGTTCAGGGCGTTTTATGATCATGGTTTTTGTAGTGTCTGTTGGATTAATGATGTTTGCCGGGTTGGTGCGAGAAGGATGATGCTCAACGCTCGGACAGTAAGGTGTAAATATGGTTTAGCTCGGTCTGGCTCAACTCTCTTTCAAAAATGGTTGGGCTCACGCAGTGGTGAATCAGCCGAGAAAATGTAATTGGTGCTGATAGCACAACAATAAAAGCGACTAAAATGGCGACATGGGCATTGAACATATCTGAATGTGCCTTATCGTGGAGAAAGAGCGTGGCCCTATATAAACGCAGCGCTTTTTACACTGAGCTTATTAGAGCCACCCTCTTTTGCCTCTAACTAGAAGAACCACTTCATGCCGATTTCGACACGTAGCTCAGGATCATTGTTAATTTCAGTACCGTCAGGCAAAACGACATCGGCTGAGCCGTATTCAAAACGTGTCATAAGCCATTGAGTACGATCAGAGCGGGTTGGTGCGCTAACAAAGAAGTTCAGCTTGCTTGATTCCATCGATACCACATCACCTTCGGCTTTGAAGTACTCTGGTGAGAACTGAATGAAGCTGCCCGAGTCACCAATTTCTTTGGTTAGGAACATGTTTAGCATGTAGCCATCGGCACTTTCGCCAAATACGCTACCCGTGGTGTAAGCAACGTTAGGGAACACTTTGGCACCAAAAGTGTACGCAGGATTGATCAGACCAATCACGCCCGCTGAAAACAGAGTCGTGTCTTTAAGGCCCGAACCTTTTGCCGTACCTGCTTCACCGTTTTGGTGGATCAAATCGGTTGAGAAACCAACGCGAGGTAGCAGAGAGTTGTCTAGCGCGTGAACTTGAAAATACTGCGCGCGACCTTTTTGATAGTCAGTGCCAAGCTTATGTTTGCCATCAACTTTTGCATCATTGTTGCCAAACGTACCTTCAGCAAAGCCTGCAAATTGAATATCTTCTGACCATGCACCTGTCATCATTCCTGACATTCGAACGTCCGCATTGGAATCTAGGAAGACAGCCGCTTGAGTATAAACGCGTGTAAGGTCAGATGGATTGATCACTTCGTTTTCTTGTTCATCGGCAATTGCAGCACTGGAAAATGCAAGAATGAGTGAAGTGGTAACAGCAGTTCTTTTCATAGTTTTACCTTGTGTTATTACCCGGTTTTTGTTCCAACATGGTAGAAATGCATCCTTGCAAGGCCTTATGTGAATGTGGAGTAACGACTGGCGTATATGAAAAATGAGGAAAAAAGCTCTTACCTTCATACGCGTTGTGTTATCCAGTTTGTAGGGGTATTAAAACAAGTGAGCATACCTTGCGCTTTGCATTTTAGGTCACTCGGTTAGCCAGCTAGGACAATGGAAAAATAGTTGATGCAGGTCATCCTTTCTTATGGCGGCAGTTTGTGATGCAGGCGAAGAGATTAAGCTAAGTTGAGAAATGCTGGCGAGGAATGCGACTAAAAAAGAGATAGGAGGTTGTTGTGGTATGAAAAAGCCGGCTGACTAGGCCGGCAGGTGATTCACGCTAAGTACGGATGAGCATGTCGATTGAAACAATCCAGCGCAAAGCTAATTTCATCTCTGTTTTTGCTGGTTAAGCCAAAAAATAGACAAACACCTCGCATATAATTGCGCGTCGCTTCGTTCAAGGTAAGTTGCCGGATAAGGCCTTGCTGAACGAAAGGATCTGCTAATGAGCAGGATAAGGCTATCCAACCGCCTTGAGTGAGCAGAGCGCTAGCAAGGTCGAGTGAACTGACTTTTTCAATCATGTTTGAAACGCGAAAGCACCCCAAGTCGCCTTCTTTCGTGTGGGGCAGTTCATACTGGGTTTCAAGTCTGAGTTGCTCAATTGAAAGGATATCTTGTTCGGCAAGTTGAGAGTCTGGGCTGACATAGGCACCAAGAGCCAAGTTACCAATATAGTGTGTGTCAATTCGAGCTTGAGTTCTGGGTGCATCTTCGGTGGCCATGATTGCTATATGGCATTCGCTCTTTTCAAGGCAATCATAAGCGTGCTCTCTTGACGCGCAGATAATATCAATCGTCAGTTGAGGGTACTGCTGCTTAACCTCCATGATGGCAGAACTCATCCAGCCACTTGGGATCTGGTCATCATGCATGACGATCAGTTTTTCTAGCGGCTCATCGAGCAGGGAGAAAGCGGTGAGCTCAAAATCTTTGGCTTGTTTGCTTAAATTGGTTGCCCTAGAGATGAGCTGGTGGGCCGCATCGGTTGGCTTTGCTTTTCGTCCTTCAATTTGGAACAGCTCTACGCCGACAATATCTTCTAAGGTCACCACTTGCTCCCTTATTGTACTGCGCTCCTTGTTTGCTGCGCGTGCCGCTGCACTGTATGAGCCATGCTGGTAAACCAGAGTAAACGCGTGAATCTGTTCAATAGAGATCATAGAGAAACCTTGTCGAGGTATTTTTGTATAAGATACTGGTTTCTTGGGGCATTGTCATGACTACAAGGGGCTCAAAACGAGCCGGAAAAAAAGCCTAAACGTTTCCGCTTAGGCTTTGGTCTTATCCCGATAAATGTATGTGCTTACTTTGCGTTATCTAGCTGCTTTGCCACTTTGCGGAAGTATGCTGGCGCTTTAATCTCACCGTAAGGTGGTACATATGGAGTTGCTCCGAAGTAAACCGCGGCAAAGTCACGTGCTGGATCGACGTAGATACCTTGGCCAGAGTTACCGTGTTTGTACAGTGCGCCGTCTTCAAAAATGAAGTCGAACTGGTAAGCACCTTTGACTGGTTTTTCAGCAAACAGACCCACAGCCTGGCCTTCTTTCATACCGCCTACGAATGCGTCTGCACTGCCCGCAGAGCGAATGCGATCAAGTAGCTCAGGCGTAACGACTTGCTCGTGTGCCACTTTATCCCAGCTTGGCGTGTACATGGTCGCGTACTTAGCGAAATCTTCTAGTGTAGACGAGATGATGGCTAGGTTTAGAGGTGTGCCGTCTGGTGTTAGGTGCACCTGTAGCGGCATACGTGCGCCTAATTTGCCCCAAATGCGCTCTTCAGCAACGTCAGTCCAGCGTTTGTTGGTCACGTTTTGAATCACTTGACCCAGTACGTGCGTGTTCAGTGAAGAGTAACGGAAGCGATCACCCGGCTTTTCGTTTTCTAGCGGTTGAACATCTTTCAGTACTTCACGCCATGTTTCACCAGTTGTGCAGCGTTCAGTTGTGCCAAGTGCTGAGCTAATGAAGCGTACGAATACACCTTCTGGATCGAGAATTGACGTGTTGTTCTCTTCGTGGTCAAGGCCTGCTGTGTGGTTAACCAAGTCGAGGATCGTGACTTTTTCCCATGCCGTGCCTTTAAGCTCAGGGACGTATTTAGCGGTTGAAGCGCTCATGTCGAGCTTGCCTTCTTCAGCTAGCATTGCTGTGATAAGGCCCGTAAGTGTCTTTGAAGACGACATCCAGATGTGAGAATCTGTTGGTTTCATGCCTGGGTAAGCTTCGTATACCACTTCACCTTTGTGGATCATCATCACGCCTTGGTGACGGAAGGTTGGATGTACGAAGTAGTCATCCATTTTCAGTTCACCTTCGCTGTCTGTTTTGACAGTGATGTTACCGATTTCGTTGTTGATATTACGTGCCAATATTTTTTGCTCTGCTGCTGGATTAACATTATCAGTGCGCATCACAGTGCTGAAATTGGTCATGTAATAAAGTGCATGGTCACCGCCCATTTGCGCATGGAAGCTTTCGAAGCTGTCGTAGGCGCCCTGAACGAAATCTAGATCAAAAGACTGTTTTGCTGCAGTCACAGGCAAGTTAACCGACGCACCTGGTGCATTAAGGTACTTAGCCAGTGGGTGTTCCGCTGGTACATTGGCGTGAACAGAAGCTGATGCAAGTGCGAATGTTAGCGCGGTTAAGGCAAATTTTTTCATAATTTTCCCCAAGGGTTGTTATAGGAACAGAATGTTTGTTTCGTTGACCATAATAGCGATTCTAGCGAAGCAAAAAACTCAATTATGTAGGGGGTGGCCATCCAAACTAACTGGCGGTAAAAAAAAGAGCTCTGGGTAGGACAGAGCTCTTTGACTTAGGCTGACTTTAATTTTCGTTATTCAATACGTTCAATGATGGTCGCGATACCTTGACCCATGCCAATACACATGGTCGCAAGTCCGTAACGGCCGCCACGTTGTTCCATGATGTTGATCAGAGAGCCGACAATACGCGCGCCTGAACAACCTAGAGGGTGTCCCAGTGAAATCGCGCCGCCATGTAGGTTAACTTTGTCATCACGCTGCTCCCACAAGCCAAGATCTTTTAGGCAAGGAATCGCTTGGGCAGCAAACGCTTCGTTGACTTCAGCAAAGTCGATTTGGTCAATGCTGAGTTCGGCTTTCTTCAGCGCTTTTTGTGTCGCTGGCACTGGGCCGTAACCCATGATGGCCGCAGGGACGCCTGCGCTGGTCGCGGCGACGACGCGTGCTCTTGCTTTCAAACCAAGTTCGATGGCTTTTTCTTCGCTCATCACGAGTAGACATGACGCTCCATCAGACAGTGCCGATGAGGTACCAGCCGTTACTGTGCCGCGAGGGTCAAACACTGGGCGTAGCGTAGCAAGTGATTCTGCTGTCGTTTCTGGCCGAATCACTTGATCGTGTTGGACTAGAGTAGGTAAACCCGCAGCATCATGACCCATTGTTGGGACGATCTCGTTATCAAAGCGACCTTCAAGGGTGGCTTGATGAGCCAGACGATGAGAGCGAGCGCCTAGCTCATCTTGTTCTTCACGAGACACTTTATTCATCTTGCCAAGGGCTTCGGCTGTAAGCCCCATCATGGCTGATGCTTGCGCCATATTGCGGTTGTATGGATTCATGCTGATGCCTTTGGTCATCGGTACGTGACCCATGTGCTCAACACCACCGACAAGTACCACATCTGAGTCGCCCGCTTTAATAGCGCGCGTTGCCATGTGCAATGCATCCATCGATGAACCACATAGTCGGTTGACGGTAGTCGCTGGCACGGTTTCCGGTAGACCTGCTTGCAGAGCAGCAACGCGAGCTAGGTTAGCCCCTTGCTCCTCAGTTTGTTGCACACAACCCCAAATGACGTCGTCGATCAGTGTCGCATCAAGGTTTGGTTGACGCTCAATCATGCTTTTCATTAAGTGGGCAGAAAGGTCGTCAGCACGGACGTGGCGAAAAACACCATTCTTTGATTTACCCATAGGAGTACGGATAGCATCAACAATCACTACATTTTTCATTTTAAATCTCCTAATTAGGCGTAAAATCTTTGGTTGTTATTCGCACGTTCAATAAGACCTTGAGGTATTGCGTAAAGTGAACCCAGTGCTTCATATTTCTGCGCGAGTTCGACTAAGTTATCGAGACCAAGGCTGTCCATGTAGTAGAAAATACCGCCGCGGAATGGTGGGAAACCTGTGCCATAAACAAAGGCGATATCCCCCTCTTGTGGTGAACTGATGATGCCTTCATCTAGACAGCGAATCGCTTCAAACATCATTGGTAGCATCATACGCATCGTCACTTCTTCATCACTGAATACCGCAGGAGCCGCGCATTCGCTATCAAGCAGTACTTGAGTATCAACACTTAGAGAAGGCTTTAGGCGACCTTTGCGGTCTTTACTGTAGCTGTAGAAGCCGTGTTCAGATTTTTGACCCAGTTGTCCACGGCCACACAACATTTCAATGAGGTTGATTTGAGGTTTGCCTAAGCGTGCAGGGAAGGCTTCATCCATTACATCCATACAGTGCTTAGCGGTATCAAGGCCAATCACATCCGCAAGGTGAGCAGGCCCCATCGGCCAGCCAAAACCTTTGCTCATCACTTTGTCTGCTTGCGCGATGTTACCACCGTCAACCAACAGTTGGTTGAACGCTAGGAAGTAAGGCGTTAGGCAGCGGTTGACTAGGAAGCCTGCACAGTCATTAACCACAACTGGCACTTTACCTAATTGCAGCACATAGTTGACGGCTTTGGCAATCGTATCCGTTGATGTTTTCTCACCACGAATCACTTCGACGAGCGGCATACGGTGTACTGGGTTGAAGAAGTGGATACCACAGAAGTTTTCCGGCTTTTTCAGTGCCTGAGCTAGACCGCTGATCATCAGTGTTGATGTGTTTGAAGCGATGATGGCGTTCGGCGCTGTCTCTTCAAGTTGAGCCAGAACTTTCTCTTTCACCATTGGGTTTTCAACCACCGCTTCTATGATCATATCCGTGTCTGCCAGAGTCGCATCGTGCAGTGTCGGTACGATGCGGTTTAGCACATTGCCCATCTCGCGAGGGGTTTTCTTCTTACGTTCAACCTGCTTTGCCAGAAGGTTATTCGCTTCTGACAGACCTAGGTCAAGGCCTTGCTTATTGATGTCTTTCATCACCACATCAATGCCTCGGTCAGCACTCACGTAGGCGATACCGCCACCCATGATGCCTGCGCCAATCACACCGACTTGCGCTGTTTTGCTCGCTTCAGATTGGTCCGCGTGTTTCTTAGCTGCCGCTTTTACCGCCATATCGCTTAAGAACACATTCACTAGAGCATCAGCCACGCCACTTTCAGCACAAGCGACGATGCCTTTTGCTTCAACTTTCAGTGCTTCTTCACGGGTGCAACGTGCTGCGTTAAATACGGTATCAAGGATAATACCTGGAGCTGGGTAGTGAGGCCCTGCCGCTTTTGCTACCATGCCGCGAGCAACATTGATCGACATCGCCAGTTCTAGATCGTTCACTGGAAGTGCTTGACGCTTTTCTGCTTGACGCGCTTGCCAATTCAGTTCACCACGCTGTGCACGTTCGATGACGCGCAGCGCTTTCTCAACTGGGTTATCTTGGCTTGGATCAATGATGCCATCAACCACATGGTCGCTGAGTGCTTTTTCGGCTGAGAAGTTTTTGCCCGTGGTTAACCAACCCAGAGCAGTATCAACGCCAACAATACGTGGAAGACGCGTAACGCCACCCCAACCCGGCATAATGCCAAGTTTCACTTCTGGCAAACTGATTTTTGCGTCAGTTGTCGCTAAACGGTAGTCAGCTAATAGAGACAGCTCAACACCGCCACCCGCTGCGACCCCATTGATGATGGCCACTTTTGGGCAATCGAGATCTTCAACGCGGTTGTAGATAGAGTGTACCCAGTCAAGGAACGGAGTAATCGCTGCGTCACCGTCTTTAAATAGGCTACGAAACGCTTTAACGTCTGCACCAGCACTAAATAGAGCTTTGCCAGAACGAATGATTAAGCCTTGTGGCTTTTCTTCTTCAAGCAGGGTAATACAGGCTTCAAGTTCAATGAGCGCAGCGTTACGTAGGGTATTCACCGGATCTTTTTCAGCGTTGAAAACCAGTTCAACCGCCTGATTGTCGCCCAGGGTGTTTAGGGTGAAGAATTGACCTTTGTACATAATATGGGCTCCTTATTTAGCCAAACCAAGTTTTGTTGCTTGCTCTAGAAGCTCATCTCTAAATTCTGGGTGAGCAATGTTGATTAGGGCTTTCACGCGTTGTGGTGTGGTTAAACCACGTAGGTCAGCTGCACCGTATTCGGTGACAACAACTTGTGTGTCGTTGCGAGGCGTGGTGATCGGTGTACCTGTCGGCAGTGCGATACGAATGTTTGACTCAAGGCCTTCTTTACCATCACGAGTTGAAGATAGGGCAAGAATGCTTACGCCACCTTTAGACATGCCCGCCGCACGAACGAAGTCAAGCTGACCGCCAGAGCCAGAAATTTGAGAGAAGCCCACACCTTCAGAGGCCACTTGACCAACCACATCGACCATGACACAGGTGTTGATTGATACGAAGTTGTCGTTCTTGGCAACTTCATAAGCGTCTACGACATCGGCCATGCCACCCATTTCAATTGCGTCGTTGTTGTGCAGGAAGTCCATCACTTCTTGAGGGCCGGCTGCAAACGCAGTCACAATTTTGTTTGGCTTGTAGTTTTTCAGCTTGCCACTCACTGCACCCGCTTTACACATTTCCATTAGAGATTCGGTAAACATTTCAGTGTGAATGCCGAGATCTTGGTGGTTACGTAGTGCCATACCCATGGCGTTGGAGATGGTGCCAATACCGATTTGCACCGTCATGCCATTTTTAATGAATGGGCTAACGTGCTGGGCGATTTGTTGTTCAAGTTCACTTGGCTCACCGGCTTTTGGCATGGCAATGCTGTGGTGACCTTCGACAACAAAATCTGCGTAGTCAATGTGAACAAGGTTGTCTTTGTTGCCAATAAATGGTTGTTGGTCGTTAACCACAAAAAGGACTTTTTTCGCGTACTTCAGCGCTTCTTTGCTGCCCACACCGCCACAAGCACCGAGACTTACATAACCGTCTGCATTTGGCGGCGTCACCTCAATGATGACTGCATTTGGTTTTAGCGCAGCAAACGTCTGTTTGAAGTTAGAGAAGTGGAAGTTCATCACTTCAATGTTACCGCCATGCTGGCACTTGCGCTCTAGTGGGCCCATGAAAAGGCTGATGTGTTTGAAGTTCTCTTTATATTGAGGTTTTAGGAACTCGTATGGGTAAGTCATTAGGCCTGTGTATAGCTCACAGCCGTGGAACTGAGTTAGGTGTTTGTCTAACTCTTGAAGGAAGATAACTGGCATCGACAGCAAGCCACCAGCCCAAATTTTATCGCCCGATTCAATTTTACCTACTGCCGACTCCAATGAGATGATTTTTTCGGCGAATTGATTTTTCCAGTCAGTCATAGTGACGCTCTCTGTTTTCGCATATTGAACTTTTCGACATCGACTTCTCAACCGTGAAAATGTCCGATGTATCGTGTCCAATTTGATTTATGTAGGGGAGAAAGTCCGTTTCACTGCATACAGCTTACTCTGTTGATGTTGGTCAATATTTGGCTTTTTAAGACAGATATTATGCAAGTTGAGACAGTGTTAACCTTTGTGTATTGAGTCACAAATTTAGGGTGTTAAGTGATATGAATCATAAAAAATCCGTTTTTGACAACGCGCTTTCTGTCCATGCCGGATGGCTAAAGCTATTGAAACCAGTAGGTGAAGAGCCCCTAATAGAAGCGATTCGCTGCAATGAAGAAGGTAGGGTTAATGTGCAAGACTTGCGCTCCTTGCTTTATCAAGCTTACGAGCAAAATGAGACACCAATCATGTTGGCTAACATTGCCGATACGGTAGAGTCATTGACGTTTGGCAGCTTTTCGACTGCGTTATGGACGGCGCGAGATCTTGATAGCTTGTTGAGCGTGTTGCAAGAATACGTGATTGTATTAAGTGCGCCTGTTCGACTCGTCTATAAGCGAGATCGCCAAGGCAATGCTGAGCTCTGGGTTCTGGATACGGAGTCGCTGGGAAACGATTCAAAAGTCAGTTACCTTGGGATTACTTTGTTTATCGCCGTGGTGATCAAAATCATTCACAAGGTGCTGCGTGATACCAAAGTCACACTCGATGTCTGCTTGATTGAACATCGTTATCGCGAAGAAGAAAACGCCCTACTTGAAGAAACAATGCACTGCACCATAGTCGAAGGTTCACCAATTCGAAAGTTGGTTATTCCAAAGCGCTTTCTTCACATCCCTCTCACCCATTGGGACAAAAATCTTCACTTCTCTTGTGTGAATTTATTGCGAGAAGAAGCGGAGCGCCTGAAAAAAGATGACTTGATTCTTCAGATTTATCATTTCCTCAATCAGCAGAGTCACTTAGTTGATATTAATGGCCGTGCCATCGCCGACGCGCTGAATATGAATTTACGCACCCTAAATCGACATCTTTCACAGCAAAACACCAGTTATCGAGGGGTGGTCGAAAAGTACAAGCTTGAAAAAGCGCTACATCTACTCGATGCCGGAAAAGTCAATATGACCGAAATTGCCTACCAACTGGGCTTTTCAGATTTGAGCACTTTTTCGCGTGCGTTTAAAAGGTGGACGGGCGTATCGCCAATGTCTATAAGGCAAGACGCTAAGTTCAAGGACGCCTGATTATGATTCATGTCAAAAAAAATCAGGATGTCTTGAAAGGTTAATGAGATGTCCTGTTTTGCCAAGTAATGAGCGTTGAGGGTTGTTTTAATACTCGCAGATTCTGTCACTAACTATTTTGGTGGCATACCAATAATGTGGAGTGTTCAATGTTAAAACAACAGCACAAAATCCTTTTTGAGCCAATGCAGATTGGTTCATTAAAACTGAAAAACCGTTACTCGATGGCGCCAATGGGCACACTGGGTTGTGTCGATGGTGACGGCGCCTACAATCAGCGTGGTGTTGAATACTACGTAGCGCGCGCTCGTGGCGGCGTCGGCTTGATCATTACCGGCGTACAAATGGTTGAAAACGAATTGGAACAGTTTCCAATGCCTTCTCTTCCTTGTCCGACCAACCACCCGACAGCGTACATTCGCAGTGCAAAAGAGATGACTGAGCGCGTTCATACCTACGGTACGAAAATTTTTGCTCAGCTCACCGCAGGCTGGGGACGGTCTTGTATCCCAGGGTTTACCCCAGAAGATAAATCCATTGCGCCTTCTGATGCGCCAAACCGTTTTGATCCTTCCATTCAGCATCGCGAGCTAACGACGGACGAAGTGAAATACTTTATCGGCAAGTTTGTAGAATCGGCAGCAATCGCACAAAAAGCGGGCTTTGACGGGGTTGAAATTCACGCGGTGCATGAAGGATACCTGCTTGATCAGTTTACGATGGAATTCTTTAACCAACGTACCGACCAATATGGTGGTAGTTTTGAAAACCGCTACCGTTTCGCGGTAGAAATCGTAAAAGGCATTAAAGCGATTTGTGGTGATGATTTCCCAGTATCACTTCGTTACTCAGTCAAAGGCAACATGAAGGGCTTTGGCCAAGGGATTCTTCCGGGTGAAGTAGCTGAAGAAGTTGGCCGTGATATGGAAGAGGGCCTGAAAGCCGCCAAGTACCTTCAAGATGCTGGCTTTGATGCGTTGAACGTGGATGCGGGCACTTATGACTCTTGGTACTGGAACCACCCGCCTAACTACTTTGCACCTGGCATGTACAAGCCTTACTGCAAGGCAGTGTCAGAGGTGGTCGATATTCCTGTCTTGATGGCAGGACGCATGGAGAATCCTGATTTAGCTGCGCATGCAGTCAACAATGGCATCTCTGATGGTATTTCACTTGGTCGACCACTGCTAGCAGACCCAGACACCGTAAACAAGATCCGCCGTGGTCGTTTTGAAGAGGTGCGTCCTTGTCTCTCGTGTCATTTAGGCTGTTTAGGCCGTATGGCAGAAGTGGGCAACTTGTCGTGCGCTGTAAACCCAAGTTGTGGCCGTGAAGAAGAG
The DNA here is from genome assembly GCF_027587055.1 of Vibrio sp. MarTm2. Taxonomy (NCBI): domain Bacteria; kingdom Pseudomonadati; phylum Pseudomonadota; class Gammaproteobacteria; order Vibrionales; family Vibrionaceae; genus Vibrio; species Vibrio sp. MarTm2. Next base: position 143,783 of record NZ_JAPPTK010000008.1, on the reverse strand, counting down.
TTTCGCTTAACGCCAACCCATCGCAGCCAGAACGTCGTGGTTGTTGGTGGCGGTGTCGCAGGTATGGAAGCTGCGCGTATCGCGTCAGAGCGTGGCCATAAAGTGACGCTACTTGAAAGATCCCGACAACTTGGTGGTAACGTGATCCCGGGTAGCCAACCTCCGTTCAAGCACGATGATAAGCTATTGATTGAATGGTTTGCTGGTGAGATGGATCGTAAGAACGTGGATGTGCGTTTCGATACTACGGCAGATAAAGAGACCATTGAATCGTTCAATCCAGACAGCGTTATCTTTGCGACGGGCTCTCGTCCTGTGAAACCAAAATGGTTATCAGGCCAAGATAAGCCACATGTTATCGTTGCAGAAGACATGTTGATGAATCCTGACAAGATTACAGGAGACAAAGTCACCGTGATTGGTGGTGGTCTAGTTGGCGCTGAGGCAGCCTTGTGGATGGCCCAACAGGGTAAAGCCGTGACTTTAATTGAAGCCAGTGACGAAATCATCGGTGGTCCTCACGGCACTTGTTTCGCTAACTACCAAATGCTCAAAGAGCTACTGGTTAAAGAGCAAGTGAGCGTATTGACCTCAACGATGCTGCAAACCATCACTGATACAGGGGTTACAGTTCAGCGAGATCAAAGAGACATGGAAATCTTGTCGGATCACGTCGTATTAGCTTTGGGTTACCGAGCCGAAGATCATCTACATGAAGCACTTGCTAATCAGCTTGATGTCAAAAACGTGTTTAACATTGGTGATAGCCAAAAAGCGCGAACCATCATGACCGCCATTTGGGATGGTTTTGAGGTTGCCAGAACGCTTTAATCGTTAAATAAAAGGACAGAAGCAGCATTAGGCTGCTTCTGTCTTTTATTGTCATCCCTAAACCACCGCTTTTAGCGACTCTTTTTTGCCCAAAATTTAGTAAGTGGTGACAAACTACAGATCAGTGATTGGATTATGAGTGATTACTTCTGAGAGGTGATCCGGTGCGAAGTGTGCATAACGCATCGTCATGCTGATATCGATACAGAGCAATGTTTCTTCAAATCGCTGAACTTGTATCATTTATCGATTGGTCTGTTAATTCCTAGCTTGTCGACCAGTTCAGCGAAAGACTCTTCTATTGTTTGGCCTGCCGTGTCGATTGTAATCACGCTATCATTCCACGGTTCGTAGTATCGACTTTGAACTTGTTTCCAGTTGGGTAGGTTGAGGTTTTCCACTTCACTTTTTCGAGAGTTCACTCGACGCTCATGCTCTTTGGCATCTGAACACCGAATTTCAATATTGACGAACCTAGCCCCCACACTTTCTGCGACTTCTTGCCATTCATTTCGTGTCAGTTCGATTGGGTTGCATGAGTCAGACACTGCACTTAGCCCAAGTGCTAGGTTGTCTCTGATAATTCTATAGCTAAGCCTGTAACCCTCGCCTTCAACTTGGAAATTACACAGGTCTCGAATTCCTTGCTCTACCGTATCGATACGAATGTACGTTGCTCCAATCCGATGTGAAAGCAATTTAGCCAGCGTTGATTTCCCAGAAGCCGGAAGCCCTGAAAATATGTATAAAGTCGAGGATTCCAAAGTATCTCCTTAAATGAACCCAAAGTCGTCAAACGTTACATACCCGCTTTAAATGCTGGTTATGTCGATACTAAAGCGTTAAGTACAATCTCAGCATGTCTTTATGTTGGATTCCATTTTCATAGATTGGCTCTGGATAGTTCAGCAAGAAGTGATCTTTGAGGATTGAATAAACCCGAAAGCCAAGGCGTTGATAATAAGTTAGCTGATAGCCAAAGGTCCCCGTACCCAACTCAACTCGTTTGATTCCTTTACTTGATAACTGCGACAGAACGGACTTAAGCAACGCCGAACCAATACCTTTGCCTTGTGAGCTTGGATATACAGAAATATTGAATATCTCAGCAATGTTGTCTGTTTGTGGCTTTACTATACAGGCCGCTAAAACACGCCCATTGTCTAGTGCAGTAAAGCACCAAGAATCGGATAAGTATGAAGAAATACTCGTTTCAGAAGGATCAGCTTCAAGCAGTAAATCAATAGGAATCTGGCTACTTTCTACTTCGATATATTGCATTTTTGCTCCAAGCATAGTGAATCCGTCATGAACGCTTTGCTAGTCATTTTTCATCAAGGCCAATTTTGTACCGAAAGCTATAAATACCAAACCGGTTATTGAGTTTAACCACGTTTTAAACCTCGCACTATTGGTCACCGTCTTAACTCTTGCAAGGATCATAACCATGATGGCGAACCATACAAAATTGACCATAGAATGTGCCGTTACTAGAACGTATGCACTCATTGGGCTTTCGGTATTGGGAATAAACTGAGGAAAGGCTGCCAAATAGAACATAGACACTTTCGGATTCAATACGTTTGTCATGAGTCCTTCTAAGAAGGATACACGTAGGGAAGATGCTTTATTACTGTTCGGTTTAACATCGGGTTCTATTGAACTTCCTTGAAAAGCACTTGCTATCGCTTTCAAACCAATCCAAACCAAATAAGTGGCGCCTAACATCTTAAAAATGAAAAACGCCTGAGATGATTTAGATAGGATCACCGAGATACCCAAAATTGATAAGGTACCATGCACATAAAATGCAACGACAAATCCCCAGATGTTAGCAAATCCTGCTTTTCGTCCTGAAATGGGTACAGTTTTCGCTATTAGGAATCCATTAGGTCCCGGAGAAATAACGAGCAATGTAGCAACCGCCATAAAAGTTAAGAGATTATTCAAGTCCATTTTCGTCCCTTCCTGGTATTGCGAACGCACCAAAACGCAAATACTGTGCGTGAGGCGTTTACCCCTAAACGCTTTCCTCTATGCGTTTTTTAAGCTTGCCTTTTATGAATACGATAACCAAAAGCATCGTAATATAAAGTGCATTCAGACAAAGCTGTTCATGTATGTATGCAATCGACGCTTGCTGTGTCCCAAAATTTAGCTGCCTTGCATTTCGATCCTCTTCGGTTGGCTCAAACATCTTTTCATTGCCATCGCTGTCGACATAATAGGTGTTCTCATGCCCCAAAATAAAGAGCTCTTTAGCTAGAAGCTTGGTTACTGCAGTTCGGTCTTTAGCTGAAATCTGTTCGCTATGCCTTGCCTCAATGTAATAATGGATGCCATCCTGCCTAGTACTATTTTGCAGGTCTAAATAACGTGACAACTGGAAGATCGAAAATGTTGAAATAACAAGATTCAGGGTTAGAGCTATTATTAGAAGAAACCCAACTATTCTAAATAGTTTCACATCACACCTAACCTATGAATTTTGAAGTATACAAAGCAAATTAGGCGTCCGACACACGCCAATCGTGCGTATATGATGCCGCCTTTCAGGCGTCTGTTCAATTTCCAATCAATAGGTTGTTACGGATTTGAAAACGATAGCGGAGCATTCGATAAACATCCTATTTTTAACTCAATTGACCGAGTGCAAAAGCGTTACGTATTTTAGCGCGAGAGAAAGCCGTCTTTGGTTGGGAAGGGCAAAGCCCGAGCAGGACTCGGGGCTATTTGTGTTCATCAGGAAACCAGGCGTTCGTCGAATGGAAAATGTATTACGTCGATGACTTTTGCGTGTTTCGCGTTGGGGTGACTGGCGTTAAACAAGTAATTCGTCGATTCGGGAAGAATGGCACTAGGCACTTTGGCAAGTAAGGTTTGGTTGTCTTTTAGCCAGTTATTGCCTTCACTCTGTGTGCCTCTCTCATTCTTCACCCAGTCATTGTGTAAGGTTGGAACATGACATTGACTGAGTTCTGCGTCATCGACTTCGACTTTGAGCAGTTTAAATCGGTCGGGCAGGTCTTCGAGATCAATATCTAATCCAGCCATAACTTCAAGAAGCGCGAGGGCAGGGTGCTCTGCCAGATAGACGATTAAGTGCCCCTGTGAGTGCCAACGCCCGCTTGCTTTTAGTCCTCCGATGCCATGAAGATCTTCGAAGTCAGATATACGCCAAAGTATTGCCATTAAAAATACCCAGATTCGATTCTTAGTAGCAGTTGCTCGACAATGCTTGCACCAAACTCATCTTGCATTGCCTCTTTGGGCGTACGACCTTCGAGCTTTTTCTTTGGCTTGCTAAGCCAGTTGTTGGCTTTTTGCTCATTACCAAAAACCGCGACCGCTTGCGCTGTTAAGCGTGCTGCTCGGATGATTTTGGCACTTTCATCACGGGTCAGCTTCTCGGCTTTACTAACACGATGAGATAACGTCCGGCTCGGTATCACCCAATTGAGTTCTTGTTTATTGAACCCATGTTCTATCAAGGTATTGATTACAGACGGATCCACACCATCACGAACTAGGTTTGATAGATCTAATTCATTGTCAATCGACCAACCAAACCAAGCATTGAGGTTGGCATTTGCTGCCATTTCCATTGCTGTAGACATAATTTTGCACCTCTTGGCAATATGCCTAAATATTAGCGCATATTGCTCATATTTCAACTTGTTCTGTTTGATTAAACAAAGTAGCAATGAAATGTTGCCAAGGAGGTTGACGCTCAATCAATCCTGTAGCACAGATAAATCCATTGATAATCAAATCAATTTCAGCGAGTTAGCATCTGGCTCCAAAGCAAACTGCAAACATAGATTACTGACTACTTTTCTGGCCTCTGTCCGTTTTATGATGCGTGACTCACTGTTGGCAAATAAAAGGAACAAGTATGAAAAGGACACTGCTCGCACTAGGACTTTGCACCGTATTTATGAGCAACGCAAACGCTGCGCAATGGGGTTACGAAGGGCAACATGGTCCATCACACTGGGGAGAAATTGCGTCCGAATGTGCAAATGGGGTAAACCAAAGCCCGATTAATATAGAGTCAGCAACAGAGGCCAAACTGGAAAAACTGTCGTTTGACTATCAGGGGCAGGTTGTATCGCTACTTAATAATGGTCATACGTTGCAAACCCAACTTGAAGGGATCAACACTTTAGCGATAGATGGAAAGTCGTTTACGCTTAAGCAATTTCATTTTCACACCCCATCTGAAAATCACGTAGACGGCAAAGCGTACCCATTGGAAGCGCATTTTGTGCATGCAGATAAAGCCGGTCATTTGGCGGTCGTTGCCGTCTTTTTTGAACTGGGGGACGACAATAGTGAGCTCGCGAAGTTGCTTGATAATATCCCAGAGAAAGGCGCTGACTCACCGATCGATGTTCCCTTTAATGCGAGCGCTTTGTTAAGCGATACCAATGATTACTATCGCTTTAGTGGTTCGTTGACCACTCCGCCGTGTTCCGAGGGCGTAAGATGGCTAGTGTTGAAAACACCTCAGACGGTCTCTACTAAGCAAGCTGCGTTGTTCAATAAGATTATGGGTAACAACAATCGCCCGCTACAAAAGCTCAATGCCCGACTCGTCACTCAAACCCAATAAAACGAACGCCAGCGCAATGCTGGCGTTGTGATTTTTGTACTCCTTACTTCCCCCATGCGAGTCGAGAGTTCTGTTGAAATCGTCTAAAACGAAGGCAATTGAGCTGTTTCATATCATGCTGCTTTTAAGCTTGATCCAACCGCAAGAGTATTAAAGTTCTACCATCTGAGTAGATTATTGTATCGATATCGCTGCACTTCACTTGATAATAACCTGAATAAATTTTATTTAGATAGGGTTAACGTCTAAAAAATAGCCGAAATCTAGTCTGTTTTATAAGCGAGGAGCGTGAAATTACGGCGATGAATCTTATATCGATCAAGATATAGATCACATTTATAGAATAAATACACTAATAATAAAATACACATTAATTCAATTTGTTGAATATGTTTTTGGTTGCGCGTTTTTTACGCGCCCTTACAGAGGCTTACATTGTCATAGTTTTGTCTATTTTTCTGGTTATGGAATGAACGTCACAATTTTTCCTTGTGAATAAAAATTCACTCGGCGAGAGGGTTGGTGGTTATGTGGTCAATTGTGTTAATAGTCGTTATTAAGTATTGTTCCTGCCGATTTTAACTAGTACTTTTGGGTTATTTTCTTGTCCCGTTCATTTCTTGCTCTTGTTTCTACCTTGTTGATTAGTAATGCTATTTTTGCTTCTGATGATGATCGGTATTTGTATGCACTTGGATACGGAGAATCAGAGTCGGGAGCATTGCAGGATGCAAAAATACAGATGGCTCTTAACTTACTAAGCGTCGTTGAAGTGAATGAAAAGTCATCTGTTGTTAAGACTTCTCATGATGTTGACTCCTCTTTTTCTCAGGATTCATCCATACACTCGCTCCCTATTCAGATTCCTCGCTTGGAAGTTTTAAGTCATGAATGTGGCGAGAAAGGTTGTGAGTATCGCTATCGGCTGAGTAAGAAAACCTGGCAGAAACAGGTTGAGCATGATTTAACGGCCTCGTACCAAACGGCTGCGATAAAACTCAAAAACCTCAACAACAACTGGCGTGGTGTGAAGGACTATTTTCATGCAGAAGAGCTAGTATCAAAAAGTGCCGTTCAGCTCGATGTGCTCGGAATTTTAGATTCCGAAGCTGCAGAGTCATACCGTGCACAACACCTACAGATTAGCGAGGAGATGAACGCAAAGAGAGAAATGCTCTCAATTTCGTTTGTCCCATCGAATGATGCTTTTTCTCATCAAATTCACGAGTTGCTATCGCGTCACGCATTTGCGTCGAATCATGGTGGCATCTCCGTTTACATCAAGACGAAATCCCAGCAGGGAAGACAAGGAAAAGACTTTGTCGTTAAGCAAAGTATTCAACTTAAAGTTTTCGATTCAAATTCATCTCATATGGTGACCCAAAAGGTGATCACCGTGTTAGGTAAATCCCAAGCTAGCTCAGCTGAGGCAAAACACGCTGCTGAGCAAAAAATCATTAAAAAACTCACTAATAAATCTATCTATTCAGTATTGATCTAAAGGATACAGAAATGTTTAAAAAAACCGTCATGGCTACTCTATTCACTGCAGCACTAGCAGGTTGTTCTTCAATGCCAGGTATGGAGTCTGCGACCGTTGACCGCAACGAAATGAGTGCAGCTCTTGTTAAGTCCTGTGCTGAGCTAGGCTCTGAGTACACACCGGTATCTTACGCTGTAGACAAAGTGTCTAAGGTGATGGTGTCGATTCAAGAGCGCCAATGTGCTGTATTCCAAGACTACCGCACACTAGCAGACAAGCATGCAGACGTAGCAGGTTTCCTAAAGATCAATGCTGATAAGAGTGACGAAGAGCTTCTTATTGCGATGAATGAATTCGATGAAGGCAAAGCTGAAAACAAAAAAATTCGCCCACAAGTTGAAGCGTACAAAGCTGCGTCTGACTCAATTTTCGACAAGAACCTAGAACTGGCTAAAGACATTGCCTTGGAAGCTGCTGAAATCGCTCTTATCGCTTCAGAAAACGCGTCAGTTATTGCTCAAGAGTCTGCAATGGCAGGGTTCGGCAACGCAGTATCTTACTTCTCAAGTGAGTCTGAGGAAGATGAAGAAGCAAAAGAAGAAGTGCCAGTTGTTGAAGCGTACAACGAAATGAAAGCACGTTCTGTTCTTGTTTACGATGCAAACGACATCATTTCTCTTGACCAAAACACAATCGAGCAACTAGAGAACCTAGACAAAGTTTTAGCAGAGAAAGTTAAGTCGTAATGAAATATTCAAAGATCGCAACACTTGTCGCTGCTGGTCTTGTTTTGGCTGGGTGTAATAGTACGCCCAGCCAACAAACTTACGCAGTTGAAAGTAACGCAGGCAACTCGTCTTTAATCATTGGTAAGTCAGCGTTTGAATTTTCCAACAGTGATATTGAAGTTCCAGCATACTTCAATACTCAAGGTCTTCAATTCTGTACTTACGAAGCAAACGAGAAAGACAGCCGTTGTCCGTTAGCTAAAAAGACGATTCGCCTTTACTTCGGTGATGTTCAAACTGACGTTAGCGAGAACCTTCAAGGCAAATCAGCCGATGTATTCAATGCAATGCATTCAAGTATTGGTAAGTTCGAAACGAAAGCGCTTGAGAACACGTTAGAAAACCAATTTGCGGGTGTGAACCGTTTCCGTATCTTGACGCGTGACACTAAGTCAGTAAACGCGGCGATGGAAGAGATTCTTGCCGATGAAGGTGCAGCAAAAGTTGCACAAAAAATGAGTGGTCGTGACAAGTTATCGACGGACTACATCATGAAGGTCGACGTGCTCAAAACTGGCGATATGCTCTTTGGTTCTACGCAGTCTTTATTCCAAACCTCAATGGAAATGACGACGGGTGTTATTGACCCGTACACTCGTGAAAAGCTGAGCTACCCGAATATCGGTAAGATCCGAGTTTCTAACTTTGATGTTCGTGATAAGGAAAGCTTCACAACCGTAATCGCAAATGGTGACTACTACCGCGGTTTTAACTACACCAGTAGTAAAGACGTTGATTCTGTGATGAACGAAATGGCGTCACGCGGTTTCGATATCATGTTGACTCGTCTGCTAAAAGAGATGCCTGCAACAGCACAAGTTATGGGTATTAAAGGCGACCGAATCTCGCTAGATCGTGGCCAAAATGCTGGTGTATTACCAAATGAAACCATGGTTGTATTTGAGTACAGTGCAGGTTTTGTTGAGCCAATCGGTGTGGCGACCGTTAACCCTAGTCAGCAAAGTGCTCAAGGCAAAATTGTACGCTGGAAAGACAGCAAGCTTGCTGATCAAGTGAAAGACGAAGCTGAGCAGGGTATTTACCGTCCAGACCGTCAGCGTCGAATCTTTGCAGTTAGCGTCGGTGTCCCGATGGAATTCATGAAGGAACGCAGCACATGGACGCAAAAGGGATAAGTCTTAGTCTTACCCTCGGTGGATTGCTGTCGGCTGCACCTGCAGCTGCGCTTGAACTTGATAAGAGCCAGTCAACGCTGGCTCTTGTTGAGCAGGGGTGCGCCTATGGCCGTGGTGCGTTAGCAATAGAGGGTGCGAAAGCGGATGCGATCAATAACCTGCGACTGTTTTTAAATGGGCAGGTTTCACTTTCTTTATCTTCTGAAGACTCCGAGTTACTCAACGAGCAGTTTAACCAAGCCGCTCGAGAAATGTTAGTAACTGGAATCGAGAGAGGGATGATCACTGCGGATTTTGGGCAACCTGAGATCTACGGCGATGATACCTGTGTGAATGTGCGCCTTATGCCACCATCGCAAACAGAAGAGGACTCAGACGAGGGGATTGTTTGGGGTTCTGACTCGACGGTTTCTGTTGTGGTCATCGGTGAGGGTATCCCGAACGCAAAGCAAGGTTTAAGTGCGCGCCAAGCGGCTGAACAAGATGCATTTCGTCGTGCTATCAGCCAAGTTTTGGGTGTGATGGTTAAATCTGGCTACCTTCAGCAAACCTATTCAAGTATGTCGGCAAACGCGGTCAGTGATGACTTTAACTTGCATGATGTAGCTGTCCAATCCTTATCAATGCAATCGCAAGGCATGATTACTGGTTGGAGCGAAATTTCTAGCAAAACTAAACCAAATGGTGCGCTTGTTGTTACGCTCGATGTGTCTGTTGAGCGCCAAAAGGTTGAGGCTAAGATCGCTCAACTTATCAAGAGTCTAGGGCAACCTGCCGTTTACGTGGATGCGCGCCTTCCGGTTGTTCAAAGCACGTTTAGTAGCGCTCTTGCTCAAATGGGGTTCGATCTCTCTGGTTCTCCAGAGCAGGCAACCATCATCCTTCAAGTTCAAGAAAAAGAGAAAGTGACGCCTTCTGGCTTGCAGTTGGAATTGGCGGCTAAGCTATTGGACCGAGCGGGTAATGAATACGGTAATTGGAACAACGATCCAACACTGATGACTCTTCCAAACAAGGAGGGGATGTTGAATGAACTAGCTTCAGTGCACTTGGCTGTTGACCAAAACCAGAAAATGCTCACTCAAGCGTTACATAGCGCTGTCCAAAAGATGGCTATGCGTGGTGGCCCGGTTCGGGAATTGATCTTTACGCCGAAAGCGGCAGGTCAACAAGGTCAACTATATACCTTGCTTAGTGCGATCAATGGCGTTTCTGATATCAAGATTGAAACCCGTTCTGGCAAGGTGATTGTACGACTTCGCTCATTAAACAACGCCAATGACCTTGCTCAGTTTATTCAGCCAACGTTGCGTATTCATCAGCCAAATTATCAGTCCAAGCTACGTGTTTTGAACGACTACCAAATCAACGTGCTTTAAGACTTCTACAGGATATTTATGTTTAAAAAAACACTTCTTTCATTGGTACTAGCAAGTGCCTTTGGTTCTGCACATGCAAATGTAGATTTTGACCTTAATGATCTCGTTCCTGCAACCGATGCCCCTTCTGAAACACAAGCTGTAAATACAGATGACGTAAAAGAGGTGGGTGATCTCGTTGTGGCAGCAGACCCGAAAGCCGCAGTACTTGTTGCTCACCAAAGCCTGATCGAAGACGAAGGTGATGGCGTTAAGATGATCGCAGTTGGCTCGGGTATCGGTATTCTATCTACGGGTTCTGGTAGCTACGAAACTTACGAAAACCGTAATGCGACGTTGCTATCTAAGCGTGGCGCATACATGAAAGCTTTCCAAATTGCGAAAAAGCAATTGGTGGAAAACATGGAAGGCATGAGCAACATGTGTGCGACAGCTATCAACGAAACCATGGATGTAATTGATACTGCGACAGAAGGCGCGGCTAACACCACAAGCATGATGAGCGATAACTGTGCTGAGTCAGTAAAAGGCGCGTTGGCAGGTTACGTGACGTTCGATGTGTACGATGATCCGAGTGAAAACCTAGTTCGTGTTAGTTTGATTTCAACGCCGAAAACACGTGAACAAACGAAGCGTAAAGTGGGCGCTCTGACTCAGACAACAGAACCAAACGTGATTTTCAAACAAATCATCGCTGATCTGCAGGCGGGTGTGATGCCTCCTGTTGGTGCGAAAGTGATTACCAACGCTGAAACGGGCGAGTCGTTTGTACTTGGTTTCGGTTCTTCGATCATTCGTGACAACAAGAATAAGAGCGTGAAACGCAAGCTGCTTGGTATGTCTAAATCTCAAGCGCAAGCCAAAGCGAGAAACGGTCTGATTGCAGTAATGCAAGGTGAACAAGTTTACTGGGAAGGTGGTTTCACAGAGAACCAGTTAGAGAAGAATGAACAGTTCGAGTACCCACCTGAGAGCGTGAACCCAGCAGATGCGAAAGTATTGGCAGAAGATAAACATACGTTCATGAACAACATCAAGAGCTTTGATTCGTACAAGTCATTTGCAGCGGGTCAAGTTCCTCCAGGTGTTTCTGTTAAAACCTTTAAGAGTAGCGATGGTGACTGGATGTTAGCCGTTGCGGTTTATGCCCCTTCTCTAGAGGCGACGGCAAAGCAAGCAGCTGCAGAAAACAAAAAGCGCGTTCGTGAAGGTCAAAACGCAAGCTCAGACCACAAAATTTCAACAACAGGCGGCTTGACTGACGGAAGCAACAATACTCAAGGACCATCGGGTCAAGTGAGTAATGCAAATGATCTGTAATCACAGATACTTGCTTGTTCTGGTAGGCCTTTTAGGTCTACCAGTTTTTGCTTCCGACTCTCATTCTTGGTCGTTCAACGGCACGGATTATGAGCTTAAAACCAGTGACTCAGAAGTGTCCGTTGAAGTGAAAAGACAGCATGACCTGACCACGAAACAAATGAAGTCATTGTGTCGTAAAGGGCTTGGTTTAGAGCTTCGCAAAAAATACGAAGACAAGTTGCTTGAAGGTGGTTTCATTCGTGAAACTTTAGATTCGTGGCCTTTTGCGAGCCTAACTTACGAACTGACCAATATTCAATTTTCTTCAGTGAGTAAGAATCAAGCTCAGTGCCGTGCGAATGTGAATGATACTGGCTACAAAACCAATCTCCAAACCACAGCACTGAACTATGCCGTTGCGTATTACTCAACCAAGCAGTACCAGCACATCAAGCCGATATTACCTTTGATCATCAAAGAACCTAGCGTTGCAATGGATGCCGCAGGTTTAGTCACTTTGCTCTTATCTCAATCAGACGTGACCAAAGCTGAAAATTACTATCAGCAGTATGTCGATGTTCCCGCAATCTCCAATAGTGAAATCAAGCACTGGCTAGCTCAATGGCAGTTTGAGCAGGGAGAACTTGAGGAAAGTTTGTTCATCGCAAAGCAGTGCTCAAGCAAAGAGTGCGAGCGTTTGGTGATAGACATTGAAGATCAAATGTTTGAGCAACAAGCTGAGAGTGTCGGAGATCTGTCTTCTTATTTCTGATTTAACAAATTACGGTAACTCAATTTATGAAATTGAAATATTGCGCACTGGTTGCGTTGTTAAACCTAATTGTGATGCAACCAAGTTTTGCAAATGATCCTTTTGCTGAACTGGACCAAGAAATTGAACAATTAACCGCTGATGATACGGATGAGTTTGAGCAATGGTATGCCGCCCAAATTCAAGAGTTCAATCAATGGCAGCAAGCTTACTTAGCGGATTGGGACAAAAAACAGAAAGCCTCTATTCAAAAATGGGGTGACACCAAAATATCTTCTCCAGATGTAGTCGTGGTTTATGACGAGAAGCATAACGCACGAACCGTTGTTGATTTGGAGAAAGGTGAGATTACGGTTAGCTACTTACCGCCTGCGGAAGAAGAAAAAGCCGAAGCTCCAGTTGTTGAAGCTGAAGTCGTCAATGCCGTTATCGAGAAAAACGCCAAGGTGTTTGAAGAAGTTGGTGTAACTCAACCTAAAAAAGCTGAGCCCACAATGGTTTTCGTTGAGGAAATTAGAGTGGAACCAAAGACTTTCGAAGAGGTGAAGAAAGAGATTGAAGCGCAAACTGAGCGCCAAATGAGTCAACTTGACATCTTTGCTGCTGAAAAAAGTGCGGTGTTAAGTGAACAAAAGCAAGAGCAAGTGATTGTTCAGCAAAAACAACAAATGGTGAAGCAGGAAGAAAAACGCATTGCTGCTTTGAAGCAAGAATTAGCTCAGCAAGAAAAGCAGCTAAAGCAACAGCCTAAAAAGATTGTTGAGTATAAGGTTAAGATTCCAAAATCATCACTGGCGAACCGCGCCAATCAGTACCTTCCTGCGATTCAACAAGAAAGTGCAAAGCGAGAACTGCCGCCTGCACTTGTTTTGGCAATCATGCACGAAGAGTCGCATTTCAACCCGAAGGCAAAATCTCATGTGCCTGCATACGGGCTGATGCAAATCGTGCCGACAACCGCTGGTCATGACGTGAATAAGCTATATCGCGGTAAAGATAAGCCGATGAGAGCGAATGACTTATACGATCCCAATTTGAATATCGAAACTGGCACGGCGTATCTAAAAATTCTTCAGAGTCGATACCTAAAAGGCATTAAAGACCCACAAAGTGCGACTTACAGTGTGATCGCGGCTTACAACACCGGGTCAGGTAATGTGGCCAAAGCATTTGGTGAGCGACGTGTTTCTAGTGCGATTAAGAAAATCAATACCATGAGTTCTGATGAAGTATATGAGCAGCTTATCAATAACTTACCTTATAACGAGACTCGCAAATACCTCAAAAAGGTCAACGATAGAATGAAAACCTATCATGCGCAGTCCAACTCAATTATTTAAAAGGAATTGAAGATGAAATATCAAATTCTTACTGCTGCAATCAGCGCAGTGATCTTATCTGGCTGTGCGAGTCAAAGTGGTTCTGAAAGCACGGCGAAAGTGGAAACCAACAAAGGCAGTAATGTGCCTAGTTGGGTACTAAACCCAACTTCAGCGAATGGCTTTGCAGCGTCAAACTGTGTTACGGCGTCAGGTAACTTTTCTGTTGATCGTAACCACGCTATCTCTCTAGCGCGTAACACGCTTGCGCAAAACCTTGATATTAAAGTCAGTGTGTTAGAGAAGAACTATCAAAAGATTGATAGCTCAGTTGACGGTCAAACCTCTGGTACATCTTTTGAGCAAATCGCTAAGCAAATAACTAATACTTCAATTCAAAAGAGCCAAGTTGAGCAAGTATCACTGGTTGAAATTGGTGGTGTAGAGCAAATTTGTGCGCTAGTAGTCATGCCAAAGATTGAATCAGAAAAGATGTTTAACTCTGCTGTAACGGCAGGAACGGAGATTGATCCAACGGATAAAGCAGCGCTATACAAAGAGTTTGTGAGCCAAAAGACAAGCAAGCAACTTGAGAAACAAGCTGAAGATCTCTAAGTCTAAAGATAGATGCTTTCGTGTTGTTAGATTGAGTTCGAAAAAGAAAAACGCCAGCGCAATGCTGGCGTTTTACTTATTTCTGAGCAATTTGCGCGTATTGGCGCAGTAAGTCTGTAAGAGTCGTGACCCACTCAAGGGCGCTGTTCGGGCTCTGTTTAAGAATCACCTCAGCGTGGTTGCAATGTGTTTCTAAAGGAATGGCGCGATCTAACTGGAACGAAGAGGCATAAAAGTGCCAAAGGAGCAGTCTTTGCATACGAAGCGTGTTTTGCTCTTTATTTTCTGATTCACTGAATAGTTCAGGCAGTTGACTCAGTGCGATGGCGCTCATTCGTAACATGGCATCAAAGCGCGCTTCCATCAGTTTATCTTCTGACTCGGTTTCTTCTGCATCAAACGTAAACAGCTCCGTCATTGAGTCTTCAGGAATCAAGCGCTGTATCAAGCGCATACTCAGTTCTTCGAGCTCTTCTCGCGGTAATTGCGAGAGCGAGGCGTATGTGTAATCTCGTTCCATAATGGCTCACTATTGTGTTTTTCCCGCATTGTAATGAGCATGCAGCACAGTGCAAGTATCGATATAAAAAAGCCCCACGTTGAAGTGGGGCAAAATTTGTTGTGTTTGTCTAAGCCGCTGACGTTGTTAGGAAATAGATTATGTTCACTAGTACGTTGGTTGACACATCTATAAAACTAGATGGCGAAATGATATTTGCCCAAATTTATTTTGAAATGATAACGATTACATGGTGAGCGTTGTGATCTTGCTCCAGAAAATAAATGCAATTAAGTGCCTATTTCCTTTGTCTTCCCTTGCTGGAATTTTCTCAAATCTTCGAAATAGAAGGTGTAATCGTTTACATAATGAACGCTTGAACGTTTGCGTTAAAAAATGTGATGAATATCTCATATCGTTCGCTATACTTTCCGCCCGGTTAAGAGCGAGTGCTCTGCCAATACAAGCCGTCACACGGAAAGGTGAATGACCCCACGGACCGGACCAGCTACCTATTGAATGCTTGTAGAGGTGATCTTTAATGAATGTTTTATTCGGTTTAATCGGTGTTGTCGTTCTATTGTTGTGCGCAGTGCTGCTGTCTGAGAGTCGTAAATCGATCAATTGGAAAACAGTGTCTCGTGCACTTATGCTCCAGGTTGGATTTGCTGCTCTTGTTTTGTATTTCCCATGGGGACAAGCGGCACTCACCAGTTTGAGTAGTGGTGTTTCTAGTCTTTTGGGGTTTGCTGATGAAGGTATCGGCTTCCTATTTGGTGATTTGGCCAATACTGGATTTATCTTCGCTGTTCGTGTCCTTCCTATTATTATCTTCTTCAGTGCTCTAATCTCCGCTCTCTACTATCTTGGCATTATGCAAAAAGTCATCGAATTTATTGGTGGCGGTATCCAAAAGTTTTTGGGTACAAGTAAAGCTGAATCACTAGTTGCAACCGGCAACATTTTCCTTTCTCAAGGCGAGTCGCCACTTCTTGTTCGTCCATTCCTATCTCGTATGACTCGTTCTGAACTGTTTGCTGTTATGGCTGGTGGCATGGCTTCGGTAGCGGGCTCTGTTTTGGGTGGTTATGCCGGTCTTGGTGTAGAGCTCAAATACCTTATCGCCGCGAGTTTCATGGCTGCTCCGGGTAGTTTGATGATGGCGAAAATCATCGTTCCTGAGCGCGATACACCAATTAATCAATCTGATATTGAGATGGATAAAGCGCAAGAGAGCAATGTTATTGATGCACTTGCAAGCGGCGCAATGAACGGTATGAAAGTAGCGGTTGCGGTGGGTACCATGCTAATCGCATTCGTGAGTGTTATCGCGATGGTCAACACTGGCTTAGAAAGCCTTGGTGAAGTTGCTGGATTTAGCGGTATTACCCTACAAGCGTTATTTGGTTACTTGTTCTCGCCTTTGGCATGGGTGATCGGTGTTCCTTCAAATGAAGTACTGATGGCAGGCTCTTACATTGGTCAAAAGATTGTGATGAACGAGTTTGTGGCATTCATTGACTTTGTCCAGCATAAAGCGACCTTGTCTGAGCATACTCAAGTCATCATTACTTTTGCGCTGTGTGGATTTGCAAACATTGGTTCGATTGCAATCCAACTTGGCTCGATTGGCGTGATTGCTCCTGAGCGTCGTGCTGAAGTTGCTAACCTCGGTATCAAAGCTGTGCTTGCGGGTACATTAGCCAACCTAATGAGTGCGTGTTTAGCGGGTATTTTTATCCTTCTCTAAGTACTAACTAAATGACGCATTGAAAGCCCAAGTAGGAAACTTCTTGGGCTTTTTTGCGTATAAAAGGCGACGAATAAGGAGATTGATATGAATGTGAAAAGCACGCAACAACCACGCTCAACGATGCTGAGTTTGGGTTACCTTGGCTTAGTACCTTTTGCCGTGGGTTTGGTTTTACAACTCAATAGCATTAGTGTGTTCGGCGTCAGCGGACTGGAAATGTTTGTGTTTTACAGTGTTGTAATTCTAAGTTTCCTCTCCGGCGTTTTATGGGGGAATGCTATTGATCATTCGAAGCATCGAATGAGCCGCAACGCTTTGCTGCTCAGCAACCTGTTTGCCGTTCTTTCGTGGGGCGTCTTACTTTTAGCGCGGAACAATGTGGGGTTGGCACTCATATTGCTCTCGGTCAGTTATGGGCTAGTGTTGCTCACAGAGCTTGCCTTAAGGAACTCAGAACAAGAACGTGGACCAAATGGCTATGAAACGCTTCGAATCCGTTTAACATCGGGCGTTGTGGTTATGCACGGTATTGCGCTGATCGCTTAAAACCTGATTTATAGCAAAATCTTCTAAAACATTAGGCGTAGGATGGGGGCCAGATTACGAACTAAAACCATAAAAGTTAGAGATATTGCTATGAATGAACTTGTTCAACGCTTTTTACGCTACGTCACGTTTAACACTCAATCGAACCCGAATAATCTAGAATGCCCAAGCAGCCCAGGCCAATATACGTTTGCAGAGTTCTTAAAGCAGGAGCTCATTGAGTTAGGTCTGGCGGATGTTTCGCTCGACTCAAACGGCTACCTAATGGCAAAACTACCTAGTAATGTAGCTTACGAGGTGCCTGCAATTGGCTTTGTCGCTCATATGGATACCGCCCCTGATGCTTCGGGTGAGAATGTGAACCCTCAGTTTATCGAAGATTATCAAGGGGGAGATATCGCGCTAGGGAAGGGCGAT
The DNA here is from genome assembly GCF_027587055.1 of Vibrio sp. MarTm2. NCBI lineage: Bacteria > Pseudomonadati > Pseudomonadota > Gammaproteobacteria > Vibrionales > Vibrionaceae > Vibrio > Vibrio sp. MarTm2. The sequence goes on along the minus strand of NZ_JAPPTK010000008.1, from coordinate 126,328 downwards.
GAGGTGCTCTCACCGATTCAGTACCCAGAACTGCACAAGTTACATGGGCACAATTTGATCACGACAGATGGTTCGACGCTACTGGGCGCAGACAACAAAGCGGGTATCGCGGAAATCATCTCTGCGATCGCCGAGTTGATCGCTCATCCGGATATTCCGCACGGGGACATTTGCATCGGTTTCACTCCAGATGAAGAAATTGGACGCGGCGCTAACTTATTTGATGTTGAAAAGTTTGGTGCTCAGTGGGCTTATACCATTGATGGTGGACCTGTTGGTGAGTTGGAGTTTGAAAACTTCAATGCGACCAGCGCGGATGTGGTCTGCTACGGCACCAATGTTCACCCTGGAACCGCGAAAGATAAAATGGTCAACGCTATGAATATCGCGGCTCAGTTTCAACTTATGATGCCCGCCGATGAAACTCCAGAAACAACCCAAGGATACGAGGGCTTTTATCACCTAAAATCTGCAGAAATGTCCGTTGCTCGCAGTGAACTGGGTTACATCATTCGTGATTTTGAGCGAGACGGCTTAGAAAAGCGCAAGGCGTTCATGGAGCAAAAGGTCGCAGAACTCAACGAAAAGCTAGAAAAAGGGCGTGTGGAACTTCGACTAACTGATAGTTATTTCAACATGAAGGAGATGGTTGAGCCTCATCCGCACATTATTGAGCTCGCTCAAGAGGCGATGATTGCCTGTGATATTCAGCCTCAAATTAAACCTATTCGTGGCGGCACCGACGGCGCTCGACTTTCATTTATGGGGCTACCATGCCCGAACATTTTCACTGGCGGGTACAATTTCCACGGCATCCATGAATTCATCAGTATTGAAGGGATGGAGCAAGCGGTGCAAGTGATCGTCACATTGGCAGAGAAAACCGCGTTGCGCTATCAATAATTACTTCGTGCAACACTGATATCTTGTTGATTATCGTGTACATTAAATTTAGGCCCATTGGAAATGAACACGATAATGATGAAACGGATCTTACTTGTTGCCAGCCACCTACTTGTTGGTGGGATAGGCTTTGCTCTTGGTATTTACGCGCTGCCTATCCTTACCCAACCTCAGTCCCCCGCGATTCACGAAGTACAAAGTGTAACGAACAACGCGTTGTACACTGGAACGTTTCAACGCGACAGACAAGACAGCGATTTTTTGCATTGGGGAGAAGGATCCGTCTCCATCAGTGATGACCATATTGGTTTTGTTGGCAAACTTGCCCCCGGTCCTGATTACAAGCTCTACCTCTCACCACTGTTCATTGAAACGGAACAGGCTTTTTTGCAAAACAAATCCACCATGGTGCAGATTGGTGATGTTAAAACCTTTGATCGTTTTTCGTTACCGATCCCTGAAAGTGTAGAAACGGCCAACTACAACACGGTTATTGTATGGTGTGAAACGTTTGGTCAGTTTATTACCTCTGCCCGCTATAAATGATTGAGCAGCTATTCCGTTTGTCTTGCCAGATACCGCCGAGTACGTCATTAGCAGTGAAAGTGCGCTAACCATTCGACAATATTGGCATATTGCACTAGACCCGAGTGGTGATGTGTGGGAAGTTACCTGTCTGAAATACGAATAATTTAAAGGGGCTATGTGCCCCTTTAATCATAATTAGCGAGGGAGCGAGTATGGAGAAAGTACAGGTCGTCATTGATTTTCTTCTCACTCATAAATTGGTTTTTACCACACTTATTGTGGTGTTGGTCGCATTGGTTCGCCGAACCATATTATGGAAAATCAGAGGCGATGTCGCTTTTGTTTCTGAAAAGCAGCGTCATTGGATGTCGAGAACGAAGAATGGTTCGTTTGTCCTCACCGTTTTACTCCTCTTTGTGCTTTGGCAATCTGAGATTAATGAATTTGCCTTATCGGTGACGGCCATTGCGGTTGCAATTGTTGTCGCATCGAAAGAGATCATTCTCTGTTTTACTGGCTCGATTCAAAGAGCCAGCTCTCGTTCATTCCGAATTGGCGACTGGATTGAGGTAGGGAAAATATGTGGTGAAGTGATTGAGCACAATATGATGGCGACGGTTATTCAAGAAATCGATTTATATCACGGTCACTACCATTACACCGGAAAAACGGCAACGCTGCCAAACAGCATGTTCTTCACCTATCCAGTCAAAAATCTCAATTTCATGAAGCGTTATGTCTACCATGATTTTTCGATTATTGTGCCGTCTTTTGTCAATCTATACCCAATGATTCCTGACATCATGGAGAAAATCGACGGGCACATCAGCTATTTCAGCGACGTAGCGAAAAGGTACAACTCGGTGATCGAAAAGCATGCAGGCGTTGACTTGCCTGGCTCTGAGCCACATATCCACATTACTAGTGGTGCAACGGGTGAGCAGATCGTGCATTTCATGCTGTTCTGTCCAACCGATAAAGCGACCCATCTAGAGCAAGACATTCGTGCTGATTTTATGGCGCTTTATGAAGAAAGGTTTCCCAAAGAAACCGACGAATAACAAGACTGGCTAAGGAGAACAAGGATGTTCAAGAAAATTGGTCCAACAGAAATCAAAGAGAAGCATTTGCTCACATGTCATTGTGGCAGTGTGGAGCTTGAGCTGACATTGCCTAATGGTGTCGAGAAACCAAGGCGTTGTGATTGCTCTATGTGCCGACGTCGAGGGGCTATTGTTGCGTCGGTTAAGCTCGACGGGATCAAAATCCTCAAAGGAGAAGAGGCGCTTCAGCTTTATCAATTCAATACTCATACTGCTAAGCATTACTTCTGCAAACACTGCGGTATTTATACCCATCATCAAAGACGTTCGGCACCCGATGAGTTCGGTTATAACCTAGGGTGCCTTGAGGGTGTTAACCCGTTCGATATTGGGGACGTCGTCACTCACGATGGGGTTAATCATCCCGCTGACCGCTAGCTATATCGATTCAGCAAAGGTGAGTTTTGTTGTTACGATAGAAACTGTGATTCGATCTGATGATTGAAAGCGAGTATGGTGCGCCTGGTTGCTTATATCTGATATTTGCGCAGCGCTCACTTCGTGCAGTGCTCAGGAATAATTACAATTAAGGACTCGCTACTTATATAAGCCTTGCTCTTGATTAGAGGGCAGAAACGCACCCGTGGGTGAGCTATCAAAATGGGCAGTTAAGACCGATTTGGTAGGGCAACTCATAGACGGGAGCATGTCGTAAACTGTGATTTGACCTTAGGCTTAGTCAATGAAGTTCCTGTTTGATAACAAGCCCATGTATGCGTTTTTCGTGCGAGTATCAGAAAACGCGTACTTAAATGGCTTGTGTAACGTATTTGTAATGTTGCTGCCAGTCTCCTTGCTTTCCGCATTCAGTATGTTGATTGGCAATGGGTTAAACGTCATCGGGTTTGAAAAAATCGGCAGCCATGTTCTGTTCGTGAGCACCTTAGTTTGGAAAATGTTTCCGATCTTGCTGCTTGTCTATTTTTCAGACTTTTTGGCGCGTCTCCATCGTCTGTCCCGCACCACCGTCATTACTCCGTCTTTGCTTATTTACATCATCTTGTGTAACGAGTGGGGACTGCTACATGCGGGTTCCGTGCTGCCATCCAACTATCCTTTGGCGATCATCACTCCTGCATTAATAGCGTTTAGCGTGAGGGGATTAATCTCTAAGAATTGGATCATCCGTTCGGAGTTGCCAAATGTTGTCGATCAGTCACTCAACCTTGTATTGGGCACATTGTTGCTGGTCACCTTGTATGTTTGCGCGGGCTATGCGGTTGGCTACTGGCTAGAAACCAACTCGTATATCCAAAGCTTGTTGCCATCCCTTGATACTCACTCGTTGTTTGACGCTATTTGGTATGAGTTCCTAAGGAACCTGTTCTGGTCGATTGGCATCAATGGGCACATTATTTTCTCGCCATACAAATCTGAGCTGTATGCACTGACTCAATCAAGTTTTGAGATGAATGCGCAGTTTGGTACGCCGCTGCCCATTCTCACCAGTAACTTTTACGACATTTACGCGGGTATCGGCGGGGCGGGCAATACGCTCAGTTTGGTATTTTGTATGTTGTTCTTTGCCCAAAATAGAGGGTATCGCGCACTAGCTTTGGCAGCACTGGTTTTGAGTGTGTTTAACATTAATGAACCTGTACTGTTCGGCTTACCCGTCATCTTTAACCCAGTGCTGCTTATTCCATTCATGCTCGCGCCGATCACGGGAATCTTGCTCGCGTATTTCGCGATTTCAATGGGTTGGGTGGCACCGGTCTCCGAATTTATTAGTTGGATGACGCCTCCACTGCTGAGTGGGTATCTCGCGACAAGTGGCGATATTGCCGCGAGCATTCTGCAAGTCGTGATCATAGTGATTGGTATGGCAATCTACTTGCCGTTCTTTAAGCAGATGGATCAAGTGGCTGGGTCAAACAAGTTGTTTTCGAAAGAGACTTGTGATGACTTTTTCAACTACGAGGAGGTCGGAAGTGGGCGCAGTGTGAATGGCCTGTTCCCGCATGTCAGCAGTAATCTTGTGGCGCAAAAGGCAATCAGAGATTTGCAGCAAAATGGCGATTTTGTACTCTACTATCAGCCTCAGTACGACATTAAAAACTCGTGCGTTTGCTCGATGGAAGTCTTGGTCAGGCACCGTAGTCACGATGGGGTGATTACTCCGCCAACCTTTTTGTCTTACTTTAACAAGTTGGGGCTGACGTCTGAACTGGATTTGTGGGTGATCAAGCAAGCGCTCTATGAAGTACGCGATCTTGCGAGTAACCCTAACTTTAAAGTATCCATTAACGTTTCTCCTGAAACGTTTTTAGTCAACGGATTTGCTGCGAGTGTGAGTAAACTTATCGAACAGAGCGATGTTGATTTTACTCAGGTGGAGTTTGAAATCACCGAAGAGCTACTGATTCAAGATGAGTTAGCAACGAGTAGTGTGTTGAAATCACTTCGTGAGCTTGGTATTCAAATCGCTCTAGACGATTTTGGCTCGGGGTATTCGTCGATTGGTTATCTATGCAAGTACGAGTTTGATAAGGTCAAGATTGACCGATCTTTGGTTGTGAACTTGACGCAGGAGAAAGGCCGAGAGCTGTTTCGCTTAACCACTGAGTTGGTTAGAGCAACGGGGGCAAAAACGGTTGTTGAAGGCGTCGAAACAGAGCAAGAATTAGACTTCGTGACTAAGCAGGGTATTTCTTTGATTCAAGGTTACTACTTTTACAAACCGATGCCATTAGAAGAGGTGTGCGAACTGATGGATTCGTGTGACGACCATCAATGCTAATGCATCATCAAGTTGTTAAAGAGGAGCACTGAGCTCCTCTTTTTACATTCGCTTTTTATTGGTGGTACTTGGCTTTCAATCTTAAGGCGATATTTACCAGTGCAATCAACACAGGCACTTCAATCAGTGGACCAATCACCCCTGCGAACGCTTGGTCGGAATTGATACCAAATACCGCAATCGACACGGCGATGGCCAGTTCAAAATTGTTACCTGTTGCGGTGAACGCAATAGAAGCGTTTTTATCGTAGTCGATACCCAGTTTTTTGCCGATGTAGAAGCTGGCGAAAAACATCACAACAAAGTAGATGGCCAGTGGTAAGGCGACACGCAGGACGTCCATCGGAAGTTCAACGATCATATCGCCTTTTAAACTGAACATCAGAACGATAGTCGCAAGAAGTGCGATAAGAGTGATTGGTGAAATTCGCGGAATAAACACCTCGTTGTACCACTGTTCGCCTTTTCGACTGACCAGAATCTTACGGCTCAAAAAGCCAGCGATAAAAGGAATGCCAAGATAAATCAACACACTTTGCGCGATCTCCACCATAGAAATATCGACAGCGAACCCTTGGTACCCGAAAAGGGGAGGCAATACTGTGATGAATAGCCATGCCATAAAGCTGTAAGTCACAATTTGGAATGCACTGTTAATCGCGACCAGCGTTGCGCCATACTCTTTGTTACCGCCTCCGATATCATTCCAAACTAATACCATGGCGATGCAGCGCGCCAAGCCAATCAAAATAATCCCGACCATGTAACCTGGGTGATCACCCAAAAACGTAATCGCCAGAATAAACATCAAGATAGGGCCGATAATCCAGTTCATGATAAGAGAAAGCGCGATGGCTTGCTTATCTTGCTTCACTTTCCCTAGCAATGAGTAATCCACTTTTGCAAGCGGTGGGTACATCATCAGGATGAGTCCAATCGCCAGCGGTATATTGGTACTGCCTACTGATAGCGTTTCATTTAATTGCGCCACTGCAGGGAAAAAGACGCCAATCGCAACGCCTAACGCCATGGCTACGAAAATCCAGACAGTTAGGTAACGATCCAAAAAACTCATATTGTTTGCGGCATTCTCGGTTAATGCTTGTGTGGTCATAATCTTGCCTTGTTTCGTTTATCGTCGAATGGCGATGTTTTCGTTCTGCTGTGATGAAAACCGTTATACGCCAAGGAGATGTCAGATTAATTAAAAATAGCGTCGAACAAGTGGTTGAACTGGCTGATCGTTTCTCGATTCACGCGATAGCAGACCTTGGGAGGGTTGGGCTGTGCATGAATAAAGCTGGCTTGCTTGAGAATTCGAAGGTGTTCGGAGACTGTTGATTGAGCTAAGCCAAGTTCAGAAACCAAATCGCTATTGAGGCAACCACCGAGTTTATCGAGTGTGCACAGTATTTTTAGGATTCGAACGCGAGCAGGGTGCGACAACGCCTTTGCTTGCATAGCGAACTGTGCTTCTTGTTCGAGTTGCGCTTGTGTTGATGCGAGCGCCTGTTGATTGGTGAGATTACATTGTCGGGACATAATATAGATAGTTCATCGTCGAATTGCGATTGATGTTATCACCAAACATCATTTGCTGCAATTGCGGGTAATGATCTATAAATTATCTGAATTTTATAAACAAAAACAGTTGTTTGGGTTATATTTCAAAGCAAATCACCAACAGAAGTATGGCTATGCGAATTATTCTATTGTTCTTCTCATTGATCTTGGTCGGTTGCTCTCAACCCGAAATGACGACACCGATCCAACCTGACACCAATTGGACGAAAGGAGAGCTTGGCAACGGGCTAAAGTTCCACATTTATCCAACCACCAGTGAACCTGTTTCTTTACGAATGTACGTCCATGTCGGCTCTGCACATGAAACTGCAGAGCAACGCGGATACGCCCACTTTCTAGAGCACATGGCGTTTAACGGCAGTAAGAACTTCAGCTCCAACGACGTGATTAACATGTTTGAAAAAGCGGGCTTAACTTTTGGTGCTGACATCAATGCGTACACCAGTTATTACGAAACCGTCTATAAGCTTGATTTGCCGAACAAGAATCAGCTTGATGAAGGCGTATTGTGGCTTCGCGACATTGCCGATGGGTTAACCTTGTCAGCAACGGAAATCGACAAAGAGAAGGGTGTGATTCAAGGAGAAATTCGTCGGACCCGCCCTGAACACAAAAGTTTAGCGGAAAAGTACTACGATCATTTGATTGCAGGGACGAGTCTAGAAAAGCTTGACCCTGTCGGCAATCAGTCGTCAGTGGATGAAGCGACGGCTGACTCAATCCGCGCTTTCTACACCAAATGGTATCAGCCTCAGTTTACTGAAGTTGTTATTACAGGCGATGTCACGGTGGAGCAGGCTAAGCAGTTACTTGATAAATATTTTTCTACGTGGGAAAAGAAAGCATCGGTAAGTGACAACCACATCGAGGCAACAACGCTCGCATTGACTGACTATACCGACACGGTAGGCGAGTTTGAGGCACCGAGTTTGAGCTTGGTAATGAATCGAGCGCAAGCCAAAGTAGAAACGCGAGAAGCACTGCTTGCGTCATGGCTGGATGAGATTGCCCTGCAAATCATGCAACAACGCATGACCTCGGTATATCAAGAAGCGGCCATCCCACTTCAGAGTATGGCGATCACTCCCTACTACATGAACTATCAACGCAACGCGTTATTTTCTGTCGCCTTTAATATGGAGCTTCGTCAGCAGGTGCAAGACAAGTTCGTTGCAACGCTTGCCTCACTGCGGGACTTCGGCGTGACTCAGGAAGAGCTAGATACCTCTTTAGCTTACTATCAGCAATTGGTCGATGATCTCGATTACAACTGGAGTAAGCGGGATGCGATTACCTTTGCTGAAGATCGCGTGTGGGGAATATCAACCCAGCAAAGCAGTCAGTCTAAGCAAGATTACCAAGAAAGCTTACAAGCGCTTATTGCTCTGGCTAGCTTAGAGCGAGTCAATGAACAGGTTCAGTCACTGTTAACAAGTGACTACTCTGTGATTTTGGGTGCGGATGAAGCAGAGTCTGTGGATCAACTTGCAGAGCAAATTCCTTTACTTCGTAAAGCGCTTAAACAGCCAGGCACTGCACCTGTTGCGCTCCTGCCAACGGCAAAGGAACTGGCGGAACCATCGCAAACGGGCTCGATTTTATCTCAACAAACCGACGAGTTTGGCGATCACCTTTGGACGCTCTCTAACGGCATTCAAGTTAGGCTTGAGAATGATCCTACGACGTTAGAAACCGTTAACATTGTGTATGCGAGTCAAGGGGGGAAAGCCGCGCTAAACCCGGATTTATTTGCTGCTTCTCAACTCGCAATCCCCGTTGTGGTGAGAAGTGGTGTTGGGGAGTTTATTGGTACCCAGTTTGATGCATTTCTAACTAAGAACAACTTAGAGGTTTACCCATTTATTAATTTCACCCATCACGGTATCGAGATGGGAGCGGCGAAAGATAAACTCGCTGATGCGCTGAAAGTGATTTATAACATCTCGACCAACATCAATGTAGACCCAAGGCAAATTCGTGTTCTCCAGCAGGAGACATACGACAATCAGGAGCGTTATCTAGCGACGCCATATGGTCAATGGGAGCGAGCCATTAACCGCAACAGCTACCAACCGACAAGTAGCCACTACTTCCTGACGGCACCTGCTTATGCTGCGATTGATGAAGCGCAAATTCGCCAAGTTCACCATGAGCTGTTTGCGAAAGATCGCGGTTTTCATCTTGTGATCGTGGCAAACATGAAGCCAGAAGAGGTGACTCCGCTGCTGACGCATTTTATCGCCTCTATCCCATTAGAAAAGGTGCCGGCGCCTAGCTATCAGGCACACTACAATCAGGATTGGGCGCCTCGTGTCGACTTAGCTATCCACAATGAACAGAACGGCATTTACTTGCTTCGTGTGGTCAACCCTAACGCAAAGGTAAGCAGCGCCAAAACCGCGTTTATGGATGATATGATTCAGCGCTTATTGTCTAAACGACTTACGAGCTACGTTCGTGAAGAACTAGGATTAGACTACGCGCCTGACGCTTATTCGGTTGCGGCAGACCAAGAGCCAAGCACGGACTGGTTTATTGAGGCGCAAGTGGCCCCTGATGATATCGGTAAAATTGAAGTTGCCGTCGATAAAGTGGTTAGCGAGCTTGTAACCAACGTGAGCGAGCAAGACTTTCAACTGGTCGCCAAGCAACTTTCGACCGCACTTCATCCTTTGAAAGATGAGCCAGTTGATCGTACTTGGTTTTACGCTCGCTACTCAATTCACGGTTATGGGGTCAAAGCGATCAAAGACGTGGATGGCATGATTGATTCGATCTCACTAGCGGACTTTAATCATCGTATTGCCGAAGCGTTTGGCCGCGATAGTGTGAAGACTAAATATACGTTAACGCCAGAACCAAAGTAGTGTGAATCAAAAACAGCCGCTCAAAGCGGCTGTTTATTCTCGTTAGTCTTTTACAAAGTTCAGTTTAAGGGATTCTCCAAATGCTGAATCACTGCCAGTTCGGTATCTGAAGTGAATGTAGTATTGTTCACCGGCTGTAAAATCATCTCCGCTCATCAGTTCAATGTGATAGAAAGGGTCAACATCTTCGCCATCAACCTTATTTTTGCAAAAACCAGCCCCGCCAAATACGTTAATTTTGTTACTGCTAATTTGATTTAATCTAAAATGGTTCGCCAAGTGTTTGCAAGTAAGGTTACCAGCGAAAGAGAGCGTAACAGAATTATTGTCTACTGTAGGATTGACCGTGATTTGTTCGATTTTTCCTTCAACAGGCAACGCGAATTCAAACGAGCTTTGATTTGAGTCGATATCTAACCGTTGCTCGACTTCTTCTTTACTGCTGTAAAACATAAACACTTCTTGGTTATTTTGTCCTTCGTAGCTATCGATGGTCACTGCATATGCTACGCCATTGTCTGTAGGTTGTGCGTAGCGAACCGTGTATACCTTAGTTAGCATGAACATTGATTCTTTCAACGTTGTTAAATTCACCTCATTGTATGAAGTAGCACTTACTGTGCTTGAATCGGCTCGGTTACAACCATTGTGATCATATACTTCAGCAGTAGTTTGGGTGACTTTACCTTGATCGAAGCGAATATAGCGGCAGAAGTTTTTGGTGATGCCATCGTCTTCCTCTTCGTCAATGTAGTACCAACTTTTTCCCACTAGCGGATTGGATTCCAATAACAGACCCTCGTCAATTTCTGGTAACAGCAACTCTACCTGAGCTGGCGTAAAGTTGTGATTATCCTTGGCGGTAATGACAAGGGTGTGTCTTATGCCTTCTTCTGCAAAGGAACGAACTGGAATGCCAGATATCGTAAGCGTGTCCTGCTCTTGTGTGGCACTTAGCCCCACTTCTAAAACGCTTCCTGATACGGTGTAGGTGAGTGCGTCGCCCTCTGGGTCAGAAAACCACTGAGAAAGGTCAAGGGCTTGCTCAAATGTTTGTCCTTTTTCTAGGCGCCAATTAGCGTCGATATGCTGTTGGATTTCAGTTTGCGCAGTATCGCTCACCGTTGGAGCCCCGTTTGCAGAGGAGGTTCTTATTTTCCACTGGGATATCATTGATGACACGAGTTCATCATTGGCGTTGTAATCCTTTGCAACTAGAAAAAAGTCATTATTCTCCGCTTTGAACACTTCATCAGAAGAGACAGTTAGCGTGGACCCATCTTCCTCAATACGAACATCGAGTCGATTGACGAAGCGCAGCGACTGCTTAGTGCCATGCGCCCAAAAATCGATCAGCGAATAATCAACAGGCTGTCCTGGTCTGTCTGGATCCGTGTAGAGTGGTAATGCAGCGCCATTGACCGGGATCGCATTTAAATCAATACTGAAAAATAAGCCCGCATCACCTGCTGAAATATCACCGATGTTATGCCATTGATTTTGAAGAGCCCGCCATGCTTCTTCGTTTACCTGAATGGTTGTGTTATTTATTGTTTGGGTCTCGGTATCACCATCAATCATTGGACGAAAACTCGGGTTGTTCAGCTCTTGGTCACTCATCTTTTTGGTGACTTGGGCGGCCTCTTTTACAAAGCCGTGCCAGTTGTCGATAAGATCAGCAGGGTAGCGAGCCATAGCATCGCTGAGCAGTTGTGCGATTTTGTGCTGCTGCGCATCAGACTGTTGAATATAGTTTTCTTTTAGATCAAAGGAGAAATCTTCAGCGCCAAGCACCTCTTCGAGTAACGTTTCAGCAGCTTCAAGCTCGACACCGTTTTGATGCTTGATGACTGAGAGCAAGTGCGTGTACGGTGAAAGCACATTGACTGAGGGCGGGGCAACAAAACTCAACTCCTGCGAAACAGGCGTATTCGGAAAGTCCATGTCGATGGTAGAGATGTTTTTATATTGAGCATTTTGCTGCGCCATAGCTAAGCTAGTGGGTGAGCCAGATACAAGTGTCATTACGCCTATTGAATCTGTGCTTTTAGCCATGACAGTGGCTTGACCCTGCTTATCGGTTAAGCCGAGCAGTGGCTCACCTACATCCCAAATTAAATTGTCATTGCTGTCTTTGAAAACGACTGCGTTATACAAAAGCCCGTCCATCGCGGTAATAAGCCTTGTTGACGCGGTATTTGGAGTGGTTGAGTTACTGCCTCCGGAGCCACCACCACAGGCAACGAGCCCGGCAACGACTGTACTTAGAATTGAAGCTCTGACCAATTTTTCCATAAGAGTACCTTATCCATTACTGATGTTGTTAAACGGGTTAACACAGGCTGAAAGATGGAGTGCTAACCTTGTGGTGATAACAATGTAATAGAAAGCGACGAGCCGAAGATTTAAAACAAATTTGTGTTACTAATGAAAGGGCTAGGCAACATTATAGGCGCTGATATGGCGTTGGAGAGAAAACTGATTGGAGTATTGAAAGCAATTGCCGACAAAACAGTTTAGATGCGTGTAATCATATATTCTCGAACTTCGGCTTTCAGTTCGTTAAGTTGTTCTGCGCTTAATTCTTGCCCGCGAAGTTCTGGTGGAAGGTCTAATGAGAGGTGGAAATAGCGAGCCCCGTATAGGCAGATTTGCTCGGCCAAATGAATTGGTAAATTACCGATAACATGGTCACCTTTTTGGATGCTTTGAATATCAAGGTGAGTGACAAATCGGTCGACTGGAATGGCCTGCGCCTTTGCCCACTGGATAGCGCCGGGGTGGCGACTAACAAACCAACGCATAATGCTCCTTACTAAAGGTTTAATCCCATCTAAACCGGGTACGTCCTAAACTATTCATTTCTAATGATTATGAGCTTACGCAACAAGAATGTCTTAATCCCGTCTAAACCGGGTACGTCCTAAACCTCGTAAACTAAAAGTTTCACGTTCAGCAGTTGAATGTGTCTTAATCCCGTCTAAACCGGGTACGTCCTAAACTGTACCCTTTCTAGCCCCCTGTTTACAAGGGCTGTAGAGGTGCTCTGCTTCAAATTTTGAGTAAAAGTATAAATATTCATTAAAGCTGACTAATATATCAATTTTTGCTTTGTGTGTGTTCATGGTTTTGCTCTGTCTTATTGTTTTAAAAGGCGTGCTTGGTTTTTGGCCGATATTCAATCTATTTTTGTAGTGGTAGAGTGGTTTTAATCATCGATAATATAAAGTGCCTCGGGCCAATATACTTGTCCGGCACCGTCCGCATATCGGCAAAGAGCGTCTTTGCCACACACTGGGTAATAAAGGACTTTGTCGCTAGGCTCAATTAAGCGACTCAGCTTTGTTTGTATCTGGCGCAGTTGATGTCTTTTTAATAAGCATTCAAATACGCTATATTGCGTTCGATGCCCAAACCCTTCCAAAATTTTTACTGCTTTTCTTCGTTTTTTATCGTCCGAGATATCAAAACTAATGATCCACAACATAGAGCCTCCTAATCGATAAGGTCGAAAGCACTAGCCTGCCATGCCACCATAGCGCCTTGAGTTAAACGCCTTCGCAAACAATGCACGCACAGCCTAAAGTAGTTAACTTTGTCACCCTCATCTAGCCATCGATTCACTTCCAGTCTCAGTTTGACCAGCTCTGCATCTGACAGCTTGCATTCAAAGACACTGTATTGGACGCGTTCTCCGTAACCCAATAAAGCTTTTTCAATACGGTAGCGAATTTTACGATCGCTAATGTCATAACAGATAAGGTAGTGACTGTTGGCCATTAGCGGATCCTTTGCTGAGTCAGCGTCCACTGACCAGTCAGAAGCTGCTGGCGCAGTTCAAGAACTTGAAGGTCAATGAGCCTTCTGATGTCTGCTTTGATTTTTAACGTAGGATGCTGATGTTGTTTGAGCAGTCGCTGCTCGAGCAATTGAATAAAGACTCTTCTTCCATCTTTGTTGAGCCACGCACCTTTGCTAGACACCTGAAATTGCTCGGGGGTGATCAGTTGTTTGTTTGCAAGCTGTAAGACCAGTTCGTCGACCACCCACGGGCGATAGCCCTCCATAATGTCGAGCACTAAGGCGGGTTGCCTTGGCTGGCTGCCATGAAGATAGCCTAAGTGGGGCAATAATCCGCGCGCTTCGACCAAAGCACGTACGTTATGAAACAACAGGGTGTAACCATATGAAAGCATCGCGTTAATCGGGTCTTTTGGTGGCTGGCGGTTACGGCTGGTGAATCCCCATACGTCGTCAAATTGCTTGCGATACCATTGGAAAAATTCTCGGGCTGCCGCGCCCTCTGTCCCTCGCATACTCGCAACACTTTTTTGTGATTCGAGTTGGTCGCGCAGTTGTACTATGCGTTTTTCTGCAGGCTTATCTCGCTGTCTTTTGTGTGTGTGGCGTCTCATTACCCCGAGGTTATTGTTGATTTTGCTGCGCAGAAAAAAGCGAACCAACGCTAATCGTGTATCAAGCTGCATTCTGCTTGTGACTTGCGCCTGAGCGAGCATAGGGTCACCTTGAAAAGGCGCCGACAAACAACCTAAATATTGCCCAGATTGAGTCAACCAAACGACACTTATATCGTTTTCCAAGCAGAAGCGCTGTACCGATGTGGTAAGGTGTATAGCTCCAAAACACAAGATCATATCTATACAGTTTGCTGGTATCGATTGGATTGCTTTACCTTGTGAGAAAACATTAAGCCTGTTGCCACGCTTGTGAATCGCCGCGCCTTGTTTATGGATGTACACCAGCTTTAGCCGAGCCACGTGATTCAGTGATAGACGCTCGATTCTAGAGCTGTCGGGCTCGATAGGTAGGGCCGAATCATCGTCAAAAATGGCGGATTGTAAGCTGCGCAATGCGGGAGGAAGGGCAGAGTGCCATAGTGTGTGGTTTAGCGATTGGTCTTCTTCATTATCAAGTGAGTCGATATCGTCTTCATTGAGTTCGAGTTCATACTTTCCGATGTTAACCAGTGCTTTTTCGGTGTGCGCTTTAAGAGGGAGCACCATATTGTCAAGAAACGTCACCCCTAAAAATGTAAAGCCATCTTGAAACGATACAACGCGAGTCTTTTCACAGTTAAGGGTTAATTTTAGCTGGTCAAGAAAGTCAGTAATGAATGCCAAACATGATTGGGCTCGCTCTTCACTTGGCAGCAGCACCACAAAGTCGTCTGCATAACGTATTATTTGTTCGCCCCGATCTAATAGGGCCTCGTCAAAACCATCTAAGTACAGGTTTGCGAGTATAGGAGAGAGTGGGGACCCCTGTGGTATTCCAAAACCGTGATCAACGCCAAAACAAAGTTCACCGTCTACCGCTTGATGGCTGAGTAGCGTGTGAGTAATGGCTTGGACCCAGTCCTCAGGGAGGTAACGCGCCAGCAGTTCGGTTAACGTGTCGTGGCATATGTGGTCAAAGTAACCCTGTATATCGGCGTCGATCACGGTGGAGTAGCCTTGATCGCGTAGTTGTTCGATGTGGCGAATGGCATGGGTGTAGGAACGGTTGGGTCGGTAGCCATAGCTAATATGTTCAAATTCTGGCTCAAAGGTGTTTAGCAGTTTTTGAGTGATGGCAGTATGAATAATTCTGTCTTTCACACTCGGTATTGCCAACTCCCGTTGTTTGTTGTTGGCTTTCTGGATGGTTACTTTTCTATACGGTGAGGGTTGGTAGGTATTGCTGTTCCACTCTTGGGCTAATTCAAGCAGATGACGGTCAAGACTTTCTTGATACCGCTGTATGCTCACGCCATCACTCCCTGGCATGCCTTTGTTACTCGCGACTTTTTTCCAACCCGTTTGCAAATCATCCAGTGACAACTCTAGTGCCATGACCATGTCCCTTCTTGTGGTTTTGAAAACGTTACCAGGCGCTTTGTTTACCGATTAATAGGAGTTGTGCTCGTTCCAATGCAAATTTAGCGGCCATCTGCTGATCGGGTTTTCGGCTTAACTCCTTGGCTGATGGAAGCACGACCCAAAGTGATATGGGCTTGGTGTTGATGCGAGAGCCGCGAAAACCATCACCATCCAACGCGAAGAAATTTAATCTAAGATGAAGCACCAAGCTGTTATTCGGCGCAAAGCGGCCAAAGAAGGTACCTAACTCATGAATGCTACCTTCGAGTGTGCTCAGAGGGCTTTTGGTGCTTGCGGGAAGATAAGCCTTATAACTAATTCGTTGTTTTCGGTCTTCGTAGTCATTGATTGCTGGTGAGTTTGTAAATTGTCCCGAGACGAACGGCATGGCCTCTAACTTACTTTTGTGACTGTTTTGCATTTTTGCACAGTGAGTGGATTGTTCGAGTCTGTGCCTAAACCGATATTCTGCGCAAACGACGTCCTTAATAACCGGAGTTACTACTAGAAGAAGTGAGTTCGAGGTTATGCGCCGATATAGGTAGTCATCAGAAAAATTGGCGCTTGGTACAAGGTACTGCCAATTTGCATTGAGTTCTGACTGGTTTAGCAAAGAGGTTGCCATGCCTTGCTCAATGGCATAGCTGATCGGGTGTTCACCTTGACTGAGAGTGAGCGACTGCGAAGGAATGGGGATTTGAGCAAGGCGAGGATAGTTGCCTGAAGTGTAGGCGAATGCGCAGCGGGAGAAGAATGCCACTGATATGAAGGTCATCACTATTTTCAATGATTGGGTGAATCTCATCACGTATCTCCTATTGGAGTGATTCCTTTTGAGTGACCGGCAGCCGGACCGGTCACCCTAGATTATTGACTAGGCTTGAGTTGGTTGTTCTAGTTCCGTACCACAGTGTTTGCACATTGCGGCTTCCGCTCTAACCAGTTCACTGCATTTAGGGCAGCGCTTTTGTTGCCCAGTTTCGAGAGCCCTTTGCTCGACGGTTTCTTGATTTGGCTGAATAACAAGAACGATGATCAACCCGATCAAAGGAGATAGAATTAGCGATACAAAGAAAAAGCCAATACCACTTCGTCCTTTTCCACTCGCTACACTGCCTACAATGATCGAAAATATAAGCCACAAGATCACAACTAACATAATTTCTCCTTTTACTTTGGTGTCCCTTATGGGGATAACGCGCTTTGCGTATGTCAGTCATGATATGTGCAGATGCGAAAACCGATGATTTACGCAAATTTGTTTTGTGTTTTAGGGCGTTACTTTCGCTGGTGACGTTATGTACATCAGGTCTTGTTGGTACACTTTGCCTTGACCATCTGTCGTGACATATTGAAACTGCGCATTGCTGTGCAAAGTCACCATGGCGCAAGCACAACTGATGGCCGCAGTCGCGCCCGTAATATCGACACACATGTTTTTGTTCGAGTAGTGAGTCTCTGTTGCGATGCGCTCAAGAATGTCATTCAGCGTTGAATAGGCGTCACTGACGTTGATGGCGTCGAGTCTTTCTTGCTCAATTTGGATCGCTGCTGTTTCAGAGTTCAAAAAACTTGCAAGGAAGCTTTTCATTGGCGCAGCATATTGAAACGAGCCACTACTTCGGTTGTCGGGTTTGGTGCCGATTAATACCAATAACTCCAATCTGTCAATATGGGCCGACAACGCTCTTAGCAACTGAGTGCCGTTCCAACTAAAGCCTTGTTTCTCAAGCTTAGTCAGCTCTTTGATATCGTGCTGTAAGTCACCACTCAATATGAGTGAAGCATGTTCAGAACTATTACGGTTGGAAATTGTAATTTGCCATTCGCCTGTGGCGAGTTTCTCGGGCAGGGCGTGATAAACCGATAACGTATGAACAAGCACTTTCTTGGGCTTTTTGGTGTCCGTAACACGGATTTTTCGGATAGGGGGGAGCAGTTTCTTACCTACGCGTATGAGCTGAGCAGAGAAAAACGCGTAACATAGAAAGCTAATTGCTGTGGGGAAAATATCGACCTCTTTAGGGCTTGGATTTTGGTCACCAATATAAGGGACCCACTGGAACAAATGGCTACCAGAAAGCATATCCCCAAACCAAGCAAAACAGAGTAGGGAAGCGGTGGTATAAAACCAGATTGCTATGGGTTTTCGTTCCAGCTCGCTAAACGAACTAATACACTTTAACCACTGCGTCCTTGTCTTTCTTTTAAACACAGCCCATCTCCCTTCTCCTGCAAGCGAAACATACGTTTTACTTATTTTGGCGTTGTATGAGTCAAGCAGTTGTGGAGTCACTTTTTCAGGGGCAATTCCCTTAGGTAAGTCAACCAGCAGGTGTTCATAGTCGGCTCGTTTTCGGTTAAGCATTTTGACCTGCTGAATGTCTAATTGGCCAATAATGCAATCGCCGGGAGCAACATCAATAGCGTCTATTTTTTCTAGCCTTTGATCGAAGGCTATATTGTTGCCTTGAAGCCATTGCTCGACGCCGTCATAGGGTGTGACGAGATAACGCACGGTACTCTCCTATCAACTTGATTATCTGAGTTTTATTCATATAAATTATCGCTTTGCTTAAATGTATTTTGCGAACTTAAGCACAGGGTTTTTAACTCTGTAAGTTTTAGATCAAATAAATGCATATTGATGCTGTATTTGTGGCCGACGGCTGAAGAATATAGCGTTATTGAACAGGGAGTCTTTGCGCAAATTTGTTTTGAACTCTGGTTGTGCCTCTAGCGTTTATCATGGTGGAAAAAGAAGGGCATAGTATGAAAAAGAATGTGTTATTGAGTATTGCTGGGCTTACCCCGCAGGTTATTACCGAAACGCTATATGGTATTCATCAAGAACAACAAAGTGGTGCTGACTGGAGTTGGCCCGATGAAATTCAAGTGATCACTACCAGTCTAGGGAAGGAGCAGATTATTCTGGGGCTGCTGACCAAAGATGACCACCAAATGTCGATGCTGGAAAAACTGTGCCGTGATTACCACCGCCCTGTGCCTCAGCTTCGAGAAGACTTAATTTTCGTCATTCCGGATGAGCATGGGGCGCCTGTCAGTGATGCTCGATCCAAGCAAGACCACGAAGCTCTAGCGACGTTTATTGTGCGTCATGTCGCTCAGATTTGCTCGCAGGACGACCCTCAAGTTCGGTTGCATGCTTCACTTGCTGGTGGACGTAAAACCATGACCTTCTTTTTAGGTTATGCGTTAGCCTTGTTTGCTCGCGAGGGCGATAAACTCTCTCATGTTCTCGTTGACGAGTTGTACGAAGGCAATCGTCATTTCTATTACCCTACACCGACAACCCATGCCATTCCTGCACGCGATGGCAATAGCCACATTGACGCAAGCAAGGCGGCGGTAACACTAGCGGAAATCCCATTTATCAGACATAAAGACATTCACACCAAAGGCAGCCTATCGTGTTTGGAAAAGCAGTCGTATAGAGATCTGACTTACTACCAAAATGCGATGCAAAACCCTGATGAGATTCGTTTAGTATTTCATCTTGTACAAAAGCGGGTGACCATCCTCGATAAAGTGATTGATTTTAGTTCCAAACCGCTTGAGCTGGCCTTTTACGCAATGATTGCTGTAAATCAATGCCGCACCGATTCCCAACCGATCGTGATGTCGAATAATGATCCCGATAATCTCTGGTTAGCCGATCAGCTGCTTCAACAGCTTGAAATCATTGCAGCATTGCGCCCGCAAGATCATTCAGCGGCTTTGCTTGAGGGAGATAAGTTCTCATTTATGCGAGAGTTTCGCGATAGAGCGACGCGTTTAACGGAATCTGATGTATTACTGCGTGGGGCTGGCGAACAAACGATAGCGCGAACTTATCTCGAACTCAATTACGGTATGAGTGCAAAATTTTTAAACGATAAAAAGAACAGCTTGAAGAAATTTTTGCTCGAGCATTTCCCGGCCGATATTGTGGCGTATATTGCGCCTGCTCAAGTGTATGTCAAAGGCGAATGGCCAAAACGACGAGTGTTTGATGGTAGCGGTCAGCAGGGAACGCCTTTGGGGCTATGGATTGAAAATGAACGGATAACAATAAGGTAATGATATGAAGCAGATAAAGCTCTTTTTCCGCACGCACTATCGATTTTATCTTTGGCTGATTTCGGTGATGTCAATTCTTTCTATTAGTTGGCTCGGAGACTTGGTCGCGGGCGGAGATATGTTTGTTTGGTTAA
The DNA here is from genome assembly GCF_027587055.1 of Vibrio sp. MarTm2. Taxonomy (NCBI): domain Bacteria; kingdom Pseudomonadati; phylum Pseudomonadota; class Gammaproteobacteria; order Vibrionales; family Vibrionaceae; genus Vibrio; species Vibrio sp. MarTm2. The sequence continues at coordinate 106,510 of NZ_JAPPTK010000008.1, read as the reverse complement.
CGGACATTGTTTATAACCTATCGCCGAGATTACATACTTATGTTATCGGAACGTCAGGCACAATTATGGCTTTTTTGCTACTGACTGCGATGAGCCTGACTTTTACGCTGTTGCTGTATAAGCAAGGACAAGCCTGGTTTCGCCCCATCACTTCTTTGAAAAAAGCTGGGGAAGAGCCTGCTAAAGCGCTGATTCTAAATGTTTCGATAAATAAATTTGTTGCTTCAGAGCCTTCGAGTATCAGTGAAAAAGGTATCATCTTCCAGGTAAAAGGTGAGCCAGAAACTCAGTTTTGTCTAAAGCAGTGTTCACTCGAGGAAGACATAAATACCATTCAAGCGCTAGGTTTTCTCTGGAATTGGGGAACGATCATAAGAAGTATAAAAGAGAATCTTAACTCAGAGCTCAAAAATATCGTTTTAGTGTATACGGTGTCCGGAGAAAAAGAAGATGGGCAAAAGATAGGCGCTATCGAACATAAAGCTGATATAGAAAAGTGGCTTAAAGGCTACCCTGAGCTAGAAAACGCCACCTTACACACTTGGGAGCTAGACAAAAACAAGGCCGATATTGAGACGATATATACTCAGTATTGCGATTGTATTGAATCGCTAGAGACCGAAGGCATCGATTCCCGAGATATTGTAGTGGGCGTGACTGGCGGGACTGCGGACATGTCAATAGCGGCCTCTATGGCAACCTTACACAAGAAGAGCAAATTTGAGTACATCAACCAAACAGATGGCAAATTGCATAAATATGACTTGGTAATTCAAAGACCTATTCAGTAATCAAACAAAGCATCAATAACAGCGCATGTTGTATTGATGCTTTAAGCCCTTTTAATATTCTAGGCTAGCTTGTTCTGGAGTTGAAAACACCGAAGCTCGTTTATCGATTGCATTTTTTACCTGAACCATATTCTTGCTGTCCAACACGTTGATATTGATTTCATTGGCTCTTCGTTTAATAAGCGGAGAGATGCTATCAAAACTCAGCAATGCGCCTTGTGTTAGTGGTCCGAAAACTTCGGCGAGAGAGTCTAATCGATAGAGCGCGAGTTGGCTTTCTTGTGGTTTCAGCATGCCCGTTTTGCACTCGATTATATATAAGCGGTTATTGATTAGAGCCATGACATCAACCTCATTGCGCAATGGGTTGTTTTTATCCCCTCGCTCTACTTTGACACTCATCGCAATATCTTGAACATCCGATCGTGATTTTTTGAGCTCTTTCAACTGTGCAAACGCGTAATACTCCAGCCAAATACCATTGCAGAATCGTTTTGCATCGGCGTTGGCAAATTGCAGTTTGTCTTCGTGTCTAGCGAGCAAGCCATTTTGCTCTAGGTCATCAACCATTCGTCGTAACGCTAAATTGTTCTGTTGAGCAAGGGTTAACGCCTCGGTTAAGTGATTGTTAGCATTGGCCGTTTTCGCTAAATAGTTGAGGGTGCGAAACCCTTTTGCGTACCTAGAAAGGTTGTTCACCCATTGATTGGCGACTTTGATCCAATCGCTGTAGTTGGGCGGATTTCGCTCTATCTCGGTGACTTGTATTCCCTTTAAGCTCAAGAACTCTTCGATTTTGAGCTTGTCTGCAATGGGGATAGGTTGGTCGCAATGGGGTGAAAGAAACGACATAGTGTCGGTCTGATGATCTAGCCAGTAGCAGGGGATGTCGTTTTCTCTTGCCCAAGTCAGGAGTTTGTCTTTTTCACCCATATTGCCTTGGGAAAGGTTGATCGCCTGTACGCTGTATGGTTTTAATGTTTCTGGAGAAAAGTCCGTTGGATTGTACGGAACGCTTGTGAGCTTAATGCCTCTGTGTGAAAGAAATCGTTGCAATTCATCAGGCTCGCTAGTCGTAGGGTGCAGGAGTACTAACTCTTTACACTGGGTGTTCGGTTGCAAAAGAGGAGTGATAATGGAAATTGGGTTGTCTCTCCAAAGCGCTGCTTGGGTATGTGGCTCGTTTAGCATAAAGGTACCGGTGTAATGATTAGGTAGTGTTCGAGGCTTAAGGCATCTTGTGTGACTGGTACAGAATCCCGTCTAAACCGGGTACGTCTAATACGAGTACCTAAACTCTATTTTGTAGTTTAACTCAATAAGTCTTAATCCCGTCTAAACCGGGTACGTCTAATACCTTGACAAAGGCTGGGAAGCCTACGAACGTTGTGTCTTAATCCCGTCTAAACCGGGTACGTCTAATACTGGTCGCTAAGATTTTTAAATACCTATCAATTGGTCTTAATCCCGTCTAAACCGGGTACGTCTAATACGACTTATGAAAAAACTAATTAATGTTATTGTTCTAGTCTTAATCCCGTCTAAACCGGGTACGTCTAATACGAGCAGGATAAAATCTTGCTCGAAGAGGAAATACAAAAAGGTCTTAATCCCGTCTAAACCGGGTACGTCTAATACAAAGCTGTCTAAAGCAGCTTAATTCTTTTCGACATGTCTTAATCCCGTCTAAACCGGGTACGTCTAATACGATGCCATCCTTTTGCCGGCAGGCACGATTCATTTGTCTTAATCCCGTCTAAACCGGGTACGTCTAATACTCTACCCCTCACAGCCCTTGTGGGGCAAGGGTTAGAAAGGTGCTCTGCTTCAAAATTTTACGCATTAGTTTTTCTAGTTGGATATTGTGCATAACTAGTCATTACTCTACTGCTTTCACTTGTTAGCCAGTTTCTAAACTATTGTTTTTAAAGGCGTGCTTGGAAATCCGCCTTTATTCATATCTATTTTTAATGGTTTGCCGATTAATCTGGCAAGATTAATCGATATTTCCCTAATCCAAATGTACTCTTTCCGCCTATTTGCAGTTGTTCTCCAATCGCAAGCCAAGGGACCAATGGTGCAATATCGCCATTAAATTGCACTTGACCTTGAACACCCCCAAAAGGGATGAGTGATTGTTGTTTGGCAGAATAGCGCTGCCAATCTTCATAATAGCTTGAGCTGGTTACTTGCCAATCTCCACTTACTTGGGCTGCCAAGTAAAGTGTGTTGATTAGCTTTGGATCGTCGGCAACCCAGAATGTGGTCAGTTGCTTTAACCGCCTAAGAATATGATTGAGCCAAAAGGGGGCATCATCGACGAATGTATTGATGAGCCTATCTTGATGTTTCAATCTTACGGGGGTTATAAATTCTATCGCGGTTTCAGCATTAGCTTGGTAGTAGGGAATGGTCAACCAGTCCGCAAGGTTGGTAATATGCATTCCCGCTTTTAGCCCGACGGGTGTCAATGAGCTAATCGACATAATATTAATCGGTGTTTTTTGTTCTCCCCAGCCCAGTTTCGCCCCCTGTGTTAGTGCATTTATGACTTGTCGATCTAATCCGACCGCATCCCCAAACAAAGTCAGCTCAAAACTGTAGAATTCTCCTTTGCGCCATTCGGTTTTGTGGTCACAACTTGGCGTTATGGCATAAGGCTTAGGTTGTTGATTGGCGTGTTCACCAAAAAAAACAAAGTAAGCCTGCGGCTCGGTACGCGCCAAGGATTGCCCAAACCAGCCGTGCAGAAGTGAGCCTTTAAAGGGTGGCAAATGGGTATCTCGCTCAAGCTGCACGGTAATGTGCAGCTTAAGTAGCCTAAAATGCTGACATAACTCAATGAGTGGATGTTGGGTCATACATCAAGCCCGTACAGTTCTTTAAGTTCAGCAAGCCTCGCTTTCTGTTCTTTAGCACGTCTCTTTGGCTTTTGATGAAAGTCATATTTGCGGGCCATTGTGTAGAGTTGTAATGCCATGCCTCTCTCTGAGTTGTCTGCGTTTTCTAAGAAAAACGTGATCGCCTCTCTTAGCAGTGGCGGACGTTCGGTTTGGTCTACACGCTCTAAGTTGATGGTTAGATCGTGAAGTTTGAGTTCATGAGTGCTCATCGCATCACGCTTTTGCTGTTCCAGTTCTTGCTGTTGCTTCTCTTCATGCTCTTTTTTAAGTGCTTCAAGTTTCTGTTGTTGTTGCTCGAGAAGCTTGCTATCGAACTCTGAAGTTTTGTCAAACAGTCGATTTAATCTACCGCGCCCAAATGAAAGACTCACGCTGGTAGCGGCGTTAGTTAACCTCTCTGCTCTTGGTAAAGAGCGAAGAGAGGCAAGAGCTTTGTTATCCTTCTTAGCGTCTTGAAACTCTTTGTCGTCTAAAGACATGTATCGAGTATCAACATCCTGATTTGCTTCAAGGTTCGCCGTTTCTAATAGATAGGTTATTTGCGGGGAGGTCTTCCACCCCTGCTCATCATGGTTGGGGTAATGGCGATTCATACTCGACTCAAATAGGGCGGGATCGATATCATTGTTGGTGATGTCTCTACCGTTATTTGCTTTAACCCGAGTCACTGTTGGAGCAATTTTTATTGCTCCCGCACCAAAAGGTTTTCCGTGGCCGATTTGATGGTAATTGCCTTGCAACTCTAGGCTCCAAAGTAAAGCAGAGAGTTCAACGGGTTTTAAATTGTGGAAAACAATTTGACCTTGGAAGCAAGCGTTTCTAGCACATAGTTCAAAACGATGGCTGACTTTGTCTTGCTTATCTGTGGCTTTAAATTCAGATAGGTTGTCATGTTTTGGAGACTTGCTAACGTAACGTTTTACGCCAGATGGTGTTGCGTCGGGATGATTGTAGTTGCTTAATGCTCCTTTCTTACTCTGCTCGATGTAATTGGGGTAAAAGGTCGCTCGCGGTTCGCTCAGCACTACGTTTGGTGTTTGGAGCATATCCGGTTTAGATAAGCAAGTTGCGTCACTGAAATGAACTCGACTCTTTAAACTCAGCTCTTTGTCTCTTAGTGTTCCAAAGATAAGTTCGGCCATGTCAAAGTAACTGTTTGACAGGTGTGCCTCAGTTGCTGAGTGGATAAGGCCATGAACCGAATTGTTGTATTTGATTTTGGGTAGTTTAGAGAAGCCTAGCGCAGAGACTACTTGTCCATTTGCTTTAGCAAATACGGGGATACCATACTCAGGGTGTGCATGGCGTTTCATCATTTCTACTTGTTTTGGCTCATGGCTTTCAAACAGTTGTGCGACTACATGGTTAAAGTTGTTTGGTGCGAAGGGGCAGTCATCGACGTCATAAAATGCGTAGCTAAACTCTGTCCGTTGGGTGCAGACTTGAAGGTCACTTTTCTCGAGTTGGTATCGTTTCAGTTTTACATTTTTTTTATCGGCACTCATTGGATAGATTGAAGGTCGGAAACTACTAAATATAGCGTGTCCAACACATTGTCCGTTTCTGTCTATTTTTGCTCGTTGAACCGTCTGACTTTGAGCGTTTGACGTTTCATAGACAAACTCTCTTGGTTTTAGATTGAACTGAAAGGTTTTGCTAAGAGGGAACTGTTCATACTTTTCATAGCCATGTGAGCCATGGCGAGAAGTTGATATGCGATTTTTTAGAGCTTGCCTAAATTCATCTAAAAAGAGTACCGTATGCTTGGCTTTTCTGAACGTCCATTGGCGTAACTCAGCATCATACTTGATCCACCCAGCTTGTCGCTCTTGGTTGTTCTCTACCCAACTTTTGTACTTCGTATCTTGAAAATCGCGATACGCAAAGTGTTTGTCATCTACTTGAGAGAGCTTACCAAAACTGGCTATTTCCAATACGCTGCGGATCATTCCTTTTAGGCTACTGCTTGGAATAACAAGTTCGCCTTTGGGATTGCGAGCAAACTTTAAAATGCCGTTTTTATCTTGAGTATCACCGACACATAATGGAGTGTGGTTGGTAAGAGTATATTCGATGACGCCAGAAACCCCATCTTCAAAAGGTACATCGTGGCTAACAAGGTGTGCCCAATCGGGCATGTAAACCCACTTAGACAGTGGAACAAAGTGGTAGGGTGCGTGTACCTCGGCCATCATGCGTCTCCTTGTACGTTAGGTTGTGGAAGATCAAACCCAATAAATTGTTGAACAAGCGGACTCCATTTGTGATCTTGCTCTTGGTACCAAATTCGGTAGGTTGCAGTGGTCGCGCTGGCTTTAAGGTCATTTCTGACATAGATCTGCTGTTGCACATAACCACTTCTTGTAGTGTCGTCAGTGGCAGAGCTGGCTATATGAGTGGCCATATAGGTTGAGTCACCTAAGTGTTTGATGATCAAACTGTCATTGCCATTTGTGTATTCTGCTTCAAGTATGTCTTTACGTGTGGGGAGAGTCGGAGAAATAGAGACGCAATCTCGATACATCACCCAACCTTCTGCTGGCTTAAACTGAGCGATTTGTTCCAGTATTTTATCTATAGAACCTGAGGAAGGGGTGATTGTTATGCTTGCTGGCGTTATCTTCGGTAGGTTAACACCGTTAAATGCTTCGTAATCAGCAAGGCTGTTATATAACTCAATGCTCATCTTATGCTTCTTCCTGTAATGCTTTTGCCATAACTAGGCTAGTGCCTCGGCCACTGCCTGCGCCCATAGGTAGTAAACCTAGCTCTAGGTCCTCGATCGTATTTTCTAATGCAAACTTGAGCGGTTCTTCTAGAGTTTCATAAGGCTCGGTTAAATAGAGGTTTATGGTGAACTCTGGTTGATAAAGCAGTTCTTCACTGTAAAGTGCGCCTTGTCTTACTCCGCCAGTAAATCGGTCAATACTGTTGTGGAAGCGTAGGGTGGTGTGTTCATAGTTGAGTAGGGCATCATCCACATACAAAATTCCAGCCAGGCTGTTTTGATGTTTGTCATCACTGTCACCCAGTAGTTCTTTAAGTTGTTCCGGTTTGCTTTGCCACTGGTCGTGTTTTGCTTCTCCTAGTGTTTCGGCCCAACGGTTTGTATGACGATTGAGGTGAAACGCAAGGCGGTGTGCTAACATGCCTTTAATGCTACTGCCGCATAAAACGGCTTTGGGTTCACTAACCTCCGCCTTGTCGTTTTTCCAGATGATCGACGGCTCACTGTAGGTGAGTATATCTGGTGAGTAATCTTCGTAGTGTTTGGATGTTTGCTCTTTTCTGAGAAGGTTTACACCACTGCCACAGCGCCAGTTATCAAGAGCTTTGAGTGTAATTGAGCGATAAGGTTGAAATGCTGGACGCGTTTGGTCAAGTTGTTGTTTCAGTTGGTGTTCATGCGGGCGTACAGAGCTGCGAAATTGTGCGAATCGCTCTGCTTCGTCTTGATTTCCAAGTAAATCAAATTCTTGCTCTGTACTTTCTATGATAGCAATGTTACCTAGACCGTTGCGCGTACTTGAGCCCAAAGCAAAGGTTCGTAAGTCTATTAGTGAGAGAAGTTGATGCCACTCATCTACGTTTAGTTTGCGGCCATCTTCACGGCTTTGATCTGACCAATGTAGGCTCACTTCAAAGCGAACTCCCGCTGGTAGCAATATTTGGTCAAACTTTCCGGTATCACGAGCGACACCTCTATCATTAATGGCGACACGTTCTCTGTGATGAGGTCTTTCTAGCACACATAGTGAAAGCAAAGGATCTCTGCTTATTTCTTCTTGGGAAATGAAGTTTCTGACAGGGGTGTTACTGCTGTCAAGCAAGGTGCCATTTGAAATAGAAAGGGTTGATGCTTGTACTGTCGTGCCAAACCACTTCTCTTTCATTTCTGTGCCCAAGTGTTTTTCACAGTGGTGTGAAAGTTGGCCAGCAAACGCAGTTGCAGGGAGCATTGGTAAGCCGTTAATGTCTCGTACTAGCTCGCTATCAAAACCAAACTCTCGCAGGCCACTGTTAATAGCCATTGGACTTAGAGTTTCTAGAACTAATTTTGTTGCGACAATTTTCATGCGATGACTCCTTGCTGCGCTTGTGTCTCCTTATTTAGAAAACGCTTCTTGGCTTTCTCAAGGTCTGTTTGAGTTGCAAGATCGTATTGGGAAAGCAGTTCTAACGTCTGAACTAGTGTACTTGGTTGGTGTTGTTGCCACTGTTCTAAGCAGTGATCTGCAAACTGGATCAGGCGAGTCCCGTTGTGCCAGTGAATACCCCAGCCAAGTTCGTCATTTTTGGGTTTACATATCGCGTGCTGGTCCATAAATAGGGTGATTAGCCAGTGCTCGACATCGTGGCGCAGGACGTCTCTCACTCTTCCCCATTGAGTGCGTGTTGGACCCGCAATATGGCTAGCAGCAATATGATTGTAATTCCTAGCGTTGTCATAGGCTGTCACTATGCTAGCAGCAAGCTGTTGTGCTTGTTCTCGTTGGCTTTGTGCTTCTTGCTGGGTATTTAGTTTTGCTGCAACCCATTGAGTTAACGGAGAGCATGGCTTAGTACCCTTTTGTAGTTGGGTGTTTGAGCGAATATCGATGCTTTTCGCTGAGAAAAGCCCTTCAGAGAGCGTGGAAGAATTCGCCCATTCGGGATTGACATAGACCCAACCCAGCCCTTGTTGGCGATTTATGCCAATGCCTTTATTTGCGAGTGTGAGTAGTTGACTCTCAGAGATCGAGACGTTTTTGAAAACCAGAACTGAACCTTTAGCAATGCAGGTTTGTTCACTGTCTAGGCCTCCTCTCGTTTGATTAAATCGGCTGGCACTGTTATGGCGAATAAAGCTGCGACTGTAGTCTAACTCACCATTTGCGCCATCAGTTAGCTCGGCTAAGCTAGGCGTTAGCGTTGGGAGCCCTAGTTTATTGACGCATTGGCTGTCAGAGAGGCACCAAAGAACTAACTCATCATTGGTATTGTTTGGTTGGGGATCAGATAGGGTTGTTTGCTCTGTGATTTTTACTCGGCCAAACTCACTATTCTTCGAACGTCCAATGTGCTTTTCTCCGAATAAATGTGTGGTGATATGCTTTCTCTGTTGCTCAGTTTCACAGTAAACCCAGCCAATAAAGGTTTGTCCTGGCTCGATATAAGAGTATGAAAATAGCTGACTTTCTTTTACCGTGCCTTTCGAGCGATCTATTGCGGTTTTGGTGACGATATTTCGTTGTACATTGGCGACTTTACCATTGGCATTTATATAACCGTCACGACACTGCTTATATTGAGTCTGCTTATCGCGTTCGAAGCTTTTGTTTGCATGATTGCTGATCTCATCAGCTTGGTATTGGCTGTTGATAATGGGTGTTGCCAATTTGTCGAAGTGCCAGCTTGATGGAGTAGGTAAGCATAGCTGCTGGTCGGCAACTGGATAGCATGGCCCGAACTGAACTTGGCCACTGTGGAACATATCCCAAGATTCGCTATCGTCGATCTGGCTGTAGAGTGAAGAAGCAACTACGCCAAGTAGAGTGCTGCCGGGAATATAGTCCAACCCTTTATGATTCATAGTCGTTGCTGTATTTTGGCTGACAATGATTGGGTCGATGGTTTTGAGGCTGAAGTAGAGTCGCATTATTTGCCTCCTTGGCGAATGTCAACGGTGACGAAGGCTTGCCCGTAGCCGCGGTGTTTTTTTGCGCCGACGTTAGTGATAAGGGGAGTAACACTATTGATAAGTTCAACCAGTGTAGAGTTATCAAACTCATTAACATTAGGGTGGTGGTTGTTGAGGCTCACTGTGGAGGTAAGCGTCATTGGTGCTGCGACTTCCATTCCTCGTAGGCTACCTTCTTTGGCAACACCGGTGCGGTTGTCTATGGCGGTGGCGTAGTGAACTCTGTACAACTGTTTATGGGCACCACTCTGTTTATGCTCCTTAAAATAAGCGATCTCTTCTCCACTTAATGTTGCATTGGTAATTCTAAGGAGGCCTTGCGAAGAGGTCTGTTCTCCCTCTTCACCAAATAAGAGATTGACTAGATGGGGTTGATCTACAAGCCATTGGTTGTCTTGCGCTATCTGAAACGCTTCTTTGAGTAGGCCTCTAACTGAGCGACCGGAGATATAGGGCAAATGGTTTTGATCTTTTAGCATCAAAGCGTCGGCGTATGCTCCGCCCTCATCACCTGTACTAATATGCCATTCTGAGCGAATATCAAAACTAAGAGTCAGTTGTTGGTTAGGCATCTGCGGGCTCCTTGTCTTGTACCTTTAAATCTAATGGTTTGTAATGGTCGATGATCAAAAGGTCTGAGATGATAGTTTGGTAGCCGTGCGAACTATCCGTAGGCCAGTAAAAATGTTCGAATCCACTTGTTTGCTTCGCAAGCACTTTTAGCAATTCAACGCTCAGAAGTTGTTTTTCTTTTCCGCTTTCCTCTTTGTTTGCAAGTACTACCGCTCTGTCAAAAATCCGAATTGCCTCTTGAAGGTCTCCCTGAGCGAGAAACGTAGCAATTTTTCTCCACCGTTTAATGGAAATATCACTTTGGTCTCTGAGTTTTTCTAATGTTGGTAGGGATTGATGATGAGTTACTTTACCGTCGATATTTTCGTCGTCTACGAAGTAAGCATTTTGGCCAAGTTGAATTATCTCACCTGAATCCATTGTGTGAATATGCGCATTTTCAATCAAATCTTCCAATGTGGTTTGGGTTGCATTCGATATGCGGTATAAAGCAAGGGCTGCTGGGCCGACCTTGGTTTTGTCGTCGGTGCCGTAGATGCTCTTTGTTAGCTTTTTGGCCTTGAGGGCTAATAGTTCAACAAGATCGTGGGATTGGGTAAACGGGTGGCTGGCTTTTTGGTACAAAATGCCGCCACTTGCTGTAATGTAGGGATGAAGGTGGCTTTCACTTTTTCTGAAGTAGCTCTTAAATACTGGTTCTAGTGCAATTTGTGACTCTTTTTTGAACTCTTTGCAAAATTGTTTTGCGTAGTCTAGTGCAAGATCTGCGCGACAATAGAGTGTCACGTCGTCACCACCTAGTACGATTGGGCGCATCGGTAAGGTAATTCTATTTTGTGGATTTTCGTCAAGCTCTATCCTGACAGTTTCGTAGAGCTTCAACGTTGCCATTCGTGCAGCTCGGACAGTTGCTTTTTCTAAAGCGTCAGAGAAGGTTCTAAATCCCTTTAAATATTCCTCATCACTTAGAACTTTTAGTTTCTCTTTCAACGCCATCAGTAGAAGGCCCATACCGTTACCGTCAATATGAATTAACGCAATGTCCTTGATTGCTTCTCTTTGCTCGGCGCCTAGATCTTTTAGTTTTTGCTCTGATTGAAACGGAAATTGGGTATTAAAGTTTAATGGATAGTCGACGGTGATTTCGGGTGGAGTATATTTCTTTTGCAATGATGAATTATCACGCATTTCTAATGTCTGGTAGGCTTGACGATGTTTTTCTACATCAATATCAAGGGAGCGATCTTTATCTTCTTCTTCATGTTTTGCCTTCATCGCCTGCGCGCTTAATGGAACGGCGCTTTTGCCCGTTCTTTGATAGCGTTCAAAGATCGTCAATGCTAGCGGTAGTTTTACTTGAGGCTTATTTCGGCTGGCTGCAAGTGCTTTGAAGGCTTCATCGATGCCATCTTGTAGTGAGTCAGATTCTGTTAGCGCATCTATGTATTCTAGAGATGGAAATAACTGGTTGAGGGTAAGCGTCCAAAGTGATCTTAAGCGTTGAACCGCCTGTTTCTCGTTGGAGTAGCAGTAGAAAGCGCCCCCTTTACAGCGAAGAAAACGAAGCGAGGTTTTTTCACTAGGTCCGGTTTCGGTTGAATAATCAACATGGATGTCTGATGTTAAGTTAGCAGCAGTTATTACATGACTTAGAACACTTGATACGGTGTTTCCATTGTCATCCAATCCTGAGTCTATCAACTTATCGAGTCGCTCCGATGCTGAAATGACATCTTTGAGTTTTCCAGATTGGAATAAATACCCTTGGATCGATTTTGCTTCAAATAGATAGCAGTGAAACATTCCCATTAACCACCTCGTAATAGTTCGGCCTTGAACAGTTTTACATGCATCTAATGAAGAAGGATGCAAATATTGCTGGACTATGATTCAACACATTTGCATAGGCTATATAAATAGAATTTAAGCTAATATTACCCATATCAAGGTTTTAGGAATGGAGTTGTTCTGGTATGGATTTTGTGAACTGAATTTAACTTTATTCGTTTTCTATCGATATATTAATAAATATAACAGGGCAAAAAAGGAGAGGCTGTGCCAAGAATGGTTGGGATATTCTCGTTTGCCACTCTCTAGATGAGAGATAACTGGTTCAAAGGTAAAGACTTATTATCATTCAATAGGTTTATACATTTTATACTTTTCTTGAAAGCTGACGGCCAACCACAAAGGCGATAAAGGCAAACAGGTTTATGAGCATGAGGCTTAAAACAATAGCATTGAGGTCAGACAGACCTAGCCCCCATGCGAGAGAAAATACCAGCCCTGCAAATGCTTCTAATGGCCAGTGCGAGACAGGCGTTTGCGAATCACCGGCGAGCACGAAAATGACACCAAGCAAACTGAACATAATACAGAACAACCCGATGACAACGTCTTTACGCATAAATAATTTTACCATTTTTAATACTGTTTAACTTCAATCATATCGACAACCGACACCTCATCTGAAGCGATTTCAACGCGTTAGTGCTGAAATTCGTCGTTTTCAATAAAGTGGTGTATTTGGTCGGGTACGAAAGTACTGTAAATCAAGCTAGTGTGGCTTTTTGGCGTCTCTATGTGATCCGTCATTCCGCGGATCTTAGTTTCTTCAACCGTGACCGTACCGTCTGAAGGAAGCCGTCTGTCCATCAACAGTAGGGCTCGAGCACCAATAGGCAACGTACCAGCAATGCTGCCGAGCTTTTGCGGATAAGACCATTCGTCATGATGTTCGCTGAGTCCAAAGTGAGGGGAATTGCCTAGCAATGTGCCCATGCCAAGTTCTTGTAAGCGAGTCACAATCGAGGCGCCTCTAAGCGGCGATCCTATGGTCACTACGTGTGAAATCTTGGTGGTGCTTGGATGGCGAGATTGCAGGTATTGTTTGATCACCAAACCGCCCAGACTGTGTCCGACAAGTATATTTGGCATTGTTGGACTCAGCGCATTGTCGATCATACTAAACAAACGGTGTTGATGGATCGCAACGCTATTGTAGGTCAGGACTTTTGTTCTATAGCCATAACTGCGTAGCTTTCGACTCAGAGGCTGCATGACCATTCCATGCATATAGAGTCCATGCAATATGATGATTTTCATAGGGTGTCCTCGCAAACGTTGCTCTAATAATACAGTGTTTTATTGCAAGGAATCCAGTGAAATTTTAGTGTTTGTATGCCATTCCAAATAACGAAACAGCACTAACGATGCGGTGTTTGCACGTTAAATAGGTTGGGTGTGAAAAATAGATAGGGGAAATAGTAAGAAATGAACCCACTGGTGATTAAGGTGAAGGCCACTACTGAGTGTTAAATGGCTTTCACAAAAATATCGAACTATATTGTATTTGACATAAATGCATTTCTGAATAATCAAGAGCCATCGTCCCCTTACTGGTTTTCGACAGTAGGTTGATACGATGGCTTTTTAGTTTCTACTCAAGTGCGGCGACGAATCTTATCCGTTAGGCTGCGGTGAGATCATCTAGGATACTGTGTGATTCGTGATGAACTTCGTCAGTAATCGAGATGGTCTCTATCGATGCAGAGCGATCAAAGTGGCAATGAACTTGAACGCTGGCTCTTTCGAAAATGACATCATCAAAATCTGTCATAGCAATCTTATAACCTTCACTTGCAAACAAGCTTGTCACTTCCGTGCGACGTTTTGCATGAAATGCAGATGTGAGTAACTTATCCAAAAGGAATCCCTCCAACTTTGGTAAACATTGAGGTAAAGCTTAGACAGTGATAGCCAGTTTATCTATGTGCAAAAAAAACCACCTAAACTTTCGTTTAGTCCATTGGACTGCACACTCAGTTGGATAACTCTCTAATCTTCAAACGATAAACCCAGCTTCTCTCGAAATGACGCATTCTATTGGTGTGATCAATAATTGACTTTCTGTTGATCTAAATCAATTTGAAGATGGGTAAAGACCTCTTGTTGTAGGGCGACAAGAGGTCTGTGTTGTCACTTAGCGGAAAGAACGTCCTTTGAGAGGCAAACGCACCTGACGAAGTGAATTCTTAACACGCGCTTTGTGCAACTTCTGACTGGTTACCTTCGGGAATAGGTCGGGGTTGAACGCATCATCTTGCATCAAATCCTGACAAAGATTATCAATCAGTTGCTCATCAACATCCCACATCGTAAAGAGGTGGACGTAATGACGCACTTCATCTTCGAGCTTGCCATCTCTCTCCACTTTTACTGTGGTGCTTTCTTTCGCCAGCGAGTATCTGAAGATGATCTCTTCGTTGGGTTGACAGAAAATCAGCGACAATGACAGCGGTGTTCTTTGTAACCAAAGTTTCTCAGGAAAAGAGACGCTATTATTGCCCTCAAACTTCGCGTCCCAGTAGTCGGCAACTTCAGTGAGCTTATTATGGGCATAGAGTGCCATCTCTTGGGCTCGCATCGTCATCTTCATTTGATCGGTAAAGCTGTTTCTAGCGAAATATTCCCATAGAACCAGCGGGGAAAGCCCATTTCGTGACCCAGCAAATGTTGTATCTGGAGAGCCGATGTACTCTGGATCATCCGGCGGTGAGACCATGTATTTTTGTTTGGTCATATAGACACCTGTTGGCCAAGGCGCGCCAGGCCATTTGTGCCCGCTGGTAACAATTGAGTGCACCATAGGGTTAGAAAAGTCGAAGTTTGGACCTGTGTAGCCGTTATTTCCACCAAAGAAGGTTCGGTAACGACCGCTCTCTTTTGCCATCTTAATAAAGGGTACGTAGCTTCCGCCTAATGCGCCATCGATGTGCAGCCAGTAACCTGTTCGTTTTTCATATCCGCTGGTTGGATCGTCAGGGTCAACAAGCACCTCGCGCTCCCACAAGTCGTATTCTTTCAAGATGGGCTCTAGCCGTTGGGTAATGGTGTCGACATCATCGTAAGCGCCCTTAAATGTGGTTCCGCAGTTAAGAACAATCAAAATAGGATAGCCTTTGGAAGCGAAAAAGGAGACGTACGCGATGAGTTTATCCACATCGATTGCACCAGAGCCCGCAGGTAGTGTCTCGGTTGGTCCTTCAGATTCCACTTCCATGGGCCAAGGCTGACCAGGGTTAACAGGGTTTTCGTCGGGGTAGAGTCGATTGCCAAGATCGCCAAATGTTTCGATCTTCTCAACCGCCATCGCTTTTACGATTGAGTAGTGGGTATCTTCTGAGAAAAACGCCACGGGTGTATAGGCATTGGGTTTGTGTTGTGGGGTTTTAGGGTAGTGAGCGTAGACCTGATTGTTGCAGATGGTTTCGCCTTTATCTGTCTCTGCGCGGATTTCTTCTTCAAGTAACATTACTCCGCTTAGATAGTCTCGAGCGTTGAGCATTCCATACAGGTTTCCTTCGGTGCTTCCCATTGTGAGCACATAACCCCAATAGCTGTCGCCAACCCCTTTTTGAAAGTCTCCATTTTCGTCGATGTAAGGACCTTGTGAGGGCCAAGTGGCATTCCAAAGTGACGCGTAATAGTCGAGCACTGAGCGTTCGACGCACTTAGAGTTGATGGTGTAGTTACCATTAACAAAGGGGTCGCCAACGTTGTTTAGGCTAACGTTAAGAAAAGGGGCGAGGCGAGTTTTATAGCTGATATTCTCTTCGGTTTGATAGCCTAAAAAGCGTTCTTTTTGTGAGTCGACGTAAGCAAGGATTTGTTCGTAAACACTGTTTTGTTCTTGGCAACTTTGGCCAGAGGGGGGGAGCTCGACATCAAATCCATTGATGGCTTGCTCGGTGTAATGAAAATCGTAATTTCGCTCTGCGTAAACTTGAATGGGATCCGCCGATGGAGGCGAGATCCTTTCTTTGGCGAAGTCAGGAACTTGATGCTCCCAAGGGATTCGCTTAGGTCCGTACTCTATTTCTTTGTTGTCACTCATATTTTTGCTCCAAGATTGATTCTATTTTTGTCTCAGGAACAAGTGGCGAGAGCCATTTTTCGCCACCTAGCCAACACGATCGGTCGTGTATAGGTGACTATAGACAGTGATCTGGATTCCAAATTAGTAAGATGTTAAATCGTGTTGCTGCGCGCAATTATTCGACATTTAAGTGAGTTTAAAGTTAGTAGTGAGAATTATTTCGCCAAATTATCGATTGAATGTTGAATATTTGCCAGATGGGCACTAAACGTAGTTATAGGCACTATGTTGCGTAATTCGTTTAGCGACTCAGTGTTGGCTAGGGAAGGTTGACCGGTAAACACCGTGTACTGCGCGGTACTAATTAAAATGACTGGCAATCGTACCTAACTCTGAAACGGCTCATGAGGTGAGTGGAGTTGGTTATGAATTTAGGCTTTAAATCAAGAATATACCTAGGTGTAGGTAGTTTGCTGGCTGTGTCTTTGATTGTTCTCGGAACGCTCAATATTTTAGCAATGCGCGACAAAATGGTCACAGGCTTGGTAGCTAAAACGTCGGACAAACTGAGTTTTCATGTCGCAGAACTTGAGCAAATGATGAAGCAAAAGATCACGGCGATAGAAAATGGAGCAGACAGTTTTAATTCGCAGTTGAGTGATGAAGCCAATCAAAGGTTGGTGACTATCTTGGCGCAAAGCAGTCAATTGTCGAATGTGATCATGACGTACGAAGATGGCCGAGCTTATATGTCTATCGACGGCACTAAGTACGATTTCAGGACGCGAGATTGGTACAAAGCGGCTCGTGCCAAAGGTGGAGTGACGCTCACTGATATTTATCAAGATCAGGTTACCAATCAGAAAGTGATCAGCGTTACGATGCCAGTCATGAATGGCGGTCAGTTTGTCGGGGTATTGCTTGGCGACATCCAACTGGGAGAGATCATTACCGCCGTGAGCAATCTGCGTTTTGCTGGTGGGGCGGCAACCCTCACGGATAGAAATGCGGTCTTTTTTGCCAGTGACGACCCATCGGATATAGGCAGAACACCGTCGCAAATCAGCCCTAACTTTCAAGAAATGGAACGTATGTTCTTTTCACAAGAATCGGGTCATATGACGTTCCCTTATCTAGGTATTCAATTTGATGGTTACTTCGAACGGGTCAACTTGGCACCGGGCATGTATTGGACGTTGATGGTGTTTGTGGATCAGGCCACAGCACTGACCCCAGTTTACAGCGCGATGTATGAGTCATTGACGACAGGATTTATACTGCTACTCGCGAGCTGCGGCGCTATCTTCTTTATTTTGCGTTACGCTTATCGTCCTTTACTCAAGCTGAAACGCGCTGTATTGGACCTTTCTCAGGGTAATGGCGACTTAACTCAACGACTCGCGGTTGAAGGGGATGATGATTTGGCGCAAATGAGTGCTGGGTTTAACCAGTTTGTTGCCAACCTGCAAGAGATGATGTTGCACATCTCCGATGCCAGCCAAAATATTTCGGTGAGTGTGAGTCAACTTGGTTCAACGGCACGTGACAACGAAGCGAAGCTGCTAACCCATTCTCAGGAAACAGAGCAAGTGGTCACGGCGATTACTGAGATGAGCGAAAGTGCGCGTAACGTTGCTGAGAACGTGACTCAATCGAACCGTATTACCGATGAAGCGAGCAAAGAAGCACAATCATCGCTGGCTATCGTCAACAATGCGGTTGATACGGTGAGTGCGTTGGTGACTGAAGTTGAAGAGATGTCCAACAGCATCATGACCATGAATCAAGATGCGAATAAGATCAGTAACGTTCTTAGTGTAATTGGTGAAATTTCTGAGCAAACAAACTTGCTTGCGCTCAATGCGGCGATTGAAGCAGCGCGAGCGGGAGAGCAGGGACGCGGCTTTGCCGTTGTTGCGGATGAAGTACGAGCGCTGGCGGGAAGAACACAAAACAGCACCATGGAAATCTCAGATATGCTTAGCCAACTATTGAACGGGACAGAAACGGTGGTAACGGCAATGACGGCGACCAAGAATCAATGCCAAGAGACGGCGGATAAAACCTCAGAAGTCTCTCAAAGCTTGAAGGTGATGAGTAACTCGGTCAATGAGATCGATGATGTCAGCACTCAGATAGCGGCGGCAACCGAAGAGCAAAGTACGGTGGCAGAAGAGCTAAGCCGTAATATGCTGTCGATTCGAGATATCGTTGAAGCATTAGTCAGTAGTGGCCAGCAAACGGTTCAAGCGGCTGAGCGGCTCAATGACACCAATGATGATTTGAAGCGTCAAGTTGCCAATTTTAAACTAAGGTAACCTAGAGTCTTAATCTTCTTAAACCAGCCCCTGCTCTAGGGGCTGGCAAAGTATTCCTGATGCCAACATACTGTTCTCTTCTTTTCTCTCGTTGTATTCTTTCAAACACACGTCTAATCGATTAAGAAAACAACACGTTACAGAGAGTCATTAAAAGACAAGGAACACTATGATTACCTACCGAGAAATGGATATTTCCGATTACTCCCAAGTCGCAGTGCTATGGAGTGAAACCGAGCATATGCTACTCCGAGACGCTGACTCCGAGCAGAGTATTTCACACTACTTGATTCGAAATCCAGGGTTAAGTTATGTCGCCCAAAAAGACAAAGTTATCGTTGGCTGCGTGCTTGTGGGTACAGATGGGCGACGAGGTTACTTGCAACACCTCGCGGTGAGCAATGAAGAAAGGGGCAGCGGTATCGGTAAACATCTAGTTTCGTTATCAATCAACGCGCTTGCACAGATAGGGATTGCGAAAACCCACTTATTTGTCGCCAATGACAACCTAAAGGCGCAGGCATTTTATCATTACCAAGGGTGGCATCCCCGTGACGAAGTCAGGATGTTCTCTTTTAATTCATCATCAAATTCAGAGGCTTAAACTACATTAACAAACCTTAATCTTCCCTCAACCGAGGCTTAATCCTCACTTGGTTATTCTAGATTCATAACAATTAACCAAGAGGACAAAAGGTGAATATACTCGGTTACTTACAAAAAATCGGCAAGGCGTTGATGGTGCCAATTGCCGTGCTACCTGCGGGTGGCTTAATGCTGGGTTTGGGCTACGCGATAGATCCAGCGGGCTGGGGGGCGAACAGTGCGCTCGCAACAATACTCGTATACGGCGGCAAGGGTATTATGGACAACCAAGCTTGGTTGTTTGCGGTTGGTGTTGCATACGGGCTTGCCAAGGATAACAATGGTGCGGCTGCTTTGTCGGGATTGCTTGGGTTACTGATTATCGAGATGATTGTAGGCAATGTCGCCGTGATATCGCAGATAACCGGTGTTCCCGTCGATCAGATGTCTTCATCCGAGGTCATCGCATCGAAAGCGGCAGTGAGTGCCTTTACTGGGATCATGATGGGTATCGTAGCTGCGACGCTGTATAACCGTTTTCATACAATCAAGCTTCCAGCTGCACTTGGCTTCTTTGGTGGTCGACGATTCGTCCCTATTGTTACCTCTCTTACTGCGATCACCATAAGTCTTGTCATGGTTTATGTATGGCCTGTTGTCTATGGCGCACTGGTGGACTTTGGTATCGCGATTTCTGAGCTTGGCGCGACAGGTGCTGGCTTGTATGGTTTCTTCAACCGACTCTTGATTCCGATTGGCTTGCATCATGCCCTTAACCAAGTCTTCATTTTTGACTTAGTGGGGATCAATGACATCAGTAAATTCTGGTCGGGTACCGGTGAACTCGGTGTTACGGGCATCTACCAAGGTGGCTTCTTCCCTGTTATGGGTTACGGTCTGCCAGCAGCGTGTTTGGCGATGTATCACTGCGCGAAGCCTGAAAACAAAAAGAAAGTAGGCGGCATTTTGGGCGCATCTGCACTAACTGCGATTCTGACGGGTGTCACAGAGCCGATTGAGTTTGCCTTTATGTTCGTTGCGCCTGTTTTGTACGTCATTCACGCTCTTTTAGCGGCGCTATCACTCTATATTGCTGCAAGTATGCAGTGGATTGCGGGCTTTACCTTCAGCGGCGGCTTAATTGACTTTGTGTTGTCGTTCAATTTGCCGTTGGCCAACAAACCTTACATGCTGATTTTGCAAGGTCTTTGTTTCGGTGCGATGTATTACTTTGTGTTCCGTTTTGCCATCTTAAAATTTGACCTCAAAACACCGGGGCGTGAAGATGTGCTGGTCGAGCAAGGCAATGAAGCAACCAGCAATGAAAAGGCGCTGCAATACGTCAAAGCGCTAGGCGGACGAGCGAATCTGGCAACGATCGATTCTTGTATCACTCGTTTACGATTAACACTCAATGACATCTCAGTCGTGAACGAAGAGACGTTGAAATCGATTGGAGCGCTTGGTGTGGTGAAAATGGGCAACAATAACCTTCAGGTGATTGTAGGCACCGAAGCGGAAGACATCGCCCACGCAATGAGGCAAGTTTCAGAGTCACAATCCCTTACGCCTTCTATGAGCACATAGTAAAGCGGGAGTAAGACGAAAAGACCGAGTCACAGTGACTCGGTTTTTCTCTATTTGATGGGAGAGCGAAACTGCTTGGATTTAAGGGCGACTAAAGAACAGTTGACGCTCTGAACGATGTTCTCAGCAGTGTTGCCGATCACCACGCCAGGGATGCCAGTTCGAGCGAGTGTCCCCATCACCAACACATCAATGTCGGTTTCCTCTACACAGTGAGGGATTTCTGCGTCGGGCGTACCATGTAAGCGATGCATCACTAAATCGCCCCCTATCTCAGAGGCTTCGACCAACGTTTGAAGGGCTTCGTAGTGTTGCTGTTTCGCCAGTTCAATCTGTTGCTGGAGCTCATCTTGCGACACTTTTATCCAAATATGATCGTCTAGATAATGTTCGAGCACGTATTCCCAACAAGAGATGATGTGAAGACGGCTGTCACAGCTATCGGCAATAGAACGACCAAGCTGAAGGAGTTGGATTGAGAGCGTTTTCTCTTCGTCTGTGGTGGCATTTGGATTAACCGCTACCGCGACACGTTGTTTGCTTCGTGGTTTTTCTGACGGACGATTTAGCCAAACAGGGCAGGGGCATTTTCTTAGCAGGCTCATATCTATAGCACGTAGACCGCGGCTGCGAGACTGATTTGGCTCCGCATCTTTAATCACTAAGTCGATCGCGTGTTCTTGAACGTACCGAATGGTTTGGACCGTCGGCTTATCTGCGACAATAAGTTCAACAGGAAACTGCAGGTCTTCGCGTGACATGTCTTGTTCGACGAGGCTTTCTTGTACAAGACTTTGCATTGACTCCATTAGCCAAGTCTCGTACTGATCATCATAGTCATTCATGTCGTTGGGTAGGTGAGGGCAAACAACAAGCCCTTTTAGTTTGGCTTTATTCCGCCATGCTAAACGAATTGATTGTGCAAGGGACTCTCGATTGTCCATCACTCCTTGACTGAGAAAGAGTATGTTGTTGAATTGTTGCATAGTCACCTCCTTTTACTTAAAGTCTTGACGCTAGGAGGTAAAATTGCCACTAATTTAGTAAGGTTTAATTGAATAAAATGCGTGCGCGCAAGCCAGGGTGATTATCTTTGAATATTAGCTCGGCACCGTGCTGATGAACCACCGCATCAACCAATGATAGCCCTAAGCCATTGCCATGCTCACTGCGACTTTTGTCAGCGCGATACATCGGTCGGCACACGTAGGGTTTGTCTTTGTCAGCAATGCCGATTCCACTATCGGCAACCACAACACCTAACCAATCAACAACCACATTGATTTGGCCATTTTCTGGGGTGTACTTAACGGCGTTTTCAACCAGATTAAAAATCGCTCGGAACAGAAGCGACGGATCCCCTTTGACTTGGCAGATTTGGTCTTGCCGAAAGGTGAGCGAAAGCTGTTTTTGTTCGGCAATAGGCGAGATAAACTCAATCGCATCTTGGCTGATTTTAGCTAAATCAACGGGCTCTGCCTGTAAGGTAACTTGACCACTGTTGATTTTCGCAATTTCTAGCATGCTATTGAACAAAGATAAGATCAGCTCCAACTCGTCGTGACACGCAGAAATTTGAGCTTGCTGAGCGGGATTTAACTGCTGATGTGACAGAACATCTTCTAGCCTCAGCTTAAGGCGCGCCATCGGTGTTCGCATATCATGGGCCATGCCGACCGTGAGCGATTTCAATGTTTGCTCTTTTTTCGCCATCTGTTCAATCATGTAATTGAGGTGGATGGCGAGAATGTCAAACTCATCGTCTTGTTGAGATACCTCCAGTTTCACATCGCGCTCGCCGCACAAGACTCGGTTCATCGCTTTGTTGACGTTTTCGAGTCGACGCAAGATCAAAATGGTGAAAAACAGAGCCGCGACCAACATAACTGCAATGGGTAACACAATACTAGAAAGGACGATGGGCACCAGCGCGTTTCGATACGCTTCGACTACTTGGGGATTGACGCCAATTTCGAGTTTAACGTTATCTCCAATTGCAATATTGGTCGTGTCATTGGGCAGTGAGCTAATCGGATAGAACTGAGTGGTGTAAGTCGGCTCAATGTGTTCTATCAAGCGATAATAGAAAGGGGTATTGGACGCTTTTTTCGCTTGGAGTAGCTTTTCAACCTCTTCCCGACTCTGTTCGGCGAGGTAACTGAACTCCATGATTTCGTCATTCAGTTGTTTGGTGAGTTGCTCGCGATGAAAGCTGTCAGAGTCGATGTAGACTTGCCGCACGACCATAATGTTAATGAGAGCGATAACCAAAAAAAGCCCGATTAAGGTTTTAAAAACAGATGATCGCGTGAGGGTATAATCATCGACGAAGGACATAACCCGCTCCCCGAACCGTGTGCAATAGATCGCGACATCCCGCTTCTTCAAGTTTACGGCGCAGGTTGGCTACGTGAACATCAATGACATTGGTTTTTGGATCAAAGTGATAGCTCCAGATACTCTCAAACAAACGCATTCGTGAGACAACCTGTTCACTGTGCTCAATAAAGTGCTGAATCAACTGGAACTCTTTGGGCTGAAGTTGCAACTCGGTATTGTTGCAGGTAACGCGATGCGCACGGAGATCGACCGTTAAGCAGTCATAGCTGAGAGTAGAATGCGGCTTAGTTTGACGTTGGTTACGGTGAATGATGATATCAACACGGGCAATAAGTTCTGCCAACGCGAAGGGTTTGATGAGGTAATCGTCACTGCCTGCTTGAAGCCCATCGACGCGGTCTTCGACGCTGTCCATGGCACTCAGAATAAGGACGGGCAAATGCTCTAAAGTGGCCTTGATTGCAGATAGGACTTTCATGCCGTCCAAATAGGGCAACATTCTATCTAATACCACCAAGTCATACTCGCCACTTAGCGCCATCATCAGACCACTGTTGCCATCTTCTGCTTGATCAACCGTGTAGCCATGCTCTTGCAGTCCCTTAGCAACAAATTCTCGCGTTGTTTGGTCATCTTCTATAATCAGCAGCTTCACATTCACTCCTTGTTTACGCGTGTCATATCATATCCGATTCGCCAGCGATTGGGGGGAATAAAAAGAAGGCTCGCGTGACTAATGCGAGCCATAACGGTCTAGGGGGTAAACCGAAAAACTCTAATAATATTAGAGGCTTTCATTATCTTCTCCTTGCCATTGAGGTAGGATTTATGAAACATTAAGTTTTCTTAATCTTGGGCAGACAAGAAGGAACTTGGATGAAGTTAGAGTTTGTTACGGTCGAAACGAATGAATTTGAGCGACTGTTTGATGCAGTGAAACAAGGGTTGTTTACTTATGTTGATAAGGTCTTCGGCTGGGATGATGATTTTCAGCGCGAACGATTGAAAAACAGCTACCAATCATCTTGGTTTCATTGGGTAGTCAAAGGCAAAGAGCAAGTGGCTCTCGCCTGTTTTAAGCCATACGAAAACGCGCTTCACCTGCACTTTTTGATCGTATTTCCTGATAGGCAACGAAAAGGCATTGGTCAGCAAGTAATGGCACAGATCGGACAAATGGCGAAAGGTGCTGGCTGCGAGAAAGTGACCTTATCGAGCTTTGTTGTTAACAGTGACGCGACGTCACTGTATCAAAAACTGGGTTATCAAGTGGTGGAGCAAGACGAAGCGTTTCTATCGATGGCTCTTAACCTAAAAGAGTAAAGCCGCATAGAGCGGCTTAACTAGCAATGTTCATTGTCAGATTAAGATCCAAAGAGAGCTTAGACAGTTTGTCTTTGAGCACTCGGCGGGTTTTCTCAAGCTCCGCCACGGGTACTTGTGAGCCTTTGGCGTGAACATCAAGATTGACACGAAGCTCTCGTCCTACTTTGGTCACAGCCGCGACTTCCAGATGTTGCTCAACCTGTTGGTCTAATGCTGAGACTTCCGTGTCGACAGTGGTAATGATATCGTCACTGGGTTTCATCATCAGCAGTTCACGCATCGCTTCTCTGAGCATATCAAACGGCACCTTAATGAAGTAGAAAGACATCAAAATCATCATCATTGGGTCTGCGTATACGGCGTATTCTGCGTACGATGACAACGAGACTAGCCATGCTGCGATAAAGCCTAATGTGACCGCAACACTCAAGAGCGTATCCATTTGCCACTGGGTTGCTTCTGCTTCAATCAATCCTGAAGAGAAACGTTTTGACTTGTTAGCAATGTAATACCAACCGTAACCACAGCCGATGACATTGACCAAACCAAAGAGGGTTGCGATTGAGGTATCGACTTCACGGCCGCCTGTAAACATGGACTGAATAGCCGAATAAAGTGAGTAACCCACAACCAACAGTATCACGCTGCCTTTAATGGCGATCACCACTGGTTCAAGAATGGCTTTACCAAACGGAAACTGGCTACGGGACGGACGCTCAATGTAGCGAGAAACAGCGAGTGACAATAAAGTTAACAGTAAACTCACTAAGGAATAGACGCCATCAAAAACAATCACTAGCGAGCCGACAAGCAAACCAAGCACTAAGCCACCACCCGCGAAGCCAGAGGCCAAAAGGGCTGAAAAGGTCAGTATTCGTTTTTCGTTTAAGCTTGTCCTAGCACACATAAAATTATCTCAATGGAAAGTACCTCTATAGTTTTCTGAATTTCTGACCATTTAACAAACTCTATCGGTATGAGTGCTCGTTACTGATAAAGATGGTTTCAACTAAGTGTTTATTTTTCAATGGGTTAAATGTTTTATTTGGTGTCAAATATTTTGGCGGTCAGTGATTTTGACCGTCAAAATATTTTTAAAATAAAGAATAACCGTTTAGAAATCGAACAAGTATTCGTTCAATTTGTCTGCAAGCCAACTCATTCCAGGGTGTTCAGTCATGCCTGCTGCGGTAAACATGCAGTAGTCTTCTTGGGTTAAACCGTAGGTGTGTTTGATCACCGCTAACTTTTGTTTTCTCAACAAATGACGAATCAAAGGCTCAGGTAACACGCCCCATGCTTCTTCTTCCAAGATCGTGTTGAGCATATAATCAAAGCTGGAAAATCCAATGTGTCTGAGAGAAAACGGCTGAAGTTCTGGGTTGTCTTTTTCATTCAGGTAAACCATGACAGCTTGCATGGCGTTACGCAGCTCGTCATCGGACACGCGGCGCATTTTACTTAGGGGATGATCGGCGCGACATACCGACATCATGCGGATTTTCCCTAGTGGCTGATAGGTGATGTGGGGATCATCGATTCGCTCATAATCGACTCCGAATGCAAAGTCGACCTGTTGGGTGGCAACAAGGTTGGCAAGATCGCCACTGGATGCAAGAACAATGTTGAATGCGGTCGCCGGGAAGCGGTTATTAAGTTTATGAGAGAGCTCATGCCACATTTCATCAGGCAGGGAGTCATCACGCGCAATCCATACTTCGGCGTTGAACTCCCCGGACACTTGGGCGCAAGTTTGGCGAATACGTGCCGCGGTAACCAGTAGATTCTGACAGTCTTTGTAGATTGCTTTTCCTGCTTCGGACAGGGCCAAGTGATTACCGCTACGGACGAACAGTTCAATGCTCAAATCTTTCTCTAACGCTTTGATTGCCATACTGAGCTTGGTGCGATTGCACTCAAGTTGACGAGCGGCTTCCGATACGGAACCTGTGTCCGCGACGCTACAAAATGCTTCGATTTGAGATAAGTTCATTGTTTAGTCGATATGAAAGATCTTTTGCCAGATAGTACAACAATAATCGCAGATTGTCCGTTTTGCGGAACGAAACGCTAGGAATTTCATGCAGTTTTGATACTCTTGGGCGATGCCAAATGAATGAAGTTATAGGGAGATCATGATGGCTACTAGTTGGGATGATATCGCGGCAGATTGGGACAAAGAAAAATCGACCGGCGAATACGCAAACAAAGCGTTCGAATCGTTGTCAGATATCATTAATATTCAAGGCGCTCGCGTTCTGGATTTTGGTTGTGGGACGGGATTGCTTTGCCAAAAGTTATCACCATTGGCGAAAGAGATTGTCGCGCTTGATAGCTCAGAAGCGATGATCGAGCAGCTCGATAGGAAAGAGCTAGAAAACGTCGAGCCAGTGGTGGATATTCTTAGCCGTGGACTGGTTGCAATGCACCCTGCGTTTCGTGATCAGTTTGACCTTGTGGTGGCGTCTTCGGTGTGTAGCTTTCTTCCTAACTATGCAGACGTTGCGGATATCATCTATAGCTTGTTGGACCAAGGAAATCACTTTGTGCATTGGGATTGGTTGTCAGAGCAAGATGAAGTGGGCGGCATGACTTACGAACACGTCGAGCAAGTGCTGACCAGTGTCGGCTTCGAAGAAGTCACCGTAACGACTCCATTTGAGATAGAGACTCCGCAAGGTACACTCAAGGTGTTGATGGCTGTTGCCAAAAAATAAACCAGCATTTACTCACAAAGCCCGGCGTTTTCAGCCGGGCTTTTTGATCAATTGGCGTATTGAATGATTTCCTCCAGTACGGCTGGGTTGGCGATCGCGCCTTTGTTCTTAACCTCTTGACCATGCAGTACTTGCTTGACTGCAAGTTCCACCAGCTTCCCAGATTTTGTTTTAGGGATCTCGCTCAGCGGATAAATCTCACTGGGTACATGTCTTGGTGAGCATTTTTGTTTTAGCGTGGTACATATCTGCTCAACCAAACTGTCATTAAAAACGTGTGATGACTCCATTTGGACAAATAACACGATTTTTTCATCGCCATCCACATGTCGCGACACGGCAATTGAATCTTTAATTTCGGTTAGGCCATTCACTTGCTGATAGATTTCCGCCGTCCCGATCCGCACACCGCCGGGGTTTAGGGTGGTATCACTTCGACCGTAGAACACCATGCCACCGCTTTGGGTCAGCGCCACGTCATCCCCGTGATGCCATGTGTTGTCGAACTTGTTCCAGTACGCTTTGTGGTAACGTTCTCCGGTATCACCCCAAAAACCGAGTGGCTGATTTGGGAAGCTGTTTCTACAGACTAACTCTCCTCGCTTACCCGTAATTTCGATACCGTGTTCATCGTAGACCGCGACGTCCATACCTAAGCCCGGACCTTGGCACTCACCACGGTAGACAGCCGAAATTGGGTTACCCAAAACAAAACATCCGCAGATATCGGTACCGCCTGAGATAGACGCCAAATGTACGTCGACTTTGATGTCGGAGTAGACGAAGTCATACTGATTTGGGTAAAGCACCGAGCCGGTGGAGCAGAGGGTTTTAAGGCTCGACAGGTCATAGCTCTCTGCGGGTCTAAATGCTGTTTTTTCAAGTGCTTCTAAGTATTTGGCAGAAGTGCCAAACAAGCTTACTTTGGCTTCATCCGCCAGTTGCCAAAGCACATCTGGGTTGGGGTACATCGGGCTGCCATCAAAGATCACTAGGGTTGCGCCACTCGCCAGCGCAGAGACATGCCAATTCCACATCATCCATCCACAGGTGGTGTAATAGAAGACCCTATCTTTTGGCTGAATATCGCAGTGAAGTTGATGCTCTTTCAAGTGGTTGAGTATGGTGCCGCCTACAGAGTGGACGATGCATTTGGGTTTTCCCGTTGTGCCCGAAGAGTAGAGCACAAACAGAGGATCATTAAACCCGATGCGTTGATAATGGGTACCACGGGGGAGAAAGCTAGCCAATATCGCTTCCCAATCGGAAAACGTCTCGTTACTCATGGAATCGGTGAAGCCTTGGCGAAGGTAATCAATTTGGCAGGTATTGGTGATGCTTGGCAATGAGGCGACAATTTCTCGGTTTTTGTGCTCCATATTGAAGGTTTTACCGTTGAACTGATAGCCGTTGCAGCAAAACAGAACCTTGGGCTGCACTTGACCAAAACGTTCTGTCACACTTTCGACGCCAAAATCGGGTGAGGTAGAGGTCCATATCGCCCCAAGGCTGGTGGTTGCCAACATAGCGATAACCGTTTCCGTCATGTGCGGCAGGTAACCCGCAACCACATCGCCTTGGCCAACACCATTGTGAATGAGCCATTGCTGTAAAATCGACACTTGATCGCACAGTTCTTGCCACGTGGTTTTTTGCGATTCGCCCCGTTCGTTCTTAAACCAGATGGCGATATCGTCAGGCGCTTGGAAGGCTTGAGCAAGTAAATTTTCGGCGTAGTTTAGCTGCGCTTGAGGAAACCAAATGGTATCGCGGCTAGGTTGAAACTCTCCCCAGCGGGCCAATCCTTCGCCATGAATGCAGTCGCCTTTAAAACCAATAACATCGCAAAACTGCCAAATTTCCAACCAAAAATCTTTCTTTTGTTTGACCGACCACTGATGTAAGTCTCTGTAATGATTGATGTTGTGGCCTTGAATCTCAACGTGGTTGATGAATTGTTGAAGATTAGAAGACTCAATTCTTTGTGGGCTTGGAGCCCAGATCGGCTCGTTGTTACTGACTTCACACTGCGACATGACATCCTCGTCGATGATTTCCTTGTTGTTGTTTAAGTCTTGTTGGAAATTTATACAAAGTCAAACAAATGGACCATATTCAGAGTGCTGATAAATAAGAGAAAAAATGTCAAATGTAAAATTATTGTTACACGCGATTTGACCCAGATGTAGTGGGTTAAATTGTCACCAATCACTCATCGCGATAGGCTTTATGTAACGAAATTGTTAGAGGAAATGACAATGACGCAGTACGTATCTAAGCCAGTGAACGAGCAAGGATTTGTTGAATGGACGCAAGAGGAAGACGCCATTTGGCATGACCTCGTTACGCGGCAACTGGCGTTAATAGAGCAGAGTGCGTGTAAAGCGTATTTGGATGGATTGCAAATGCTTGATTTACCGATCGAGCGTGTTCCTCAGCTGCCAGAAATCAACCAAGTGCTTTTGAGGGAGACAGGTTGGCAAGTCGAACCTGTGCCTGCACTGATCAACTTTGACCGCTTTTTTGCGTTACTCGCGGATCGCAAATTTCCTGTTGCGACGTTTTTGCGAAGCCGAGAAGAGTTCGACTACTTACAAGAGCCGGATTTTTTTCATGAAATCTTCGGTCATTGTGCCATGTTAACCAATCCGCAGTTTGCTGAATTTACTCAGACTTACGGCATGTTAGGCAAAGAAGCCAGTGCAAAGGAGAGAGTCTATCTCGCTCGCTTGTACTGGTTTACGGTCGAGTTTGGTTTGGTGCGTGAAAATGGTCAACTTAAGATTTATGGCGGGGGCATCCTTTCTTCTCCGGGAGAAACCAATTACGCCCTAAGAGATTCTAAGCCGCTGCGAGAATCATTTGATATACACACGGTATTAAGAACGCCATATCGAATCGATATTATGCAGCCGGAATACTTTGTACTCGACGATATTGAACAGTTATACAAACTCAGCAAAATGGATTTGATGTTCCATGTTAAACAAGCGATGAAGGCAGGGCTTTTGCCGCCACTATTTGAACCAAAGGAAGTGACACATGCTTAATGAATTACGATGCGAAGCGTGCACAAGCAGTGCAGTAGCATTAGGTGAAGAAGAACGACGACTACTCTTAACGGAACTCGATGGCTGGACGATGCTAGAGCGAGACGGCATTCCACAACTCGAAAAAGTTTATACCTTTAAGAACTACAAGTTGGCGTGGGCATTTGCGAATTTAGTGTCTGAGCTGGCAGAAGAGGAGTTCCATCACCCATCCATTTTGCTTGAATGGGGCAAAGTCACGGTAACTTGGTGGAGTCACTCGATTAAAGGCCTACATCAAAATGATTTTATCTGTGCAGCCAAATGTGACCGCTTAGGTTAAGTTACGGATTACCCTTTCCAAAGCCTGCTTCATGCAGGTTTTTTTATGCACTTTGTCGATTTTGTTGATTTAAGCATTGTTCAAGCTTACAGACGCTCACTGGTTTAGATTTTAGGTAGCCCTGTACATAGTGACACTGATATTGAGTCAAGATAGCCAGTTGTTGCGGCGTCTCGACCCCTTCTGCGACCACTTTTAAATCTATGGTATGGGCGAGGTTGATGATGGCTTGGCAAAGGCTATCTGCGTTGGTTTGGCCAAGTGCGATACGGCTGACAAAGCTGCGGTCAACCTTGATCACGTCTACTGGGTAGTCATTGATGACTGAAAGTGACGAATAACCGGTACCGAAATCATCTAGGTAGAGGGTGATCCCAAGGTCCTTGATTCGCTGCAGTTGCTGCGCACTGCAGTCGTCACTCAAAAGCATGGATTCTGTGATCTCAACGCCAATGAAGTGAGCAGGAAAGTCACAATGGCTTAATAGGCGCGATAGCGTTTTATAGATGTGTTCTGACTCAAACTGCTTGGCGGAGACATTGATGTTAATCCGTGGTATCACTTTAATCGCTGGGTCGTGCCATAAGCGTTGCAGAGTTTTACAGCATTCTTTTGCTACCCAGTCCCCAATCGAGATGATGAGCCCAGTCTCTTCGGCGATCGGGATAAACTCATCAGGTGAGACGTGGCCAAACTTAGGGTGGTTCCAACGAAGCAGTGATTCAAAACCAACAATGTCATCCGATTGTGTTTCATAGATAGGCTGGTAAACCAGCGAGAGCTGCTTCAAAGCCAGTGCGTTGGTGAGCTCTTGCTCGAGCGTGAATCTCTGCTTGGCTTTTTGAAACATGGTTTCGTGAAAGAAAACCACTTTGTCATGAGTGGAGCTCTTGGCTTGATACATTGCGGTATCGGCTTCGCGCAGAATCTCCGTTAGGCTTCGATTGTAATCAGTGACGATCGAAATACCGATACTGGCACCTATGTAACAGCGTTGACCGTCCAATATGTATGGTTGGCTGAGCAGCTGGGCGTAGCGTTTGCAAATCTGACTCACTCTCTGCTTATCGGTCAGCTCAGGTAAACAGATCACAAATTCATCCCCACCAAATCGAAAACTTACATCGTGGTTACGACAATTTGCGGTTAAGCGTTGGGCGACAAGTTGAAGCAACCTATCACCATGCAGGTGGCCCATCGAGTCGTTGATGACTTTAAAACGATCTAGGTCGATAAAAAGGATAGAAAATCCTTTGGTTTGTCCTAATTTGAGTTGAGCTAGCCGCAGTTCCACCTCTTGAGCGAGAGCACTTCGGTTGGATAAACCAGTTAAGCTATCCTTAACCGCTTGAATGGCGAGTGACTGGGTTTTTTCTGCGATGACTCGGTCGGAAACTTTCAGGCGCGTCGCATAAAAGTTGGCGGACAGTGTTGCGCTTACTGTTAGGGCAAGAATCAGTGCAACCAGCGTGGCACCATACATGGCGGTACTTCCCGTCCTATCGACCATTGACACCGACACTATCCAGTGTTGGTCAAAAAGCGCATTGTAGTAAGGTTTTTCAAGTGTGACGGTACGCTCGGACAGCTTCTGATCACTCAGTGACGTATTGATATGTGATTGGAAAATGACTTTATCTGCGGCTTCTGAATAGACAGAAATGTGGCTGTCGGCTGAATTAATGTCCTCTTTCCAGGTTAGACCTAAGAGTTCGTGTAGGACGATATTGGCAACCAAACATCCTTTGAGTTGTTGGTTGTCCGTATACAGCGGTAGAAACAGTCGAATGCCCGTCTGGTTGTCGTGCTCATAGTGAGCAACGCCAATTCTGTTGTGGTTAAAAGATTGTGTGATTGCATAGAGGTTTTCTGTTCGACTTTCGAGCCGAAGTCCCCAGTCATCGCTGGCTTCGAATATCGACGAGACGTAGTAGATAGGGAGGGTGGAACCTTGTAGAAACGTCGGCAAGTGGATTTGCGGATCAATAGGTGGCTCGATTCGATAGCCAAGAAATCCATGCGTTGCGGCGGCTTTTTCTAACTGAGGAATCTCTTCGATGGCCGTTTTAGGCGCCCACACAATAGAATGTACACCGCGATCTGTTCCTGTTTGACCACTGAGAAATTGTTCAAACTGCCGTTGCGATGCCTGATTACTGTTTTCTAGAAAAGCACGAGTCAGAAACATCAAATGTCGCGTCGAATCGAGTGTTTGGCCAAGAGCATGAATCTTCGTCTCTAAGCGTCGTTCGAGTTGTGCTTCCATCTGTTTGGATTCGTAATAGTAAACGGTCGCGACACTTGTAATGGCAAGCAAGATGCCAGCTAGCCAAATGAAGGCAACGTGTTTAATAGACAGTGATAATTTCAAAGCGATAAATATGGATGGTTGGCGTGCTATAAATGGTAATGAAAAATGACATTTATGCAAATGATAATTAATATCATGTAAAGTTTTTATAAACTATTGATGAAAATGACAATAAATGAAAAGTGTTTGTGGGAAGCGCGGCTTTTTATCAAAAGAGACACAGAAAGTTACAAACTTTTCTGCGTATCTAACGGTTAGGTGGTGGATTAGAAACCGCCATCAACGTAGAGAGTTCTAGGCGGTATCGATGTTGGATTGTGGCTAATTTGGACAGTAATTCGCTTAAACTCGCGAGTAGGGCGTCATTGCTTCTAACGTAGTTATCACTAATAACGCTGTTTGTGGCGTAACGTGCATCATGGCAGTGGGCACCAAGTTCGCGCCATTGAGTACGCGTCTCTTTCACGTTTTGCTCCAGTCGAGATATGAGTTGGCTCTCTTCGTTGATCGCCTGAATTAGATGTCGAGAAGACTCCATTTGCAGCTCAAATTTCTGTTTTGCGCTTGGTGTTCCTGTGACCCAAAGTGTATTGAGCTCTTGTGAAGAGAATGCTTGGTGCAAAAAGGGCTGCTGTCGATGGTATTGGAGAAGGCGGTTAAATCTCTCGGCATGTTGGTTGTAACTGGCGTCAATTTTCTGCTGTGTTTTGACAAGTTGATCCCACGCCTTTGCATCGCAGTGTGCCGCAGTGCCATGAAAGGGTAAAGTGCAGAGCCAAGCTGCCGTTATAGTAGAAGTAAACGAGAGCCATTTCATCTGAATGTGAGCGTGAGTTAGGATGTAATAAGTATAGGAAAAGAATCGGCATCACTATGAAAAAGATAATTATGATTGTTTTGCTGCTGGTCGGTATTGCTTGTGCGGGAGGGGGATATTGCATTTTCTATCTTAAACCCAAACAAGATGCGGAACTGGCAAGTCAGATGGAAAATGCCGAGGAGCCAATAAAGCCGCTCAACATCGTCAAAGAAAAACCTCAACCGCCAAAGCCGCCTGTTACCGATTACTACGTCAGTCCCGAAAGGTTGGGTGTGCGCGAGTCGCCAGACCATAGTGCGTTTGTTGAGAGTGTCGTTTACCGTGGTGATAAATTGCATGTGCTCGAAAAGAAAGATGGGTGGGGAAGAATCTCAGCGTACTATGTGTATGAAGAGGGCGGTCCGGAAGTGGCTGAGTGGGTTCCAATGGACGCACTACTAGAGGTAGCACCTACCATCACCAAAGATGAGCGCAGAGAAACAGTTAGCAGTTACATTGAAGACTCCGATGATTTCAAAGCGCATTTTGAAATGTTTGTGAAGAAAACCGATCAGCTACTCAAAGAGAAAACGTGCACACCGGAAGACTTTGAGGAAACTAAAGGCTGGATGCGTTCACTCACCTTTAACGAGCGTGATGTTTACTTCGTTTATTGCGGAGGTCTAAAACAAGCAAATAAGATTTACTTGGACATACGCAGTGGCGAAATTTTCTACCGCTAACGGGGTCTACCAAAACTGAAAGCTTAAGTTTTAGATAATTTTAGTTGTCGCGGCGCTTTCGAGGGCCTACTATCCACGTAATTGATTTGATAGGTTACGTGAATGTACCAACGGGTGATAACACTTCTTTGGCTTGCTTTGTTTGCGATGGTTTTACCAGCGCATGCAGTGGCATATTTAAGCCAAACTGAAAGTGATATTGGCGCCCGACTTGACCCGTCTTCAAGCCAATTTGCACCGCTATCAAAAAATGATGCTCAGGCTCTGTTTGATGCATCTCGAAAAGCACAAGACTCCAGTTCTAGTCCTGTTTCTCAGTCGGAAGGTACGATTGATGTTGTTGCCATCATCAACCTCAACCGATGGGGGATGTCTGGCCGCATTGCTGACGAATCGGACTCAAATCAAGCAGAATCTAATCTCGCTGACCTCAATCCATCTTCACCTTATAAACCCTATTGTCACCCGTTACCAGCCAATGAGTACTGGGTCGATGATGCCTTGACATCCAGCCATCGCATTTCTGGTTGGAAAGAGTCTAACGCCCTCTACGTCGCGCTAAACAGCCAATTCGCTTAATCCATTCTAGCCGGTCGTTAATGCTATTAGCGACATTCCAAGTTTGTCGTTTTTGATGCTTCCGTGACGTTCTCACGCAGAAGTCAATGGCGACCTATTGCCGATTTTCGCCCTTTACGCAAGTTGAAGGGGCGAGCACATACTAAGAAAAATTATGAAGCGAAATATGGCCAATAAGGCGAAAAGTGCGCGAGTGATGAATCGTTACTCTGCGTGGAAATATGTGGTGCTTGTCGTCACGATTGTACTGTTAGCACTGAGTGCTATACCTACGTGGTATGGCGAACAGCCCTCAATTCAGGTGACAACGTCACAAGATGGTGGCGTGCTCAACAACCCTGCGGAGCTAAACCGCTATTTAGATCAGCACAATATCAAAGCCGATCGCATTGTGCAGCAGGGCAACAGCACGACCTTGGTGTTTGAAGATGAAACTCAGCAAACTCATGCACGTGAAGTGTTAAATACCTTGATTGGAAAAGAAGACTCGATCTCTTTCTCCTACGTTTCGGTGGCACCAGAGTGGTTGGGAGAGCTTGGCTTTAGTCCGATCAAACTGGGTTTGGATTTGCGCGGTGGTGTGCAATTTCTGCTGAATGTTGATATCGACAAAGCGTTTGAAGAACAACGCAACGTTTTGGTGGATGAAATGCGCGACATGCTTCGTCAAGAGCGTATTCGCGGGGTGAAATTTGCTCAGGTTGGCGTCGACGGTTTTGATGTCAAGAGCGAAGCTGGAGAGTCACTCTCTCGCGTGGCGACTTATCTGAAGCAGAATTATCCAGGCTGGGATGTTAAACGCCATTCAGACTATCTGGCGGTAAAACCAACTCAACAAAACAAGACAGAATTCCAAACCATTACTATTACGCAAAACCTAAAAATCATGCGTGATCGTATTGAAGAGTTGGGTATCACAGAAGCTGCGGTGCAGCGTCAAGGTGAACACAGTATCCGAATTGAGCTACCCGGTGTTCAAGACCCGTCTCAAGCGAAGAACGTCATCGGTGCCACCGCGACCTTGGCGTTTCACGAAGCAAAATCGCCATCGGAAGGGGTAAGCTACGGAGACATTGTGCTGAAAGACAATGATGGCCGAGATGTGGTGCTTGCCAAGCGTGCCGTCTTAACCGGTGAACACATTGTGAACGCGCGTGCTGGTATCGATAAGATGGGCTTCTCAGAAGTTAACATCTCATTGGATCATGCTGGTGGCAAGATCATGAGTGATTTCTCTGGTAGCAATATTGGTAAACCGATGGCGACCGTCTACAGCGAGTACACGACCAATGCGAAAGGCGAGACTGAGCGTAGTGAACGTGTTATCAGTGTTGCGACGATTCAATCGCAGCTTGGCAGCCAATTTCGAATTACCGGCGCCGGCTCGATGGAAGACGCACAAAATCTTGCTCTGCTACTTCGTGCGGGTTCATTGACTGCGCCAGTCACGATTGTTGAGGAAAGAACCATCGGCGCTTCATTGGGGGCAGAAAACATTCAAAATGGTTTTGCCGCTCTAGGGCTTGGCCTTGCGATGACTTTAACCTTTATGGCGCTTTGGTATCGCCGTCTAGGCTGGGTGGCAAACGTCGCGCTGTTGATCAATATGGTGAGTTTACTTGGCCTTATCGCTCTGCTACCTGGCGCAGTATTGACCTTGCCTGGTATCGCTGGCCTGGTGTTGACAGTGGGTATGGCGGTGGACACCAACGTTTTGATCTTTGAGCGAATCAAAGACAAGCTCGCAGAAGGGCGCACATTTGCCCAATCCATAGATTTGGGATTTGGTAGTGCGTTAAGCACCATCTTAGATGCCAATATCACCACCATGATTACCGCAGTCGTGCTTTATTCAATTGGTAATGGTCCAATTCAAGGCTTTGCGCTGACATTGGGGCTAGGTCTGTTGACCAGTATGTTTAGCGGTGTGTTCGCATCTCGCGCAATTATCAACTTAGTTTGGGGACGTGACAGTCGTCGCGATGTGAGGGTTTAATCATGGTCGAATTTCTAAAACAAAACATCCGTAAAATTCGTTACGTTACCAGTATTGTGTCTGTTGCCTTGATGGTGGTATCGCTTGTCGCATTGGGCGCGCGCGGTCTCAATATGGGGTTGGATTTCACAGGCGGCATGGTGACAGAAGTCCAAGTAGACAAGAGCTTAACAAGCCATGATTTGTTGAACACGCTCAAACCAGAACTTGGGGAATTCACGTCAGTTACTCACTCTGATGACGCAGGGCGCTGGGTTATCCGCTATCCAATCCCAGAAGCGGGGCAAACTATCCCTGATATCAATCAGGTGCTGAGTAAAGTATCTCATCACGTGTCGGTGGTCAGCAGCAGTATGGTTGGCTCTCAAGTTGGCGATGATCTTGTTGATCAAGGTGGACTTGCGCTGCTTATCTCGATGATGTGTATTTTGGGCTATCTCTGCTTCCGCTTTGAGTGGCGATTAGCGAGTGGTTCACTGTTGGCGTTGATTCATGATGTGGTTCTGGTGTTAGGCTTCTTCGCTGCGACTCAAATGGAGTTCAACTTGACGGTGTTCGCCGCCATACTCGCGATTTTAGGCTACTCGCTGAATGACTCGATCATCATCGCTGACCGAATTCGCGAGCTGTTGGTAGCGAAACAGTCAACGCCAACCGAGACCATCAATGATCAAGCGGTCATTGCCACCTTTTCCCGAACTATGGTGACGTCAGGCACGACCTTGATGACGGTCTCTGCATTGTGGTTAATGGGTGGCAATGCGTTGGAAGGATTCGCTGTGGCGATGTTTATCGGTATTCTTTCGGGCACGTGGTCTTCCATTTCAATTGGCACTGTGCTGCCAGAATGGCTAAAACTGGAGCCAAAACACTACCTTCCGGTTGAAGTAGACTCTGCGCCTTAAGCAGGCGTTAAATAGGGTAAATTGCACTAAGCAAAGGCTAGAGAGCGATCTCTAGCCTTCTTTTTTATTGGGTGTTTTGCTGCAAAAACTCACCAAATCGCTGCCAAGATTTCTTATCGGCGTCGGCACGGTAACGATCACTACCAAACACGGTGAAGGCATGAGGAGCGCCACTGTAGGTGATCATTTCATGGGCGATTTTTTGTGTTTCCAACTCGGTCGCAAGCTGTGCAAATTGCGACATTGGAATCGCTGAGTCCGCAGTACCGTGTAGAACTAAGATGGGGGCGGTGGTGGATTGGTAATTTTGTCCTTCCGGCGTGCTTAAACCGCCATGAAAGGTGACAAAACCTTTGGACTTCATCCCTGCGCGAGCAGACTCTAAAACAGCGGCTCCGCCGAAGCAATACCCCATGACAACCACATTATCAGCATTCCCACTTAAAGACGCCGCGTAATCCAAACTGCCTTGCATGAGAGCTCTGAGCTTCTCTCTATCTTTATAGAGTTCGCCAGTATGTTGTCTTTTGTCTTTTACTTCGGTGGGTCTGACACCTTTGCCAAAAAGATCAGCAGCAAATACGTTGTAGCCCATATCGGAAAGCATTTTCGCCCGTTTCATCTCGTAGTCAGTGAGTCCGTCCCAGTCGTGAACTAGTAAAACCAACGGGGCGTCATCTCCAGCTTTCATCCAGTAGCCCTCGTACTCGTTGCCATTTACATTGTAAATTTTTTTTCGCCAGCAATGCTTGCGGCGCTGATAAGCGTAAAGAAAAGGAAAATCAGTTGTTTCATCGATCACCTCCTGTGGTTTCAGAAAGTGTAGTACGGTTTAAAGGAGACGATAGTACAAAAAAACCTCCCCGAAGGGAGGTTGAACTGGAGTAAAGGAAAGAAAGTGTACGTTACATCGCTGCGGTAAAGATGGCAGAGATTTCTTCGTGAGTTGCTTGTTTAGGGTTAGTAAAACCACATGCGTCTTTTAGCGCGTTATCAGCAAGTGTTGGAATGTCTTCCGCTTTTGCACCTAGCTCTTGGATACCAGCAGGAATACCCACGTCTTTCGCAAGTGCTACAATCGCATCAATCGCGGCTTCTGCACCTTGCTCAGCGGTCATGCCTTCAACTTCAATACCCATCGCTTTTGCAACATCGCGTAGACGTTCTGGGCAAATTTGCGCATTGTAGCGCTGTACGTGAGGCAGAAGAATCGCGTTACAAACGCCGTGTGGAAGGTCGTAGAAGCCACCTAATTGGTGCGCCATTGCGTGAACATAACCCAGTGACGCATTGTTGAATGCCATACCTGCCATGAACTGAGCGTAAGCCATTTGCTCGCGAGCTTCGATGTCATCGCCGTTTTCAACCGCTGTACGTAGGTGGGCTTGAATCAGCTCAATCGCTTTAATCGCAACCGCATCAGTGATTGGTGTCGCAGCAATAGAAACGTACGCTTCCACAGCATGAGTTAGAGCGTCCATACCTGTTGCAGCGGTTAATGACGCTGGTTTTGCAAGCATTAATTCAGGATCGTTTACCGAAATCAATGGTGTTGTGTGTTTGTCTACGATCGCCATCTTAATGTGACGCTCTTCATCTGTGATGATGCAGAAACGCGTCATTTCAGAAGCGGTACCCGCTGTCGTATTGATAGCGATAAGTGGCAGCATTGGTTTTGCTGATTGGTCAACGCCTTCGTAATCTGCGATTTGTCCGCCGTTAGAGGCAACAAGCGCAATGCCTTTAGCACAATCGTGTGGAGAACCACCGCCAAGAGAAATAACAAAATCACATTGATGTTCTTTTAGAAGTGCCAAACCAGCATTAACGTTGCCGATAGTAGGGTTTGGTTGTGTGCCATCAAATACTACAGTCTCAACTGCTCGCTCAGTTAGTAGATCTTGCACCTGTTTTACCACACCGATTTGGTTCAAGATTTTGTCTGTAACGATAAGACCTTTTTTGAAGCCTTGAGATTGAATGCTGTCAGTTGCGTCTTTTAGGCAACCTGCACCCATTAGGTTTACTGTAGGGATGAAAAATGCACTTGTCATTGGATGACTCCATTATTATAGGATTTAAGAGTTGCAGTTAGATTCGCATAAAATTTCACGATGCAGAATTGATCTTGAGCAATTCTCTCACCCAAAAGTGGTAGCTTGAGACTAAAACTGTGATGTAACTCTTGTTGCATATTTATCGGTGATAGTATTGTTAAATTTTCGTGCGTTGACGCAATCGTTTTACCAACAGATTTATTATTTTTATCAATAATTACAATTGGTTGTGAATTGAGCAAAAAATGCCCATCAAGATTTTGACCTTAATGGGCGTTTATAATTTGAAGTGATTTTATGCGATTTCTATTAGCTTTCTGACCAGCTTTTCAATCCCAGAAGCGGCTTGAGAAATGTTTTCTGCTAACATGTAGGCGGGGGTAGAAAGTACCTTGCGCTCTTGGTCATAGACATAGTCATTCACCGCACATTCAATGTGTTCACCACCTAATGCGTTGAACGCGACACCCGTTGCTTCATCTGCTCCAATGGTGCCTTTTACTTGGTCTTTATAAATCATCGGTATGATAACGGGAGCAATACATAAATATCCGGCAGGTTTACCTGCGTTGGCAAAGGCGCGACATGCTGAGGCGACATGGGTATTGATGCTGCATTCTGCACCTTTAACGGCAAAATCGGTCAGGTTTTTCGCGGCACCAAACCCGCCCGGCAACAAAAGCGCATCAAAGTCGTCGACGTTGAGTTTTGCGACATCTTCGATTTTACCTCGTGCGATACGCGCAGATTCAACCAGTACGTTTCGGCTTTCGCTCATTTCTTCGCCTGTTTTGTGGTTGATGACATGAAGCTGTTCGATATTTGGAGCAAAGCAATGCCAGCTTGCTCCTTCTTTTTCAATCGCATAAAGCGCCAACACCGCTTCGTGGATTTCCGCTCCGTCAAAGACACCTGAGCCACTGAGTATGACCGCAACTTTTTTCATGGGATTTTCCTTATCTATTTGTCGTCATTAGGCTAGTTGAATTTAGGCGAGTGCGCTAATAACGAGCTCGCAGTTTCATAGATAAGTCGTAAGCAGGGCTTGCTCAGGTTTCATAAATAGCAAGCCCGATGAAATGAAGAGTTTAGATTGGGACGATTGTTTACTCGATAAAAGTGGGCTATTCATCGTTTGTGGGCGGTTGCTCGACGTCTTCTACGGGATCAAGTTCATCGTCGTCTCGTTCGTCGTCTGAATAGTATTTAACGACAAAGGGAGTAAGCATTACACTGGATGGGAAAAAACGTTTCATATCAGACTCCAATGGTTTTCTTTCTTAAGCCAATAGTGCATTTTCTTATTGTGGATGAATTTGCTTTGCGTCACTTGTTGGCTGACTAATCACGTCAATCTTATGTTCTGGGCTTTGCATCACATCGTCATGCTGGCATATGTGAGTGAAGGTGACAGGATCAACAGACCCTAATCACTGCATCCCTTCGTTTCCAATTGGATTGAAAAGGATTAAACTGGTTGCTTAACGTTAGGAGAGACAAATGAAGTACGATTGGATTCTGTTCGATGCCGATGAAACCTTATTCCACTTTGATGCGTTTAAGGGAATGCAATTGATGTTTTCTCGCAAAGGGGTTGATTTTACTGAGCAAGACTTTGCGCACTATCAAACGGTTAACAAGCCTCTATGGGTTGACTACCAAGATGGAAAGATTACCGCGGACGAGCTAAAACATACCCGCTTTACCGAGTGGGCAAACAAACTGGGTACGACGACCAGTGAGCTAAATAGCGCATTTCTTGATGCAATGGCCGATATTTGTACCATGCTACCGGGCGCGCAAGAATTGATTGAATCTCTGCACGGTAAAGCAAGGCTTGGCATCATCACAAACGGATTTACCGAACTCCAGGCTATTCGTCTTGAGCGTACGGGGATGACGCACTATTTCGATCACGTGATCATCTCTGAAGAGGTTGGAGTCGCTAAACCTGATGTTGGTATCTTCCAGTATGCGCATGAGAAAATAGGCTCCCCATGCAAATCCAAAATACTTATGGTGGGTGACAACCCTCACTCAGACATTCTTGGCGGGATCAATTTTGGCATTGAGACGTGCTGGTTAAACCATTCTGGAGAAGCCAATATTCCGGGGATTGGACCAAATTATCAGGTTGAGTCGCTGCATGAGTTAAAAAGTATTCTACTCGCGTGATGCCAAGTGATCGTTCTTTTCTTTTGCTCAGTACAAGGGTTAAGAACGCAAAGGAGATTCAACAATGGCGATGGTAGGTAGAGTTGTAAACTGGGACTCAAAACATGGGATTGGCCTCATTAGAGCAGATATTTCAGACGAGACGCTGTTCTTTCATGTTCGTGACATGGATTTAGGGGCTCAACCGCCTTACATTTCTGAACGCGTGGCTTTCGATGCTGAGCGCGATATGAGCGGGTGCGCTATGGCTTTGCACATCATGCCTGTTCGATAATCTCCCTACTATTAATGGGCCTTCAAGGCGCTATCTACGGCGCCTTTGTTCATTAACGGAGATAATAGTTTGTCCTCTTCAACCGTCTTTTACACGGCTCTACCTGTCTATTGATTGTTATATAACTATTTCGTTATGAAATTGTGATGGCTACTATGCCTATTGTTTCTTACTTGTCTATATTTAACGCGCATACATATAAAACAATTAAACGTTACGTTAGGCAACAGTGCTGCATGGTGATGCGTGTGGCGCGATAGGGTAAATGACAATGGCTATTCAAGGAACGATCAGTGAGTGGAATCATCACAAGGGATACGGCTATATTTCAGTTGATGATCAAGAGGCACAAGTAAGGTTTGACTTATTTGATTTTGAAGCATTCGGGCACCCGCCTCGGCTAAGAGACAGAGTACAGTTTCGTCTTGCCGAAGATGAGCAAGGAGCCTTAAAAGCGGTTCATGTTGAGCGGCAATTTGTCTTCAGTTTTCCGTTGGCTGTCGCGATTTGGTTTGTTTCGACCATGGTTGCGAGCGTGTTTTTACTTAACTTCCCACCTGTTGTTCTTGTTGGTGCGATTGCCCTCTCAACGGTCACCTACCTCATCTATTCCGTCGATAAACAAGCGCAGCACACTGGTGGCAGCCAAGTACCGGATATGGTCTTCTATTTACTTAATCTGTTTGGAGGCTGGCCTGGTGCTCTGCTCGCTCAGTCGATCTTGCACCACAAATACACCAATGTGGAGTTTCGTTTTCTATTTTGGGCATCGATAACGCTCAACATCGGTTTTTATTGTTGGACGCTGACCTATGAAGGGAGCATGGCTCTGGCAAGCATAATTAGCCAACTCCAAGTCTTTATTGCGTCTTTCTGATCTGAAAGCGGCCTTATGTTAGGGCCGCTTTTTCCCTCGCCTCAATACTTTTCCCTCGCTTCAATAATAGATGCGTTGCTCTTTCCCTTTACATCTTCCCTAACCTGTAGCAAAACTAGGGACGAA
Organism: Vibrio sp. MarTm2; assembly: GCF_027587055.1. Taxonomy (NCBI): domain Bacteria; kingdom Pseudomonadati; phylum Pseudomonadota; class Gammaproteobacteria; order Vibrionales; family Vibrionaceae; genus Vibrio; species Vibrio sp. MarTm2. The sequence goes on along the minus strand of NZ_JAPPTK010000008.1, from coordinate 63,598 downwards.
TTAAGGAAGGAGGATGCGTTGGATATACGTCTTATTTCTGCTGAAGAGACCTTGCCAATTCGGCATGCTGTACTTTGGCCGACCAAAAGTATCAATTTTTGCCGCGTGAGCAATGACGATAAAGGTCTTCACTATGGTGCTTATCGACACGGCGAGTTGGTGTCAGTGGCTTCAATTTTTACGTCGGGTAAGGTGAGTCGGTTACGAAAGTTTGCAACTCGCTCCGAGTTTCAAGGGCAAGGTATCGGTAAAGCCATGTTGACTCGCATAATGTCCGATCTCAAAGCGAGTGGTGTTGAGCACTTTTGGTGCGACGCGCGCATCAGTGCTACTGGCATCTACACGAAGTTTGGCTTACAACCTGAAGGGGAGTGCTTTTACAAAGGCGATGTCGCCTACACAAAGATGGCTGTCTCTTGGATAGGTAAGCCACATAAATCCACTTGCTCGTGAAGCAACTTCTTGCCACTCATTGATCTAGTTTGCGTGTATAATCGCTTGTCAAACAAAGTAATGGTTAACCAAAGGGAAGACTGTGCAATACGTAAAAATTAAAGACGCGATTGTTGAGCAAATCGAAACCGGAATGCTCGCAGCAGGCGAGAAGCTACCGTCTGAGAGAAAACTCGCAGAAGCGTTTGATACGACGCGCGTTACTTTGCGTGAAGCCTTGTCATTACTAGAATCAGAAGGGCGCATTTTTCGTGAGGATCGTAGAGGTTGGTTTATCTCTCGGCCGACGTTAAAGCTCGATCCTTCAGTATCGATTAGTTTTCGAGAACTTTCGAACCAGCAAAGCCGTCAAGGTAAAACTCAAGTTCTTGTGTCCAAATCGACGTTAGCGAACAAGTACGCGTCGGCACTGATGGCACTAGCACCGTTTTCTGATATCTATCAGATTGAACGGGTACGCTACCTTGAAGGGCGCCCTGTTTGCTATGTCGTCCATTACGTTCAGCCTGCAATGGTCCCAAACCTGCTTGAAGTGGATTTTTCAATGTCGTTGACTCAGGTTTATCGCGAAAACTACGGTCTCTCTTATGGAAAGACGCAACAACGCATTACGACCACAGGCCTGCAAGGTGATATTGCCTATGCTCTAAACGCGACGGTAGGGACACCAGCACTGATGATTGAGTGTACTAACTACGATGAGCAGGGAAGGATAGTGGATGCGTCAATTGAATATTGGCGTCATGATGCGGTCAGTATAGAGAGTACGATTACCCGCTGAGTGGTCGTCGATGAAGGTTGATAAGCCCCTGATTGATTCAGGGGCTTATTGGTTTTAGCGCAGATTACTGCTCTGCTTCAACGAGTTCTGGTTGTTGCTCTGCACGTGCGACGATAAGCATCTTACGAATCACGAATGAACAGATCAGAGCGATCGCGACCATCACAACAGCTAAAACAGTAAGTAGTTGGAAGTAATCGCCATAGACGTTTTGAACGATTTCTTGGGTGATTTCTTGTCCCTTCTCTAACGCAATAGACGTAGAGAAAACCGCACCGACAATACCACTCAACGCCATTGCTACCGAGAACAGCGACACTGAGAAGCCTTCGATGTGTTTTGGCGCAACAGACAGAATAAACGCAACAACTAAGCTACCTACAATCACTTCTGCAAACGCTTGGAAGAAGTGAATGGCTAGGAACACTTCAGGGCGAATGATCACATCTTCGCCAATGTTCATGACGGCCATCGTTAAAATACCAAACGCGATAGCTGTGAAGATGAATGCAAAACCGATCTTAGTCGCGGTAGAAAAAGTGATGCCTTTTTTCTCAAGACTTGAGAAGGTCATTGAGATAACCGGACCCGCAACAATACACCACAATGGGTTCATTGCCATCGAGGCTTCAGGAGCAATCGGAATAATATTGAACAGATCACCGCGCATTGTGTTTATCGTCACCATGGTCATTGAGGTCATCATTTGGCCATAGTAAACAAAGAAACAGGTCGTCAGCACCGTCATGATTAGGATTGTGCCCATTTTCAACGCGTCAGATTTGCCAGACTTAAACATCAGCGAGATGAAATACAAAATCGCGGCTGCGCCGATAGCGTAGACAATGTTTTGGCCGATATCCATGTTCGAGAACATGAAGAATACTAAGCCAACCATTGCTGCTGAAAGGCCAAGAAAGGCAATCCAGTTTTTGGTGCTCACCGGTTTTTGGTCGATGTCGGCGGCAACGTTCACTAGCTGCTTATTGAAGATGATGAGTACCGCAAACGCAAATGCAGCCATTACAGCAGATAGAGTGAAACTGCCGTGGAAGCCGATCACCAAGACAAACATTGGGAATAGGTATTGGCCCAGCAGCGCACCAACGTTGTTTACGGAATAGTTGACTGGGTAGCCGTTTTCAAAGTCTTCTTCTGAAGCAAAGGTACGTTTGTAAAGACTTGGGTAAGAAGGAGACATCAAACCTCGAGCGTAGCTTGCCAATGCAATGCCCACCAAGGCCAGCGGAACATTAGTTGCTGACGCACCAAGGACAAGCAAGGTGTATCCGGTCGCAAATGCGCCATAAGCAATCGTCAACGAACGGTATGCGCCAAGGAATTTATCTGCTATAAAACCGCCCGCGATGGCGAACAGTGGACCTATCGACGAAAACGCACCAACTACCATCATTGTATCTGCCTCGCTGTATCCTAAATCCTCTAGGAAAAAGCGAGTTAGAATCACCATGACACCGTAGAATGATAAGCCAAACATAGCTTGGCAGAACATCATTGATTTGTTCAATTTATTCCACATAATATTCTCTTTTAATTGGTATAACACAGAGTTAACAACTGTAATGCTATAATTCCGTGGTATGTTATAAATTGAAACAATTATCGCAGAAAACCCTATTGATGCACGATTTTTTGTCTATTTCGCATAAATTTTTATAATGAAATTGATCCAAATCGTTTGCGTTGGATATTTGTTATTCAGTTGGGCTGGTTAACTGCATGGGAATTCGATGTTTTGTTGATGAGCTTTGTGATAGCCTGCCCGTGTTGACCTCAAATGTAAAAGGAACGTAACTTTATGAAGATCTTCAGCAACTTCGATAGTGGTAGCATCGAAATCGTTAGCATAGAGAGTAAGGAAGACATTCAACTTAAAATTCCTAATGACAACCAGTCTGAGTTTTATCAGTGGTTCCATTTTCGTTTAGAAACGGAAGCTGAGCAAAAACACACCATCAAACTGCTTGACTTAAAAGGCTCGGCTTACCCTGAAGGATGGCAAGGTTACGATGTTGTCGCATCTTATGATCGAGAAGAGTGGTTTAGAGTTCCTGCTGAGTTTGATGGTGATACCCTCACGTTCTCAATCTACCCAGAGCGCGGCTCACTTTATTTTGCTTACTTTGCCCCATACAGCTATGACCGTCATTTAGATTTACTGCATATGGCGCAAAGTGCGCACCATTGCCAGTTGGAAACGCTGGGTCAAACCCTTGATGGCAATGACATGAGCTTGCTTACCTTTGGTGAACCAGAAGAAGGTAAGAAAAAGATTTGGTTGATTGCTCGTCAACATCCAGGCGAGACGATGGCTGAATGGTTTATGGAAGGGCTAGTACAGCGTTTACTGGATGAAGATGACACGACAGCACGCGCATTGCTTGAAAAAGCCGTTCTTTACGTGGTTCCAAACATGAACCCAGATGGCGGGATTCGAGGCCATCTTCGTTGCAATGCGATTGGCGTGAACTTGAATCGTGAATGGCAAACGCCGTCAATGGAGCGTAGCCCTGAGGTATTCTTAGTACGCGAGAAGATGCTCGAAACAGGCGTTGATATGTTCCTAGATATTCATGGTGATGAGGCGATCCCTTATAACTTTGTTGCGGGATCTGAAGGCATTCCATCTTACGATGAGCGTCTAGCGGGCTTAGAATCGGCATTTAAACACGCATTGCACGCAGTGACACCTGAGTTTCAAGATGAGCACGGTTACGACAAAGATGAGCCGGGCAAAGCAAACTTGACGGTTGGCTCAAACTGGGTGGGGGAGCAGTTTAAGTGTCTCTCTTACACGGTAGAGATGCCATTTAAAGATAACAACGATTATCCGGACCCACTGTATGGCTGGTCACCAGAGCGAAGCATTAAGTTTGGTCATGATACTTTAGCTGCAGTATGGGCGGTATCGGATAAAATCTAACCTTGAAATGATAAGAAAACCCAGCGATGTCGCTGGGTTTTCCAATCATTATTCGCAAGGCGGAGCCATATGGATTACGGCCAGTCCTCCTAATGACGTTTCCCTGTATTTTCGGTTCATGTCTTTGCCGGTTTGATACATGGTAGCGATGACTTTGTCGAGCGAGATAAGACACTTACTGGTGCGCTTGAGCGCCATACGAGAGGCATTGATCGCTTTCATTGCGCCCATGGCGTTACGTTCAATACATGGCACTTGGACTAACCCGCCGATAGGATCGCAGGTCATGCCTAATGAATGCTCCATTGCGATCTCAGCCGCTATACAAATCTGCTCGTTACTTCCTCCGCGCAGTGCGGTAAGCCCTGCTGCTGCCATCGAAGAAGAGACGCCAACTTCACCCTGACAGCCTACCTCTGCGCCTGAAATAGACGCATTGGTTTTATACAAGATACCTATAGCGCCTGCGACGGCGATAAAGTCCTTAATCTGCTTTAAATCGAGCTCTTTGATAAAGCGATGGTAATACATAAGCACAGCCGGAATTACCCCAGCCGCACCATTGGTCGGTGAGGTGACAACTTGACCGCCCGCGGCATTTTCCTCACTGACGGCAAACGCGAACAGATTGATCCAATCCATGATTTCCATCGGATCGTTTTCAATTGCCGCATTAGCTTCGAGTTTTTTAAGTAGGTTAGGCGCGCGTCGGGTCACATTCAGTCCACCTTCTAGAATCCCTTCGGTTTCGAATCCGCGCTGCATACACAAGGACATCACTTTCCAGATCTGCTCTGCTTTACGGTCAATCTCTTCCTCTGACCAAAAACTTTGCTCATTGCGCAAAATCATCCCTCCTAAGCTGAGACCGTTTTGCTCTGCCTGATTGAGCATTTCATCGGCGCTCGAGAAGGGGTAGCGAACCTCTACATCGTCTTGCTGCTTTCCATTTTGCATCTCATCGGCGGTGGCGATAAACCCTCCACCGATGGAATAGTAGGTTTCGGTGAACAATTGCGTGCCAAGCGCATCATAGGCAGTGATCGACATACCATTTTCGTGGAGTGGTAAGTTGTCACTATGAAACAAAATATCATTCTCATAGCTGAAACTGATGGTATGGGCTGACGCGAGTGACAGCTTACCGCCCTCAATGGCTTGCGCAAGTGCCGTTTTTGCGCTGGTCATTTTGATGGTGTCGGGTTTATTGCCAAGCAATCCGAGAATGACCGCACGGTCGGTGTGGTGCCCTTTGCCTGTGAGAGACAATGAGCCAAATAAGTCGACCTGAACACGGTGAGTTTTCGTGATCGAGTGAGCGAGTTGTCTGGTAAAGTGGTAACCTGCGAGCATTGGCCCATTTGTATGTGAGCTTGAAGGGCCCACACCCACTTTAAAGATATCGAAAATCGACAGCATAAACTTGATTCCTGTATAGAGAATTGCTGACTGAGCCTGTTAATCAGGCCTTTTAATAATAGTTAACATAATTTTAACTTGGTAAGTTACCGACAAAATTTAGTTTTGTACAGACACAGTTTAAATAGAGGTTAATAAGTGATAACTCGGCAAAGTAAGAGCATTCATAGTGTGATCATTGTCCTTGGTAAAAGATTGGTATGTAATCAGTTGACTTTAGAAGGACTAAGCCGAGTCGATTATCTCGCCGATTACTTACAGCGCTTCGATTTGGCGCAAACGGCATTGATTTTTTGTGGTGGAGTAACGAGCGGGCAAACGGATGCTGAGGCCAAAGCAATGTACACGCGATTTGAGCAACTCAAGATAGATGCAAAGCCTGCTTTGGTGATGCTCGAGCCTGATTCAACGAACACGGTAGAAAACGTTGAGAACGCCGCACTGAAGATGATTAATTCGAATAGATTCAACCTTAATGAGTGCTTAGACGTCTTTTTCGTGAGTAATGATTATCACCTAGAGCGAATTTTCCAAATCCAAACATTGATGGACGAGCAGGGGCTACTAAAGGTGTTGCGCGATCGCTGCCTAAAGGCGGGGCTATCTCTAAAAATTTCGCCAGATCTGTTTGCGCACGGCCTAGTGCCATATCCTCATAAGAATGATGCCGGAATTCGGTTTCTGGCGATTGATGAGCTCACGGTTTACAGAGTCTACTTAGAGGGGGTAGTGCAGGGCGCGTTTAATCGTTCGTTAGCAGAGGTAAGAGCCGAGCCTTATTGCATTGCGAAACTTGCGCTCGAAAAGCTGGCACAATCACTCGAATGCAAACATGACCTAGCGCTGGTCAACGAGCTATCTAATATAGTGGAGTCGACGACCGAGCAATGCCCAGTGGAAACTGTACGCACTCAACTTGCTCGGTTTCATCAAATATTGACAGGTTTGAATCGAAAGTACGACCCTGAGAGCCTTCAATAGAGACTATGAATCGCTCTCTTTAGTGTGGTTGTTGCGATAGTACTCCCACTGTTCGACGCGATCCTTGTTTGGAAGTAGACAGTAGGTCACGCGTTGATCATTTTCACTGACGGTTTCTAGCTCTCCGCCCTGTTGAACGCAATACACCGCTGCTGGATTCGCCAACGACGTGTATTCTTTTACTTCATATTCATCAGGTTCACTTGCACAACCAGCCAACAATAACGAACTTGCGATTGCGCACAAGAGTGGTGTTTTATTCATTCTAATTCTCCAATGGGAACAACAACTCGATTTGGAGTATAGGATAAGCGTGAAAAAACATTGTCTTAAGTTTGTTAAAACAAAGACTAATACTAAAATAATAAGAGACCGATCATACTTACCGATTGTTTTATTGATGAATGATTAGTACTGGTTATGGTAGGGTAATCAGTATAACTAAACGTGTATTAGCATAGGACGTGCAAGATGTCGGAGCAAAAACATCGACTTGTAACCCGCAGTGATTTTGATGGCCTCGTTTGTGCCGTGTTACTCAAACAACTAAACCTTATTGATGACATTAAGTTTGTCCACCCGAAAGACATGCAAGATGGTGTTGTCGAGATTACTTCTAGAGATATTGTCACCAACCTTCCTTATGTGGCGGATGCGCATCTTGTATTTGACCACCACCTTTCAGAGACGATTCGCAATGAGGGCGAGCGTGAGAATCATATTATCGATCCGAATGCACCATCAGCTGCACGCGTCGTTTGGGAGCATTATGGTGGTGAAGCAACGTTCCCATCTCAATGGCTTGATATGATGGAAGCGGTGGATAAGGGGGATTCAGCGCAGTTCACCCGTGATGAAGTATTAGATTCTAACGGCTGGAACTTGCTGAACTTCTTGATGGATGCACGCACTGGGTTGGGGCGTTTCCGTAACTTCCGCATTTCGAACTACAACTTAATGATGGATTTGATTGAGTACTGCAAAAACCACACAATCGATGAAATCCTTCAGCTTGATGACGTCAAAGAACGCATCAATTTATACCGAGAGCATGAAGTGTTGTTCAAAGACCAGATTCAACGTTGTGCAACGGTTCATGGTAATCTGGTACTGCTCGATTTAACCAACGAAGAAACCATTTATGCGGGCAACCGTTTTATGATTTACGCGTTGTTCCCTCAATGCAACATCTCTATTCATAAGATGTGGGGTTTCCAAAAACAGAACACCGTATTTGCAACCGGAAAATCCATTTTTGATCGTAGTTCTAAAACGAACGTTGGGGAACTGATGCTCAAGTACGGTGGTGGTGGTCACAAAGCTGCGGGAACCTGTCAAATTGATAATGACAAAGCTGAGCAAGTACAGCAGGAGCTTATCGCGACCATTACTGCTGATGGCTAGTAAGAGATTTCATTAGATTCAAAGTAAAAGCCCTAGCATTTTGTGCTAGGGCTTTTTAGATCGAATGAGCGCTATAACGGCATAACTCTATTTCTGCCGAGTTGCTTGGCTTCGTAGAGCAGTTTATCTGCTCTCTCGATCAAAGACTCTGCACTTTCATTTTCTTCAAGCTCAGCCACTCCAAATGACGCCGTAATATTTGCGACCAAGCTTCCGGAACGTTTGTCTTTAATCGACAGTTTTTCAATAGAACGACGCAAGCTATCAGCGTACTGGCGAGCAATTCGTAACTGCTTGTTTGGAACGATTAGGGCAAACTCTTCTCCACCAAAACGGTAAGCATGAACGCCATCACGTGCGTTGATATGGAGTCGTTTGGCAATGCCTTTGATGACCGCATCACCAAATAGGTGGCCATAGTTGTCGTTATAGCTCTTGAAGTGATCAATATCTGCCAATACTAGGCAGATTTTTTGTCCTGTTTGGCAGAGCGTTTGAATATCGTTGTCGAAAGAGCGGCGGTTATACAAACTGGTCAGGCTATCAAACAGCGCGTCTTGTTGCACTTCAGCGAGCTCAGTCTTTAGGCGCTGAATTTCTTCACTCGCGGATTCCAACTGGTTGTTTAAAAACTTGGTGGAGTGGCGAATTTCTTTTGATTCGTCGACAAGCTGGCGCACAACCGTCATCACTTCTTCCAACGACATGTTGTCGTCATTTACTTTCTCTAAACTAGAGAAGCTCTTGTCAATCATGCTTGAGAAAGTGGAGGTGTCGGCGAGCGTATCGGTAACCGATGAAGCAACTTGGCCAACCAACAGTTCGATGTTTGCTCGAAGATCGCTGATGTTGGTTTCTGCACGTGAGGCAACGTAGTTTTTATACAACTGCTCTCCCGAAGCTGGTGGACAGACACCATAGCTTTCCAGCACAGTGTCGAGCTCCCTATTAAGCTGCGGGATCGCGTTATCAACGTAGGTGTACCATAGCGCATAGTTTGCAGGTGTGGCCGCTACGTGATTTTTCATCATTAGAGGGACGGCTTTTTTTAAATTTGCCGTCGATCTTTTGTAATCGTCGTCGGTCATTCGTTATTAGGATCTTAATGTACTTACCAATTAACTTAAGATTAGCGGATTTGCTAACGAGATGCTTGAGTTAATATCAATTAAATACGAATTATTGATGATTATTATGTGCTTAAGCGATTAATTGAACAATTAAGTAGCAATTATTCATACTAAGCCTAAAGTTTAGGCATGTAACCGATGACTCCATATCGTTTTCAGTCTGCTTTAAGCTAAACATCAACTTCTATTCGCTCTGTAATATTCGTGCCTTCTTCAAGTTTACTTGCTCCCCTCAACATTGCTTTGATTAGGTCACCAGCGTTGAACTTTTCTAGTGCTTCATGGGCACCGACTTGCTGAGCACGGTCTACACATATCTCACTCGACAAGGAGGTGTGCAAGATGATGTAGGCGTTGCTCAATCGACTGTCACTTTGAGTTTCAAAAGCGAGCTCATAGCCGTCTAGACCAGGCATCTCGATGTCACTCACTAGCAAGTCAATAGTCGTATTGTTATCGGCTTGATCTCGCATCGCTTGTAAGGCATCGAGTCCATTATTGCGAATCTGATAGGGGATGTTGATGCTGTCTAATGCGTCAGAGAGTTGTTTACGAGCGATGGACGAATCGTCAACCAAGAGAATGTTCAGAGCCTTGAGCTTTTCACGCTCGATGTCAGTCAACATAGGGATGTTTGTTGATTCGTATTGCGGATAAATTTTGGAGAGCAGCAATTCTACATCGAGCATTTGCACAATTTTATCTTCAAATCGTGTGATACCAGTAACAAACACATTATTACCCGCTGAACGAGGCGCAGATTCGATCGCTTTCCAGTCACACTCGATGATTTTCTCTATCGAACGTACCATAAAGGCGACAACCGTTCTTAAGCAGTCTGTCACGATCAAGTAGCAAGAGTCGTACTCTTCAGGTTGGATTGGTCTAAAGCCAATCGCGGCCGGCATGTTGATTACGGGTATGGTCATATTTCGTATCGTCACCGTACCTACGACGTGATGATGCGAATAGGGAATCTGCGTGGTGGGCATGAAGGGTACGATTTCGCGAACTTTTAAGGTTCCGATAGCAAACAGCTGTTGCTTTGCTGTTAACGTAAACATCAACATGCCTTGCGATTGATTAGCTTTGCTTGCGATTTTTGCCATGGGGTATCCAACTGCACATAAACTTAAGGGTTATTTTTATAGTAACGAAATTAGCGTGTTGTTCAATTAGGATAGTCCAAATCTACCGTTAATAGCCTAGATAATCGTCAGTCAATCTCGATTAGATCAATTGCTGGGATGAACAATAAGGGTGTTTCGGCTACAATCCCGTCAAATTCAGGTTTCGAGGTTTACACTATGGCAAACACCGCAGCTGCTCTCCACATTCTGGTTAAGCATAAAGAGCAGGCAGAAGACATTATTAAACAGCTCAAGAAAGGGGCGAAATTCCAAACGTTAGCGAAGAAATATTCGACGTGCCCTTCGGGTAAAAAGGGCGGTGATTTAGGTGAATTTCGCCGCGGTCAAATGGTGCCTCAGTTTGACAAGGTCTGTTTCTCAGGTGAGACCCTCGTACCACATCTTGTAAAAACCAAGTTTGGTTGGCACGTTGTGAAAGTGCTCTACCGTACCTAACTAGGTTGTTCGGATTTATGCTAACTAAAGCAAATGCCTGTTCGCCTATTTTACGCGGATGGACTTAGGTGGTTTTGAAAAATGGCCAAGGCAATTTCCTTGGCCATTTTATTAGCGCTTAGTTTGAGCGTGGTGTGAAGGTTTGGGTACTGCGGTCTTCTTCTGCAACCGCTTCGATCTTCTCACCATTTGCAGCCAGATCACGAACATAATCGATAAAGGTCTCTGTGTAGAGCTTCAGCGTGTTTTCGTACTTTGACTTATCAGCAGAGACTTTTCCAAAAGTAATATAGCCATCCTTGCCACCAGCAATGTAATCGTTGGTAACGACGATCAACTCTCTGTCGTCGCTCAGTTTAGACCAACTGCCGTCGCCTTTCGCTTTAACTTCGACATTGTGAACTCGTTGTCCCTCTGGGCGATTGAAATCAACGTCATAACGAATTCCCGCAGCGTAAGGGTAGGCTCCGTCAGAGCCTTTCGCACTATTTTCGACATATTCGGCGTAGGCTTTGTCCACCGCTTCATTGAGCACTTTCTTAACTTGTGCTCCTGTCATTTGCAGATTGACCATAGTGTTGCTAAATGGGAGCACCTTTGTCGCTCCCGCAACAGTGAATTTGCCTTGAGTGATGTTTGCACGTGCACCACCACCGTTTTGAATCGCGACATCCGCACGTTTGGTTTGTGCTAGGAACGCTTGTGCAACTAGGTCTGCAACTTGAGAACCGTGAAGATTAGTATGCGTATCACAGCCATCTGCACCATTGTGTTTTTGCTGACCCGGAACGCGCTCGTAACAAAGTAGTTCTGAAGATTGTGCGATCTCTTGATCTTTCATCACATCAAGCTTTTGGGTAAACGCTGACAAAGTTTCTTGTGTCGCAGGGTCTGGTGTCACTTGAACAAGGTTAGGTTGTGCTTCCACATCGGCCAAAACGGCGGCCAGTTCTGCACCTTCTAGAGTCTGCTTTTTACCATTTTCGTCTTTGCGTTTGAACTCTGAACCAATCAATAGATGAGGCGTACCGTTACATGCCGCGACTTTGCCGTTGCCATCGAAAGAAACAGACAGTTCTCCAAGGATTTGCGAGTATTGCCAAGCTTGAGCGACACACACTTGATCGCCATCTTCGTTCTTCATCAGTGTTGGGTAAGCACCTTCACTCTTTAACCCTACAGCTTCGAAATCGCCCAGTAGGGTATGCGAGTCACCGCCGATGATCACATCAACGTCGGTCAGCGCTTGAGCGAGTTGTAGATCATTCGAGTATTGGTAGTGTGTCAACAAAACGATATTAGGAACACCTTTAGCAACCAACTCATCGATGTATTTTTGTGCCGTTTCAACTTCGTTCAAGAACTGAGTCGTTTCATCTGGATTTGATGAGTTCATGGTTTTGTCAGCAATATCAATACCAATGATACCGATTTGATGTTGACCGTATTGCTTTACAGTATATGGCTTGAAGTAGTCGTTGGCAGAGTTCATTGCAAGAGGTGAGACGCCTTGTTTCGGAATTACGTTAGCCGCTAGTACTTCAGTCTCTTTCGAACATTCACCTTCGTTCATCCAATCTAAGAATTGCGCTAATCCAGCATCTCCGTCATCAAACTCATGGTTGCCCAGTGCAAAAGCATCAAAGCAAGCATGATTCATCATTGCGGCATCCGCTTCTCCTTTGAATAGTGCATAGTACAGAGTGCCAGAGATGGCGTCACCAGCATGAAGCTTTAACACGTTCTCATTCGCTTTAGTGCGCTGATTTAGAGCAGTAACCAGTGATGGAAATCCACCCACTTCGGTGTATGTCGATTGACCTGCGAGTTTGAGCTTTTGTGTGGAGGGCTCCAAATGAGAGTGATGGTCGTTGATGTGTAAGATGGTTAGATCGAATGGTGCTAAATTCGACGTTTGCGTTGTACATCCTGAAGCAACCACTGCTGACAGGAGGGCTAGTGCGATTGGGCTATATTTCATCGTTCATCCCTATAAATGAGTGTATTGGAAGAAAACTTGATCTTTGGCTTACGATTATAGGAATTAAATGAAATACATCTTATCTTGCATGAAATTATGCGAATGATATCGTTTGGTTATGTTATAACGTATCAATATTCGTGACATTCATCATTATTGCGTTTCTCTGAGTCGCATCATTGGTTCGCGTAGTACGCGGCAATATCTTTTAAATCTTGCTCATTGAGTCGAGATAGCTGCGCGGCCATCATTTCAGCAAGTGGACCAGAACGATTACCACTTTTGTAATCCAGCATCGATTGATACAGATATTGTGCGTTTTGGCCGTTGAGGTTGGGATAACTCTTATTTACCGCAACGCCGGTTGCGCCATGGCAAAACACACAGCTTGGTGATTTGATCTTACCCTGCTCGGGATCGCCAAATTGAGTCGCATGTAAGTGAGAAGCAAAAAGCAGGGCAAATAAGGTAAGTACTGGCTTCATCGCGTGGAATTGAGTTGTTGAAATTAGCCTAAAGAATAAAGCTTCCCCTAAGGGGAAGCTCAATGGTCCAGAACAACAAATCGTGATGCGTTACAAGTACGCGCTGATTTTCTCGATCAAAGTATCGATATCTTGCTTGGTGATATCTTTGTGTGTCACGAAGCGGATCGGATTTCCGGGTGTAATGGTAATGCCGTCTTGGGCGAGTTGCTTGGCAATACCATGAATATCAACGCTCTCATCCAATTTCGCGAATACGATATTGGTCTGTACAAATTCAGTTGCCACAGTAAATCCATCCAACTTATTCAACTTTTCAGCTAGATGCTTTGCGTTTTGGTGGTCGACTTTCAATTGTTCTACTTGCTCTGTTAGTGCCAGTTTACCCGCAGCAGCAAGAATCCCGGCTTGACGCATACCACCGCCAACCATTTTACGCAGACGACGCGCTCTTTCGATAAAGGCTTTGTCACCAAGGAGTAAAGAGCCAATAGGGGCAGCGAGTCCTTTTGACAAACAAATTGTCATCGAGTCAAAGTATTGAGCGATCTCTTTAACATCAATCTCAAGTGCCACCGCTGCGTTGTAGACGCGTGCGCCATCAAGGTGAAGCAATAGGTCGTTTTGGTCAACAAACTCACGAGCTTGTTTAAGATACGCCATCGGTAACACTTTGCCATTGATGGTGTTTTCCAAGCTCAGCAGCTTCGTTCTGGCAAAGTGGGAGTCATCTGGCTTAATTGCGGCCTTAAGTTTGGCGAAGTCGAGTGTACCGTCTGGATTGTTTTCGATAGGCTGAGGTTGAATCGAGCCCAAAACCGCAGCGCCACCGGCTTCATATTTATAGTTGTGGGCTTGCTGACCGCACAAGTACTCATCACCGCGCTGACAATGTGCCATTAGCCCTAGCAAATTGGCTTGCGTACCAGAGGTTGTAAATAGCGCTGCTTCGAAACCATGACGCTGCGCGACCCATTGCTCAAGTTCATTGACGGTCGGGTCATCACCGTAGACGTCATCACCCACAGGGGCTTCTGCCATTGCTTTTCGCATCGCAACAGTTGGTTTAGTCACGGTATCTGAACGAAAATCCATTTTATTATCTCCTAGAGGTATCCACATAATTTCGCTTTGCTAAGACACGCTATGGTTTTCGCATCGCTCACTTCGCCACGAATGATCTTTTGTTCTAATTCTTCAATGGTTAGGGTAATGACTTCGATTACTTCATCGTCATCACATTCGTATCGGCAGGTTTTGTCCAACTCCTTTGCGACAAACAGGTACTGTATCTCGTCACAAAATCCAGCCAAAGGGGTCACTTGGCCGAGCGAGATCATTTGTTTTGCGCTGTATCCCGTCTCTTCTTCTAACTCTCTTCTGGCACACTCTTCGATCTCTTCCGCGTTTTCAATGGTGCCTGCTGGAAGCTCTAATAACCACTTCTTTAGCGAAGGACGAAACTGATTGATAAGAATGATATGACCATCTTGAGTTATCGGTAAGATCACCGTCGCTCCGGGGTGAACAATCGTTGTGTGTTGAATATTTTTGCCATTTGGGAGGGTGACGGACTCTTCGACCAAAGAGATTCGTTTCCAGCTATGGAGGGTTTTACTTGTTTCGGAAGGTATCATGATTATTTTCTTTACAACTAACGCTGACGTTACCTTATCCGCTTCTTCTCTCGAATGAAAGAATTAACCTGTTATCGTTTGCGTCTCGCTGAAGCATTTTTGCGACTCAAGCTACATTAATGCAAACATTGATTTCAATGGCTTACAGACAACCCTGATTTGATATAAAGATTTGCCCTATCTACAAAATGCACTTGTAACAAAGTGATAACAAATGTATAAACTTATACATAAGTCTGCTCATAATCAGAGGTAAGCATGATAAACCCAACAAGAGCCTCCCACTCACAAAAAGCATTACTCTCTGAAAGGATCAATAAGCTAGCTCAAGCCTTATCTGACGGGGTATACGAGCGAGAAGAAACTATTAAACTTTGCCTGTTAGCCGCCCTGTCTGGGGAGAGCGTTTTCCTACTTGGCCCCCCTGGTATTGCAAAAAGTTTAATCGCCAAGCGCCTGATCCAGGCATTTGACAATTCCTCTTATTTCGAATACCTGATGACTCGCTTCTCAACACCTGAAGAAGTGTTTGGTCCGCTTAGTATCCAAGAATTGAAAGATAACGGCCGCTACGTCCGTCTAACGGAAGGGTATTTGCCAACCGCACAAGTCGTCTTCCTCGATGAAATTTGGAAGGCTGGACCTGCGATACTCAACACGCTTCTCACTGTGGTGAATGAAAAAACCTTTAAAAACGGCAATGAAATTGAGCGCGTCCCGATGCGCTTGTTGGTTTCTGCATCTAACGAGTTGCCAGATGAAGACAGCGGTTTGGAAGCGCTCTATGACCGAATGCTGGTGCGTGTGTTTGTCAATCGTATTCAAAATAAGCAGAATTTTAAGTCTATGCTCACTGTGGGAACGCCACAAGAAGCAAAACTCCCTGAGGGTTTGGCCATTACGGATGAAGAGTATCACCAGTGGCAATCACAGCTAGATACGCTAGAGCTATCTGATTCTGTGTTTGAAAAACTCTACGAACTCAAAACCATGTTGGAAAACGCAGCGCAAGAGTCAACGGGCGTCGACATTGCTGATACCGACATGTATGTCTCTGACCGTCGCTGGAAGAAAGCCGTCCGATTGCTGAAAGCGAGCGCATTTTTCAATGGCCGTGATGAAATCAACCCGCTCGATCTGTTACTGCTACAAGACTGTTTGTGGAACAGTCCAGATTCACGTGAGGTGGTTCGTAAGGTCATCAAAGAGTTTGCCTTGATGCGAGCGTTTGATCAGCAAGACGTTGAGCAGCAAATTACCCTGTGCCGTGAAGAACTTGCAGAGATTCAAGAAGAACTCGAATCTGAGTTTGGCGTGATGCTTTCAATGGAATCAACAACGGGTCTACTCAAGAAGCAGATCCACAGCTACGACATCTCCGATGCGAAAAGCTATCAGGTGGGCAGCGCTTACGACCTCGTTAAATTGGTCTTACTCCAAAGTAACATGTCAGTCACTGAGTCTGAAAAAGGTGACAGTCGCTGGGTATACGTCCCTAAGAACGAACTAGAGCGAGTGATCAAAGAAGGTCACGGTGACGTTTATGGATACGTGAACACCAATACAAATCTGGTTAGATTGCGTTTTGATGTCGATGGTGCGAACAACTTGGTGATCAAAGACATCGCTAATCGTGCCGTCTTAGTTTCCATCGTGACCAACAAAGGCCTAGATCAAACGCTTTATCAAGAGTGGTTTGCGAAAGCTGAGAAAGCAATGGCGCAGCTAGAACATGCTGAACACCACTTGCTGAGAGTGCGTTCGAATTTCCACGGAGCCTTGCCACATAGCTTTGTCGAACAAGAAATTCCAAGGGCAATGGAAGCGAGCTTACAACACCTTCAACAAGTACTGGAATCGACCAAAACCGAGTGTGAACGTACGGTTTTCCGTTTCAAGACCTTAAATCAATTCTTTGAATAGGAGAAATGAATGTTAGGCGCAGATGGATTAAACCTCGCACTGATGATTGCCGACTCTGGCATCATAGACACGGCTGTGAACGACTTAATGGCTCGCTCTCAGATGATGGCGGTAGCGGAAAACCGCGGCGTTAAGTCCTCGGTAAAAAACCATCTATTGAAATGGCGTGGAAGCGTTAAGAAGCGCATAACTAAGGTGTGTGAGACGGAACGTTTTCAACAAGAACTCGCGCTCTACCAAGAGGTGATCTATTGGGATGAAGCGCAGTTTTTTGAGCAGATACCAGAAGTCATCAAAAAGCTAGAATGGCACTCTGCGTTTTACTTGCAGGCACGTCGCTTAATGGAGAAGAACAAAGGGGTAAACAACCCAATGTTCCCGCACTATTTCTGTGATCAATGGTATGAGAGCCTTTCCGACGCCATTCGACAAGCGCAATTGACCGAGCTTGAAGCCAACAAAGAGAAAGTGCTCAAAGATCTTTACCAACGCATGGAAACCATGAAGAACATGGATAAAGTGACGGAAGAGGGAGATGAAGGCAGTGTTGGCCGTCTGTGGGACATGGCGTCTGCTCGATTGAGCAAAACTGATCTTACCGTAATGAAGCGCCATGCAGAGTTTTTGAAAAAGAACCAAGGCCTTCAAGAGATCGCAGAGAAGCTTGGCCGAATGGCGAGCCAAGTTGACGACCCTGATTTGAACAAAGCGCCTTTGGAAGAGCCTCAAATTGTTGAAGAAAAATCTGACAAAGCCACCGACGATATCGTTGGTATTCATGAAGGCGACGATCTCAATAAGCTGTTACCCAACGAAACCATGTTCTTGGCGTATCCTGAACTCGAAGTGGTGTTCTACAAGCACCTAGTTGATAAGCGTCTCATGAACTACAAAATGCAAGGTAAGTCCCGCACTTTGCGCAAAGTACGCGCGCAAAAGCCAGACAATGCCCAAGTTGATGTAGAGAAAGGGCCATTTATCATTTGTGTCGATGCATCTGGTTCAATGAGTGGCTTTCCTGAGCAGTGTGCCAAAGCGATGGCGTATGCGCTGATGCAAATAGCGCTGGCTGAAGATCGTGACTGTTATGTCATTCTCTTTTCTTCAGAGCAAATTACCTATGAGCTGACGAAGCAAGATGGCTTAAGAGAAGCGAGTGATTTTCTCACCTACAGCTTTCACGGTGGGACAGATTTAGAGCCCGTGCTTATGAAGTCAATCGACTTAATGACCGGAGACAAATACCGAAACGCGGATATGGTGGTGATCTCGGACTTTATTGCGCCTAAACAGTCAGAAGAGATGATCGCCAAGGTTGATGAACTGAAAGAGCATAAAAACCGCTTTCATGCGATCAGCCTGTCTAAATATGGCAATCCTGAGTTAATGACAATGTTCGATCACTGCTGGTCTTATCATCCCAACCTGATGGGACGAATCATGAAAAAATGGTAGTGGAAAGACAAAGAAAAGGAGCTCAGTGAGCTCCTTTGTTTTAGATAGCCAATGGCATTTGATCATTAGATTGGTCGTGTTTACGGTAAACGCGAATAAGACCAATCAGCGCGAGTAATGACATGATCAACATCAATGCACCTAAAGGCATCTGATTGGTGGTTGGAATCATGGATGCTCCTAACGTTGCTAAGCCAGCACCGAGGTTTTGCATGCCACCAAGAACCGCACCGCCAGTCCCTGCATGATAGGGCAGTGGAGAGAGCGCACCTGTCGTGGCCGCAGGGAAAAGAATGCCCGCACCCAAGAAATAAATGGTTGCTCCGCCGACTAATGTCAACGCTGTAGTTTGCCCCATCAAACCAGGAATCAATACAATCAAAGAGCCAGCCATAATGGCAAACAAACCGAACATCAGCGCACTTTTTTCGTTCTTCTTCGCAGCAATAATGCTTGAAAGTGCGGCACCGACCAAGTAACCCGGAATTGGCATTACAAATAGTAAACTGACGGTGGTTGCCGGAAGTTGTAACACCCCACCGAGCAGCACACCTGCCGCCGCTTCAAAAATAGCGACACCAGAAAACGTTGCCACCAAGCAAATTAGGTAGCCTTGGAAGCGTCGGTCCGACAATACGTAGCGATAGCTGTCGGTGACTTTCTCATAGCGACGTTTCTCTTTTGGCAGTGTTTCCATAAAGCTTGTCATCATGGTAATAACGACCGCGATACCAAATAGCGCGAGGAACATGTAGCTAGAACGCCAACCGAACACTTCTGTGAGATAGCCTCCTAGAACAGGTGCGATAAGAGGCGAAAAAATCACACACATGCTGATTAAGCTATTGACCTTATGGAGCTCTGCGCCCGAGAACACGTCTCTCGTTAAGGTGCGTGACATAGCGCCACCACAGCCTATACCAAGACCTTGAATAAAGCTTCCCGCTAAGAACCATTCATATTGATGGGCAAACAACGCCATGATTGTACCTAGGATATAAATCACCAATCCAACAATGATGATGGGTTTACGGCCTAAGCGATCGGAAAGAGGCCCATAAATGAATTGAGAAAAACCATAGGGGATTAAGTAACAAGCCATGACCGCCTGCAATGCTGCCGGTGAGACTAAGAACTCATTCGCCATGTGACCGATTGACGCTACGTACATGGTTTGAGTCATTTGGCCAACAGCGGTCAAAATCGCAATTAAAAACGTGAGTTTAATAACTTGTGAAGACGCGGACATTTCCTATTTTACCTAAATTCAAAACGCAAGAAACCAATAGCTTTGCCGTAGCTAAGCTAATTTAAATAACGAGAAAGGGAACTTTCAGGCGCGAGATATTAGAGCGAGTTAGAAGAGCGAGCAACGAAAAAGTGTGATCTTAAGCAAGATAAAAATCTATGATTTGGATTAGAAAATCTAATCCAAATTATAATCTATGAAAACAAGAATTTTTATGCGATGGGTAAGTTTGTTAGGCAAGAACGGCATAGGCAAGAATCGTTACTCTGTAGTGAGCTTGTATCGCGTCTTTCCAAACTAAAGCACCAACATGTGGCCTTGCCTTCACTAAGATCGCAGCTTGCTGGTTTACCGCATTGAGGACACTGATGGGTTGATGTCTTGCCACGTAAACGCTCCATTACAGACTCTCTTTGCTCATCGGTCATCATTCGCCACGTTGCGATCTCTTCAACAGTGCGATGACACCCAAGGCATATTCCACCTTCATTTTTACATGCAGCGATACACGGTGTTTTCACAAACTTATTCCAACAATGATTTAGAGCCGATGACTATAAAGGTTTTAGCAGAGAACCACCATAGTAAAGAACACACACAAATTTCTTGCTATTAATTGCAAATGACAATCATTATCATTATCATAGTTTGCAGTTGAATAAAAAATAATGTTTACAATGATTCCTTCTCTTGCTGCCGGAGTCTTTATTGCCGCGTTGGGTAAGAAGATCCATTTACAAAACGTTGAACTGCTGGTCTGGCTTATCTGGTTAGTCGTGCTCGAAACATGGCTTTCACACGGTGCAGTCTCGTTACTTATCGCACTTTTTGTGTTGGCTCCCTTCATCATTAAATGCAAGCCTTATGCAAAACCACTGTTCCGCGCTGCTATCGTTGCCAGTTCTCTAATGATTTATTTGAACTTTGGTGGTTGGTAGAGCATGGAGCTATCTTGCTTCATAAAAATATTGCTCGCGATAAGGCTACCAATACAAATCAGCGACAGAGCCACCCAACCAAGAAGTGAAGGCTGCTCATTGAAGATTGGGATGGCTAAAAATGTCGCTATTGCTGGCGTTGCTGCGCCAAATGCAGCTGTTCTTTCTGCGCCCAGAACGGAAATAGCATGTAGATAAGTAAAGGCGGCAATCACGCCTGCACCAATCCCTTGTAGCATGATGTGACCAATTAGTTCTTTCCATGGCCATTCATTTACCGCTGTGGTGGCTAAGTGGCTAGGCAACCAGCCAAGATGAATCGAAAGTGCGAGTGTGAATGTCGAGAGGAGTGATATAAAGCCCGCCGTTACCAACGGATTTAGGCTCGATACGCGAGCACAAATAGTGAACATTGCCCACATGATACTTCCCGTTAGGAACAGCAGATGCCCTTGCATACGCTCACCGTTGAGCTCCATCAAGTTGTGCGACATAAAAGCGGCAATACCAATGATGACCAATACCAAACCAGCAATCCGATGCTGGCTTAACGGCTGCTTAAACAGTAAAACAGCAATCCCAGAGACAAATAGGGGCAGTGTGCCTGGTATCAAGGCGCTGCCATCAGAAACCGGTGCAAACTGCATCCCTGAGCCTGCAACTAGCAAATAAGGCAGACCGCAGCCAATGAACATGCCAAGTAAATAGCGTGGCGGAACTGCTTTAATGCTCAGCCGAGATCGAATCACGAGTGGAAGTAAAATCAGACAAGGGATGACGAAGCGTGTCAAAGCGATATCAGCGGTGGTGAGATCGGAATGCGCGCCGCTTCTCAGCGATAGAAAAAAACCAGACCAGAGCAGTAACGTGGCAATCATTGCCAAATATCCTGAAATCATAATGATGTTATCAAGTTGTATTTGTTTGCGTTAATTATGAGTCGTAACCGTTGGCGTTATATGGCAAACTTCGCTAAGTTTTTCTCATTGCTTGGTGGAACGCATCAAATCTATCGTAATAATTGATAGAAAAAGTTAAGGATAAGTATGGATAGAATTGATAAGCATATTCTGTCGCTACTGCAGAAGGATGCAAGGTTATCCACTGCGGACATTGCGGATAGGGTTGGACTTTCGGCTTCACCGTGTGCGCGGCGAATCAAAAAATTGGAAGAAGAAGGTGTGATCGCAGGATACCAAGCCAAATTGAGCAAACCTGCGATTGGAGTCGGGATGACGGTTTTTGTTGAAGTGAGTTTAAACAACCACCAAGCCGCGTCTATTGATGCATTTGAACAGGCGATTTTGGAAATGGGCGAGGTGACAAACTGCCACGTTGTGTCAGGTGCCTATGACTACTTGTTGGAGGTTGTTAGCCAAGATCTCACCGGATATGAATCGTTTACTCGAAAGTTACAGAGGTTGGATAATGTCAAAGACATTCATACCCACCTTGCAATCCGTCAAGTGAAAGAGTCGAGTGAGCTGCCTGTTTTCACTTAACGGTTTGTTTGCCAGACTCTTTTTGATAATCAACATCTTCATATTGAGAAAGCGTCGAGTCGCAGTAGACAGAAACCCGATTTCGACCAAGCGATTTGGCTTGATACAAGGCTAAATCGGCACGCTTGATCCAAGCTTGGCTTGTTTCAAAGGGTACCGATTCAGCGACGCCACAACTGAGCGTGACTTTAACATCATGTGGGTAGGCTTGCTCTGAGATATTCCTTCCGATCAGATTCATAATCGTTTCTACCGCATACTTATCGACACCGTGAAACAGCAACAAAAACTCGTCTCCTCCGACTCTAAAGAGCAAGTCATTCGCTCTGGTGTTACTGTTGATGGTTGCAACCGCTTGTTTGAGGACCGTGTCGCCCATGTCATGCCCATAGTTGTCATTAATGGTCTTAAAATTATCGACATCGATCATCACAATGGTTGAGTAGCCATACTGCTCAATGGCTCTGTCGAGGTAACTATGCAGTTGATGGCGATTTAATGCCCCCGTCATCGCGTCTCTTTCTAGCAGGTGTCTTAGTTCACTTTGCAATTTATGCACTTCCTTGACCACCACATGGACAATCGTAAGGGTTGCAACAAGGGAAAACGTGTATCGAGCGGTCACTTCCGGATCTTGCTGAGGGTAAATCGCAGCGGTCACACCGATAATGATGAGCACGTTTGACAAAAGAGCCGCTCGCTCTGAAAACAAGAAGACAATTGCTATCACGATAGGGAACACCCAGTAGGTCGCGAGTGTACCGAAAATGTCAATTGCCATAATGATTGAGGTGCCGAGCAATGTCAGTGGGATCAAATTGCCGATTACTCGTTGTTCATTGTAAATGATGGCAGCGACTTCAAGCAGTAAGGTGATTTCGAAAGCAAGTAGGACGATGGCAAGGACAGTTTCACCAATGAGGATGTTTTTAACCGCTAGCGGAACAAAAATAACCAGCGTGATGATGGCGATAAGTTTGAGGACACGCTTCTTTTGGTTGACGTCTAGAATGGTATCGTCTGAGTGGAGTTCAAAACTTGTCTTTTTAACCATCCGACCCCTTTGCACTGGTTAATCAAAGTAGCTTTTGCGCGACGAAAAGCTACTAAGACGCGTTGTTTCACTTATTACAACTTTAGACCAATGCCCGGATAGTTCAATTCAGATGAGGTTATTCAGGTTTAGTGATGCTGCCCAGTTCAAGCACTGGCGCCACTTCAATATCTTCAGCGTTCATCATAGATGAAATACGTTGTACCGACGATAGCAGCAGAGATTGCTCCCACTCTTCGAGCCTTTGAAACTTATTGATGAAATTCTGTTGCAGAGGCATAGGAGCTTGGCTTAGCACCTCTAAACCTTTATCAGTGATGTACGCATGAACTTTACGTTTGTCTTGATTACTGCGCACACGCTTAACAAGCTCGTTTCTTTCTAAGCGGTCAAGGATTGTGGTCGCAGTTGCTTGACTCATATTGGTGTGATTCGACAACTCGCGTATGGTCACTTCACCTAACTCTTTGATTGAACGCATTAGAATCAACTGAGGGCCTGTTAAACCAGACTCTTTGCTCAAGCGTTTGGAGTGTAAATCGATCGCGCGAATTATTTGGCGAATTGAAACGAGGACTTCTTCGTGCTTTTCCAATGTTCATCCTTAGTCAGCAAGCGTTTTAAGGCGTGAAAATACATGATATTGACGCCTAATTGAAGAGCAAAAATAAATAACAAGCTCATTTAGAGATGCGGGTTGTTTAATTATGTTAGAAGACGGGTGAATAATTGCACATCTAATGTTTAGAATTCAAAGTTAATGGCGCTTTGAGTTGAGCGCGATCACAGTTAATTTTTAAACAAAACAGCCTTTTTGTGGTGGATTTGTGAGCGGTTAAGCGCGTTTTACTGGCAACTTACACTGGAAGGCGTACAATAATGCCGGTTCGATCAAGTCTTGAAATAAGATAAAATTACTTTCATCACTAATGAATTTTAGTTTTAGACTTTGATTAGGGAAAGATAATTATCGAGAGAGGAAAAATGACGAAAGGTATCGATAAGTACAGTATCGACAGTACCGATTACACCATCGGTCAAGATAACGTACAAAAGTGGGGGTTCGATGTTCATAACCCTGTCTTTGGAGTCAGTGCAGGATTTATCGCCCTGTTCCTAATTGGCGCTCTAGTTATGGATGCGGAAACGGCTAAATCCGCGTTAGATGGCCTGAAGTGGCAGATCATTGGAAGCTTCGATTGGCTGTTTATCTGGTCTGGCAACATCTTTGTTGTCTTCTGCTTAGCGCTTATCGTATCGCCTTTGGGTAAAATTCGCCTTGGCGGTCAAGATGCTACCGCAGATTACTCATTCATCTCTTGGCTCTCTATGCTTTTTGCCGCCGGTATGGGTATCGGCTTGATGTTCTGGAGTGTGGCTGAACCTGTCGCTTACTTTACTGGTTGGTATGAGACTCCGCTCGGCGTTGAAGCCAATACCGCAGAAGCGGCGAAACTGGCCATGGGCGCCACGATGTTCCACTGGGGTCTTCACCCGTGGGCTATTTACGGTGTTGTAGCGCTATCGCTCGCGTTTTTTGCATACAACAAAGGCTTGCCTCTATCTATCCGTTCCATTTTCTATCCGCTACTAGGCGATCGCGCTTGGGGCTGGGCTGGGCACATCGTTGATATCTTGGCTGTTGTAGCAACCCTGTTTGGTCTTGCGACGTCTCTAGGTTTAGGCGCGCAACAAGCGGCGAGTGGTATTCAACATGTGTTTGGCATCGATGCAGGCTTAGGTTTGCAAGTGGTTGTGATTACTGTCGTAACTTTACTTGCGGTAGTCTCTGTTATTCGTGGTATTGATGGTGGCGTTAAGGTCATCAGTAACATCAACATGGTGGTCGCATTCGTTCTGCTGATCCTAGTTGCGTTGATTGGTTACGCTGTGACTTTTGGTAATATCGGCACTACCTTAATGGCGTATGTTGAAAACATCATTCCTTTGAGTAACCCGCACGGTCGTGAAGATGAAGCATGGTTCCAAGGTTGGACTGTGTTCTACTGGGCATGGTGGATTTCATGGTCACCATTCGTAGGTATGTTCATTGCGCGCGTATCGAGAGGTCGAACAGTCAGAGAGTTTATGACTGCAGTACTGCTAGTCCCAACGGCAGTGACGCTTCTTTGGATGTCGGTGTTTGGCGGTATTGCGATTGATCAGGTCGTTAATAATATTGGTGAGCTGGGTGCAAACGGTCTGACTGACGTTTCTCTGGCGATGTTCCAAATGTTCGATGTTCTGCCAATGGGCACCTTGCTCTCTGTTATTGCTGTTGTATTGGTACTGGTGTTCTTTATTACCTCTTCGGATTCAGGTTCACTGGTTATCGATAGCATTACCGCAGGTGGTAAAGTCGATGCACCTGTCCTACAACGTGTTTTCTGGGCGTTTATGGAAGGGGCTATTGCGGTTGCTCTACTTTGGATTGGTGGTACAGAAGCGATTCAAGCGCTACAAGCAGGTGCTATCTCTACCGCACTGCCGTTTACCATCGTCTTGTTACTGATGTGTGTCAGCTTACTAATGGGCATGCGCACAGAGAAGTACCAAAATTAAGGTTACGTTTGTTGATTAAAAGGGCGCTCGGCGCCCTTTTTTTGTACCTGCTCTCGAATAAAAGTGAGTTTTGTGATCTGAGCAAGTTCGGTGGCAAAGCTCCACTGTGTATCTACTCAATAAGTTAAAATAACCTTTTTGTTATTAACGAAATTTCATCGAGTTTTTCTCCAAAATTCATAAAGTTCGTCACTATTAGCTGCTACATTTTTATTTATTAAAACTATCAAATTTATAAAAGTGCCGAATGCTTTCTTTCGAAGGTCTTGGCACTTGAACAATGTTTAGAGCTAGGGATCGGAATTATGAATATAGAAAGATTATCGAAGGTGTCCATTGCGACACGGGCTTGGTCAATATTAGCGTTGTTCGCAATAGGCTTGTTGTTGAACACCTATTTGAATATCGACAAATCGCGTGAGCACATGCGTGAAAACTACGAGCGCGGCGTCATGACGATAGTGGAGTCTGCGCACGGTGTTGTGGAGCACTATTACGATCTTTATCGTGCCGGTGAAATGAGCGAGAAAGAGGCGCAAGCGAGTGCCTTAAAAGCAGTTTCCGCTATGCGCTTTGACGGCGACAACTACATCTTTGTTGGTGACAATACGGGTATCCAACTCGCGACGGGTGTGAGCTCGTTGTTGGGCAAAAACATCATGGGATTGCAAGACAGTTCTGGGGAGTACTTTGTTCAGAGACTCTATCAAACTGCGCGCAGTGGAGGAGGGTTTGTTGACTATACTTGGCGCAATCCAGACAAAGGAACAACAGACCCTAAAACCAGTTATGCACTGATGTTTCAGCCTTGGCGATGGATGATAGGTTCGGGAATGAATATGGTTGCGTTGCAAGCGGCGACTGAGCGTTCAGAAATGGCGTCACTCGGTTACGCGGTCGCAATTTTGTCGGTTCTCTCTCTCATGATTGCGTTCTTCATTAAAACCATTACGTCCCCCCTCAAACGCTCTGTGCGCGCGATGCAGGCGTTGTCGAAGGGCGAGGGAGATCTTACTCAGCGGTTACCCGAAGAGGGCAGCTCTGAGCTGATTCAGCTTGCGCGCTACTTCAACCAATTCGTCGCTTCTGTGCAGTCAATTATGCTGAACATTAGCGATGCGGGTAGCCAGGTATCGAGCGCGGCAAATCAGTTGTCGACGTCTGTTCACCATATTGATGACAGTTTGAATCAGCAGCAGTCTGATGTGGATATGCTGGCCACCGCGATGACACAAATGCTTGCAACGGTAGAGGAAGTGGCGAGCCGGACGGTTGAAGCGAATGATGCCAGCCGTCTAGCGGCCAATGAAACGAATAGCAGCCATCAGATCATAAGCCAAAACGTCAATGAAGCGAATCAACTAGCGCAGCAAATGGATTCGGCCAGTCATGTGGTTGAGCAGTTGGCGAGTGACGCAAAAAATGTCGACACTGTGCTGGAAGTGATTCGTGGGGTAGCTGAGCAAACTAACTTACTCGCGCTAAACGCTGCTATTGAAGCTGCACGGGCGGGTGAGCAAGGACGTGGATTCGCGGTGGTGGCTGATGAAGTGAGAAGCCTGTCGTTACGCACTCACGAATCGACGCTGGAAATTCAAAATATTGTTGAAAAGCTGCAAAATGGCGCCGGCAATATCGTTACGGTTATGGAGCAGGGCGCTGCCAAAGCCGTCAATGCGTCGAGCTTGTCTTCGCAAGCCGGTGAGGCGCTAACACGAATCAACAAAGAAGTTCACACGATTGAAGAGATGAATCAACACATCGCGACCGCCGCAGAGGAACAAACGGTCACGGTCAACGACATAAATCGAAATGTGGTGAGCTTAAATGACATGGCATCGAGTGTCTCCGAGGAATCAGCACAGATGGCGAGCGCCAGTAAAGAGCTGCGCAATGTGTCGGAAAACCTGATGTCGATGATCAACCGCTTCAAATTGGCGTAACTTGAGGAGACAGGGTGATGTGGTAGAATCGGCACAAATTTTTTTGCTGAGCTGTAAATGAGACATTTAAACACCACCGTTCACCCTGACATCGACCATCTAGACGATAAAGTCATCTATCAACGAAACGCGGCTCGTGCCATTGTGGTTGATGGAGAAGACATCTTACTGCTCTACACGGAGCGCTATCACGACTACACGATTCCAGGTGGCGGCTTGGATGATGGTGAAGACGTTATCGCAGGTATGGTTAGAGAGCTAGAGGAAGAGACCGGAGCGCAGAACATTCACTCTATCAAGCCTTACGGAATCTATGAAGAGTTTCGCCCTTGGTACAAAGACGATGCAGACATTGTCCATATGATCTCTTATTGCTATACCTGTAAAATTGACCGCCAGTTGGGTGAAACCTCATACGAGGATTATGAGATAAAAAACGGCATGAAAGCCGTATGGATGAACATCCATGACGCGATTGCTCATAATGAAAAAACAATGGCAGAGAGCCCGAAAAAAGGCATGAGCATAGAGCGAGAAACCTTTTTGCTCCATTTAGTCGCCAAAGAAATGCTCTAACAGTGAGTCCGCAAAATGCGGACTCTTTTTTAACCCAACCCTACTTGTTCTAGGAACACTTTCAGTGGCTTCGCGTACACTTTCCTTCAAGAACTGTTTTGCTTCACAATGATCCCCAGTCCTAACGAAATCGTTTACATAAACATTGTTCCGCTTCTATACTGATCCAAGTAATTGAATTATTAATATTAATTATTCGTACTGTAGAGCGTATAAACCAGATTATTAAAGGATGAGTATATGGGGAAAGTACGTCATTTCGCGGTGGGTTGCTCACTGCTGTTGTCTGCTCAAATGAGTTTCGCTGATGTGATTGAAACGCAAGTTCTTGTCGGGTTTGGCGAGGCGAAGTATGGGTCGGATTTTACGCACTTTGATTACGTTAATCCAGATGCACCAAAATACGGCTCGGTGACCTTTGGTCAGGTTGGCACCTATGACAGCTTTAACCGATTTGGGTCTCGAGGTGTTTCCGCGGCAGGCATTGGCGAAATCTACGATACCTTAATGT
Organism: Vibrio sp. MarTm2; assembly: GCF_027587055.1. NCBI lineage: Bacteria > Pseudomonadati > Pseudomonadota > Gammaproteobacteria > Vibrionales > Vibrionaceae > Vibrio > Vibrio sp. MarTm2. Next base: position 35,084 of record NZ_JAPPTK010000008.1, on the reverse strand, counting down.
TTTCCCCAAGTGACGAAATAGACGCTTACTATCCCCTTATCGCGGAGCGAGTCCGCTACTCAGACGACTATCAGTGGATTGAAATCGATATCAATCCTAAAGCCAAGTTCCATGATGGTAAACCTATTACCGCGCATGATGTCGCGTTCACTTTCGACAAGTTTGTCAAAGAAGGTGTGCCGCAGTACAAAGTCTATTATCAAGATATAAAATCCGTCACGGCTAAAAATGATCGTACGGTTCGCGTAGACATGGTTAAGCCGAACCGAGAGAAAATGTTCCGCTTTGCGCAGAACACTCAAGTTTTACCCAAGCACTATTGGCAAGACAAAAACCTCGCAGAGCCGCTATCGACTCCGCCAGTGGGAAGCGCGGCTTACAAAGTGGTGGATTATAAGTCTGGGCAAAGCGTCACTTACCAACTTGTTGACGATTATTGGGCTAAAGATCTCCCGGTGAATGTAGGGCGAGATAATTTCAAAACCATCACCTACGATTACTATCGAGACGAAACCGTCATGCTTGAAGCGTTCAAAGCGGGCGAGTTTGATTTTCGGATTGAAAACGTAGCCAAGTTTTGGGCGAACTCCTACACAGGCGTCAATTTTGACAAAGGATTCATCGTCAAAGAAGAGATCGCTCACGAGCGTCCAGCCAATGCGCAAGCGTTTGTGTTTAACACTCAACAAGCCATTTTTAAAGACCCGAAAGTTCGTCAGGCGCTGAACTATGCGATGGACTTCGAGTGGATGAACAACAACCTGTTCTACAACCAATATACCCGTACTCGGAGCTATTTCCAAAACACGGAATATGAGGCCAAAGGTACGCCACAAGGCGATGAACTCGCCCTGCTGACCAAGTACAAAAATCAACTGCCTCCAAGTTTGTTTACTGAAGAGTTTCAGCCGCCAGTTACCGATGGCTCTGGTCGTATTCGTAGTCAGATGAGAAGTGCGTTCAAACTGCTCAAAGAAGCGGGGTGGGAGCTAAAAGACAAGGTGATGACCAGCACCGAAACCGGTGAACCGTTTAGCTTTGAGCTGCTGATTTATAGCCCGACCACAGAGCGGATTGCGATACCCGTACAGAAAAACTTAAAGCGAATGGGCATAGAGATGAAGATTCGAACGGTGGATACCACGCAATACATCAAACGACTTCGAGATCGTGATTTTGATATGGTCTCTTCATCCTATCGCGCGAATCCATACCCAGGACCAAACTTGCTGATCGTTTGGAACTCCAATTACATCGATTCCACCTACAACACGGCAGGAGTGATGGATCCGATTGTCGATGAGTTGACTGAGCAAATCGCGAAAAGCCAACAGAGCCCAGAAAAACTGCTTACGCTTGGTAAAGCGCTTGACCGTGTATTGCAATGGAACTACTACGTCATTCCACAGTGGCACTTAAGCAAATACCGCGTCGCGATGTGGGATAAGTTTGAGCGCCCGGCGATTATGCCGAAGTATGACCTTGGCCAAGACACTTGGTGGGTCTCTAAAGAGAAAGCGCAAAAACTGCCTGAGAAACGTCAATAGTGATTGTCTAATTCACATGGCTACTATGCTGTAGCGCTATCACAAGATGCGAACCAGAAGGTGACGCGTTACAGCAGTAATAGCTAAGAGACCAGAGCGCATTGCTTCGCGGCTCTGAAATACGCAGAGGGAAACATGGCTGCCTATATATTTCGCCGACTACTTTTGGTGATTCCCACCTTGTGGGCGATCATTACCATTAACTTCTTTATCATTCAGATTGCGCCCGGTGGGCCGGTAGAGCAAGCGATCGCCCAGATGGAAGGGCATACCTCTGGCATTATGGAGCGTTTTACTGGCGGTGGTGCCGAAGTGGAACTCGCTGACGACCAAAATGGTGCCTCTGGCTATAAAGGCTCGAGAGGTTTGGACCCAGAAGTGGTTGAGGCGATAAAAAAGCAGTTTGGTTTTGATAAGCCACTACTTGAGCGCTATGTAGAGATGCTCAAAAATTACGCTACATTCAACTTTGGTGAAAGCTTGTTCAAAGGCGGCAATGTCATTGACTTGATCGTTGAGCGCCTCCCTGTCTCCATCTCACTTGGCTTGTGGAGTACTCTGATTATCTATTTGATCTCCATCCCTCTTGGCATTTTAAAAGCAATCCATCATGGCTCTCGATTTGATGTCTGGTCGAGTGCGGTCGTGATCGTGGGTTACGCCATACCGGGGTTTCTCTTCGCGATCATTTTGATCATTCTGTTCGCCAGTGGCAACTATTTCAGTTGGTTTCCACTAAGGGGCTTGGTGTCGAGTAACTTTGAACAGTTAGTCTGGTATGAACAGGTGATGGACTACTTTTGGCATTTAACCTTGCCGATATTGGCGATGGTGATTGGTGGGTTTGCGACCTTAAGCATGCTGACCAAAAACTCCTTTCTGGATGAGATCAACAAACAGTATGTCGTGACCGCAAGAGCGAAAGGGCTCGATGAGCGCGCCATTCTCTACAAGCATGCGTTTCGCAACGCCATGTTGATTATAATCGCTGGCTTTCCAGCCGCTTTTATCAGTATCTTTTTTACCGGGTCAATGCTCATTGAAGTGATGTTTTCACTCGAAGGGATCGGGCTGCTTGGGTTTGAATCGACCATCCAGCGTGATTACCCCGTCGTATTCAGTTCTTTGTACATCATGACCTTACTCGGATTACTGCTCAGTATCATCTCCGACTTGACCTACACCTGGGTGGATCCACGCATTGATTTTGAGGCTCGTTAACTGTGATTGAAAAAAGACGCAACCCACTCAATCAAGCTCGTTGGTTACGATTTAAAGCCAATCGCCGCGGTTTTTGGTCGCTTTGGGTCTTTGCCTTGCTCTTCTTTATCAGCCTGTTTGCAGAACTGATCGCCAACGACAAACCGTTATGGATAACGTACGACAATCAATGGTATTTCCCGATCGTTTCGCAGTATGCAGAAACCGAGTTTGGCGGAGAGTTTGAAACAGAAGCCGATTACAAAGACCCGTTTGTGGTTGAACTCATTGAAGAAAAAGGAACCATTGTTTGGCCGCTCATTCCGTTTAGTTACGACACGATTAATTTTGATATTCAAGGCTCGGTTCCGTCGGCGCCTGATGCGGTGAACTGGCTCGGCACAGATGACAAAGGAAGAGATGTGTTGGCGCGAATTATTTACGGCTTTAGAATTTCGGTGTTGTTTGGTTTTGTATTGACCATTATCTCAAGCGTCATTGGCGTGGTTGTGGGGGCGACACAGGGCTACTACGGAGGTTGGCTTGATTTGCTTGGTCAGCGCTTTATCGAAGTGTGGTCTGGTATGCCTACCTTGTTTTTGTTGATTATCCTTTCCAGCTTCGTTGAGCCAAATTTCTGGTGGCTACTGGGTATTATGGTCGCATTTAGCTGGATGAGTCTGGTAGGGGTTGTTCGCGCTGAGTTTCTTCGTTGTCGTAATTTTGATTACGTACGAGCCGCGCTGGCAATGGGCGTCAGTGACAATCGCATTATGTTAAGGCACATGTTGCCCAATGCGATGGTAGCGTCACTTACCATGATGCCGTTTATCTTGTCGGGTTCGGTGACGACTTTAACCTCATTGGACTTTCTTGGCTTTGGTTTACCCGCGGGTTCACCGTCGTTAGGTGAACTCTTGGCGCAAGGAAAGGCAAACTTACAGGCGCCGTGGCTAGGGTTTTCGGCATTTATTGTCTTGTCACTCATGCTGACACTGCTCGTGTTTATCGGTGAAGCCGTGCGCGATGCTTTCGACCCGCATCATCAAGGGAGATAGCCATGACTCATCCGATACTAACCATGGAAAATCTGTCTGTTGGCTTTGGCCGACAGGCGAACATAGAACAGGTGACCCATCAGGTTTCGTTGTCGATTTGTAAGGGGGAAACATTAGCGCTTGTCGGCGAGAGTGGCTCTGGAAAGTCGGTGACTGCAAACTCAATTCTAAAGCTACTACCCAAAGGCTCCGCGCATTACTTGGAAGGTAAAATTACCTTTGATGATATCGACATACTGCAATGTTCTGAGCGGCAGCTGAGAGGCATCAGAGGGGGAAGAATCGGAATGATCTTTCAAGAGCCTATGGTCTCTTTAAACCCGCTGCATAAAATTGGCAAGCAGCTGGTGGAAACTCTCTCTATTCACCGTGGCGTTAGACAAAGTAAAGCGGAAACCATCGCCATCGAATGGTTGGAAAAAGTAGGTATTCGCCACCCAAGCGTCAAAATCAACGCCTATCCTCACGAGTTGTCAGGAGGCGAGCGGCAGCGCGTAATGATTGCGATGGCGTTGATTAATGAACCAGAGCTTCTGATTGCCGATGAGCCAACAACAGCGCTCGATGTGTCAGTTCAGGCGCAAATCCTCGACTTGCTCAAACAATTGCAGCAAGAGCTCGGTATGGCAATGCTGTTTATTACCCATGACTTAAGCATTGTGCGCCGTATCGCGGATCGCGTTGCCGTAATGCAAGAGGGGCATCTTGTCGAAGTGGGCGAGTGTCAACAAGTCTTCCAGTCACCTAGTCACGCTTATACCCAGTTACTCATTAATTCAGACCCTAGGGGGACACCGGTTGTTGTCAGTGAGCCGAGCGAACCAATACTGGATGTCGAGCAACTTAGGGTTTGGTTTCCAATCACTGGCGGCGTGTTCAAACGGGTGGTTTCGCACATAAAAGCTGTCACCGATATGCAAATCAGTTTGTCTCGTGGTCAATCCATCGGGTTAGTCGGAGAAAGCGGGTCTGGTAAGTCGACAACAGGTATGGCGATTCTCAAGTTGGTCAACTCCGAAGGGTCTATTCGCTACCAAGGTAATGAGCTTCAAGGACTTGACCGCAAGGCGATGCTGCCATATCGGCGTCGCATGCAAGTGGTGTTTCAAGACCCGTTTTCAGCACTTAACCCTAGGATGTCCGTTGCGCAAGTGATAGGGGAGGGATTGCGTGTTCATGAACAGCTGAGCGATGAAGAGATCGATGAAATGATTGTTAAAGTGATGCGAGAAGTGGACTTGGATCCGGATTCCCGCCATCGCTATCCAAATGAGTTCTCCGGAGGTCAGAGACAACGTATTGCGATTGCACGGGCGCTTATCCTAAAGCCTGAATTTATATTGCTCGATGAGCCAACCTCATCCTTAGATCGAACGGTTCAAGCGCAAGTGCTCGATTTGCTTAAATCCCTGCAACAGAAGTACGGGCTAAGTTATCTATTCATTAGCCATGACCTGAATGTCGTTAAGTCTTTGTGTCACTACACCATTGTGCTCAAGCAAGGAGAAATTGTGGAGCAAGGCGAAACGAAAGGGCTATTTACTGCTCCTCGGCACCCCTATACCAAGGAGCTTGTTACACTGTCGAGTCTATAGAAAAAGAAACGCCGTCTAAGTAGACGGCGTTTTCGATTCAATGAGTGCTAATTAGCTGTTTGGAATGATGATCAGCTCCATAGGGCTTTTCCACACGCTCTCAAACTCATTGCTGATGTCGTACTCGTTCATATGAGCGACATGGAAGTTCATTAGATCTAAGTCGTAAGAAGGGGAGGTGTAGACTCGGCCTTCATCGATCGCCTTAATCAACTGGTCAGCTTGGTGAGCGGTGTATGCCTCATCATGTGGGCGAGTTTGCCCCTCAAGCTCTTTGCGAAGTTGCGACACCACCATTTCGTACTCTACTTGGCTAAAACCGCTTGAGCGCGCACGGTTGATCTCTTGCTCGATGATTTGCTGTGCGGCTTTCGCCTGCTCGCTGTCTTCACTCGTGAGTGAAACTTGAGAAACCAAGCTAGATTGCGCCAAAATCTGATTTGAAACCTCGACTTTAACATCTTGATTAGCAAACGCTTCTTCCAAGCGTTTCTCTAGAATTTTGTTTGCAATTGTGACAGTAAGTAGCTTTTTGCGTTGTTGCTTACTGTTTGCCGTATCAACAAGTGGTGTGTGTGCAGAATAAGACACCGTTGGTTTTTCGGATTTAGGAGCGTCAGAAACACTTTTCGGCATTAGGCTTAGCTGAGCAGGTGCAGAAAACGCTTCGCTTGATTTCCAGTCAGAAAGATTGTCGCTAATTAACTCTGCCGCAGTACGGTTTTTAAAGTTGCCAGCAATAACCAAATCGGTTTGTGATGGCAAGAAAACCCCTTTCGCTTCCTCGCTCTTAAATAGCGCTGCGAGCTGCGAGATTGCCTCTGCTAAGGTTTCTTCTTTATTGTCAGCGAAGTCGCGTTTGAGCACACTTTTGCCATTAAATTCAACCAACTCCCAACCATTGTCTTGCGTCAACGTCTGAGCGACAGACGCATATTTAATTGGAAGGTCAGTCAAACGAACACGGATAGAAAGCGCTTGTGTATTGCGGCTAGTCGGTAACAACACGTAGCGCATGGCATTGCTAAGTTTACCTGCTTTCGTGCCTTTAGGTAGCGTGATGTCGCTTTGTTCAAACCAGTTAAAATGATTTTGCTCTGCACTTACTGATAGGGAGAAAAAAGGGGAAAGCAGTAAGCTCGCTGAAAGGGTTGCAGTGACGATTTGGCGTAATGGTTTAAACACAAAGTTCTCCTAAAACAAGTTTATTATGACTTTCCTTGTTTCAAGCGCTGTTGATGACGGTGTGTGATCTGACAGGCGGTAACGAATCGAATCCTTGATTGCGTTAATTTGAGAGGTTACACGGAGCTTTTGAATGCGTGTCATATCTCAAAAATCGTGCAAATTTTCTACAACTTAAGTGACATAGTCAATCACTAAATATTGATATGTTAAATATGTCTTATTTTTGAGAGGGTTAGATCGCAGTATAGTGGCTAGCACTTGCGAATGAAAGGGGTTTAGAGAACCAATACCCTTGTAAATAGGAGGCTCCGAGGTCAGTAAACGCTTGGGCCATTTGCGCGTTTTCTATGCCTTCTATGACAATATCAACATCGTAGGCTTGGCATAACTTAATCACGAAAGAGAGATACTCAAAGGTTGCAGGGTTGGTGAAAGATCGCCAAGCGATGGATTTGTCGATCTTAATTTGTTGTAGCGGAAAATCAAAAAAGCTGTTTAACGAGCTGTAACCCGCGCCAAAGTCATCCAAAGAAAGTTGAAACCCGAGCGCGCTGAGCTTGTTAAGTTGGTCGGCGGCGTTCTTGTTGCCATCCAAAATCATGGTTTCGGTTAACTCGAGTACGATGTGTTTTGGATCAATTAGGTATTCGTCAGCGACCTTTTTTACTCGCTCAGGAAAGGAATGATTGAGCAGTTGCAGCACAGACACATTGACGTTAACGCGTACCGAGTTGTTATGCGTGGCTTGATATTGCTGGATAAAATGACATGCTTTGGATAGCACCAGATAACCTAAATCAACGATAAGCCCTTTCTTTTCCGCAACAGAGATAAACTCGTCTGGAAATATTTCCCCCATATCTTTGCACTTCCAGCGTACCAGCGCTTCAAAGCTCGCAATGGCGTTTCGTTTGGTGCAAATAATCGGCTGAAACTTAATCGAGAGTAGGCCTTGTTTAATGGCGTTGCCTAACTCGCGTTCGATATAAAAATGGCGGTCTACGCGTGATTTGGTCTTACTGGCATAAACGCTGATGTGGCTGTCTTTTTGTTCGCTAGCGAACTGGCTAGTACGGCTTGCGATTTTTATCGCTTCTTCGGCGTCAAGCTCTGCTGGTATCGAAGGATAAATACCGATACTGATTTCGGTGCCATACAGATAGCCGAACGTTTTTACCGCTTCGTTATACTTCTCGGAGATGCGCTCACCAAGTTGCGTCAGTTGCTCGTCACTGCAATCCCCTTTAACCAAGATTGCGAAGTCATCTGAGCGTATACGATAGAAGTCAACCAAGTCTTCCGGGAAATGATTAAGCGCTTCAATGATGTGATTAAGCACATCACGCATGATTTGAGGACCATAGAGTGATAAGTAGGAACGAATATTAGCGACTTGGATGTAAAGCAAGCTATGCGGTTCACGAAGTGGGTCTATGTTGTCAATATCCATGACCAATCTGTGCTCGTTGGAAAGCCCAGACGCCCCATCTTTGAAAGAGGTTTGCTGTACAAACGCCTCCATCAGCTTTTTGTCGGAAATATCTTTGTGGCAACCAATCATAAACCGTTTACCGTTAACAGTTTTGGTTATCGCCGTTCCTTCTAGCCAAACGTATTGCCCATTGGTGCAACGTACACGATATTGGGTCGCCATTTTGAAATCGTCTTCGGCGATATGCTCGTCAACTTTGCTTTGCAGCATCAAACGATCCATCGGGTGAACGAGATCAAGCCATGTTTCTAGGCAGGTATGACCGGATTGGATGCCGAATCTTTGATAAAAGCTTGGGTTGTAGAAGCAAACATGCTCAGTATCAGACATATAAAAAATGCCATCGTTAAGCACATCGATCATATGCTTAAAATGGTCATCCATGAGCTCATCTAACTCTGCGCCAGTCAGAGAGTGAGCAAGGTCTTGTGGTACTGATTCGACCGCCACGCCACACTCTGAGACCAAAGTGATTTTAGGGCGAGGGACGATACTTTTAATAGTTTGCGACATAAGATTGGGACATACCTTAACAACGATCGGTAGGTCTATTATTCATCTCAATTATTACGACAATTCGTGCGACTTGTTAATGGGCTGCCGACTACTAAACGAAATTACGTCGGACATTTCAAACGTAATTAATGCTTATTGTGAGGTTTGTCGTTAAACGGTGATCAATAGTTGGAGGGCTATCAAACGTCTGACCCGATTCTTAACCGAAGTTAGGAGGCCAGCGACAATGAAATGCTTACTTTACGGGGTGTTATGCTAACAAAATGAGTATCTACTTGTTAATTTTGCGCATTCGTTGTTTCGCGTATGTTATTTGTAAGCATCTAAATAGTCGACAACAAGTCTGTCAATCGTGCCATCTTGCTTTAACCGTTTTAAATGGCGGTTGAACTGCGTAATGAAGTCTTGCTTATAGGGATAGAGCTCAGGCTGTTGGTTGGTAAACCCTAAGTAACCTTGCTCGCTACTCACCACGGAGCCGAGTTTCAATTGCCAATCTCGGTCAATCTGGCCATCTTTGATCATTTGATTGATGTACCATCGAATAGATATTCGGTCATTGATGTAACAATCTGTGCGCCGTTTGTATAGATTTAGCAAGCTGGATTCATTACCTTTTGACGGCCGCAGTGTCAATTTCCCTTGAGTTACGGCATCCCAGAATGCTTGCCCGCCTAATGCAAAACCTTCGTTAATACCAATCGTTAATCCCAGATAGTCGTCGGGCCAGGTATCAAGTTGACGATCCGCCACCTTGTCAGGGCGACAAAACACGACGACTTGCTCATCGAGAATCGGCTCTGAGTAGGGCGATATATAGAGTCGTTGATTGGCGTAGTAATAGGGCGGATAAAGTGCAAAGCCTTTACCTAACTCCAACATTTTTAATCCCCGCTTCCAAGGGATCGGTTTGATTTTGACGTCGTAATCCTCCATTTGGGCGAAAATGATTTGGAGTATTTCTGTGTAGATGCCCTTTGTTTCTCCATTGATCGCGTAGCTGTATGGCGGGTAGGAGTCATCCGCATACACAGTGACAGGTGTAGGTGGCTCGTATGCATTGGCATAGCTTGACCATAGGGCAATAGCGGCGAGTAGCCATCGAAACACATTGATACCTTTGGAGTTAGAACACTTATTAGTAACTTTAGTTTATTTCTATACTTATTGGCATTAGACTCTCCGAATTGACAAAACACACTACAGAGTTCGTTATGACTGAAGAGTACCAAGAAGGCGAAGAGATCGAGATTGAAGCGATTGGTATCGAAGTGTCTTCTCATCCCATTGAGTTATATAAGGTATTCAAAATCGCTAACTTGGTTGGCGGTGGTGGAGAAGCAAAACACCTGATTGCCGAAGGATATGTCGCTGTTAACGGTGAGTTGGAAACACGAAAACGTCGCAAAATGTATGATGGTGACTTTTTTGAGTTCAATCAGGAATATTACGTTGTCGTTTGTGATGCGCCAGTGACAGAGCCAGAAGAGAAAGCGGTAAAATCAAAGGCCAAAGAGCGCTCAAACGCAAATCAACCTAAGCGCGACAACCGTTCTTCGTCATCTAAAAAGGGCAAGTCGAAGAAGAGTAGTGAAGCGAAGGGTAAGGAATCTAAACCATCGCAAGGCAGTAAAAACAAAAGTAACGGCCGATCTTCCATCGATTTCTTCTAACTACAAGCTGGGGCTATGGTCCCAGCGATCTTTTTCTCTTCTCACTTTTCTTCCCATCCTCTTAATACAAACGCCAACTTCCTCCGAGTCAACTGATTACAAGATCATCACTTAGCCACATTTTTATTGTTTGAATAGTGACAATAATACAAATCTAAATGATAATGCGTTGCATTAAAACATCGAGGATGGACAAAATGAAACGTAAAGTTGTGGCACTAGCACTGGCGATGACCGCTCTTAATGCGAATGCAAAAATCATCGAAATTGAACATGCACAAGGGAAGACAGCGTTAGAGAGCAAGCCCGAGCGTGTTGTGGTCATTGGATTAGGGCCTTTGGATACCGTTAAGGCGCTTGGCATTGAGCCGGTTGCAGTCTCGACAGTAAGTATGTTCCCTGACTATCTGTCACAATACCGAAGCGGTGAGTTTGTCTCGGCAGGCAGCTTATTTGAACCAGATTTTGAGACTATCTACAGCCAAAAACCGGATTTGATCATCGTAGGTCCTCGTGGCGCCGAGAAATACAAAGAGCTTTCTGAAATTGCTCCAACCATTGTATATGCGCTAGATAAGAGCAAAGGGTACTGGGAAGCGACTCAGGAGGAGTGGCGCAAGTTAGGTGAAGTATTCGAGAAGCAAGATTTTGTTGAAGAGAAAATCGCGCAGGTAGATAAAGACTTCAAACAAGTTCAAAGCTACAACCAAACAAACAATGTTGATGCGCTGACAGTGATGAGTGCCGGTGGCAACATTACAACGTTTGGGGCCAAGTCACGTTTTGGCTCCATTTACAAAGATTTCGGGTTCTCTGAAACGGTGAAAGGCATCAAAGAGAGTCGACATGGTGATCTAATTTCTTATGAGTTTATTCGCGAACATAACCCATCAACCTTGCTGATCGTCGATAAAGATATCTTGATCAACAAAGGCAAAGGCAGCACGGTTCAGCGCGATTTTGAGAACGATTTGGTGAAGGCGACCAGTGCTTACCAAAACAAAAAAATGGCGTACTTAGACATCAACGCTTGGTACCTGTCTATCGCGGGCATGCGTGCGACTGAACAAATGTTGAGTGACGTTAAGTCGGCTACAGGCCTTAACTAATTATTGAGTAAGTATGAAGAACCTCAAGTTCACGCTTGAGGTTTTTTAGGTTCAAGAGGTTATAGACTTTTGAAGATGTTATCTTGGGTGCTCTTAGTTTTGAGTGTCTTGTCTCTATTTGTTGGTATTGGTCAGCTTAATGTCGCACAACTGTTGGCTGGCGATCCTCAAAGTTGGGATCTGTTATTTACCAGTCGCATTCCCCGTTTAGCGGCCGTGCTCTTAGCTGGCGCAGGCCTTAGTATCGCTGGTCTTATCATGCAGCAAATCAGTCAAAACCGATTTGCTTCTCCATCGACATCGGGAACAATTGAGTGCGCGATGTTAGGCTATGTTTTGAGTTTGGTTTTGTTTGGCAACGGCAACCAACTTTGGCTGATATTTTCAGTTTCTATGCTAGGCACGCTGGCGTTCGTTCAGTTTATCAATCGTATTCAATTTAAAAACGCGGTGTTTGTCCCTCTGGTTGGGATCATTTTTGGCAATGTGGTGCAATCGGTCGCGACGTTCTTCGCTTACAAATACGATGCAATCCAAAACTTGTCGAGCTGGGCAGTGGCGAATTTCGCTAACTTGTTGCAAGGCGATTACGAACTGCTCTATGTTGCGATTCCGTTTGCCATTTTCAGCTTGTTGTACGCAACACGTATTTCAGCGGTGGGATTGGGAAAAGATTTTGCGGTCAACTTGGGATTAAACTACCAGCAAGTGTTGGTTGTTGGGGTGTTGCTGGTTTCGGTCATGTCAGCATCTGTTGTGATGATTGTTGGTAAGCTCCCTTTTTTAGGATTGATTGTTCCTAACCTCGTGAGTCGTTTTTATGGCGACAACTTAAGGCGCAACATCCCGCTTACCGCGCTCCTTGGGGCGCTCATCGTCTTAGTCTGCGACCTGGCAGGACGTTTAATTATCTTCCCGTATGAGCTGCCGATTTCAAACATCATCAGCTTACTGGGTGGTGCAGTGTTCATTTACTTCATTCTACAAGGTGAGAAAAATGCACGATCGTCATAAGTTGGTTTGTTTGGCGTTGGTGTCTGTCGTTTTTGCTGGTCTCTTCATCGGTATTGGGCTTAATGCGGATAACTACGAGTACTTCTTGTCTCGCCGCGTACCAAAAGTTCTTGCGATGGTTATAGCGGGCGTCGCGATTGGTTTGTCGTCGCTTTCATTTCAGACCATTACCCACAATCGGATATTAACACCAAGTATCATGGGCTTTGACTCGCTCTACTTGTTCACCAAGGTTCTGATGGTGGTGATGTTTGGTGGGTTAAGCGGCATTGCGATGAACAGCTACTTCAACTTTACTGTTTCAGTGACGGCAATGTTGGGCTTTTCTGTGCTGCTGTTTGGCTTCTACTTCCGTGGCGCACGACAAAACTTGCTTGTGCTGTTGTTGCTCGGCGTCATATTAGGGCAGGTTTTTGATAGTGGTTCATCATTTTTGATTATGCTCATGGACCCTAACGACTTTGCGACTGTTCAGGCAAACATGTTTGCGAGCTTCAACAACATCAATGTAGATTTGGTCTATTTGAGCGCGCCGTTACTGTGTTTCATTTCGTGGCGACTCTACACCCTTCATCGACTGCTGGACGTCTTCTGGCTGGATAAAGACAACGCCATCAGCTTAGGGGTTGATGTGAAAAGCGTGACCTTGCAGATCTTACTGCTGTCTGCGGTTTTGATTTCGATCTCGACGGCATTGATCGGGCCTCTGCTGTTCTTTGGCTTGCTCGTAACGAACTTAACGAGAGAAATGTTTGCCAGTTATCGCCACAAAGTTCTCTTTGGTGCGGTGTCGCTGTTATCTATTGCTTCGCTGCTGGCAGGGCAATGGATTGTTGAGAATCTGTTTGGTTTTACGACGACGCTCAGTGTCGTGATTAACTTTGTCGGTGGTATGTACTTCTTGTCGATGCTGCTGCGCAATAAGATTATTTAGGTTGAATATGATTACTTTAAAAAGCCTTAACAAGGTATTTGGCCAATCTGCGGTTGTTGATAATGCGAGCGCAGAGTTCGAGAAAGGCAAAGTGACCGCAATCATTGGGCCAAATGGAGCGGGCAAGAGTACGCTTCTCTCTATGGCGAGCCGCCTAGTTTCTCGTGACTCAGGGGAAGTCTACATTGATTGCCAAGAGCTTTCTGAGTGGGATAACAAAGAACTCGCGAAACGACTTGCGGTGCTTCGCCAAGCTAACACCATTACGATGCGTTTTACCGTGCGTGAAATGGTCTCATTTGGCCGATTCCCTTATTCACAAGGTAACCTAGATGACAACGACCAATCGGTGATCGATATGGCGATCCGCTATTTGGACCTCGACTCTATTCAACACAAATATCTGGATGAGTTGAGTGGCGGACAGCGTCAACTTGCCTTTATTGCGATGGTGATGGCACAAGATACCGACTACGTTTTTTTAGACGAGCCGTTGAATAATCTGGACATCAAACACTCGTTACAGATTATGCGAAATGTCGGCAAACTGGCCCATGAAATGAACAAAGCCGTTGTGGTTGTTATCCATGACATCAACTTCGCGGCTTGTTATTCGGATAAGATCATCGCGTTGAAAAAGGGAAAAGTGGTTGCGCAAGGCAGTGTTGAAGCGGTGATTCAAGCGGATATTCTTGAGAGTATCTACGAAACGCCGTTTAACATCGTTGAAGTGGACGGAAAGCGCATGTGTACCTACTACTAGCACCCAGAAGTGAGTGAAGCCGCCACTGGATGGCTTCACTCACTACAGCGTTTACTTTGTGAGATCCTCGATGATAGGGCATTTGCTCCCTTCATCACCTGGGCAAGTTGACACCCATTGCTTCAATTGCTTTTCAATCTCTTTGAGTTCGCGAAGTTTAATTTCAACTTCAAGGAGTTTTTCTTGTGCTTTCGCTTTGACTTCACGGCTCTTTCGGTTTGGGTTTTGCGCGAGTTCGACAAACTCTTTGCATTCAAGTAAGGAAAATCCGGCGTTCTTAGCCCGCGAGATTAGATTGAGCTCTTGAACATGCTGATCGCTGTATTCTCGGTATCCCGCATCGCTGCGACAAGGCGGCGTGATTAAGCCTTTTTCCTCGTATAAGCGAATAGATTTACTAGACAAATTTGTCAATTTAGCGACCGCACCTATGTTCATGTTTTCCTCACTCCTAACGTCTGAGTGTTATCTCCGTTTGTCGTTAAAGATGTTTTACTACTTTTGCTGGTGGAACGCCAAACTCTTTTTTAAACGCATTGGTAAAGTTCGCAGGGTGGTTGTAGCCTGCCTCGTAGGCGGCTTCTGTCACCGTCAGCACACCGCGTTCTAATCCAGTTTTGGCGACGTGAAGCCGTCTCTGGCGAATGTAGCTCTTTACGGTAACGCCTAACTCATCTTTAAAAACGCGCTGCAGGTTGGATGTACTCATCGAGAAACGGGCAGCCAAGCCATCTAAGCTCATCGGCGCGTCGAGGTGGGTTTCAATAAAATGCAAAATGCGTTTGATGCGTTCAGATTGCGGCGTGTCTTTTGACGCTTTGTGTGTAGAGGTGTTTCGATCAACCAGCGCAAACATTTTCTGAATAAGCTGCAAAGAGAGCGATTCAAGCGCTAGGCGACCCAATAGATCGCTTGGTTGCTCGCAGCTGAGGATGCGTTTAATGACTTCGAGAGTATCGCTATTAATCGGTTGTCTTAAGTAATTGAGATGAGATTGAACAAATTGGTTGGGACATTCGTTTTGATTAAGGCGAGCTTTAAGCCAGTTTGGCGAGATAACAAGGTTCACTTTGGTGAGTTGGTTGTCTTTTTCAATACTGCGATGAAAACTCACTGGATGTGTTAGGTTGACCATAAGAACTTCGGCGCACCGCGAGCCATCCAACTGAAACTCTAGATCGTCATAGCCAAAAGTGAGCGTGCCTTCCAAAACGATAGTCAAAACAACGCAGGGTTTGATTGACGAAACCACGTGTGTATTGACTAACTCATGGCTCGTCCCGGCATACAGAGTGTAGGCATCAGGCGCCTCGTAATGGAGGAGTTTACCCTCAAGGATTGGGGAGTTTGCAAACCGGTTTTGGCTAAAGATAACCCTTCGATTTTCTTC
The DNA here is from genome assembly GCF_027587055.1 of Vibrio sp. MarTm2. NCBI lineage: Bacteria > Pseudomonadati > Pseudomonadota > Gammaproteobacteria > Vibrionales > Vibrionaceae > Vibrio > Vibrio sp. MarTm2. Next base: position 19,605 of record NZ_JAPPTK010000008.1, on the reverse strand, counting down.
TATCACAGTTTTTGTGAGTACCACCTTAGGGATAGAGATAGGAGTGCGTGAACCCGGTTCCATGGTAGCGATTCCTCATAACCGTTATGCGATTTGGCATAACCGTAAATTCTTCACGTTAATAAAATTGACACTTATCATACATGCGAATTGTTTTCATTACCAACTAGAGCAGTCTCCGATACCAGGCGGCTTGAACCACCACGATTTTAATAAACTGCGCCATTTGCTGAGAATAACAATGGAAAAAAAGACTACGATTTACTCCGAACACGCGAGCAAGTATATAACAGTATTATGTCGCCACTTTGCACGAAAAGTAGACGCCGAGTGGGATGAAGTGAGTGGCCATGTGACCTTTCCCATGGGAGAGGCAAGGATGCAAGTTGAGCCATCAAACTCCGCTCTCACCATTTATTGTTGTGCTGATGAGGAAGAAAAACTCCAAACCATCATGGCAATCATAGAATCCCATGTTCACCTTTTTGCCCGCCGTGAGCCCATTGAGCTAGTGTGGGAGCCCTAATTCGCTAGTTCGTCAATCAGCGGTGGGTTGTGGTTTAGCGTCCATAAAATCGCGTCTTCTAGCGGCATTGCCGGACTGTAATAAAAACCCTGAATGTAATCGCAGCCATATTTATTTAAAATGTGCAAAATCTCTTGTTGTTCAACGCCTTCTGCAACAACGCTATAGCCCAGTCCATGCGCTAATGAGATCGCGTTAGACACAATAGAGCGGTTACGTTCATTTCTCTCTAATTGATATAAGAACGAGCGGTCGATTTTGATTTGATCAACAGGAAGATCTCGAAGCAATGACAGCGAAGAGTAGCCGGTACCAAAATCGTCCAAGCTTATTTTAAATCCAAGCGATTTTAATGCCTCTAGACGCTTCTCTGGGCTGCGTAATCGGTTAATTGCAGTGCTTTCTGTTATTTCCAACACAATAGAGTCAGTTAATGATGGTGTTCGTGTTGCTAAGGCAACGAGTTGATTTTCTAGGCTTCTACCCATGAGATCTTTCGCTGACAAGTTGACGTGCACAGGGCAATGAATTCCGTGTTGATGAAACGCCTCAATATCTGCGACGACATGGTCAAGTAACCACTCGGTGATGGAGGTGATCTTATTGCTTTGCTCCGCGACGGGGATAAAATCAACCGGGCTGATGGTGGTTCCATCGGGTTTGACCCAACGCATCAATGCTTCATATCCACAAACTAGGTTGAGTTTACTGCACACGATGGGTTGATAGTAAATTCTGAACTGCTGTTCCTCTAGAGCTTCATCAATGGCGCGTGAAATTTCCAGTTTTTGCCGAGCACCTTGGTTCATGGAGGGATCGAACTTAGCGCTCTCCCTGCCACTGCGCTTCGCCCAATACATCGCCATATCAGCAGCGTTGATCACTTGCTCGGCATCTTTACCTTGCTCTGGGTATCGGCTGATGCCAACGATAGCACTGCTGGTGAGCTCGAAGCCATCGATAGAGAATGTCTTTTTCAGCTCAATGTTTATCGTATTCGCGAGTGACTGGATTGCTATATCATTCTGGTTAGGGCAAATGACAATAAACTCGTCCCCCCCAATTCTGGCGACAAAATCGCCGCGGCTTAGGTTGGAGGCGAGGCGTTGACCGATTTGAACCAGCAACTGATCACCACAAAAATGTCCCATGCCATCATTGATCTGCTTAAAATTGACCACGTCGACCATTAAAAGGTGAAAGGGGATTTGGCTTTCTGTTAAAGCGTTAATCGTTTCAATGCAGTGTTTCCGGTTTGGTAGAGAGGTTAGGGGATCATGAAGGGCGTTGTACTTTTCTTCTTCCGCCAAGTGGTGAAGTTTTTTGATGGTGTTGAGGCTGAAGGTGGTCACCATGTAAACAAACACACTGCCTGAAAAGAGAATAATGGATAAGCCGAACACCACATTGTTGATTTGCTGTGTCACCAGAAGAGACACCAAAACTGACGTATAACCAATCACAAACAAAGCAATTAACAAGCTGAGTGCTTGCCAACTTTTGTGTTGGGTTTTGGCGCAAATTTGGCGAGCAGGAACCAAGCCAAATAGTAGCAACAAGATGCCAGCAATGATGAGAAGAATGGCTAATGTATACAAGTTGACACCGTTGATCGTCTATAAACCCTTCAGGCTACTTTCAAAAGCAGATGCGCAAATGAAATCGTTTGCACTACGTATAGTGTAGAGCTTTCGAGACTGTTTATAAAACTCACATTAATTTTTACAGTCGAATTAAATTGACAGTTGCTTTAGATCAACAAAAGTTATTTGTTTTGTTTAATTTAGCTAAAGAAAGTTGAAAGATTCAAAAAAAATTGAATAATGGTATTCATAACGATATAAGCATAGTGCTTTCATTACACGGTCTGAAACAGGATACATCCCTCATGTCAAATTCGTATGTGCTGGTTATTAACTCAGGTAGCTCATCACTTAAGTTTGCTGTTATCGATTCTAAGTCGGGAGACGCGATTGTCTCTGGTCTTGGTGAGTGCTTCGGTCTTCCAGAAGCCGTCATCAGCTGGAAATACAATGGTGAGAAAACGGAAGAAGCAATCACTGCCCCAGATAACCACCATCAACATGCCATCAACCGTATTGTTGCTTTGATGGAAACACTAGGCTTCACACAAGATTTAGTTGCTGTGGGACACCGTATCGTTCACGGTGGTGAGAAGTTCACTTCAACGGTTCGTATTAATGATGAAGTGCTCGCAGAAATTGAAAACCTGTCTGACTTGGCTCCGCTCCACAACCCAGCAGGCGCAAAAGGTATCGAAGCTGCAATGCAAGCTTTCCCAAGCCTTCCTCAGTTCGCTGTATTTGATACTGCATTCCACCAAACAATGCCTCAAAAAGCATTCACTGGTGCAATCTCAAACGAATTGTACAAAGAGTACGGCATCCGTCGATACGGTTTCCACGGCACTAGCCATTACTTTGTTAGCCGCGAAGCAGCGAAAATGCTTAACAAGCCTGTTGAAGAGGCGAGCTTTATCTCTGTTCACTTGGGCAATGGCGCATCAGTGTGTGCGATCGAAAATGGTGAGTCAGTGGATACGTCCATGGGCTTCACACCGTTAGCGGGTCTAATGATGGGCACACGCTCTGGTGACCTAGATCCAGGTGTGATTGAGTTTCTAATCAAAAAAGGTTGGACGACAGAGCAAGTCTTCGAAACGTTGAATAAGAAATCAGGTTTCTTAGGTGTATCAGGTCTGACGTCAGACGCTCGTGGCATCTTAGAAGCGATGGAAGAAGGTCACGAGGGCGCAAAACTGGCGTTCGAAGTCTTTACTTACCGAGTGGCGAAGTACATTGGTTCTTACCTAATCCCACTTAGCAACCTAGATGCGATTATCTTTACTGGTGGTATCGGTGAAAACTCACTGCCGATTCGCCGCGAAATCTTAAACAACCTTAAATTACTGGGCTTCGTTGAAGATGAAAAAGGCAACGAAGATGCACGTTTTGGTAACGCAGGCATCATCGCGAAGTCATCAATTCTTGATGCTGTCGCTATGGTTATCCCAACCAACGAAGAGTTCGTAATCGCTCAGCAGTCAGTAGAACTTCTGTAATAGATTCTAAGAAAATCAAATAATGAAAAGCGAGCCTAAGTGGCTCGCTTTTTGTGTTTTACATTTTGCAAAAACCATCGTACAGACTTGTCTAAACAACCATTACGAGTAAACAGTCTGTAGAAAGGATGTAATCGCTTCTATAGCTGCTGACCTAACTCGATAGTAGAGCAACTAAAGCACTCGATTTATACAACCGAGTGACTAATGTCATTAATTTATTGCTTTTACAATAGCTCTTGCCATTGATTCTTCTTGGTTCTCACCATCACCAGTTGCAAACCAAGCAACGACAGTATTTGTTGATGGAGAGATGTAGAGACCTTGGCCACCTACACCCGCTTTATACATGTCACCTTCAGACGTAACAGCATCCCATTGATAGCGGTTAGTAATGTTGCCTGCATCGTCTGCAAAGTTTTTGGTGAGTTTTTTACCAAGGTAGCCATCTGGATATTGGTCGATGTATGTGCGGTCGTGGATCTTAGCCAAGATTTTGTCAGAGATAACTTTTTCACCAGCAATTTGTTCAGAGCTTGGTGTAAATGCCATACCAAAACGTGCTAGGTCTCTAAGAGTTGAATTTACCCCCATAAAACCGATAGTGTTTCCTGATGGGCTAGCCAAATAGTAAGCATCATGCTCCATTCCCATCTTGCTCCAAATACGCTCTGCAAAAAGCTCTGAAAGTGGTCTGCCTGTAACGTGCTCTACAATTCGATTCACTACAAAGGTATTAATTGAGTTGTATTCAAATTTTTGGTGACCCGGTGTTTTACGCTCCATAGAGCTCAATACATCCACCCAGCTTTCATTGCGCTCACGTACGTCGGGTAAAACACCGATAGATGGAGTCGCCGCCCAGCGGAACCAAATTTGGTCAGGGTTGGTGCGCGAGTCAGGTGTTGGTTCATCGTGTTCTGTACCGTTTAGACCTGAAGCCATATCCAGTGATTCTTCGACCTTGACAGTGTCCCAGACTGAACCTTTAAGCTCAGGAAGGTAATGACTAACAGGTTTTTGCACATCTATTTTGCCTTCTTGCTCAAGCATTGCCAAAATAGTCGACCCTGTGACTTTTGATACAGACATCCACAGATGCTTGTCTTGAGGACGCATCGTTTTATAACGTTCAAAAACAATTCTCCCATCTTTAACAACCACCATTGCGTCAATTGGCTTACTATCGAAATGCTCGTCAACCGAGATTTCTTTGTCTGAACGGTAGTTCATGTACTTAACGTTGTTGATGTCGGCATTGATCGCGTAAGGAAGTTCAGATACCTCACCACTTCTTGGTACTTGGACTGTAGGATAGAATTTTGACATATTCACCCAAGCAAATTCAGTTTCAGCGGAAGGGAATTGAATCTTTACTTTGTTTTCTGGTTGGTTGAAAAAAAGGCTGATGTCATTGATTTCATTTACTGAAATAGATGTACTTAACTCACTTGTCACACCTAACGTAGGACCGGTTAGGTTAATCTCAGCATTCGAGAATGCGAGAGAAGAAAATGCGATCGTACTACCGATAGCAATTGCTGCGGATATTTTTTTTAGTTTAAAACATGTCATAAATTACTCACTTATTCATTGTTTAGTGGTTATTCGTAATAACTTAGTAGTTTAAAAATCGTAATTGACAGAAAAAATTAAACGATGGTTGTCTCGGTCTTCACTTTTTGATCTGTCGTATCTCGTGTAGTTATATTCCACACCTAACGTAAGACTTTCACGCGCAGTCCATTTCAAATTAGCTAAGCCAAATTGGGTTTTCGTGAACGTATCAGATTGCCATTCGAGCTCTTGAGCTTGCCATGCACCATAGCCAATTGTTGACTTCAGCGTGTCTGTCCATGAATGCCCAATGGCTCCCCAGAACGAATGAGACTCTCGTAAATGGAGCTCGCCAGAATCGGGGGTAAATAAGGGACCAGTTTGACTCACACCTAGCACATAGCGATCGTTGCCATGGCTATTAAAATAGGACAGTTGAAAATGATCTTTTTCGTTGAACTTGATGCCCCCAGAGAGTTGGAACGCCCAGCCGTTGTCGTTATATGTCTGGTTAATGGATACGTTTTTGGTGGTAATCTTATTAACAAGACCAGATAAGCGAAGCCAATATTTGTCGGTGTTTTGTTGTATACCGAAAATGAAATCTGGTGAACTTGCGGCGTTGTCCAGTGTGGTTTCTGAGTCTTCAGTCATGACGCGATTAGACCCACTTTCTAGCGCTAGGTCGTAGCGGAAAGTGCCAAACGATTGTGACCAGCGAACCATAGGTTGGCGGGTAAAAACCACCCCCGAAATGGTTGGTTCTAACAGAGTATCTGGAAAGCGATTTAAGTCCATCAATGTGGACCAAGTCTGGCCTACAGTGAGCTCACCGTTGCCTAAACCCCAGCTAACGTACGCTTCGCGCATGCGCAAATCCATCTTACCGCTGTTACTACCGTTGAAGTCGAGCGAGACAAATGACTTGAGTGACTCATTATCTTTCAGGTCGGTATGGGTACCAAAGTTGAATCGAGTCAACGTGGTATCAATTGCAATATTACCTTCGTCACTGTTTCCAAATAACCCATTGGATAGGTTATTGCTACCAATACCAGAAACATCACTATCTGCAATTAGCGCTCCAGTAATTTTTCCTGAGAATTCGCCTTGTGTGCGTTCTGATAGTTCGAACCCATTAGCTAAGGAACTTGTTGAGAAAACACATACAGTAATTGTGAGTAATCGTTTTTTAAAAACAAGATTTTGTTTGTTCATAGAGTAAGGCTTCTAGTCGCTGTTTATTCTGAGATAAGCGAGCTCCCCCCTCTGTAATAAGAAGAAACTCAATTCAACAGTTAGATGGAGTGACTTCCCCTTCACGAATGGAAGGGGAGTATTAGGTTATTTGCCTGCCAGTTCTTTAGCTGCTTGGCGTAGATAGCCAGGTACTAAATCGGGTGTTAGATACACTGGTGATGTTGAGAAAGCAACACCCACAACATCGCGATCAGGATCGACGTAGATGCTCTGGTATAAATTACCATGCTTGAACAATGCACCATCTTCCCAAGCCGCATCCCATTGATGAGTATTGTAGATTGGCATATCTTTACCAAATGATGCTTTTACCCATGAGTGCTCAGTAAAGTCGCCCGCTAAATAAGCTTGGTGATTACCACCTTTTTGCATTTTCTCTATCACTTCGTTAGAAACAACTTGCTCTTTCGACACCTTGTTCCAGCTTGGTGTAAATTGCAGGGCATAGCGTGCTAAATCATCTAGGCGGGTGTTGATCAGACCATAGGAGATCGCATGACCAGCAGGAGATACGTTGACCTGTGCTGAAGCGCGTGCACCTATCTTAGACCAAATACGATCTTCAAATACTTGGGTAAATGGTTGTTGAGTGATGTTCTCAATAGCAACGCCTAGTACTTTGGTCACTGTAGAGCTATAGCGTGCCACTTCACCAGAAGGTTCACCTTCAAGTGGTACGACATCGCGTAGCACTTTCATCTCATCTTCTTTAACACCATCGGCATTAGTAACATGAAAATCAGCAGAAAGCATACGTTGGAATACTGAACGAGGATTGAGCGTATTTGCCGCATTTTCACTAATGTCGAGACCTGATGCCATATTCATAGCGTCAAGCATGATTACATTGTCCCACTCTGTGCCTTTAAGTTCAGGTACGTATTCAGTAATAGGCTTGCTCATGTCGACTTTGCCCTCGACTTCAAGCATAGTGAGTAAAGTACCCACTGAAGTTTTAGCTACTGATGCCCATAGGTGAGTATCGCTCGGGTCCATGCCTGGAAACTCTTCGTATACCACTTCACCACTTTTAAGGATCATGATCCCTTGTACTCGAGTTTTTTTGTCGTTGATGTAGTCCTTTAAAGTAACCGATTCGCTTCCATCCCCCATGGTAAAGGTTAACTCGTTAAGAGAATCATCGATATTTCGTTTCAATACGCTCACTTGGCCATGTGGCATTGCTAATTCTGCCGGTATGTATTTAGTCATATTGATGGCGTAGTAGAGTGCGTGATCTCCGCCCATTTGCATGTGGAAGTTCCCAAAGGAACGGTTAGCCTGATCAATAAACTCTTTTTCAAACCCTTCTTTTACTTGAGTAACCGGAATAATGGGCTGGGCTCCAGGCTCTGAAAGTGCTTTGTCGAGAGCGGACTCTGCATTGGCAACACCTGCCGCTAATGTTGTAGCAATAAGCAAAGCAATATTGTGTACTTTGAATTTATTTTTCATGTAGATACCTTGATTAATTAATTTGTGGACGATGATGATCGTGAAAATTAGAAATAGAACTTGTAGTTAGCCCATACCACGGTGTCGTTCACTTTTTCGTCAATAAAGCCGTTCTTGATCGTGGTGTTCGTGTTGGTAATCTTAATTTGACCCCAGCGCGTTCTATCGTTATTAAATGGTGTAGACATCAGGAAGTTAGTGTTTAAAACAGACATATCTACATCACCAGAAAGGTAATTATATTCAGGGTATAAACCGAAATAGGTACCGTCGTTACCTGCGGTATAAAACATATATAAAGCGGCTGAACCACCGATAGCTGAGTTATCAGAAATGTTTGTTGCTGCCATCACTTCTTCAGAAAACTCACCACCTAACACGCCAACGCGCGGAAAGATGTTGAAGCCTTTAACGCCAGAATTGATTGCTAAAGTGACACCAGGTGATGCTGATGTGAATAAAGCGTTGTCTAGAATATCAAGTGACGCAGCTACTTTAGGTACAGCTGTGTTTTCGGTATTGAAAACGTGAAAATATTGAACGCGACTATCCGTATAATCCCCCGTGTTATCCATAGCGGCTTCTACTGTAAGCATCCCTTCTTGACCATTGGCAAACTTCATGTTTCCAGAAATTGAACCTTTAACACCGCCTTTGTTACTCATACCAACATAAGCTGAGGTACTCGTTTCAGTTAAATCCGAAGGGTCAGGAGCCTTCTCTTGAGCGAAGGTCGGTAAAGAAGTTGCTAAAGCAAGCAATACCGTTATTGATTTCGTATGTGTCATCGTCAGATCTCTTGGTTATCGATGTAAGTAATACAAAATCCGTTTGCAAGTACCTCAGCAGCTAACAGACTGCTAACGTGCTAAGGCAAAAGTTCCTTTCGATGAGAGAATATTAAGACGATACGATAGTTATATAGAGGTCATTTACGGACATTTAAGAGGTCATTTGTGGACATTTTGTCAATTCTTAGTGGAAGAAGGGGAGGATGACTTCCACCATTTGCGTGGGGAACAAGTATCTTGGAAGGAGTTTACTCGTTAGAGTTTTGTCGAAAGGCGAGTCTTACTTTAGCGGGGGTGCTTCCGCACATCGCTTTGATTGCACGATTAAAGTTAGATACATCATCGTAACCCATTTGGTAAGCTATGTTACTCACAGGCTCATCAGTGTCTTGAAGAAGCTGTTTGCTGCGATTTAGTACTGCGCTTTTCTTAATCTCTTTAAATGATGTGTCATGATCTTTGAAATAGCGATAGAGCGTTTTACTCGTAACACCAAATAAACTCGCCAGCCAGTCCAACGTAAAATGAGGTAAATGGCAGTAACTCTCTGCCAGTAAGCGTACCTCACCGATATCTCTGGACTTCAATGAACGGTTTGTCATTGGTTCGAGCTCTTGAACACTAGTCAACTCAAAACTCATGAATGGTTGGTTGTAACGGATCTGAGTGTGAGGGAGTAGCATTTCTCCAAAATTTTCACCTTGTTTCCTATCCGTCATTACGTTCAAACTAGCTGGAGCCCAGTCATCTCCTAACTTGCTTCGACATAGCTGTAAAATAAATGCGACTCGAAACCACTCGTTAATATAGGCGCCTGGAAAAGAGGGTTTAAGAACACTTCGGTTACATAAACACCACTCTCCAGATATTCGTTCTAACCAAAAGGTATTTTGACGACTAAAGCGATGTTCATTGAACATAAAAACTTGAACTATTTGTTTAAAATCTGAATCTTTCTCGATAAGGTCCCATTTCCCATCAATTAGTTTTTGAGCTACGTTCTGACCGACTATTAGCGGCATCCTTTCTTCACACAGAGTGGCCATTTTACTGAGAAAAAGCGAGAAATCCTTCATTGGTATCCATGTATTCGGGCGCAAGTTGTCCGTTGGTAAACGAAACTCATTAGCAACCTCTCTCCAACGAATGCCTTTACTATCAAAGTATGGGGTATAGTAAAACAGTGAATCACTCGACGTTAGTATGAGGGGGGAGAGTACTCTAGGCATAAGTTTTGTGTGTGTGATTATCGAGTTATTTCAAATATAGCAAATCACCTTGCTGCTTCCCACATCAATGAACTTTGGTTTGACTTGTTTTTACTTCATTAACTTGATGCTTTGATTTAAGTGATACTAATAGATTACCAACTAACGAAGAGTTCGTAATCGCTCAGCAGTCAGTAGAACTACTGCAATAGATTCCAATCAATAGAAAAAGCGAGCCAAGTGCTCGCTTTTTGAGTTTTAAAATCTGGGGTGTATATGCTTAGTCCATTCGAGCACTAAAGGTTTGCTCGTCATTCACAATGCCGCCGTGATAGATAAACACGCGACCGCGCTCTTCAACGAGACAGGCAAGCTGAGGGTTCAAACCTTCCATCTCCTTGCTTTCAAAAATTCCCCTATTGGTGATAACGCCACTAAGCTTAGGCAGCTGTCCGTAAGCGCGCTTGGCTTGATCAATCAGGCTTAACTCGCTGGTGGTAGAAAAGTGTGAGGGGATGGCATCCGCTATCCAGATAGTAAACAGATTCCACCACCTCAGAGTCTAAATGCGAAGTCGCTTCATAAGCAAATCAGATAGTTAAGCGTATAGAATAAATTACGTGACCGTGAATTCACAGAGTGCAGCCACTAGTTGATCGGATGTAAACGGCTTCTCCAAATAGGCATTCACTCCGACGGCTTCACACCTCGGCCAAGCTTCATGTTTGGTATCAGCTGATAAAACGATGATAGGCAGTTCCTGATTCACGGAAGAAGCTCGTACTTGCTTCGTTAACTCTAGTCCTCCTTGTATAGGCATATGTAAATCTGTAATGATCACATCGACTTGCGTATGCCCCAGTACTTCCATCGCTTGCTGCGCACTAGTGACGGTGATTAACTCAACGGATGTGGGAGACAACATTGCTTTAAGTAAAACAAGATTCATTGGCGTGTCGTCCACAGCGAGTATGGTTTTCCCCGCCAAGCTGTTTTTTAGGGGAGGTATGTCCGGCGATGAATGGCGTTTATAAGCCTCAATCTTTGCCTCTACGGAGGAGGGGATAATTATGGAAAATTTGGAACCTACTCCAATGCTTGACTGAACTTCAAGCTTACAGCCTAAGGTTTCAACGATTTCTTTTGAGATGCTTAAACCGAGCCCAGTGGACGTCGCATCATCGTATTTATCACTGACGTCTTTTGAGAAAAAAGGTTTGTAGATTGCTGAGAGGTCATCGATACCTTGACCAGAGTCACACACATCAACCCGTATTCCTTGTGCGTGTTTCTCTAAAACAACTGATATCGAACCCGAAGAGGTGAATTTGATGGCGTTAGAGATAAGGTTAATCAGTACTTGAAACATTCGCGAGCGGTCAGATAAAAGGTAACATTGCGCTGAATCCAGTCGATTGATGAAATCAAACTTCAGTCCTTTTTCTTCTGCTCTGTGAGAGAATAAATCGTATGCATCTTTTAATAAGGTGACCAAGTCATACTCACTGTGCTTAATGTTCAACGAGGTGTGTTGTAAACGGCTCGCGTCGAGTATGTTATTCACCACATTCAATAGGTGAAAACCTGACTCACTGACGATTTTCAGCTTTTCCTGAATATCATCGGCTTTGGGATCGTTTTGCACGACTTCCAACAACCCAAGCATTGCATGGAGAGGAGCTCGCAATTCATGTGACATAGACGAGAAAAATCGCTCTTTCGCTTTGGTCGCCAATAATGCATCAAATTCGGCGCTTTTTAGCGCAGTCATATCCGCGTGGGTGCCGGTGAAACGTAGCGCATTTCCTTCACTGTCTCGCTCTACCACTCTACCGCGATCCAATATATACACCCAGCTCCCATCAGCATGCCTCATTCGATGCATATTCTCATAGAAGTCGGTTTTACCTTCGAGATGAGCCTTAATGTCGGCAAGGCAGGAATCCATATCGTCTGGATGAACGCGGGAGGACCAATCATCCAAAGTCATGGAAAGATCGCTCATCTTTAAACCCAACATGTTAGCCCAGTTAAAGTCAAACACGACTTGATTGGTCACTGGAGACCAATCCCACATACCAAGTCGAGTGCTATCTAAAACCAGTTGTAATCTCTCGGGGGTGTTTTCAGTATTAAGTACTATTTTTTTCATGCTGAACGCTATCCCTGTTTCCCCACCATCGCTTCATCTGAGTATAGCCAACAACGCTAAATAGCCAGTTTTTCCCATTTGTATAGTGGTTTAGTGCACGTGCTAGTGAGATAACTGAGGAGGAGGCAAAGCACAAAGAAAGAGGCATTTAGGCACATCGTTTGCCTGATAAATAGATGGAAGTTAGCTGATCGTCTCACTGAGTTGCTGCGTACAGAGAGGCTAAAAAGGAATAAAAATACTATGGCCTTCGTTTATGTCAGTATCGGCAGCAACATTAACCGCGAATATCACGTTACAGAATCGCTAAAAGCATTAGATCGACATTTTGCCCCCCTAACCGTATCAAATTGCTACGATTGCGAGCCCGTAGGTTTCAAGGGAGATAATTTTCTGAACCTAGTTGTTGGTTTCGATTGTGACCTTCCTGTCGCAAAGTTGGCTGAAGTTCTAAACCAAATCGAATTTGATAATGGTCGTCAGCGTGAGACCAAAGAATACGCTTCACGCACGCTAGACATCGATATTCTTCTTTATGGCGATAAAGTAGGAATCATCGACGGAGTAGAGCTGCCACGAGGTGAGATCACTGAGTACGCGTTTGTTCTTCGCCCGCTAGTCGACTTAGCGCCTCAAGAGCGCCATCCAATCTTAGGCATTTCCTTTCAGCAGTTATGGGATAGCTTCGATCAGCAGAGCCAAAAGACTGACGTTATACCGTTCACGGTCAGCTTACCTTCGGCCATTGCAGTGCCTTCAAAATAACGAATGGCGTCTTAATCGCACGCACTTTATTGATCTTTTGTTACACCAAGCACGTACGTGACTTCACCTTCTAGGGAGAGAAACCGTCATGAATAACAACGCCATTATTACGATCACTAATCTCAGACTAAGAACCTTCATAGGTTTCAACGAAGAAGAGAAAACAAAGCAGCAAGATATTGTTATAAACGCAGAAATCCATTACCCCGCCAACAATCTCTGCCTCGCCGATGATGTAGATAACGCTCTCAACTACAAAAACATCTGCAAGACAATTATTCACCATGTCGAATCTGGCAGATTTCTGTTGTTGGAGAAACTGACCAGTGATGTGCTCGGAATCTGCATTGACCATCCATGGGTGCAGTACGCGCAAGTAAGAATCGACAAACCTCATGCGTTACGTTTCGCTGACTCCGTATCGCTAACCTTGAGCTATCAAGCAGACCAAGATACTAATTCATAAGGATTGAGCCAATGTTGACCAAAGAAGCTGAAAAAGTACGAAATGCTCTACTCTCCAGAGGGCTTGAAACTCCGATGACAACAAGCGAAATGAGCAGTGATCAAAAGTACAATCGCATCAAAGGACTATTAACGGAAGTTGTGAGTACGCTTGGGTTGGACTTAACCGATGACAGTCTCGCTGAAACGCCTCACCGGATTGCGAAAATGTATGTCCATGAGATTTTTTCAGGGCTTGATTACGACAACTTCCCTAAAATCAGTGTCATCGATAACAAGATGTCCGTAGACGAAATGGTCAAGGTTTCGGACATAGATTTAACCTCAACCTGCGAGCACCACTTCATCACGATCGACGGTCTAGCACAAGTTGCCTATATACCGGAATCTAAGATACTTGGGCTATCGAAAATTAACCGAATCGTTCGATTTTTCGCCCAGCGACCTCAGGTCCAAGAGCGTTTAACTCAACAAATATTGGTGGCGATACAGACGCTGGTCGAGACGGAAAACGTCGCCGTGACCATTAAAGCGACTCATTATTGCGTCAAATCAAGAGGAGTCATGGATGCAAACTCTGAAACCTCAACAACGGCGCTCGGGGGCATTTTCAAGACCAACCCTCAAACCAGAGCAGAGTTTTTAAGATGAGTGAGACAATTTTAATAACCGGAGTGGGAAAACGTCTTGGCTTTGCGTTGGCGCAGAAGTTGTTGTCTGATGGATACCGCGTGATCGGTACTTACCGAAGCGATTATCCTCAGCTGCAACGATTGCGTGACGATGGGGCAGACCTGCAGCAGGTAGACTTTTATCAACATAGCAGCGTTGAGCGTTTTCTTGATTATGTCGGTCAGGAGTATAAGTCGCTGAGGGCCATCATACACAATGCGTCTGACTGGAAGGCGGAGAACAAAGAGAACCCGAGCGAGAATGCGTCGCAAATTATGACCCAGATGATGACGGTTCATGTTAGCGTACCGTACCTGATCAATTTGACACTCAAAGATCAACTCATATCTGGCGACAACACTTCAGACATCATCCACATCAGTGACTACGTGGCAGAGAAAGGCAGTAAGAAACACATTGCGTACGCTGCAAGTAAAGCTGCTCTCAATAACTTGACGCTTTCCTTCTCCGCGATGTTGGCGCCAAAAGTGAAAGTGAACACGCTTTCTCCAGCCTTGATCAAATTCAATGACCATGATGATGACGCATACAAAGCCAAGGCGTTACAAAAAGCGTTGCTCCCAAGAGAGGCAGGTTTTGAAGAAGTGATCGATGGGATTGAATTTGTCCTAGGTAGCCACTATATGACTGGAAGAATTATGCATCTTGACGGTGGGAGACACTTGAAGTGAAAGTCTTGCCATGAAAACGGTGCTTACCGTTTTCTATGCTAACTGACTCTTAATGCGTGTATTAGTTATTGCCAAAAGCGAGCCTAGCGCTCGCTTTTGAGTTCTATACGCTAGGGTGTGCAGTGCCTAATCCATCCGGGTGATAAAGGTTTGCTCGTCATCAACAAAAGCGACAAAGCCACCGTGATAGATAAACACCCGACCGCGCCCCTCAACCAGACAGGCAAGCTGAGGATTCAAATCTTCTTCGATATCCTTGCTTTGAAATGTGCCCGTATCAGTGATCACACCACTGAGTTTAGGCAGATATCCATAAGCGCGCCTGGCTTGATCAATCAAGCTCAACTCGCTGGTGGTAGAAAAGTAAGAGGGAATGGCACCGGCTTCTTCTATGAAAAGAGGCTTCAGCTCTTCAAAAGCGGTAATCACTAGCCAGTCGATATCGTTTACGCGATGAATAAACATAGAGTGTCTCAATAATTCTGATGGTGCGATTTTATCACTATAAGGTGAGCTAAGAACAGTTTCGTCAATAGGGGAGTGAATAAAATCCTCCGCCCAATTTTGTTCAAGACAATGTAGACTTGGACCCTTTCAAAGTTTAAATACGGAGTTTTCTTTATGCGTAAATCAGATAAGAAGGTAGAGAACCTCATTCGAGAGGTGCTGACCGACGTTTGTGAAGATACATTAAAGGGCTACGATGGCTTTCTATGGGTGACTCATACCGTCAAACACGCTGCGTTTCCGCAAAGCCTAGAAATCGTCTGCGTATTTGAATCTGACCAAGACCGAGCCAGTTTTCTCTCGGGCGAGGGCCAACAGCATGTCTCCACAACTATCCAAAACGCATTTAGTAAAGCTGGTGTGCAACTAACAAACGCGAGCAAGCATATTCGCTACGATGTCCAGCAAAGCCGCAATGGCCGCCGATAAAGAAAGTGAATGAAGTGTTGTTGGGGGAACTTGTTATTGCCCAAAACACTTTTAGCTTTAAGAGGACTAGATGATAGGTGTAACCATAGATCGGTTGGTTTTGATTTAAAATCAGTTTCGCGGAACCAAAAATAAGGGCTTTGAGATTGCTGAAAACTAACAGTCCACCTAACATGAGGTGGACCATGGTGTGATAACTCACTATTTTACAGAAAGGGAGAAGCTATTATTGAGCAGCCCAACCACCACTCACACTAAATACTTGGCCAGTAGTGTACATATTGTTTCCATCCAATAGAGAGGCAGCTAGGTGAGCCGCTTCCTTCGGTTCGCCCAATCTATGAACCGGAATTTGGCTAAGTACTTTTTCAAATGTCTCTGGGTCATCAGCACCTACCGATTCTCTAAATCCAGGGTAGTTCATAAAGTTTGTACCCATAGCGTTAACCGTTATTCCCTCTCGTGCAACAGTGTATGCCGCATCTTGGATAATCATGTTAGCGCCCGCTCTAGTTGAGCCATAAGCCACAGCAATCGGCATTGGTCGTTGTGCTGATGCACTAGTCTCAATCAGTATTTGCCCTGCGCGCCCTTTATCTTGTAAGTCAGTGAGTAGCGCTTTAAGAGCGTAACTAACCGATAACATGTTCCCTTTGAAAGCGTCTTCGAATTCTTTGTCAGTGACTTCAAATATGTTACCAGTTACATGTAGACCAGGGCGAATGAATGCTGAGTCAAACCCACCAAAATTAGCATCAGCGGCTTTTACAAGCTTGCTAACCGCTCCTTTATCGTTGATGTTATCGATGCCTTTTACATTGATAACTTTAGCCCCTTTTTTCTCCAATTCATCCACTAAACCCTCTCGTGGCTGTGTAAGGACAATGTCATGGCCTCTGTCGGCTAGAATCAAAGCAAGCTCAGGCCCAAGGTGTAGAGAGGCATCAGCGATAATGGCAACTCTTCTGTCATCAGCTACAGCTTGGGTAGAAAGTGTTAAAAACAATATTGATAAAGAAACGATTTTTTTAATCATGGTCGTGCCCTCTGCTTATTTAGTTGGTAATGGTGTAGGTTGGCTTTGCACAGTTAATGTGTCTTCAAGTGCTTTTATTCTTAATCCATTGATCGTGTGCATCTCGTCAGATTGATATACTTGATGCATGGCTTCCTGCGAAGGGAATTTAAACGTTACAAAGTGATCCCAGTATTCTTCCGAAACAATTGGCATCTCTGCATTTGAAGATAAAACAACGGAACCGCCATGCTCAGTTAAGATTTTTTCAAATTGCTGGGCGTACTCTCGATAAATCTCTTTGCCATCTTTATTGAATCGTAATAACTGAGAGACCATAACGGTATCGTCTTCCACTTGAATTCTCATCTTCTCGTTGTGGAGTTGCTCAACGGTATGGTCAGCGTTGTAAAAGGATTCACCATCAGAAATGACATATAACAACCTTTCGTAAGTACCCGCGACTCGGTCTGAGATACCTTCTTGGTAAGTTTGGCTGCGTTGCAGTTGCGTGTAAGAAGAGCGTCTTGGATACAGAACAAATGCAATGCCGTCCCACTCATCCGACTGCTCAAAGATTTTGTTTTCACTTGTGTCTAGGTGACCGTGAAGAACAATGTCTCCGCCCATTGATAGAATTTCAGGGCCAGCGACTGCGCCATACTTGTCGTAAGTCGTGCTATCACCTCTTGGTCGATATTTAAGAAGGTTAAGATTAATGATTGGAGTAGTATCTGCCTGCTTGGACAATGCTTCAAAGAAAACTGGGCTAGCGTTAATTTTTTCAACACGTTCTGCGAAGCTTGTAGGCTCAGACTTTGAGACGATACCTGCTGGTAAATCGCTAGCCAATGCGTTTGCAGATAGAAGTAAAGTAAGTATTAAAGTACTGTTTTTATTCATGGTAGTCTCTCCAGTAGTAGGGGCTCAGTATTCAGGAATATGTGCCGCTGAATCATTTCGTTGGGGCTAATTTACTTCTATTCACGAAAATGATGTAATCAGTATGTGTGGTAAAATCCCACACATAGAATGAGCATCACCGCAAAGTAGATCACTCGAGATTGTCTGCTTGTCTCCAGATGGCTAAACAATCAAGTCAATGGCGTTTGATTTATCCTCTTCTAGAAGCAGCAAGGTATTTGTCTATGAGAATTAGTTTCAACCAAATAGAAGCGTTTGTTTCGGTTGCCGAAACGGGCAGCTTCAGTTCCGCCGCAAAGAAACTCAATAAAGACCGCTCTACGCTGAGCCAGATGATTGCTAATTTTGAGATCGACTTGGGATATGACTTATTTGATCGGGAAGGGAGGTACCCTAGCTTGACCGAGGAAGGGCTTTCGCTTTATGAATATGCCAAGAGGTTACATACTGAAGCTACCTACTTTGAAGGTGTCACTGAAAGGGTATTTGATGGGGTTGAGGAAGAGATAAAAATAGCAGTGAGTGGTTTGATTCCGACTCATTGGCTAACCCAAACTATGACCGTATTGAGAACGCGATACCCGAAAGTCAAAGTGCATTGGTCTCAAAGTACGACGGAGGTAGTGAAGCAACAAGTACTAGAGGGGGAGGTCGATTTAGCCATTGTCATTGTTAATACTGGAGAAGGACATATCTCAATCAAATCGACGTTGTTAGCGAACCTTGATATATGCGCTGTTAAGGCTGTGGTGAGTGACGTCCCTGCACATGCAGATGTCAATCGCCTCTCTCAATATCGCCAAATAATGACCAAGGATTTGTCTCATATAAGTAAAAAACGCCTCTATTCGATCTCGAGGGAGATACAGTACGTTGATTGCATGCACTTGTTATTGTCTTTGGTTATGTCCGGAGAGGGTTGGGCCTTTCTTCCCAAGCAACTGGTACAACCGCTTTTGGATTCAAAGCAGCTGGAGCTTATTGAAATAAAAGAGGCGAAAGTGAATACGACTATTAAGGTGTCAGCATGGACATTGCCAAATATTGCCCACACACCTGTTCAAAATATGCTGTTAGACACTTTGCAGGATATTGTGAGTAAAAGCTAACTAGAAGTCTTGCCAAACTTTCAGGTAATCCATTAAGTTCTAATCTAAAAAACGTGTAGCTCATTTATATCCAGAGGTGAGTTGACGGGGCACGGATCTGTCCCTTTTCTGTTTAGATTTATTACTCATAACATTTCTGAATAATCCCCTTTGAACAAATATTGCTAATGCTTATAAAATGCAACTAACCACATAAAGGATAGTCCGCCTCACTCCCAATATGGCTTCAAATGAGCCATGATGTAGGTGCGAGCAAACATCAAACAGAATGAGCCGAACCATGACTAATCATAACGTAAAATTTCCCGTTGCGGTGCTAGGAGTTGATTTAGCAAAAAATAGCTTTCAACTTTATGGCGTTGATAGCAAGGGCGTAACAATACTTAGAAAGAAATTAGCTAGGAAAAGTTAACCCAACAATGAACTCTTCCCAATCCATGATCTGCTTGTAATTGGGGTTGTAGACAATTAGTTCTGACGTAAATGTTACGCTTTTCTTACCAGTAAATTCACGCCATGCCTTGTGAAAGGTTTTGTTACTGCCAGTTCTCACTTCAGTGAAGTTTTCATACGCCCTATGTAAGCTTATTTATCAAAAGCATTAGGTGTCAATACGCTGAATATGGTCCTGATAGATTAGTGAAAAAGTGCTTTGGCGTGTTCGGTAATTATTGATTCTAAGAGTAGGATCTCTTGGTAGCCTTCCAATTCAGGAGAGCAATAATAGGAGAGTGGAATTCTCAGTGAGTTAGCCACCTCTACCACTGGCAACTCTTTCAAGACTCCGTTTGAAACCAATGGCTCGGCGACAGTTTGATTGAGTATCGCCCAACCATCGTCCCGAAGCAGTTCAAGTAGTACCTCATTGTTACTAATCAACCTTAAATCCGTCGAGATTGAGAACAGCTTAGAGTTACTGTTGTGATGGCTCTCACTGATATACTGGGTTTCTATCTCTAGCTCATCGAGATGAACGCTACTGAGCTTGGCTAAGGC
>NZ_JAPPTK010000007.1:0-198334 GCF_027587055.1 Vibrio sp. MarTm2 | reverse complement strand
ACCTTAGCCAAGCTCAGTAGCGTTCATCTCGATGAGCTGGAGATGGAAACTCAGTACATCAGTGAAAGCCATCACAACAGTAACTCTGAACTGTTCTCAATCTCGACGGATTTAAGGTTGATTAGTAACAATGAGGTACTACTAGAACTGCTTCGAGACGATGGTTGGGCGATACTCAATCAAACTATCGCCGAGCCACTGGTTTCAAAAGGAGTCTTGAAAGAGTTGCCAGTGGTAGAGGTGGCTAACTCACTGAGAATTCCACTCTCTTTTTATTGCTCTCCTGAGTTGGAAGGCTACCAAGAGATCCTACTCTTAAAATCAGTAATTACCGAATACGCCAAAGCACTTTTTCACTAATCTATCAAGATCATGTTTTGCGTATTGTCACCTACTACTTTTAATAAATACACTGCATAGGACGTATGAAACATTCAATGAAGTGAGAACTGGCAGTAACCAAACCTTTCACAAGGCATGGCATGAATTTACTGGTAAGAAAAGCGTAACATTTACGTCAGAACTAATTGTATATAGCCACAATTACAAGCAGACCATGGATTGGGAAGAGTTCATTGTTGGGTTAACTTTTTCCTAGCTAATTTCTTTCTAAGTATTGTTACGCCATTGCTATCAACGCCATAAAGTGGAAAGCTATTTTTTGCTAAATCAACTCCTAGCGCCGCAACGGGAAATTCTACGTTATGATTAGTCACGGTTCGCCTCATTCTGTTTGATGTTTGTTCGCACCTACATCATGGTTCATTTGAGGCCAGCTGGGGAGTGAGGCGGACCATCCTTTATGTGGTTAGTTGCATTTTATAGGCATTAGCAATATTTGTTCAAAGGGGATTATTCAGAAATGTTATGAGTAATAAATCTAAACAGAAAAGAGGCATAAATGAGCTAGCCTCACTAGCAAGCTCGAAGTTGGACAAAAACGTGCCAGTGTTTTTTCTAATTTAGCATAGTATGAATAACTCCGGGTATGGCAAAGTCACTTAGCTCGGCGTCCAAAATTGATGGTGCAAAACAAAGATATTGAGAGGTTTTAAAGAGGACGCAGGGACTGGTTCTGAGTAGCCAACTCTACCTGACGACAGAGCTGGCAAAAATAGATTCTACTGACTAAACCATTGTTGGATCAGGTTCTAGTCCCATCAGTTGTCGGCCTAGAATCTGTGCACAAACATCGTAATCCGTGTAAGCGTGGGCGCCCGTCATGTGCGAATCGCGAAACAAACGTTGGCCTTCGTTATCGCTAAACCAAGCCATACCACCCATCGCTTCAAATAAGCGGTCGACAGCAGCGATACACATTTTCACGGCGTAAGCTTGGTTCGTACGCCAGTAAGTGAGCGTTTCGGCGTCTGGGTATTCTTTACGTTCACCGTGTTCTTTGTGATCGTTCCATGTTTTCTCAAGCAATGCGCGTGCTGCCGCAACTTGGTGAGTCGATTCAGCCAGACGCATGAGTGCAGGTGTTGCTACACCGACATTAGAACCCGTGTAAGCACGAACGCGATTTTTCTGCTTCTCAGCAAAGACCACCAGCATACGCTCAGCGATGCCTAAGCTGATAGCTGCGAAGCCACAAGCAAAGTAAGGACGGTAAGGTGTGTAGAAAATGTCGCTGTCAGGATACAAATCGAAGCCCGCAGAGTGGCCTTCCATCATGCCTTTTGCCGTTTCGATGCGGTGCTCAGGGATAAATACATTGTCCAATACAAGCGTTTTCGTCCCGCTTGATTTCATGCCCGCGGCATACCAGTCATCAACGATCTTGTATTCGTGGCGTGGAACGACACCGAAACAGTAGATTTTGTTGCCCGCGTCATCAAAGCGGTTAAAACCTAAAATCGCCCAGTCTGCATGGTCACAACCACTACTCCAACGCATGTCACCGTTGATGATAACACCACCTTCGGTTTCTTCGATTTTACCAAATGGCGCAATGCTTGAACTCGCTGTTGCTTCTGGATTGCTGCCCCAGAACTCTTCTTGAGCTTGCTTAGAGAACATCGCCATTTGGTGGCTGTGAGTCGCTAACAAACTCGCGCCCCATGCTGTACCGCCACACGCACCAGCCAGCGCTGCCACGCAATCAGTAAATTCAGGTAGAGAGATTTCCAAACCACCGTAAGCTTTTGGTTGGAACGCGCGGAAAAAGCCGATTTCGCGTAGTAGACGGATGTTTTCTTCAGGTGGAGTGCGGTCTTGTTCAGCCTGTTGTGCGTTCTTTGCAATGGTTGGCAAGATGGCGTTTAACTTTTCAAGTAGAGGATTGTGCTGTTTCATCATCGATTCCTTTTGACGTAAACCCTGTTGTTGTTCTCATTGGGATGTAGGTTCATTATTGCCACACTCGATGTGATGTTAAATGGATGTTACCTGTGTTTGCTTGTACTTTTCGCAGACATAGATAACATATTAACTATTATTTGATATGCTTGAGTTCAAGGCAGAATAATAACCAAGGAAAGCACACATGGAGCAAGTGGCAATACCTAACTTGGATATCGGAAAAGTCTACGATTCGCGCTATGACGATAGTGACTTTCATATTGAACGACTCGACAGTCTGGCACTGTTTTTTGGTCGTAACATGCCCACCCATTATCACGATCGTTACTATCAACTTCATATTATTCTTGAAGGAACAACGCACGTATTGCTCGACCAAGCGCACTACTCGGAAACAGGTACGACGCTGTTTTTTACCCCACCGACCGTACCGCACTCTTTTGTCACTGATGACTACGCCAACGGTTATGTAATAACAGCGAGTCAACCGCTGGTTTGGCGTTTACTTGATATTGAAATTGGTCGAAACGATGTTGCTTCAACCGCGTTGCAGCCGTTTTGTACCTGTTTGAAGGATCCGTCTAAGTTAGTGTCGTTATTGGAGATGTTGTTGAGCGAGCAAGACAACACCGAGTTTATGAGCGATGTCGCCAATCAAGCACTATTGCAACTGGTGCTGATCGATGTGATGCGCCATGCCAACACTCAACCTGTATCTACTATGTTTCGCAGTGCTGATGTCGCTATCTTTAACCGCTTTAACCAGATGATAGAAGTCAATTACAAGCAACACCTGACGCTGCCAGAGTATGCAGATCAGTTGGGATTAACGACCGCGAGGCTTAATGACATCTGCCGTAAGATCAGTGGCTTATCGTCTAAGCGTTTAGTCGCTGAACGTGTGATGCAGGAAGCCAGACGCTTGCTGCTGCTTACACCGATGCCCGTTTCCCAAGTGGCTTACGAACTCGGCTATCAAGACCCTGCATACTTTGCGCGCTTTTTCAAAAAACAGGTAGGAGAAACCGCGTCTGACTTTCGAATCAACAAAAAAAGAGATAGCGACTAAGTCGTTATCTCTTTTGGCATTCTCAAGGATATGGGGAGGATCAGCTGTCCAAGCCCCCCATCAACATGTACTTCATTTCCATGTACTCGTCCATACCATGACGAGAACCTTCTCGCCCTAGGCCAGACTCTTTAATCCCGCCAAACGGTGCAGCCGCTGTCGAAATCAACCCTTCGTTGATCCCAACCATACCGACTTCTAGCGCATCTGCGACACGCCAAGCACGACCAAGTGAGCGAGTGTAGAAGTAGCCTGCTAAGCCAGACTCGGTATCGTTCGCGCGTTCAAGCACTTCCGCCTCGTCTTTAAACCTAAACAGCGGCGCAACCGGACCAAACGTCTCTTCCTCTGCGACCAGCATGTCGTCACTCATGTCGGTTAACACATAAGGTGCGACAAACAGTTGCTCATCATTAAGTAATCCGCCACAGAGTACTTTTGCGCCTTTTGCAACCGCATCGTCAACATGCTCTTGTACTTTTGCAACCGAACTGCTGTTAATCAGAGGGCCAATCGCAACGCCATCAGCAAAGCCATCTCCAACTTTGAGTTGTTTCACTCTGTTGGCCAGCTTTTCAGCAAACTCATCGTACACCGCATCATGGACAAACAGGCGGTTAGCACAGACACAAGTCTGGCCCGCATTGCGGAACTTGGCGATCATTGCGCCTTCTACCGCAGCGTCAATATCGGCGTCTTCAAACACGATAAACGGCGCATTGCCGCCCAACTCCAACGCCAATTTCTTGATGGTTGAAGCAGATTGGTTCATTAGGATTTTGCCGACATTGGTTGAGCCCGTGAACGAGACTTTACGCACACGCTTATCGCTGGTAAACACACCGCCGATCGCACGTGAATCACCCGTGATCACGTTGAACAAGCCTTTTGGCAGTCCGGCATCTTCCGCTAGCTTGGCCAATGCCAACGCGGTAAACGGCGTTTCTTGTGCTGGCTTTAGTACCATCGAACAACCTGCCGCAAAAGCCGGCGCCGCTTTACGCGTGATCATCGCCGCAGGGAAGTTCCACGGTGTAATCGCGGCGACCACACCAATTGGCTCTTTAGTGACTACAATTTTGCCGTTTTCGCGGTGGCTTGGGATGATCTCACCATACGCACGACGCGCTTCTTCGCTGTACCACTGGACAAAACTCGCCGCATAAGTAATTTCACCTTTCGCTTCGGTAAAGGGTTTACCCTGCTCCAGAGTTAAAATCGCCGCTAAGTCATCGATATTGCCCATCATTAACTCGCACCATTTGCGCAATACATCCGCTCTGTGGTCTGCTGTGGTCTTCTTCCATAGCTCAAATGCGGCTTGTGCGGCAATAATACACTCTTTCGCCTGCTGCTCTCCAAAAACGGGAATTTCACCAATCACTTTACCAGTAGATGGATTCGTAACCGCTTGAGTTTGACCACTTTCAGCAACCCACTGACCGTCGATATAGCAGCGCTGCTGAAACAGCTCTGGGTAATTTAAGTTCATGTCTTACTCCGTAACCTCAAACACAACGTTAACCTGGCCGGTACCCGAGCTTGGGAAGTACTCGGTGATCACCGTGCTTTCGCCTTGGTATTGATCCCAGCCTAATGCACCGAACAACATTGCGGTGTCGTGCATACCACCTTCACCAGAACACAGCGCTGCATAGTCTGGGAGCATTTCTAGGAATGTTGTGTAATCACGATTGCGCCACAGCTCGAGCACTCGCAAATCAACTTGGCGGTTAAACTCTTTTGAAATCGTAAACGTACCGTTGTTTGCTTCGTATTCATCGTTGTCCCAAATACGGTGCGACAACGAACCAGAGGCAAGCAGCATTACTCGGCTGTCGCTTTGTTCTACCGCTTCGCGAATCGCTTCACCAAGAATACGAGACGATTCAATGTTGTGAACCGTACACCAAGCCGAAACCGACACAACATTAAAATGGTTATCTTGGTTCATAAAACGCATTGGAACTAACGTGCCGTATTCCAGATCAAGTGAATCCACTTGGTGAGAAAGGGTAAACACGCCCTTTTCCGTCGCCTTATCTGCAATCAAATCACCGAGCGCGCGGTTGCCACGGTATTGATATTCGAGGTTTTGGATGAAGTGTGGAAACTCGTGACTGGTGTAGTTGCCCGAAAACGAGTCGTTTGAGTTGATGTGATAACCCGCATTCACCAACCAGTGGGTGTCCAAGACGATGATAGTGTCTACGTCCATCTCTTTTGCCATTTTGGCAATTTCTTTGTGACCATCAATAGCAGCTTGGCGGCAACCGAATAAACGGCCTGGTTGCTCTGACATGATCATGGTCGGGACGTGCGTAATTTTAGCCGCGATACAGAGTTTACCCATTCTTAATTTCCTTTTACCTAGTGCATTGTTTAATACGTTGCTCGCACAATGCTTCGTTATTGTTTTGATCTTCCAAATTACTGATCTTATTGAAATAGTGTCAGCGCGAAGGTGGTCATAACACTCACGGTCACCATCGCTAACAGAGTGGTCGGTAGTAATACCGCCGCGCACATACTTCCCAGGTTGTACCTTTGTCCGATGACGGCATACACACCAAACATCGGCATACTGGCCAAAATCACCGCGACTGCACTCATGGTTGGATCAAGTTCAAACCAACCAATTAAACACAGCATCACAATCACTGGATGCAGTACCAACTTGGCCAACATCACCAAGCTGATCTCTTGTTTCATGCCCGATAGCTTCACCCCTACCAAGCCGCCACCAATGGTGAAAAGCGCAACACCCGTCACCGTGCTAGCCAAAATATCGATAATGCGCGTTGCCGTTTCTGGCGTTTGCCAGTTCAGCCCCGAACAGAGCATGCCGAGCACAATCGAAATCACGATTGGATTCTTCGCCAAATTTTTCGTTGTCTCTAAAACCGTTTTTTTCAGACTGCCTTTGCTTTCTCGGCTCGACATGTCCGCCAAGGTTAATAGCAACGGCAACATGATCAGATTTTCGACCACCAGCGTAAGCGAAAATGGAATTAACGCTTGGGTACCAAACAGAAAATAGATGATTGGAAAGCCAATCAATAAACTGTTGGAAAAGCTCCCGCCTAAGCCCAAAATCACGGCGTGAGAATGCGATTTTTTCAACTTAAGCAGCGCAATCGCTGCTACTAATCCGAACGCCAACAACGAGCCCAAGGTATAGGCGATGACGTAATCGGTATTCCAAATCTGTTCAAGTGGCTTACTGCTTAGCGCACTGAAAATCGCCGCTGGCAAGCCAAAATTGAACACAAACGCCGCTAAGCTTTTATGGCCATTGTGGGGGATGATTTCTCGTTTAAAGGCAACATAGCCAACACCGATAACCAGAAACACTGGCAATATCGTCATCACCACATAGCTAAGCTGATCCATCTGCTCTTTCCTAAACCACTATTGCCTGAAAACTACTGAGAAGCCTGCTGCGCCAGCTTTTGGTGAATATTGTTCTTCTTAAAATTCAGTTGCGGATGAAGTTCGACCATCTCAAAGCCAATGCTGAGGTAGTGCTTCTCAAACGCTTCAGACAAGAACTCGCAATACACATCGAATACTCGCTGGGCTGCATTTTTCAAGGTTTCCATGTCTCGCCCCACACCAACCTTTGCGGTGAGGTGGATAAAGCGGTTTTCCGGATCTTCGTCAGCCACCAAGTAGTAATCGCATTTGATTGCACGCGTACGAATTCCGCCTTTCGGGAACACGCCGGTGTCAATCGCTTCGCGGTGAATCGCCTGCATCAAAGCCGGAATATCGATATCCGTTTCAACGTTTGGCGAATACTCCATAATAAAATGTGGCACTTTGTTCTCCTTTCGGGCTCTGTATCAGAGCCCGAGATTAGCTAAGCTTTTGGTTCTACTTCGTTTTACTTGCCAAGCGTTGGCACGCGGTGCAAGTCATGAGCGATACAAACGTTCTTGGTTTCCATGTAGAAATCGAAGCTCCAATCACCGCCATCGCGACCAATACCGGACATTTTCACACCACCGAATGGTGACGGTAGATTACGGTTGTTTTCCGAGTTCACCCAGATCATGCCCGCTTCCACTTTGGTCGCCATGCGCATTGCGCGGCCGGTGTTTGACGTCCAGATATAACCAGATAAGCCGTAGTCAGTATCGTTGGCGATCTCTAACGCCTCTTCTTCGCTATCAAAACCAATACACGTCAGTACTGGACCGAAGATCTCTTCACGCGCGATTCGCATCGTGTTGTCTGCGTCAGTAAATAGAGTCGGAGTCAGGTAGTTGCCTGCGCCTTTTTCTGGCAGCTTACGTCCACCCACTGCGATGGTTGCGCCATCTTCTTCGGCCGCCGTCATGTAGCTCATTACCTTGTTGTAATGGGATTGATGAACGAGAGGACCAACTTCCGTTTCTGGCTCTAATGGATGGCCAACTTGCAACGATTCAACGCGCTGTTTCAGTGCTTCAATAAATTTCGGTTTGATGCCGTTTTGGATAAGCAGACGGCTTGAGCTGGTACAACGTTGACCGTTGAGGCTGTAGATCATGAATACGACTGCATCGAGCGCGCGTTCAAAGTCCGCATCATCAAATACGATCACTGGGTTTTTACCGCCAAGTTCAAAGTGCACACGTTTCAGTGTTGGTGCGCCTTGAGCTTGGATCATTGAACCAGTCACGGTTTCACCGACAAACGCAACCGCTTTGATCGCTTTGTGTTCTGTCAGCGTTTTACCAGCAACTTCACCAAAGCCATTCACCATGTTCCAAACGCCATCAGGTAGACCGGCTTCTTTGGCACATTCAGCCAAAATCGCCGCGGTTAATGGACTGAACTCAGCAGGTTTGTGAACCACGGTACACCCCGCCGCCAGTGCTGGTGCAATCTTCCATGTTGATAGCATGAATGGCGTATTCCATGGCGTGATCACCCCGACAGGGCCAATTGGCGTACGAATGGTGTAGTTTGTGTGCGTATCTTGATGCAGTGACAAACCGTTTTTCGCTTCAGGTGATTTGTCCGCAAAGAAACGGAAATTCGCCGCGCCACGAATCGCCGCCTGACGCATAAAGCGCAAAGGCTGACCACAGTCCATTGATTCAACCAGCGCGATTTCTTCCGCACGCTGCTCAATCTTGTCTGCGAGTTTATGTAGGATCTTCTTGCGCTCCGCACCAGACATCTCAGCCCATGCAGTAAATGCTTGTTGTGCGGCTTCGCACGCCGCGTCTACATCTTCGGCAGTTCCTTTTACCACTTTTCCCAACGAAGTATTGTCCGTTGGGGTTAGGTTATCGAAGGTTTCGCCTTTTGAGCCTAACGTCCACTCGCCATTAATAAAGTGGCCAAGTGTGTTGTCACGAAAACGCGCAAGGTATTTCTGCGCGGTCGCTAAATTTTGTTCAAGCTGTTGAGTCATGTCACTTCCTTACTGTTCTACTGTACGGCGCGCGTAAAAGTCATCTTCCGATAACACTGGGTTTTCGAGGCTGCCAACACCTTCGATGGTGCAGCGCACAACATCACCCGGTTGGATGTCTTTAAGACCTTTTGGTGTACCAGTCGCAATCAAATCGCCCGGTTTTAACGTCATAAAGCTGCTGAGGTATTCAATCAAAAACGGCACATCGAAAATCATGTCTGAAGTGTTACCTTGCTGCGTCAACTCGCCGTTTACATGAGTGGTGAGCGCAAGGTTGTTCACGTCTTCGATGTCGTCGCAATCGACAATCCAAGGGCCGATTGGGCACAAAGAATCACGGCTCTTCACACGTAGATTTGGACGGTAGTAGTTTTCTAGGTAATCGCGAATCGCGTAGTCATTACAGATGGTGAAGCCTTGAATGTAATCCATCGCGTCTTCACGTTTGACGTTGCGCGCTTCTTTCCCTACAACCGCGACCAATTCACACTCATAGTGCATAAATTCGATATCATTCGGGCGGTATGACGGTTGTTGATGCGCGGTCAGCGTATTGGCACCTTTTAAGAACACAAGCGGCTCTTTTGGTGGCTCAAACGCCAGCTCAGAGGCATGATCCGCGTAGTTCAGACCAAGGGCAAAGATGGTGCCTGGGTTTGCGATTGGTGATAGCCAAGTAAATTGACCTGCCGGAATCGTGCGACCATCTGCGGTTATCGCATTGTCACCATCGCCAATTGTAACGGACAGCACATCTCCCAAATATTCAATACGTGCGCGTTTCATGCTGCCTCTCCTTTTACTTGATTCTCCAACTCTACCGATTCACCCAACGCTGAGCGCACCACATCACCCGGTGAAAGCTTGGTTCTTTCTCCTGCAAAACCAATTGCGATCACATCGCCTTTTTCTAGCGTCATGATGTGTGAAATCAGTTCAATTAACTGTTCTGCTGAACGTTCAAGGCGCGATAACGGCAGTGATTGCACTTGCTTGTCATTGATATAAGTGGTCACTGTTTGTTGTGACAAATCACCAATATCAGACACCATGACCGCTTGGCTTAGTGTTGCCGAGTTGTCGAGGCACTTACCCTTAATATCCGGGCGGTAGTAGCTGGTTTCTGGCAGAGAAAAGTCATGGAGCAGAGCCACTCCTGCGACGTAATCCAATGTAGATTGAGCATTCACGCGGCAGCAACGCTCACCGATAATCAGTGCGACACTTGCACCGATAACCAACTCGTCGCCTTTTGGATAAGCGATCGGTTGTTGGGTGTGATTCCACGTGTTGTGCGGTTTAAAGTAGAGTACCGGTTGAGTCGGTAACGCTTTGTATGGCGATTGTTCAAAGGTGGCCTGCATCGATTGCAGTTGCTCAGCGTCGTTTAGCGCCACGCACACCACTTTTCCTTGTAGTTGTGTATTCATTATTTGTTCTCTAGTTTCTGACTCTACGAATTAATAAACGTTGTCGACGAGCTTGTTCGATTCACATAACGGCTGTTTCAGCGACTGCGCGAGTGACTCTGCGCCAGCTCTAAGCAGCAAGGTATCGACACCCGCGCCAATAAATTTCACCCCACGTTTGGCGTATTGCTGCGCTTGCGCTGGGTCTAAGCTCAGAATGCCGACTGCCTTACCGTGGGCTTGGATCACTTCAATCGCGTGGTCAATCGCGGCGATCACTTCAGGGTGCGAGGGATTGCCGATATGTCCCATTGAGCCGGATAAGTCAGACGGGCCAATAAAGATGCCGTCTACCCCTTCCACCGCTGCGATCTCTTCAATGTTGTCGATCGCTTGCTGCGTTTCGACTTGCAGCAGCACGCTGATTTGTTCATTTGCTTGGTGCAGGTAATTCGGAATTCGATTCCACTGAGACGCACGCGCCAAGGCTGCACCAATACCGCGTTCACCCATTGGCGGGTAGTAAGACGCACGTACCGCCTGCTCTGCCTGTTGTTTGGTGTTGATCATCGGCAACAGCAAAGTTTGCGCGCCAATATCTAGTAGGCGTTTGATCAAAGTTGGATTCGCTTCTTCAGCACGCACAATCGGTGACGCCGAATGTGGTGCAAGCGCCTGTAAATGCAGTTTGATGCTGGTTAAGTCGAAAGAAGCGTGTTCACCATCAATCAACACCCAGTCAAAACCCGCGCTACCGCAGATTTCCGCGCAGCTGGTGTCTGGCAGACCAATCCATAATCCCCAAAGAGTCTGAGGCTGATGCAATTGCTGCTTAAATTGGTTAATCGGTAACATAACCACCTCTACACAAACTTCACTGAAATGCCGCCGAGCGGACCAAAGTCAGCATGGATCGTGTCGCCTGCTTTAACCGCGACAGGTCTAGTGAATGAACCCGCTAGAATCACTTGTCCCGGTTCAAGAGACACACCATGTGGCGCAAAGCGTTTACATACCCAACAAATGCCGTTAGCCGGATGGCCCAGTACTCCCGCCGCCAAGCCAGTCTCTTCTATTTGTCCATTGAGGTAGAGCATCGCACCTGCCCAACGTAAATCGAATTCCGTTGGTTTAATTGGTCGACCGCCTAAGATGATTCCACCGTTTGCCGCGTTATCAGCGATGGTGTCGTAGACTTTGCGGGTATAACCCGTGTTCGGATCGGTACGATGGCAACGCGCTGCAATAAGCTCTAATGCAGGTACAACATAATCCGTGGCGTTAAGCACATCGAAAATAGTGACATTGTCACCTTCTAACTTATCTTTGAGGACAAACGCCAGTTCCACTTCAATACGTGGGTCAAGGAAGTCATCCGCTTTAATCTGCGCACCATCAGGGAAGAACATATCGTCAAGCAGTACGCCGTAATCAGGCTGATCAATATTGACCGCCATTTGCATAGCACGAGACGTTAAGCCGATTTTATAACCTTTGACCTGAGCACCTTCGCTCACCTTGCGCCCTACCCATTCACTCTGAATTTGATAAGCATCATCCATCGTCATTTCTGGGTACTGCAGCGTTAGCGCAACGATTTGTTCACGCTGTTTCTCTGCGTAGTACAGTCGTTCAGCCGCGTCTTGCAACTGCTCCTTTGTTAACATTCTGTATTCCTTTTTTCTGTATCGACCTACATTTTTTATGGCTACTTGCTCATTCTGGCATGTGCATGCCGTGCTACTAGCCGATGAACTTAATTAACATGTTAAACACTTTATTTAATATGTTAACTATTGTCCAATTTCACTCAGAGGAATTTTTAGTTGTTTTATATCAATAAGTTAATGTGAATTATGGACTAATAAATGAAATAAATAGATTTCAGTTTCACTATTTGAGTGATTTAAATCACTGTTTTTTGAGGTTTGCTGTCCGTTATAGGTCGATCTCGAACAAGAAAATGAGCAAAGCGGGCAAATTATTTTCCATAAATTGATCCAATTAACATATTAAGTATATTTTCCACACTTCGTTAACATTCTGGTTTGTGTTTTCCCCTGTTTAGTTAATATATTAATTAAAAATCATTATGACTCACTCAGTGAGCAAACCCACCTAACGTGAACGAAAAAGGACTAGCGTCATGCGAGTAAATAAAATCGCTTCAATAGCGACATCAGCACTTTTGCTAATGAGCTCTATGTCGGCACATGCGGAACCAGAAAAAGTAATCAAAGTCAGCACTTGGGGATCACCAAACCACGGCATCAACAAAGTTGTTTGGCCGACTTGGGGTCAGTGGATTGAGGAAGCCACCGAAGGCCGAGTGACCCTGAAAATCGAATACGACCTCGCCCCTCCCCATACACAAGTCGATGTCGTCACCGATGGAATTGGTGAAGTGACTTGGATTTTTCATGGCCACAAAGCAGGTCGTTTCAAACTGACTCAACTTCCAGAAATCCCGACTTTCACTGAAGGAAGCAGCTCTGAACTGATGTCTATGGCGTACTGGCGCACTTACGAGAAGTACCTGAAAAAAGGTCGTGAGCACCGCGGTGTTGAAGTGATGGGCTTGAGCGTTCATGGACCAGGTCAACTTATCACTAAAGAGCCAGTAGTCGCGCTCAGTGACATTGAAGGTAAGAAGATTCGCGTCGGTGGCGGGGTGATCTCCACCATGGCGAAAGACATGAAAGTGACGCCAGTGTTTATTCCAACCAATAAAGTCTATGAATCACTATCCCAAGGCGTGGTAGAAGGCGCTTATCTACCGTTTGAAGCGTTGAGTTCGTTCCGTTTGGCGGAAGTGGCAGACAACACATTGGTGATTCCAGGAGGCCTGTACCGCGGCAGCTTTGCGATCATTATGAACCGTGACACCTTCGCTGACCTTTCTAAGAAAGACCAAGAAGCAATCCGTTCGGTTTCCGGTGAAAAGCTGTCTCGCCTATTTGGTCAAATGTGGGATGACGCTGACCAAAGTGCTTACCAAGAAGCGCTGCAAGGCGGCCATACCTTTACGCCAGCGACGCCAGAGGTGATCACTCAACTAAAACAAGCCAGTGAACCTCTTGTGGAAGATTGGTACAAGGTTGCAGAAAAACGCAAAGTAAATGGTCCAGAAGCGTATCAGTTCTTCAACCAACAGCTAGCGAAAGGAATGTAACGCGATGTCTGGTTTTAGTCTTTCTAAAGCCATTGAGCGAGGGCTCGGTTCCCTCGCTGCTTTGAGCTTGTTCCTGATGATGGTCGTTACGTTTGTGGATGTAATGTCTCGAAACTTACTGAATGCTCCCATTCTGGGGTCAACAGAAATGGTTGAAGTCTTGCTCGCGATTATGGTCTTTATGGCTTTTCCTTTGGTTTCTTGGCAGGAAGAGAACATCTGCGTCGATTTGCTGGATAACTACTTTCCAAGCAAATGGATCAGCTTACGTCAGATCATCATCAATCTTATCTGTGCTTGTTCGCTGATTTTGGTCGCGGCAACCAACTGGAAGTTAGCCAGTCGCTCGCTTGAATACGAAGAAGTGACAGAAATCCTTGAGCTACCGCTGGGTTATGTCACCTACCTGATTTCAATTACCGGCTTTGTCGGCGGTGCGTTAACCCTGTTTAATGCGGGTTACTACACCAAGCAAATGCTATTTGGCAAATCCTCTGAGTCAGACGTAAGCATTAAAGGCAAGGAGGCCTAAATGATCGAATCTATTATCGGTTTTTCAGTACTGATTGCACTGATTTTGCTGCGTTTACCTCTCGCATTTGCGATGGGTGTGATCGGTTTTGTCGGCTTTTGGTACATCAACGATTACAACTGGTCTGCTGCCATGTCGATGGCGGCGAGACGCATTATCGACACCGGCCAAGATTACGGACTGTCCGTGATTCCGCTATTTATTTTGATGGGTAACTTCGTCACCAAAGCGGGTATCTCAAACGAGTTGTACAAAGCGTGTAATGCGTTTGTTGGTCATCGCCGCGGTGGTCTTTCAATGTCTACTATCCTTGCGTGTGGTGGCTTTTCTGCGATTTGTGGCTCAAGCCTTGCGACCTCGGCAACCATGTCAAAAGTCGCCATGCCGCCAATGCGTAAATACGGTTACTCTGACGGGTTGGCTTCTGCTTCTATCGCGGCGGGGGGGACGCTAGGGATTTTGATTCCGCCAAGCGTGATGTTGGTGATTTATGGCCTATTGACCGAAACCAGTATCCGCGAGCTGTTTGCCGCAGGCTTCTTGCCGGGTTTGCTCGGTATTGTACTTTACCTTCTTGCGGTGCAGTGGGTGGTGTCACGCAAACCAGAAAGTGCGCCTCCGGGTGAACGAGTATGCTGGAAAGACCGTATGCTGGCGCTAAAAGGCATCTTCTCTACCTTACTGCTGTTTGTGATCGTGATGGGCGGCATCTACATCGGTGCGTTTACTCCGACCGAAGCGGCGGGTATTGGTGCATGTGGTGCTTTTGCTTTGGCAGGTGTACGTGGCAAGTTAAATTACGCTGTACTACGTGAAATCCTCATCGATACGGCGAAAACCTCGGCGTCACTATTCGCGGTGGTCATTTCTGCGCTGATCCTATCGAACTTCGTCAACCGCGCGGGTTTACCAACTGCGTTGGTTGAGCTAATTCAAACCGCCAATGTCACCCCGATGATGGCACTCGGCCTTATTCTGGTTATCTACATTATTTTGGGTTGTGTATTTGAAAGCATGTCGATGATGTTGCTGACAGTACCTATCTTCTACCCTGTCATTGTCGAGCTTGGTTTTGACCCGATTTGGTTTGGCATCATCGTGGTGGTAGTCACCGAAATCAGTTTGATAACCCCGCCTGTTGGACTCAACGTATTCGTTCTGTCAGGGCTGATTAAAGACATAAATACCGCAACCATCTTTAGAGGCGTTTTGCCATTTTGGGTAGCGGATATGGTTCGATTAGCATTGATTGTGCTGGTGCCGGCTATCGCCCTGTACCTACCAAACATGCTTTATTGATGTTAGACAGCTCTTTACTGGTTAAAGAGCTTTTTTTGTTTAATTACTCGGAAACGAACGCCATTACTATTAGACCAAGGTTATATCTTGTAATAGCATATGCGCAGGGATGAGTCGTATTATCCAACAACGTTGGCATCAATGTTGGTTAGAAAAGTAAAAATAAGGTTAGTTAAGTGACTAAATACGAAAATTCTCTACCACTTCAATTACTTAAAGCGCGAGATATTGCAATGCACTTCTTTCGCCCTGTTCTGGCAGATAATGACTTAACAGAGCAGCAATGGCGCATTTTAAGAGTGATAGATACTAAGGGTTCGATCGATTTCTCTACCCTATCAAAAGAGACATGCATTCTCAGCCCGAGCTTAACCGGCATTATTAGCCGTCTAGAGAAGCAAGGATTGGTGACCAAGCAAAAGTCAGCCCATGACGGCCGTCAGTTCTACATTCATATGACAGACAAAGCTGCAGCCCTAGTCGAACAGCTTCGACCTCAAATTGAGGAGCAATACGTTGCGTTAAAAGAAGCGCTTGGCGAAAGCAAATATGAGCAGTTGTCGGACCTACTCAACGAGCTGATCGCTATTCAAACCAAATAAAAACACCCACGTAGCAGTGGGTGTTTTTTATGGGTTCTGATTTCAACACCTCAGGATTACGCGACAGCAGCAACCACTTCACGAGCATCAACATTCTTGAATTCACGGTCAAAGTAAATCAAACCGTCTTTGTTGTTCGAATGGATAGTGTGTAACTCAACAAAGAACACTGTGTGCGTACCAACTTCCTGGCTAGACGCTATTTTGCCTTCCAGTGTTGCGAGAGCGCCGTGTAAAACTGGAACTTGGTCTGTGTTGTTTTTCCAGCCTTCAAGGGCAAAACGCTCTTCCATTGCAAGGCCCGTCATACCCGCGAAATGCATCGACATTTCTTGGTGTTCGCTTGCACAAACATTGATACACATGTTGCCGTTTTGCTTGAAGATGGCGTTAGAAGCGCTGTTACGGTTAACACAGACCAAAACCGTTGCAGGTGAGTCACTGACTGAACAAACCGCAGT
The DNA here is from genome assembly GCF_027587055.1 of Vibrio sp. MarTm2. Lineage (NCBI taxonomy): Bacteria > Pseudomonadati > Pseudomonadota > Gammaproteobacteria > Vibrionales > Vibrionaceae > Vibrio > Vibrio sp. MarTm2. Next base: position 182,076 of record NZ_JAPPTK010000007.1, on the reverse strand, counting down.
AGCAGTAATACCGACAGTGCCAGCTTCGCCGCCTGTAGTGACAATATTCACTGCTGCAGCAAGCTTAGACATTGCGTCGCGAAAATCCTGTTGTAGAGACATAGTAATTCCTTATTCTTGTTGAGTACTGACTTATCGTTTTATTTATCTGTTTGCTTTGTAGCTGGGATAATAATGCAAAAAAGCCGCTCAGGAATGAATAGACACTTGTGGCAATCACTTGCACTTTTCGTAGCAAATTAGAGATGGAAAAATGAGTAAAAAAGAGATTCTAATCCAAGCAATGTTGGGCTCGCTGTTTATGGCATTGATGATGTCTGGGGTTATATCGCTGAGTAAAGTCGGGCTAAATCTTCATTGGTTGAGCGCGTGGCGAGATTCGTTCTTTGTCGCTTGGCCTGTCGCATTTGCTCTTAACCTTACCGTGATGCCAAAAATTCGTCGACTCGCCCACTGGCTGGCTCTGTTAGGTGAAAATAAATCGACCGCCGATTGAGGTTCACGGATTAAAATAGGCTGAGAGGAACTGTCGATACCCCTTGCCAGCGATAAAGCTGATAAGAGGTATCTAGCTTTTGTAGGGCTTAGAAAAGAGCGTTATTTATTGATGTTCACGACTTGCAGCAGGCTGTTTTCGAGCAGTCCTTCCAGACCGAATTCAACGCCAAAACCAGACATCTTACAACCGCCAAATGGCGCGTGGGGCAATACTTCCGCATGGCCGTTGATCCACACCGAACCACATTCCAGCTTGGAGGCTAGCTCACTCGCTTGCTCAACATCCCCCCAAACCGAGCCACCTAAGCCCACTTCGACGCTGTTCGCTGCCGTTACTGCATCCGCGACTGTTGAATACTTAATCACTGGTAGTACAGGGCCAAACTGCTCTTCCTCTACCACTTGCATTCCGCTTTGCGCGTTGCCGACAATCGTTGGCGGGAAGAAGTAGCCCGGCTTATCTAGTCGCGCGCCACCAGCGTAAATTGTCGCGCCTTGCTGTTTTGCCTCTTCCACCAGCGCGATCACCTTCTCAAGCTGTTGGCTGTTTTGCACTGGACCAAAGGTTACGCCGTCTGCGCTACCTTCACCCACCACTTGTTTTTCGGCAATATCGGCCAGCTTTTGACACAGCTCGTCATGTTGAGATTCATGCACATAAAGACGTTTTAATGCCGCGCAAGTTTGACCCATATTGATGAACGCGGTGGCGAATAACCCTTCAGAAATCGCATCCAGATTCGCGCCCGGGAGCACGATACCCGCGTCGTTACCACCCAGCTCAAGCGTTAAACGTTTTAAGTTTGTCGCCGCCGCCTGCATGATGTTCTGACCAGTCAACGTCGAACCAGTGAATACCAGCTTGTTGATGTCTTTATGCTCGCTCATTGCGCGGCCAACATCGCCACTGCCGGAGACCACATTTAGCACACCAGCAGGTAGTACGTTTTGCAGCAGTTGACCCAGCTTAAGCGTATTGACTGGTGTCAGTTCTGAAGGTTTTAGTACCACTGTGTTACCCATCCGCAGCGCTGGAATAATGTGCCAGATAGCGATCATTAAAGGCCAGTTCCAAGGCGTAATCGAACCTACCACACCGATCGACTTTCTGCGACCTTCGATGCGTTTGTTTTCTGAGTCTTCATAGACTTCGACCGGAATCTCAATGCTCGCAGTGTGCCTTGTCCAAGCCACCGCACCGCCCACTTCCATCTGTGCAAGTTGTGTCGGTTTACCTTGCTCTTTCACGATAATCTCAGCCAACTCTCCAGCGTTTTGTTCAATCACATCAGCGATTTTGTTGATGTATCCATCACGCTCAGCTTGAGACAGTGCACTCCATTGCGGGTACGCCGCTTTTGCGCTCTCAACCGCTCTATTCAGCTGCGCAATTGACGCCACTGGCGCGGTAAACGCCTCTTGCTCGTTTGCAGGGTTAAGTACGATACTTGATGGCATTTCACCTTGTACAGTTTGACCATCAATAGTCATTCCAAATTGGTTCATTGTGAGTTCCTTTCGTTTCGACGTTCGTTATTGTGTTTTTGTTTGATTATCTCTAACCATGCTGTAAACAAAGATGCCAATTGAAATGACGATCATGCTCAGCAAAGCTAGGCTGATTGGTCTGTCCCAAAAGATTGAGAAGTCACCGTTTGATACTCCGAGAGCTTGCTTGGTACGCGCAAGAAACACCGGACCAAGTACGAGACCTAAGATGATTGGCACAGCTGGTATCTGCTCGCGTTTAAGAATGTAACCAAACACCGCAAAACCAAGTGCGATAAGCGCATCAGAGAATTGGTAGTTTTGGCTGTAACTGCCGATAAAACCGAGTACCAGTATCAGCGCACCGATAAAGCGTCCGCGAATGCGCGTTAGGTTGGCAATCCATTTACTGCTGAAAGTCAGGTAAATGAATGCGACGATATTGATTAAAAACAGCGAGATGTATAAGCCAGAAATGAACTCTGGTCGCTCAGCAAATAAGGTTGGACCCGGCGTGTAGTTGTGCACCATAAACACAGACAGCAGCATAGCCATCAACGCATCGGCAGGAATACCAAATGCCAACAGCGGAACCATCACTGAAGCCGTCACCGCGTTGTTCGATGTTTCAGAGGCAATCAAGCCTTCTTCTGCGCCTTGACCAAACTTATCTGGGTTTTTAGAGAGTTTCTGCGCCAAGGTATAAGAGAAGAACTGCGAACCAAACTCACCCACACCCGGTAGCAATCCCATGATGACACCTAAAATTGCTGAACGAACTGCCGTCCATTTATGCTTGATCACCACCAGTATTCCAGAGAAGCGCCCTTTGCCTTCATAAGTCGTGACTTGCGAGTCGTTGCCTTTCTGCGATAGCAAAACAAACGCTTGAGACATCGCAAAGAGACCAATCACCGTTGGCACCAGTGGCACACCACCGAACAGCCACTCTTGGTTAAAGGTATACGTCATGGTGTTGTATGAGCGGTCAATGCCGATCGTACCGAGAAAGATTCCTAGACCAAGCATCATCGCCGCAGCAAACGCTTGTTTATAGTGCGCCATAACCACAAAGATCATCCCAAGCGCGGCTAACATGGCAAACTCGGCCGAGCCAAAGTGCATCGCGATTTGTGATAGAAGAGGCGCCAAAAGAACGAGAGACAGCACACTGACCATGCCACCGAAGAAAGACGATGAGTACGCGATAGACAGCGCTCGCTTACCCTCGCCTTTTTGCGTCATCGGGTAACCGTCGTAAGTTGTCAGCACGGCAACGGGCGTGCCGGGAGTATTCATTAATATTGCGGGGATCGCGCCGCCATACCAAGCGCCGCCATATACCCCGAGCAGTAAAGTGACCGCTGGCAACGGGTCAAAGTTAAACGTCATTGGCAGCAAAATCGCCATTACGCCTGCGGGTTCCAGCCCTGGGATAGAGCCAATCGACACACCAAGAATCGCCCCGAACACAATGGCGAGTACGACTTGCATGGTGAGTATTTCATTGATTCCGAGAAAAATAGTGTCCATATCGATACAACATCCAATTACTACAAATACATATTGGCAAAGTCAGCCATTTGGTCGGGAAGGAACGAGAACAGCCACACATCCGGCAGCCACAACGCAATCGCGACTCTAAACACCAATACGATGATGGCGATGGAGACAAAAGAAGTAATCACCCAAAAGCGAGTGAATAGGTTGCTTATCCAAAGCATGGTCAGCACCAAGATAAAACTGGATAGCGCGAAACCAATCACCGACAAACTGAAGATGTAGAGGAAAAAGAAACCGCTGATGATCACCGCCGTTCGATACCGGCTAACGGCACTAAAGGTCAGTTCGATAGGGTTAATGCTTCTCAAGCAGTGATAGTACTTAATCGTATTCACCAACAGGTAAATGCCACTAAACAGAGCGATGATACTTAGGCCTAGTAGTGGTGCGACGTAAGGCTGAGAGAACCAACCGTGCGCGTTTTGCACCTCTTTTGCCTGACTAGGTTGAAGTAATATCAGTACCACCGAGCCAATAAAGGAAAGCAAGTAAAAATAGTAGTTTGATGGGAGACTCTCTGTCGCAAGACCTGCTTTGTCCTCTTGCTCCAGAATCACTTCGTTGATTTCAATCGTCATATGCGTTCAACTCCCTGAAAAAAGGGTGAGTAAATGAACCAGATATGTTTACTCACCCAAAGGACTTATTTCATGTAGTTCAGCAGTTCTTTGGCACTGGCAAAGTCGTTATCAATCACTTGCTGTGCTTCTTTGCCACCCATCCAAAAAACGTTGGCACCGGTGTTTTGGCTGATCGCCGTCACTTTGTCGGTCTTAAGCGCTTTTTGAGCGATATCTGCAATCACTTGTTTGACGTTGTCAGGTGTTCCTTTCTTCACAAACAGGCCGTTCCACGTTGTTTGTGCTACGCCAGTTTGCTCTTTAAGCGTTGGCACATCTGGGCTGATGCTTAAACGTTCGTGCGTAATCGAAGCGATGATTTTCACGTCACCAGATTTCAAACAAGAGAGGATGGTTTGCGTAACGGTATTGACCACATCCGCATCGCCGTTAGCTAAGGTCGAACAGTTGATCGCATCAAACGGTGCATTTGACGAGAACGTAATCCCGGCTTGGTCAGCCGCTTTAAACGTGATCGCGGTTGGCAGCGCTTGGTAACCAAAGTGAGCCAGAGAAACATTATTACTTTGTGAGTAATCGGCTAGCTCTTTTAGGTTGTTGTATGGCGCATCTGCTTTTGCAGCAATCACAAACGGATAATCTAGGAAGATCCCGATAGGCTCGAATGTTGTTTGGTCAAACGGTGCGTTGCCAGAAAGAATGTGCGTAGTGAGGATGTCGGCAACGAACGAGCCGATCGTCAGACCATCTGGGCGCGCGCGTGAAACCTCTGCTGCACCAATAATTCCGGCGCCACCAGGTTTGTTAACGACTGTGGCTGGCTTGCCCGTTTCTTTCGCCATCTCTTCTGCGATTAGGCGAGTCAGCACGTCTTCCAAATCACCCGGAGGCCACGGCACAACGTATTTTACTGGGCGATTAGGGTAGTCTGCGGCAACACTTGTGAGTGGTGCCAAAATCGATGCAAGTGCGATTGCAGTAATCAGTTTAGTCCTTTTCATCATAATTCCTTTTGTACTCTGAAGCTGGTGATGCCCAGCATTTCTATTTTTTCGCTATTGGTACTATCAATACGGGTACTTCGCTTTTCTGCAGTACTTTGTTGGCTGTAGAACCAAGAAACACTCTGGACAATTCACTGGATTTTCTATTGCCCATAACAATCAGTCCGGCATTAAACTGCTTTGCCGTGTTGATAATCACCTCCTCTGGATTACCGAATTGAACACATATCGAAAACTGAACCTGAATATCCAGATCGGTCAGCTTTTCCTTTATGTATCGATGGATTCGTGTTTTAAGCTTTTCGATTAGCTCGTTTCTGTGTTGAGCGGAATGCAGCTTATCGATGTCGCTCGGCAGGTAGGAATAAGAGATATCCGGCGTAATCACGTCTGCCTTATTCACCGCATGCACATAGATAATTTTTGATTGATGCTTTACCGCTTGGTTAATCGCGGCTTCAAACACTTTGCGGCTGCCTTTATTTGCATCCGATGCATACACAATTGCTTCAATATCTACTGCCATAGCCAATTCCTACCTATCTGATTAAGGAGCTTTCCAAACCCGAAAACTACTCTTACAAGCGACTAAATCGATAAGGGGACGGATCAATAATCGGATCGTTACCCGTGATTAAATCTGCTGCTAAATGTCCCGCAGCCGGTCCAGTGCCAAACCCGTGTCCAGAAAAGCCTGTTGCCAGAATTAAACCCGGTATTGCCGCGACATGGTCGATCACTGGATTCGAGTCTGGCGTTACATCAATCAGCCCTGCCCACGTTTCGTCGATCTCGGCTTGTTCAAACACGGGATAGGCTTGGCGTAAATTGGTCATCGCTTCGTTGATAAGGTTCTGGTTGTGATTTGGATTGAGCGTTCTCACCTTTTCAAACGGCGTATCGCTGCTCGGCTTCCAACTGCGTGGCATTCTTAAATCATCGACGGAGTGCTTGCCGAGTTTGATTCGTAGAAAGCTACGCTGGTGTTTAAGCTGTTCAAGATAACGGTGGCCAATCAACAGATGGTCAAGGCACACAGGTGCATCTAACGCGCCGCGCTGCGTGATCACAAAACCACCATTGTGATGCTTACGAAACGAGAAGTTTGACGCACCAACTGCAATATCAGTCGGGCCATCCATTGGCTTGGTTCTAATCACCGAGCAAATCAGTGGTAGGGTTGGCAACGAGACACTCAAGTTACCCAAGAAGCGTCTTGACCACGCGCCACCCGCTAACAACACCTGCTCGCAGCTGATTTCACCTTGCTCTGTGACTACGCCGCTTACACGGCCACCCGACATAGCAAGCGTTCGGACTGCGCAGTGCTGCACTACCTGCGCGCCCAGTTCCACTGCTTTTTCTAGGATTTTTACTGTTGCGATACACGGCTCAGCACGTCCGTCTGAAGGAGTATAAATCGCCCCTTTCCATGACTTATTGCTGTTACCAACCATGGCGTTAACCTTGTCGCTGCTGAGCAGTTTGGAGTCGAGGTCCAACGAATCCACTGAGTTCAACCAGTCTTGGTAAATGTCCATTTGTTGTTCGGTATCAGCAAGGAACATAATCCCTGCTTGCTTGTAGCCAAGGTCATGCCCAACTCTTTGACTCATACCAGCCCACAAACGGTCTGCTGCTAGCGCCAAAGGAACGTCTTCTTTGTGTCGGCTGGTTTTGCGGATCCAACCAAGGTTTCGTGATGACTGCTCACCCGCTACATAACCTTTCTCGATCAAAACTACAGGGACGTTGTTTTCGGCTAATGTCAGCGCAGCACTCGCGCCGACAATGCCACCGCCGATAATCACTACTCCGGTGGATTTCGGCAAAACGTTTGATGTTTCCAGTCGTATGATATTTTTTGTCATCCTAACCTCTCGCTCATCTTGATACGGCGCCCTTAGCCGCCTCTATCTTGAAAGCACGATTTCCTCTACGTCTGCCTGTGATGCGCCGCGATAAGCCGTCACTTCAATTTCGACTTCATAAATAGTTGAGCCAAGCGGAGGACAAGTGACCGTGGTGGTTGGGTTCACACCACGAAACTTAGTGCCCACAAACTCCATTACAGCCGGGACGTAGTCTGGATTTTGAATAAAGACTTTCGACGTGATGACATCTTTCAGGCTTGCATCAACTGACGCCAAAGCGACTTCAATATTGGTAAACACTTGCTCTGTTTGCTCAAATACGTCTTTTGGCATTTCACCCGTTTCAGGGTTACGGCCAGCGGTGTTTGAAACAAAAATCCAGTTATCTACCGCAACTACGCGTGAGTAGCTTGCGATTTCTTCCAGTTTTGAGCCGGTTTTTACCTTTACGATACGTGTCATGGAGACTTCCTTTTAAATGACTAACCTAGTGTTCTGCGTTGTTATTTGAGTTCTGGTTGATTCCAAAGATTAAGGTTGACGCCAATACCTTTCTCGACGGCGTTGCGATAAATCTTGGTTGCCCACGCAACGTCTTCTACTGGCATGCCACCAACAGAAAGAATGATGATTTCGTCTTCACTTTGGCGCTTTGGCGTCTCACCCGCGACAATCGAACCAAGGTCTTCTAAGTCATCAATGGTCAACTTGCCTTCTTCGATCATGTCCATAAAACGAACACCAACGAGTGGGATAATGTTGTGTGCTGGTTTTGGCACTTCCTCGTACCACGCTTGGTAAAGGCCAGTATTATCAAGCACTTTACGTACATCGCCCTGCTCCATGCCCGTATCTAAGCGGCAACTTGCAGGCATTGCCAAAAACGCGCCCGGTTTGACCCACTCACGCTTCACTTCTGGGTAAAGGCTTGGATCGCCCGTTTCACCCGAGTTGCAGTAAGTCACGATGTCTGAGCCGCGCACGACGTCTTCAACGCTCTCGACAACTTCCACATTGGTGATTTGTGGGAACGTCGCCGATACCCAAGTTAAGAAGCTGTCTAGGCTTTTCTTGCCGCGACCTTTGATTTTGATTGTGTCGATATCTGGGCATGCGGCCATAAAGGCAGCTACTGAAGTTTTGCCCATTACGCCAGGGCCAAGCAGACCAATCACTTTGGAATCTTTACGAGCAAGGTAGCGAGCGCCCACGCCAGGAATCGCTCCTGTACGGTAAGCTGAAAGCAAGTTTGCCGACATAATCGCGAGTGGTGCACTGGTTTCAATATCGTTGAGAATGAACATTAGGATGGAACGCGGAAGATCTTTCTCGCGGTTGGCAATGTTCGAGCCGTACCATTTCACGCCACACGTACCAAAATCGCCGCCTAAATATGCTGGCATCGCCATCAAACGGCGGTCTGCGGTCGGCTTTGGCATCGTTGGGATAGGTGACTCTTCTGGAAACGTAATCATCGCACCATGAGAATCATTATTTGGTCCCGCCATGCGGTAATCACCTTGGTGCAACAGTGCGAACATCTCTTCCATCGTGTCCACACATGCTGCCATATCCGTTACACCGGCTTTGATCATGTCTGGTTCAGATAGGTAGATAAAATCAATTTTTGTATTGCTAGACATACGTGTTCCTACTTCCCTGTATTAGTCTCCGATGATCGTGAAAGCCTATTTAAACACTCACAATCAACTGAGTGATTTATCTGTTAAAACTGATACTAGAGTGAAGACACGCAGCGATATTGAATTTTTGCGACACAAGTCATGGGCTAGGTCACAAAAATGATTAACATATTAACAATATAAATTTACATACAATTAACAAGATGGGACTTTGATACTCTGATGTTTAATGAGTAGAAAAGTATGCCTGATGCGAATCTCGAGTTTAAAATTGCCTCCCTGCACTCAGTCCAGCCTTGGTTTGTGCTTGGGGCGAAGCGTTTTAATACGTTATTGACACCTGAGAGTGCATGCACTTCTCACTTCTACTCGTTTGACGCGAGCAGCGGTACAGATTCCTCTATTGCAATTCCAGATGGATGCATCGACCTCCTCTTCGACTGTAATCCCGATAATCCAAAAGCCTACATTTGTGGTACGCCCCTTGAAGCGAAAAAAGCGGATTTTACGCAGGATCACTATTACTTCGGCGTGCGTTTTCGGCCGGGCGTGATACCGGACTTGCTTAACTTAGACGTAGAAGAAGTAATTTCGAACCGATTGGATTTAGGTGATTTAGTTTATGGTGCCGAGAGGATTCTTGAGCAGGTCTGCAAAGCGGATGATTTCTTAGGCAAAGCGCGCGCGGTAAATGATTTTGTCAGTCAATTTGATAGCCGAACTTGCTCTCATTTGACTATGGAAGTGATCGCAAGAGTCACCAAAGCAAGCGGCAATATTCAGATACAGGATTTAGTCAACGAAACGGGTTACTCTGCCAGAACTTTGCAACGCACCTTTCGTAATGATACTGGCCTGACGCCAAAAGCGTTCAGCCGCGCGATTCGCTGTCAGTCAGCAGTGTATAAGATCAGCCACAGTAATCACGCACCGCTGTCTGAGCTTGCATTTGATTTGGGATTCAGCGATCAAGCTCACTTCCAACGAGAATTTAAAAAGTTGGTCAGTGTCACACCAATGGATTATCAATCTCTAGTTAGAATATAAATTCGCTTTAGCTACTTCACGACTTTTCTAACCATCACAAGTGGTACCTGATCCGAACAATCAGTTTTGGACGCTGCGTTAAGTGAGTACAATCACTAACGAGGTGGACAATGATAACTAAGAAAACATGAAGCAAACATGCTCCATCACCGCCAAGTTCTATGGCCATTAAGCTATAATTATCATTGAGTTAGAGTCAAAAACGTCCCAAGAATCTATAGGGACGTTTTGTTTTCATTTTGGGACGTTTTGTAAGGTCAAATAGGGCTTTGACTGCCTTTTTAACGAGTACTAAGCCAATTTTGGAGTCTCACCCCCTCCTGAGGACCAGAGTCGAACCCCCTACTCCCAATCAAGGATAACTTTGCCAGAAAGCCCGCTACGCATAGCGTCAAAGCCTTTTTGGAAGTCATCAATCTTGTAGTGATGAGTGATGATTGGCGTTAGATCTAAGCCTGATTGGATCAAGCTAGCCATCTTGTACCACGTCTCGAACATTTCGCGTCCGTAGATACCTTTGATCACCAAGCCTTTGAAGATAACTTGGTTCCAGTCGATACCCATGTCTGATGGTGGAATACCTAGCAGCGCAATGCGGCCGCCGTGGTTCATTGTTGCAAGCATAGAGCTGAAAGCCGCTTGAACACCTGACATTTCAAGACCCACATCAAAGCCTTCTGTCATGCCTAACTCAGCCATAACATCTTCTAGCTTCTCTTCAGCAACGTTTACTGCGCGCGTTACGCCCATCTTGCGAGCAAGGTCTAAGCGATATTCGTTTACGTCTGTGATCACTACGTGGCGAGCACCAACGTGCTTCGCTACTGCTGCAGCCATGATACCGATTGGGCCTGCACCTGTGATAAGCACATCTTCGCCTACTAGATCGAAAGAAAGCGCTGTATGTACTGCGTTACCAAACGGGTCAAAGATAGACGCTAGATCGTCAGAGATACCTTCAGGGATCTTGAACGCGTTGAACGCTGGAATCACTAGGTATTCTGCGAATGCACCTTCGCGGTTAACGCCCACACCAATCGTGTTACGACATAGGTGAGTACGGCCGCCACGACAGTTACGACAGTGACCACACGTGATGTGACCTTCGCCAGATACGCGGTCACCGATTTCAAAGCCACGCACTTCCTGACCAATTTCAACCACCTCGCCCACGTACTCGTGACCAACAACCATAGGTACTGGAATGGTCTTTTGTGACCATTCGTCCCAGTTGTAGATGTGTACATCTGTACCACAGATAGCGGTTTTCTTAATTTTGATCAGAATGTCGTTATGGCCAACTTCAGGTTTATCAACCTCGGTCATCCAGATGCCTTCTTCAGGCTTTAGCTTAGAAAGAGCTTTGATTTTCATATTGTTACCTAATTCATCTCGCCCAGCATTCGGGCGAGAATCAAAAATAGTGGTTATCTAGATTCGACTTGAGTCAGACTTAGATGATGCCCATGTCCTTACCAACTTGGATAAACGCATCGATTGCACGGTCTAGTTGCTCACGAGAGTGCGCTGCAGACATTTGAGTACGGATACGCGCTTGACCTTTTGGTACCACAGGGAATGAGAAACCGATTACGTAAATGCCTTTCTCTAGAGCGCGCTCTGCAAATTCTGCTGCGACTTTTGCGTCGCCAAGCATGATTGGAATGATCGCGTGATCAGCACCACCCATTGTGAAGCCTGCGTCTTCCATGCGAGTACGGAAGTGTGCTGCGTTTTCCCATAGGCGGTCACGTAGGTCACCGCTCTCTTCTAGTAGGTCTAGAACGCGGATAGAAGCGCTTACGATTGCTGGTGCAACAGAGTTAGAGAATAGGTATGGACGAGAACGCTGACGTAGCCAGTCAATCACTTCCGCTTTACCAGATGTGTAACCGCCTGAAGCGCCGCCCATTGCTTTACCTAGCGTACCAGTAATGATGTCGATACGGTCAACCACGTTGTGGTGTTCGTGCGTACCTGCACCTGTTTTACCCATGAAGCCAACAGCGTGAGAGTCATCAACCATAGTCAATGCGCCGTACTTCTCTGCTAGGTCACAGATAGCTGGAAGGTTTGCTACTACGCCGTCCATTGAGAACACACCGTCCGTTACGATAAGAATGTGGCGTGCGCCTGCTTCTTTCGCTGCGATCAGTTGTTGCTCTAGCTCTTCCATATTGTTGTTTGAGTAACGGAAACGCATCGCTTTACATAGACGAACACCATCGATGATTGACGCGTGGTTTAGCGCGTCAGAGATGATTGCGTCTTCTTTGCCTAGAATAGTTTCAAATAGGCCCGCGTTTGCGTCGAAACATGATGTGTAAAGAATCGTGTCTTCTTTACCCAAGAACTTAGAAAGCTTCTGCTCAAGCTCTTTGTGGATGTCTTGAGTACCACAGATGAAACGTACTGAAGCCATACCAAAACCGTGCTCGTCCATGCCTGCTTTACCCGCTTCGATAAGTGCTGGGTGGTTAGCAAGACCAAGGTAGTTGTTCGCACAGAAGTTTAGTACTTCTTCACCAGTAGAGATTTTAACAGCCGCTTGCTGTTGAGACGTGATGATACGCTCTGCTTTGTAAAGGCCTTCCGCCTTCACTTCTTCAATTTGCTGCTGAATCTGTTGGTAAAATGCAGAAGACATTCGCAATTCCTTCCTGTTTATAGTGTCGAGTATTCACTCGATTAGAATTAGGTTGAACCTTTACGTGACGGGCATCACAGGCACTTACTTATCAATTAAGTGTAGTGTAATTCAAGGAAGGAAAAACGATTATCCCTCAAGGTGGAAAAGCATTAATGAATCCGAGGCACGAATCCAGTTAATGCTTTTCTATTAGGTTGTAATGAAAGGAGTTATAGCCAAGTCGGCTTCGCTAAAAGAGCTTCAAAGCCCTTAGCAGGCAATGGTCGGCTATAGTGGAAACCTTGTCCGAACTCACAGTTTAGGTTTTTCAGGTAATCCACATGACGCTGTTCTTCTATGCCCTCTGCGACGATCTTAAGATTGAGCGCTTTCGCCATCGCAATAATCACGTTCACAAGTTCACGGTCGGACTCATTTTCAAACATGTTCTGCAAGAAGCTGCGGTCGATCTTAAGGCGATCAAACGGAAACTTTTGCAAGTAACTTAATGCGGAATACCCAGTACCAAAATCATCGATAGTGAGTTTCGCGCCAAGTGATCGTAGGTTGTGTAACATTTCCATCAGGTCGCCACTGTGATTGAAGAGCAAGCTTTCCGTAACTTCCACATCGAACATTTCAGCAGGCAGTGCCGACTCTTCGAGGTGCTGTTTGATCTGGTCAAAGAGGCGCTCACAGTATCTAAACTGCACACTTGAGAAGTTTACCGACACAAACAGAGGTGCAACAGATTGCCAGTGAGCCGCCTGTTGGCACGCTTGGCGAATCGCAAAATCCCCTAGCTGATGAATCAAACCGTTCTTCTCAGCTATCGCGATAAATTCTTCAGGGTTAACAAAACCGAACTTATCGTCGTTCCAACGCATCAAGGCTTCGGCACCAACAATCTTACCGCTATCAAGTTCAATGATTGGCTGATAGTAAAGCTCAAGAAGATTATGAGATATTGCATGACGAAGGCGACTTTCTAGTTCTAAGAAGCGCTGTAAGTCTTGGTTCATGTTGTGATCATAGAAGCAGAATGCATTGCGACCATCTTGCTTCACGCGGTACATTGCCATGTCGGCACAGGCAAGAAGCTGTTCCACATTGCTTCCATCCTGAGGATACATCGACATTCCGACACTTGCCGATAGGAAGAACTCATGGTTTTGCCAAACGAACGGTTCATTGAACACAGACAGGACAGTTGTTGCAAAACGTTTTGCGCTGTCAGCATCTTGTAAATCAGGGATAACCAAGAGGAACTCATCCCCGCCAATACGCGCGAGCAAATCGGTCTTACGTACTGCATTTTGTAGACGTTCTGCCGCCAGTTTCAACACTTCGTCTCCAACAAAGTGTCCCATGGAGTCATTGATTTGTTTGAAGTGGTCGAGGTCGATGAACATGACCAATACGTTTGAACCCACTCGCTCGGCGCGTGACAGTTCCAAAGCCAAACGCTCTGAACCATAAACGCGATTTGGTAGACCTGTTAGCGAGTCATGTTTCGCTTGAAATGCGAGTTCTTCTTCAGACGCTTTTCGGCGTTCGACTTCACTCGCCAAACGCTGATTTTGCTCAGACAAAAACTCTTTGCGCTTTTTCTCTTCTTCTAGCTTTATTTTAAGCCCGACACGCGTGTTATTGAGATTAAACGCGTAAAGTAGGCCGACCACAATCATTATGGCTAGCACACTTAGCCCGGTAATAAAGGCTTGTGAGGTATATAGGTCGCGCTCGCTCAACGATTCAAACCATGCCATTAACTTAAAATGGTGGTGGTCGACGGGCACTTCAAAGTAGATCTTCTCCGCGAGTGCTGCATCCAGTGCCTCGGTGGATGTGGCGTCAATATCTAGAGTCCGGCTGATAGAATCCCAAACTTTCATCTCTGCGTCGTTAATTTGCAGAACCAGTCGGCTATAGCTGTCTTCATGTTCTTGATTGGTTAGCTGGGCAATGACCACTGCTTTGTTGATATCCGCGATCAGATAGCCGACCGCTTTACCAGAAAACATAACGGGTTTGACGACTTGAATGACAACGCCGGACGCACTTTGAAACGCAGTCACCCCATTAGACCTTGACTCTACGTCTATAAAACGGGAAGTATCGATAAAGGAACGAGCGCTTTTTTCAGTACTGGCGATGGTAGAGCCATCGAGTGCGGTCAAGGTTATCTGTCGGTAAATTATTTGATTGTTGACCGCTTTACTGCTCGACTTCTCCACGAGCTTACGTTTCAGATTAATTAAGCTGGCGCCAAGGCCATACTCCATGGACATACCCGATGCGAGATTGGCGAAAAACGTTTGTACCGTTCTATCGGTCGATAAATGGTCAATATCTTCACTCGCTAGCGTAAACAAATTGTCCAATGTGCTCGCGTAACTTTTAACTTTAAGGTCAAGTTCTCTGTATTGGGCCGCTTTGAGTTTATCTTGACCCAAACTAGTGACCGTAATAATCATCGCCAAATAAAGCGACACTAATATTGCGCAAACGGAAATGATCTTCTGGCTTGATATTTTTCTTGCAGACTGCTTCATATACTTTTCTTACTGTCTTCTAAGAAGTAATCATTGTAAAAGTAGTAAATCGACGGGTAGTATTTTTCGACCAATGCTTGGTACGTACCATCTTGTTTAATTGATTGTAAATATTGATTGAAAGCCGCTTTTAATTCTGGAGAGTTTTTACGAAATGCCACCGCCATGCGCTGATGCTCAGAGATAGGACCGATCACTTTGATTTCTCCAGGCCATTTTTCCAGTGCAATCAATGTATCGGCAACATCAAGCAAGGTGCTCTCCGCGTCGTTTTTCATGATGGCAGGCACCATTTCATTCAATCTTCGTTGGACACTAGGTAAGATAACGTTGGCACCGGTATCGTACAAATTGTAGAGATTTGGATCTAAGCATGAGTGCTCCATCGCCATCACGTCTCTACCTGAGATAAGCGATTTGACCATCGCGATATCTTGTTGGATTGAACCAGTGGGTTTAATGGGTTTCAATGTGGAATCACTGCGAGCAACCAACCAGACTGCGGAAGGAAAGTAGTCATCCGAGAAATCTAGAACTTCTTTTCGCCAATCAAGAATGGTCACACCATTAGCGATTAAGTCACCTTCGATGGGCGTGTCATCACCAACGACCAATTGAGCATTTTTATACTCCACTTTCTGGCCAATCAACTTACCCACAGCGTTGTTCCACTTGCCTGGAACGTATTCATAGCGAACGTTTAAAGAACGTGCAAACCCTTTAATGATCTCAACATCCAGCCCCGTTAGCGTTTGAACCTCTCCTTGGTCAATATAAGAAACAAAGTTTGCGTACGGAACCCCAATATGGCGCAGCACTCCGCTCTCCTTAATTCTCTCCAGATCACTGGCTAATGCAGATTGTGATAGCAGAGAAGTTAAACCAACAACAAGCGCCGTTATCTTTCGTGTCCAGCGTTTCACTGACATGGTGAGATTTCCTCTCTTTGACAAAGCGCCCTACATCGGGCGCTTTCATTTATCTTTATTAGAATGAGTAATATAGGTCGACGATCGCTTCAACCAATCCATCAACGTCTCTTTCATCGTGGAATAGATGAGTCGAAATTCGCAGAGCGTGGGTCTGGTGCGCATCGTCTTTATGCACCTTGAAGCTCGTTGTGCGAATAATGTAGCCATACTCTTCACGTAATCGGTCACGGAACAGGGTTAAGCGCTCTTTGTCTGTCACATCACTGAGTGGGTTAAAGGTGGTTAGGCCACTCATTAGCCCTTCTACGTTAGGTGAGTACATTTTGGCATCAGGCAGCGCATAACTCAGTTGGGTTTTACATTGCTGGCTAAGCTCAAGAATGCGCGCTTCGATTCGATCACGGCCGATCTCATCCCACATCTTGCAACTCTCAACAAGCGCTTGCTTTGCTGGGTAGTTGTCATTACCAATGTATTGCATTTGCAACTGCTTACCTAAGTGGTCAGCATGGGATAGTGAGGAGTTAATCAACCACAATGGATTGTCTCGATCACTCCAATACTCATTGAGGCGGTTGCCGTTGTCACGTACATACAAGATTCCCGTTGCGCCTGGGCCACATTGCCATTTGTGTCCAGAGCCAGCATAGAAATCACAATCCATATCATGAAAATCCAAATCAAACATACCCACGGTATGAGCGCCGTCAACCAGTGTAGGAATTTGATGTTGTTTAGCTAGGGAGCAGATCTCTTTTGCTGGTAGAGCCGTTCCGGTTTTGTATGTGATATGTGAAAACACGATTAAACGAACGTTCTGGTGCGCTTCAATCGCTTCTCGAAACGCTTCAATATAGTCTTGTTGTGTCACCTCTTCTGTACCAGTAAAAACTGGAAGCTGGATCTCGACCACTTCCACACCAAATCGGTGCTTAACAACGTTTAATGGCGACGTTGCCGCAATGTGTTCATGGTGGGTGGTGAGGATGACGTCACCCGGCTCAAAATGGAGACCGTTAATAATAGAGCAGAGACCATCAGTAGTGTTTCTGCTGAGAATAATTTCATCTGGGTTGGCACCAAACCCTGGGGCGACATCAGCGACCATCTCAGCGACATAAGGCCAAGAGCCAAATTTGTTCTTCATATCCCAAGGATATTTCGCCACCAGCTTATTGTTATCTTCGTAACCTTCAAGCACATGTTTCGGCATGGAGCCTGTGGTACCAATGTTCATGTATGTCGTTCGTCTATCCAAAACGAACTGCTTTTTCACTTTTCGCCAAAAACGTCGACTGTTTCGTTGACGCTGTTGATTCCAATCAATTCGGGGTTGCTGCGCTTGAACTACACCAGAAAAAGCCGAAGCACTGACGCCAGCCACAACGGCACCCGTTGCACCTTTCAAAAAACTACGGCGGCTACGATTGGTTTGATTAGATTCCTTGTCGCTCATGTTTTAATCCTTGTCGGAAGTTTAGCCATATCATTTTATTATTAATTACCACTCACTTGCTAAGCGCAGATTATCACTGAATAGTTCTATAGTTTATATTTTCAACGGCTATTAAGTGAGGTTAGTTCCAACAATCACCAATGGCGCTGATATAATAAGCAGCTTTATGAAAATTAAATAAATGACATCGATAAACGCAAAGCCATCGTTAAATAATTAACCAACACGTCAGTTGCGTTAATTTTATAAATAACCCCTACCCTGCACTTAAATTTATATTTAACTACTCGTATTGCTTGATATTAACTTCTGCAATTTATGCATTGTCATTGGCTATAGTAATTTGCGTCTAATTTAAATGCATACACCAAACATTTAATTGATACTGCACATTTGGGTAGTAAATATAAAACAGAGAAAGTGGCGACATGACGTCGTGTGGATACAGAATCATCCAAACTGGTGTTCTTCCAAGTGATCAACAACAATCATCACACTTCACCTCTCGGTCAAGTGTGATTGTTGAATTTGAGGCACAAATGAGGTGTACTAGCGGCGGTCTAAAGCAATTGTGACGCCGAAAAGGAAAAAGACAACCAGGGCAGCCAGTAGAATGTTTTCAAGCATTGCCCAAAGATCGAGTAAATAATATGCCTGCTGCATGGGATTACCTCCATAGGTCAATGGCTAGTAAAATACCTTACGCAGGCAGAGTAAAACCCGATCATTCTCTCAAAAAATCCTTATTTATAAACATTTTAATATGTGAAGATATATGAATAACACCAAGCTCATTGCCCTTCTCCCTGATTTAGCAAGCTTCATTTTAATCGTTGAAGAAGGCAGTTTTACCGCAGCTGCGAAAAAGCTCGATGTCACGCCATCCGCGTTGAGTAAAATGGTCACAAGGCTAGAACACTCACTGTCGGTGAAACTTTTTGAGAGAACAACGCGTAAACTGATCATCACGCAATCTGGGCAACAAGTGTATGACCAAGCGATCATCATGGTGAATGCAGCAAAGCAAGCCGTGGAACTGTCGACCTCCGATCACACTGAAATGCGTGGAGCGCTGACCGTTGCCGCTCCGGAAGCCTTCCTCAACTCTGTCCTACAGCCTTTTGTTGTGCCCTTCCTCAAAAAGTACCCTGACATCCAACTCAAACTGCGCGCTGCCGATGGTGAAATCGACATTATTCGCCACAATATCGACGTCGCATTTAAACTCACCGACAAACCGGATGAAAATCTGGTACTCAAAGAGATTGGCAGTACGAATCTGGTTCTTTGCGCGAGCCCAGAATACCTTGCTCAGCGCACTACCCCCATGCACCCAACCGAACTCTCCCATCATGATTGTTTGTATCTAGCGGAAAACGATCGCGATCATATCTGGGACTTTTTCAAAGACGACGAATACCATTCCATCGCAGTCAAAGGGCGATACGCCGTCAACCACTCGCAAATGCGTTTAACTGGCGTTAAGAACGATCTAGGAATCGGGATTTTTCACGACTTCGTGATTGCAGATGCGCTCAAACGAGGCGAAGTGATACAAGTATTGGACGATTGGACGATAAAAAGCAACTATCACGGGGGAGTCGCGATGCAATATGCGCAAACCAAATATATGCCTGCTAGATTGCGAGCCTTCATCGACTACGTGACAGAAGAGTTGAGAGGCCGCCTGTTTGATAACGGGAATAACAGTGGAACAGAGTAACGTTAAGAATTAGCGGTGTGCGGTGGCGCTCTCGGGACGGCTAACTCATAACGCAGGCTTAGAGCCAAATAAGCATACGCATGAACCTTAGCCAAGCGATGGTTGGTTAAGTAGAGTGGTGTTGGAAGCGAATCCTGATGGAAGGTCGAAAAGTGACTAAATGGACAAGGTTTGCTGTGCTGAGTGGTCGAACTGCCCTCTTCAACTTGAACAACAACGAAACCGTTAATGGTACAGAGCGTCGCCCATACGCCCGCCGAAGAGCCGTGCGCATTGATCACAGGCATCAGAGTGACCAGTACCCAACTTAGAGCACTTGCCGCTAACATGATTTTCTGGAACTTGGCGATGTGTCTCATGACAGCCCTCAGCAATTAGAAGGCCACTATATAACGAACGAGCAATAAAAGCCCGAATAGAGCGATTAAAACTCGTTCGCTGTCATAAGATTTTCAATAAAGAAACGTGCCCACTCAAAGCAGTCAACTGTAGATGGCGGTTTAACCGAACAGCTTGCTCCAAATACTTGGGTTACGTTTGTCGTGGTATTCCTCACGCAAAGCATCAACCTGTCGGAGTTCTTGCTTCGCCGCGTCCAGATCACCCTGTTCTAATTTAGCGTCCACTGCGTCGAGCGCTTGAGATAACTTTGTGAAGCCCTCGAAATAGAGATCAAATTTTTCTGGTGGGTAATCACCGCGTTTTGATTGCTCGACCAAATCAGAGAGATTGTCGACAGCGGCTTGCATACGTACGATCTCGGTTGCTTCTGCAGCCTGTTTAAATTCCACTTTCATCTGCTTCATTGTTGCTTTCAGATCAAAGTCTGACGCATAAACATTCGCAGACAACATCAGAGCTAGGGCTGGTAATAACTTTCTCATCTCGTTTTTCTTATTAGCTATTTAGGGAGTTGCAGTGTACTGAAAAGCAAAGTCTCTGTGTAACGAATTTTGTTTCGACTTATAAATGCTCGAACTCCTCAATTGGAGCTCGTCCGCGACGTGCTAAAAAGTCTAAAAAC
The DNA here is from genome assembly GCF_027587055.1 of Vibrio sp. MarTm2. Classification (NCBI taxonomy): domain Bacteria; kingdom Pseudomonadati; phylum Pseudomonadota; class Gammaproteobacteria; order Vibrionales; family Vibrionaceae; genus Vibrio; species Vibrio sp. MarTm2. Next base: position 162,059 of record NZ_JAPPTK010000007.1, on the reverse strand, counting down.
TGACGCGCACTATGGGTAATCACTTGCTCCTTCGGCACCGCGACTTTTTCGAGCAAGTCTGAAACCAAATCCAGGTTGCCAATGTCTTGGCAGAAATGAGCATCACTGCCTGTGGTAAAAAAGACGCCGATCTCTTTGCCTAATGTGGCGATGTCATAGCACCGCTCGACGCTGCCCACACGGCTGTTTCCGCGCAAGGTCGTATTGTTGATTTCGATAGCCACATTGTGGGCTTTAGCACAGGTTAGCACTGCCTCAAAATCAAAGTCGTAGTTGGGATTGCCTAAATGGCCAAGAGCGTCAACACGGCCACCTTGAATCACATTGATCAAAGCTTCGGTATGTGCTGTCTTGCTATCCGGTTTAAACACTGCTTCATGGAAACTGGCGATCGCCCAATCAAGATGACGATCAGTCGTGGGATGGATATCCACATCACCATTTGAATTTAGAATATTCGATTCTACACCTCGGATAACACCAACACCCTCTATAAATCTGGGCAGAACACGTTGATTGGTAAAAAACCAATAGTGTGGTGCACCCGGCATGGACTCCGCGTGGTCCGTGGTACAAAACAGGGTTAAGCCTTTTGCTTTCGCCGCCTTCGCATTCTCTACGAGTGTGCTGTATGCATGACCACTTGCATAGGTATGAGTATGAGTATCGATCTGTAGTTTCATTCTGTATTCACGCCCTTGAATCAAAGAAGCTTCATGGTAACAAGGTTTTATTTCAGTTTCTCCCATTCCTCCTTTATGGACGAATATCGTAGTGATTTTATGCACTCCCATCACTTTCGGCTAATACTTAGTAAGTTAATCACTAAAGGTGAACCATGAGAAAACGCAAATACTCACTCAGCATTCACATCACGAGCTTATTTTTGATCCTCACCACATTAGTAGGATCGGTACTGATTGCGATTAGCTACCGCCATGCCCAAGAACTGTTAGCTGGCAGCGCCAAAGCTCTGAGTGAGGAAAACAGTCGACAGCTTGAATCCACGTTTCAGCTAAAAACGGGTCCCATTCTGACGACACTCGATTTCATGGCATTCAGTACTATTGTTGAAGAAAACGTCAAACCAGAAAAAGAGCGCCGACTCCTAACCTCCATCAACCTCATTTTTCAACGTAGCCCTGGCTTGGTCGCCTTATATTCCGCCAATGAACAAGGCCACCTAACACTCTTTCGATCTTTACGCTCAAATCAAGACCGCGACCGATTTAAAGCTCCGGATGACGCGACATTTATGATCAACCAAACCGCCGTAGACGGAACCAATGTGTTCTTCTTTCTCGATGAGAATTACGCCACGATTGAGACAAGGAAAACCAATGACAACCAGTTCGATCCTCGCAGTAGACCTTGGTTTCAAAACGCCAAGCAAGATGGCAATATTCGCCTGACCGAGCCCTACTTTTTCTACTTTTTAAAAACCAATGGGATGACGTTTTCCAGGCGCAGTCCCGATGGCAACTCTGTCGTCGGTGCAGATTTCACACTGGATTCTCTCTCTGAACAAATCGCCCAACTCGGTCACTCACAGTCAAGCAAGCTGATTCTTTTTGATAACCAGTTCCGTGTTCTGGCTCAGCACAGAAGTGGCGTTGAGCTCGGCGGCGATGACCAAGTCGCAAGGGAAATGTTAGAGAAGAGCCTTTTCGCTGGCATACTCGATCGTGTTTCGAGTCAAATACTGTATGAAAAAGCCACCGCGGAGGGTATCGATTGGTCCATTACTCTCACGCCCGTCAATTTGAATCGACACACTCGCATCCTTTTAGCTGAAGCGACGCCTCAAGATGATTTACTCTCTAACTTATTGTCGCTACGAGACAAACAGATTACCGTTGCGTTCTCACTGATGGCGATGAGTTTCGTCGTTGTTTGGTTTGTGGCACAAAGGCTTGCAACCCCGTTACAAAATTTGATGTATCAGACAGATAGCATTGCCCGTTTTGATTTCAAGAAAACACGATACTCAAAGAGTGTGATCAAAGAAGTAGCCAACTTGACCACATCTATCGAACTGATGGAACACACGCTGCACGATCTTCTCCGCCTACTGCGTGAGACCGCAAGCAACCAAGATTTCTCTGTATTGGCAAAGACCATTACCCATCAAAGCTACTTGGTTACCCGAGCCGAAACCATTGTGCTCTATACCAAAGAGTCCGCCGATAGCCCATTTGATGTCGCAGCCAACCACGCGATTATCCCGTTTAAAATCGACATCAACGCATTTCTAAAATCGACCGCTTGGATACTCAAGGATTTATCAAAAGGCGACGTGCTCCACTTTAACCGTGCGGACAACACGGTCGCCAAGTACAAAGACAACCTCTACAACTCCGACTTTTATTTGTTCCCGTTGATTAACCGAAACAATGAGCTGGTCGGTATCCTGTTACTTGGATATGAACGAGCTATCACTCAAGAGCAAAGCGATAAGCACGCTTTTTTACGTGAGCTGCTCAGCTTTGCTCAACTCGCGAAAGAAAACATCGATAAAATCCGCGAACAAAAAGAGATGCTCAATGCCTTTGTTGAGCTTATCGCCTCGGCCATTGACACCAAATCCCCCTACACCGGCAGCCACTGCCAACGTGTGCCTAAGCTGTCCAAAATGCTCACTCAAGCGGCATGTGCCGACAAACAGTACTTTTCAAGCTTCTCGATGAATGACAGCGAATGGGAAGCGCTACATTTGGCTGCTTGGCTTCATGACTGTGGCAAAGTAACCACACCTGAATACGTAATCGACAAAGCGACCAAACTAGAAACAATCTACGATCGCATTCATGAAGTCCGAATGCGCTTCGAACTTCTAAAAGCGCAAGCGGAAATCGACTATTGGCAAGCACGAGCAAATGACCAAGGCAGTGAGGAGCAACGGATCGCCGAGCTCAACGCCACGCACCAACAATTAGATGAAGACTTCGCGTTTGTCGCTCAGTGTAATATCGGCGGCGAAAGTATGGACGATGACTCGATTCAAAGACTAGAACAGATCAGCCAGTATCAATGGAAGCGCACATTGGATGATCAGCTCGGCGTCTCTTGGATTGAAAAACAACGCGCAGGACAACCGCAAACTTTACCGGTAATGGAGCCGTTGCTGTTCGATAAACCCGTTCATCATGTCCCGTGGCCAGATAACGTGAACCCTAAAGATGTTTGGCAAGAAGCTTTTGTTTTACAACCTGGAGAGCTCAAATACAACCGGGGCGAGCTGTACAATCTATCCATCAAACGTGGCACATTGAATGACGAAGAGCGATTCATTATCAATGACCATATTATTCAAACCATCACGATGCTCAATCGCTTGCCCTATCCTGAACATCTGAAACAAGTACCCGAAATCGCTTGTGGCCACCATGAAAGGATCGACGGTAAAGGCTACCCGAAAGGACTAGCGGAGCATCAGCTTTCTATTCCCGCTCGAGTCATGGCGATCGCCGATGTTTTTGAAGCCTTGACCTCAAGTGACAGACCTTACAAAAAGGCAAAAACACTCACTGAGTCAATCAACATCATGACCGATATGGCAACGTCTGGGCATATCGACCCAAAACTCTACTTGCTGGTCTTGGAGCAATCGCTCGACCAAGAGTACGCATCACTCTTCCTTCACGAGGATCAAATCACGGACTTTGACAGGAGCGCGCATATCTACAAAGTCAAAGCGCATCTAAAAGACAGATTTTGACATCGTGCTACTTGCCCTTAGATAGAGTTTTAACTCTAAATAGGAATAAGTAACCAACAAATAACTTCACCCTTAAAATCAATCCATTACAAAAAAACCAGTCATAATTTAATCGATTGCCTTCTCAAAGGTTGATGTATATCAAATAGTCGTAGACAATACGCTGCCGAATCGAGAGTGAACTCGCTTTGCATAGGCATTACCTTGCTCAACAGGTCGTGCCAAGATGCACTGTCGGTTTTACCTATCAGAGCAATAGGTAAGACCAATTATCAAAAACTTATTACCACTGTTAGGTTTGGCTGCATGTAAGCGGCCCTCAATGGTCACAGAATAACTACCTCGTTTTTAAGGGAAAGATGATGGTAATACCAGAAAACAGCAGCATCGTTATTTTTGGTGCTTCGGGTGATTTGACGTATCGAAAGTTGATCCCCGCGTTATACCACCTTTACGCGAGTAAGCAGCTTCCAGAAAACTTCGCTATTCTTGGTGTCAGCCGCACAGAGTACAGTGATGACTCTTACCGCGACAAGCTGAAGAAATCACTTCAGGAAATGGAAAAAACAGAGCCTGCTACGCTTGACGCATTCATCAATCATTTGCACTACCAAGCGATCAATACCTCCGATACCGCAGACTACAGCAAACTGGTTACCCGTCTTGATCAACTGTCTGACCAATATGGTTTTGAGCAGCGCAATACCCTTTTCTACCTTGCCACACCTCCTAGCCTTTACAGTGTTATTCCTGCAAGCCTCGCAGCGCATGGCTTAAACGGCGAGCAAGATGGTTGGAAGCGTTTGATCATTGAAAAGCCATTCGGCTACGATTTAGAATCGGCGCAAAAGCTCGATAAGGAAATTCACGAGCATTTCCAAGAGCATCAAATCTACCGTATCGACCATTATCTAGGTAAAGAAACGGTGCAAAACCTGTTGGTTTTCCGCTTCTCAAATGCGATGTTTGAGCCGCTTTGGAACCGAAACTTCATTGATTACGTGGAAATCACAGGCGCAGAATTCTTAGGCGTAGAAGAGCGAGGCGGCTACTACGATGGCTCTGGTGCGGTGCGCGACATGTTCCAAAACCACCTACTACAGGTTTTGGCTATGGTTGGTATGGAACCCCCAGCGCAGATCAACGCAGACTCTATGCGCGACGAAGTGGTCAAAGTCCTTCAATGCCTAAAACCGCTTGAAGAAGAAGACCTACGCAACGATTTAGTTTTAGGTCAATACACCGCCTCTGATGTGCGTGGCCAGCATTTACTTGGTTACCGTGAAGAAAACGGTGTAGCTGACGACTCTCGAACAGAGACCTACATTGGTTTGAAAGCGCACATCAACAACTGGCGTTGGAACGGCGTGCCATTTTACGTGCGTACAGGCAAACGTCTCCCAACTCGTGTGACTGAAGTCGTTATTCACTTCAAACAAACGCCACATCCAGTGTTTGGTCAAAATGCCCCTGAGAACAAGCTGATTATTCGTATTCAGCCAGATGAAGGCATCCAAATGAGCTTTGGCCTGAAAGAGCCGGGCGCAGGCTTTAAAGCGAAGGAGGTGAAAATGAACTTCCACTATGCTGACCTGCAAGAAACCCAAATGCTGACAGCTTATGAGCGCCTACTTCTTGATGCGTTAAACGGCGATGCTACCTTATTTGCACGTAGTGATGCGGTTGAAGCATGTTGGAAATACGTGCAACCTATTCTAGATTTCAAACAAGATCCTCAAGCGCTCTTTGGCTACGCTTGTGGTACATGGGGACCAAAAGAAGCGGATGATCTGCTTCAACGAGATGGCCGCGCTTGGCGCTTCCCGTGTAAAAACCTAACCGATACGGATTACTGTGAATTATGATCAACCATAAGATCCTCCAAACAGCCGAACAGGTTGTTGAAAGCCTAGCGAACGATATGAAAGCGTACAGCGAGCTTGGTCGCCCAGTTCATATCTCGCTCTCTGGCGGTAGCACACCAAAAATGCTGTTCAAGCTATTGGCAACCGAGGCGTACGCAACTTCTATTCAGTGGCAAAACCTACATTTCTGGTGGGGTGATGAGCGATGCGTAGCGCCTGATGACGCGGAAAGTAACTACGGTGAAGCAAATGCGCTGCTCTTCTCTCAAGTAAATCTACCTGCTGAGAACATCCACCGTATCCGCGGTGAAGATGAGCCAAAAGCGGAGGCAGAGCGTTTCGCAAAAGAAATGGCGGAAGTAATTCCAACTGAAAATGGCACGCCTGTTTTCGATTGGATCTTGCTTGGCGTTGGTGCAGACGGACATACCGCGTCGCTATTCCCAGGTCAAACAGACTACCAAGATGCGAACTTGTCGGTACTGGCTTCTCACCCTGAGTCTGGCCAAATCCGTGTGTCTAAAACAGCAAAAGTTTTGGAAGCCGCTAAACGAATCAGCTACCTAGTACTTGGTTCAGGCAAAGTTGACATCGTAAACGAAATTCATACTACTCCAGCAAACGAACTGCCTTACCCAGCAGCGAAGATTCAGTCTAAGACTGGAGAAACGGAGTGGTACTTAGATTCTGACGCAGCAGCAAAAATCGCGTAATGCGAGCGTCCAAATAGGAAAATTGGAGAGAAACAATGAAAGGTGATATCGGTGTAATTGGCCTAGCAGTTATGGGTCAAAACCTTATCCTAAACATGAACGACCATGGCTTTAAAGTCGTGGCTCACAACCGTACTGCTGCGAAAGTAGATGAGTTCCTAGAAGGTCCAGCAAAAGGCACCAACATCGTTGGCGCATACTCACTAGAAGAACTCGTTGAGAAGCTAGAAACGCCTCGTAAAGTGATGCTCATGGTTCGCGCAGGTGACGTTGTCGACGCGTTCATCGACAACCTAATCCCACTTCTAGACGAAGGCGACATCATCATCGACGGTGGTAATACTAACTACCCAGACACAAACCGCCGCGTAGCGCACTGCCGTGAGAAAGGCATTCACTTCATCGGTACTGGTGTCTCTGGTGGTGAAGAAGGCGCACGTTTCGGTCCTTCAATCATGCCTGGCGGCGCAGCGGAAGCTTGGGAAGCGGTTAAGCCTATTTTCCAAGGTATCTCGGCAAAAACTGACGCTGGTGAGCCTTGCTGTGATTGGGTTGGTAACGACGGTGCGGGTCACTTCGTTAAGATGGTACACAACGGCATTGAATACGGCGACATGCAGCTAATCACTGAAGCATACCAGTTCATGAAAGACGGTCTTGGTATGTCTGCAGACGAGATGCAAGCAGTATTCGCGGATTGGAACAAGACTGAGCTAGACAGCTACCTTGTTGAAATCACGGCTGACATCCTTGGCTATAAAGATGAAGACGGCGAGCCGCTAGTAGAAAAGATCCTAGACACTGCAGGCCAAAAAGGTACTGGTAAATGGACAGGTATCAACGCACTAGACCTAGGTATTCCACTAACGCTTATCTCTGAGTCTGTATTCTCTCGCTGCCTATCTGCACTAAAAGACCAACGCGTTGAAGCTGAGTCTCTATTCGGCAAGACAATCACACCAGTTGAAGGCGACAAGCAAGAGTGGGTTGATGCACTGCGTCAAGCGCTACTAGCTTCGAAGATCATCTCTTACGCTCAAGGCTTTATGCTAATGCGTGAAGCGTCTAACGAGAACGGTTGGGACCTAAACTACGGTAACGTAGCCCTAATGTGGCGTGGTGGTTGTATCATCCGTTCTGCGTTCCTAGGCAACATCCGTGATGCGTACGAAGCGAACCCAGACATCGCATTCCTTGGTTCTGATGAGTACTTCAAAAACATCCTACAAGGCAGCCTAGCAGCATGGCGTAAAGTAGCAGCGAAATCTCTAGAGTCTGGTATCCCAATGCCATGTACGATTTCTGCGCTATCTTTCCTAGACGGTTACACAACGGCTCGTCTACCTGCGAACCTGCTTCAAGCTCAACGTGACTACTTCGGTGCTCACACTTACGAGCGTACTGACCGTCCACGTGGTGAGTTCTTCCACACTAACTGGACTGGTACAGGCGGCGATACAGCGTCGACAACTTACGACGTTTAAACAAAAGGATGAGTTTAGTGTTTATTCAACCCTAAGACTCATACTATAATTATCGATTCATGGAGGATGTTAACTGAGTTAGCATCCTCTATTTTTTGAAACCTATACAAGGAACCGCGCACGTTTGTGCCGGCTATCGGTGGCTACTCTAACCTGGATGGTTAAAAAACATTTAATTGAGGTTCTTAAGATGACTATTAATAAGTACTTTGTATTCGTTCCACAGGCTGAGGAACACAACACTTCAAAGGACAACAAAGTGGTAACAGATAAGGAAGCTCAACGTCAGGCTTTAGTAAAACAAGCGCAGCAGCAAGGCGGCTTGTAATCGGCTAGGTTTCAAAACAAAGAGGAGCATAAATGCTCCTCTTTTTATTTGTTCAACATAGTAGCCTCAACCGGAAATTAAACCCAGCGCCTTTAACTTGCGATACACCGTGTTTCGGCTCACACCAAGTATCCGCGATACTTTACTGACATTGCCGTTATGCGCTTGATAGGTTTCGATTAGCGTTGTATTGAGCGTAGACTGCAAATCACCGCCCTCTCTGCTCGCTTCTTTGATTGGTTGGCGCTGTAACAACTGCGACAAGTGGGATGGAATATGCTCCAAACGCAACTCTGGCTCATCGCTAGCGATCACCGACGAGACTTTGATTAAGTTATCTAACTCTCTAAAATTGCCGGGCCAATGGTAGTTGGTCAACAACTGTATAAGGCTGCTTGAGATGGTTTGCCGATTTTCGCGATGTTTCGCATGGATCGCCTCAATCACCGCCGCTTTGTCTTGGCGATCATTTAGAGTTGGCAACTTCACCATCAAACCATTAAGTCGATAGTACAAATCCTCACGAAATCGCCCTTCTGAAACCAGTTTGGGAAGATCTTGATGCGTTGCAGCAATCACCTGAATATCAACTTGATGAGACTGCGTTGAACCAACAGGCATAACAACCTTATCTTGGAGTACCGACAACAATCGACATTGTGCATCTAGCGGCATTTCTCCAATCTCATCGAGAAAAAGAATGCCTTTATCCGCTTGTCTAATACGACCTAGGTAACCTTGCTTACTCGCTCCCGTAAAAGCTCCCGCAGCATGACCAAACAACTCAGACTCTATTAACTCCTTGGGCAGCGCACCACAATTGACGGTAACCAAAGGCTGGCTGCGTCTCGTGCTCTGTTTATGCAGTGCTTTAACGAACTCCCCTTTACCGACCCCGGTTTCTCCAAGAATCAAAAGGCTAATGTCTTTTCCTATCACTTTAAGTGCCTGCTGCCACGCTTGCTCCACGTAGTGATCCCCATAATGAAGCTCACAAGAAGCAGACAAGGGAGATTTTCGGCTGCGCTGTTTGTTCAATGATCGCTTTTCAAACACGAGATCGGCGTTGTGGTCGGGCTGTTTTACAACAGTTTCAAACGACTCACCAAGCAAAGGGAAATCAGGCATAAGCTGGCTAGCAACTTGATTGTGCGCCACGATCTGGCCATATTCATCGGCAATCACGATGCCTTGCCAACCACTGTTCAGAACCGATTCATTTTGCGCCAAATTGATCTGCGTTACCCCGCCGGGCGCACTTGTGAGTAATTGGTTCTCGACCAGTTGGACCATGTTTTGTACCAACAGTTGGGTCGTCACATCGTGCTTGCTTTGCTCACTTGTGATATCGAGTATCCCGACCAACTCTCCTTGATAATCAAACAACGGACTGGCCGAGCAGCTAATAAAGCGATGCTGTTTAATAAAGTGTTGCTCGCCAATAATGGAGACGGCTTTTTTCTCGTAAAGCGCCGTCCCTATCGCATTCGTGCCTTTAAGTCTCTCTTGCCAGCAGGTGCCTGACTCCAACGCAATCGACATCAAACGCTCTCGAAACCGCTCTTGTCCCCAACTCGCTAGGATCACCCCTTCTGCGTCGGTCAAAATCAAACGACTGTCTGTTCTCGCCAGGACCTGATTAAAAAGTGGCAAAGCGCACTGCTCCACCGCTTCTATTACCGAGCTTGAATTGTGCATACGCTCTTTTAGGAGTGCACCCGTTACATTGATATCGTCCGGCTTTTTAACCTGTTTCAATCCTGCATTTGAGCTTCGCTCCCAAGAAGAAGCAAGCCAAGACTCTAACTGACGCGTTTGTATATCCATAGCTGTTCCATTTGTGAACAATTAAAGTGTTCCATTTTGGAACAGGTGAACATTTTGTTAACACCTGTTCGCCACATCTGCGTTTTAAACAACACTCTCTACGCCCTGACAACTCTAGCGCGACAAACTTTTTACAACAAGTTTTTAACATCTGGTCTGTGATTTGCGTTATCTGATGAGAAACAATAAATGAGCAACAACGAGTGCTCATCAAACCAAACGAGAAATGTATAAGGATATTTTATGATTTACGCACAACCTGGCAGTCCGGACTCTGTTGTTACCTTCAAAACTCACTATGACAACTTCATCGGTGGAGAATGGGTTAAGCCAACCCGTGGTGAATACTTTGACAACACCTCTCCTATCAACGGTCAGCCTTACTGTAAAGTAGCACGCTCAACTGAAGAGGACATCGAATTGGCACTGGATGCCGCTCACAATGTCCGCGCGACCTGGGCGCAAACCAGTGTCACTGAAAGAGCCAATATCCTCCTCAAAATAGCTGACCGAATTGAAGCAAATCTCGAGGAGCTCGCAGTGGCTGAAACTTGGGAAAACGGAAAGCCTGTTCGCGAAACGCTCGCGGCAGATCTGCCACTCGTTGTTGACCATTTCCGTTATTTTGCAGGCTGTATTCGCGCCCAAGAAGGTAGCGCAGCGGAATTGGACGTAAACACCGCAAGTTACCACTTCCCAGAGCCGATCGGCGTGGTTGGCCAGATCATTCCATGGAACTTCCCAATGCTCATGGCGGCTTGGAAACTAGCGCCTGCATTAGCTGCTGGCTGTTGTGTCGTCCTTAAACCAGCAGAGCAAACCCCGACATCAATCTTGTTGTTAATGGAAAAAATCGGCGACCTCATCCCTGCGGGCGTTGTCAACGTCGTCAACGGTTTTGGTAGCGAAGCGGGACAAGCATTGGCCACTAGCAACCGCATTGCCAAGCTCGCATTTACTGGCTCAACGGAGGTCGGTAACCATATCCTAAAATGCGCCGCTGAAAACTTGATTCCATCGACTGTGGAGCTAGGGGGTAAATCACCAAATATCTACTTCCCTGATGTGTTTGATCACGAAGACGAGTACCTAGACAAGTGTATTGAGGGAACTCTGCTCGCCTTCTTTAACCAAGGCGAGGTGTGTACCTGTCCGTCGCGCGTTCTGGTCCATGAATCTATCTACGACAAATTTGTCGCTAAAGTTGCCGAACGAGCGAAATCGATTCAACAAGGCAATCCATTAGATACCGATACACAAGTGGGGGCGCAGGCCTCCCAAGAGCAGTTTGACAAGATACTGAGCTACTTGGAGATTGGACGACAAGAAGGGGCGAAAGTGGTGTTTGGTGGCGATATTGCCAAGCAACAGGATGATTTGGCGTCAGGCTACTACATTCAACCAACGCTGCTTCAAGGTCACAACAAAATGCGCGTGTTCCAAGAAGAGATCTTTGGTCCGGTCATTGCTGTGACTACGTTTAAAGACGAAGCAGAAGCACTGGCGATAGCTAACGACACTGAATATGGCTTGGGCGCTGGTGTGTGGACACGTGACCAAAACCTCGCCTACCGAATGGGGCGCAACATTGAAGCTGGCCGAATCTGGATAAACTGTTACCACGCCTATCCAGCACACGCGGCGTTCGGTGGATACAAAAAATCAGGTATCGGACGTGAAACCCACAAGATGATGCTGGATCACTACCAAAACACCAAAAACTTGCTGATCAGTTACGATGTCAATCCTTTAGGGTTCTTCTAACGTTGAGCGAAACGAGTGATAAGAGCGCGTTAAGCGCTCTTTTTTTGCTTGGAAGAACCTGAAGAAGAGTCGTTGCTTTTGTACTTATCGTAGAGATAGAGCGCAGCGCTAAAGAACAAAGCAACAATAGAGACCGTCAACAGCGCAGGCATTTTGAGCACCCACGCGAACACAGCAGCCAAAAATGCAACGAAGCTAACCATTCGGCTGTTGGACATAACACGACCGAGCTTTCTGTTCATACATCCTCCCATCTTGCGAGATGATTAAACCGCTTTTTCTCGCATTAAGTATCTGACAATTGAACAAAAATAACTCTAAAAGAACCTCAAAAACTATCGCAATGTGATGACTAACACATGATCGCCTATGCGTACGTCGCCCAGAAAAAATAACACGTCATGCCAATGCTAGACAGTGCGACAAAATTTTTGATGTGGTGCTGCGCGATGTTTCTTGATACCCGAGCCGCCGCATAGCCCCCTGCTAGTGTGCCAAGCATTACGATAAAACCTCGCTGCCAGTCGACCGCTCCATTCGCAACAAAAAGCACAATTGCGATAATCGAGACGCACGATGAAACAAGCAACTTGATGCCATTCATTTGATTGATGTTGCTGTATCCGGCGAGTACTAGGTAGCTGAGAATAACAACACCCAGCCCCGCATTGAAAAAGCCACCGTAAGCGCAAACAAGCACAAGACAAATCGCCAGCGACAATTTGGCCCAAATCGGCGAAATCGTCGAACGACTGGCGAGACGGACGAAAAATTGATTGATATGTTGCCCACAAAGAAATAGAGACGTGGCGAACAGCAATAGCCAAGGAATCGACTCGAGGAATGCGCTCTCATCAATCGTCAGCAGAAAATAAGCGCCTAGCCCCCCGCCGACCAGACTCCAGAGTATGATCGAACCAATCTGCTTAGTCTGTGAGATTTCTTGTTTAAAGCCATAAGCGCCGCTGATGTAGCCGGCACACACAGCAAAGGTATTGGTAGCGTTCGCGGAAATGGGAGGGACGCCAACGAAAAGCAGCGTCGGAAAGGTGATAAAACTGCCTCCGCCTGCCACGCTATTTAAAACGCCCCCCAACACGCCCGCGACAAATAACAGAATCCATTCCATAGTATTGTTGCGAAACTGGTTGTTGATGATTTAATGTACTGCACCCACCCTTGGCGGTAAACAACCTATCGACAACACTGAGCTCAAACTCACTGTATCGCCAAAGCTATCTCCTTCCAGTCGCTCAATTCTTTTCGGTAGTGTTCGATTTGTTTATCCGAGGCTTGAGTGGCGATTTCGACAATATAGCGAGTCGCAACATCACGATTGTGTTCAATTTTGCTTCGTAGCTTAGGCGAATACAGACTCTCAGACTCAACAAGTAAGGTGTTCATTTCTCGCTCTGTCCCGTTCAAATCTGACCGCTGGTTCAGCAGTTGGCTGATTCTGATACGTAAGTTGGTTTGGTGGTCGCTCCAATCCGAGGTCGTAATCTGCAAATCGTTTGACCACTGTTCAACCAAGCGTTCTTGATCCTCTGTTAATCTGCCTAGCCAGTTTTCCATACTTTCTGCGATTCTCTCAGCGTACACTTGGCGAACTTCTTCCTCGTTAAGTTGGCTGTATTTCGCTTTGTATTTGCTGTGCCTGACTCGAATGTTATCCATTAACTCATCTACTTGCTCGTCAGACAGTTTATGTATCAACTGGGCAAGATCAGGCGCAACCCGTTTGACGATGCGATCGGTATGCGCACGCAGCTTCTCCTCCTGCACGTTTAACTGAGCGGCGGTCAGATTTTTAAGGTCAAGCGTCATCAGCTCGTCCAGATGCTCAACATAGTTAGGTATTTCTTCACTCCGGTGCCACTCACTCAGTAGCGCCACCCTCTGCTCAATCAGCGACTCTTGGTCACTGTTTAGGTCGACATAGTCTTCCAAGTACTCGATCAACAACCAGTCCATGTTGTTGTAGACAAACTTGGTTCCACACCCTACCAACAGCAAACAACACATCAGTGTTACCAACCCAGCTCTCATCATTCATCCTTGCTTTTTATGGTTGCAGAGCATCGTTAACGCCCAATATCAGTATCAAATATCCCATACTCTGATGTCACTATGTCGTCTCTCTGACAAGAAACGAAAGAAAAACACCAATGTCAGGATCGAGCAATCGGCACGTAATCATAATCAATAAATCCTTTACGAAACCTAGGATTATCTTTACATACCTTGACTGACCTCTTACGTAACTGAAGATAGTATGGTTCTCAACGGTTAGCCAAGAGGAGAAACCCGTATGAAAAAAATCATTCTATTAGCATCACTGGTTTTGAGCACATCGGTATTTGCAGCAACGTCAACGGTACAGTCAGAGCGCACGTTTACAACAGATAGTTACGCATCAAAAGAGCAAGCGTATCAAGCGGGTTTTGGCCTCGTGGAGGAGTTCAAACAGATGTCACAAAATGAACTAGAAAATAAACTCGTGACTGGGCCAAATGACGCGATTTACCAGAGTATTATCGTCAACGATATGAACGTCGCGGTGAAAGAGTTTGGAACGATTGACGGCAAGATTGAGTATAAAGCCGTTGTCGATGTCGACTACCAGTACAAACACAGAGAAAGCAACCACAGCTAATCTGCGCTGATTAACCAAACCGCCACTCCCCGAGTGGCGGTTTGCGTCTCTAATACCCGATTTCAGTCACAATCAAACGGTGATCCGATCCACTTGGGCTTTGCTTGCTGTCTCGCTGGCAAATTCTCCGTCCTTCATTCGTGGATTTTAGCCATAAGTGATCAATCGCTATCATAAAGCTTGCTGGCACATACCACTGCTTTACTCGATTAGGCCAACTTGCCACTGGCGCGGTCTGGAAACTGGGGAAAAGACGCGCGAATCGCAAACTAATCGCCGACAGATTAAAATCACCGACGATCAAAACCTCATCATTCGAATGATTGGACAACAAAGAACCCACTTCACTCATTAACGCATTACGCCGTTGCCAGAGCTCTAATGACCTCGGTGAAGGAGGATGAGCCGTCATCAACTGAAAGGCTTGCTGTTTGTTTGGTCGCCATGTTCCTTGAATAATAGCCTGTCGATCGGACGTCCAATATACCGACAAACCACTGAGTTCCGTTTGGCTGAGTATCATCTGCCCAGAAGGATAACCAACGCCCTCTTGTCCCCCATACATATAAGGATAAATATCGTCCAGCAATTGGATTTTTTCCCCAACAGGCGGCGAGACTTCTTGCAAAACAACCAAATCAAATGCGTGATTGTGAAGATAACTGAGCACTTCATTCAGATTTTCGTTGTCATAAAGCAAGTTGTACTGCGCCACTGCAATCGAATTAGCGCATTCATGGGATACTTTCTGCACACTCACCGGGCTAAGCAGCCAAAAAATGGTAGCGAAACAGCAACTAATGAGCGACCACACCCATCGTTGGCAAAATAAAAGCACACAGGCAACAAAAAGATAGGTGATAAAAAACAGGCTAGGAAACGTGACAACATTTTCCGCCCACCAAGTCACCTCATAAAACGTCAGCGTGACCCAAACTAAAGAGGGAGCAAACACGCCGATCCATATCATCCACCTCAGTTGAATCACTCCTAAGTTGTTAGGGTCTGTTGACCTTAGTAACTCACTCAAGTATGAACAAACTTTCGGGTTATGCACTCTGTATAACCACTTAATTGTGATTTTTAACATTGCAGATTTTGGCGAGCCCGATATGATTGAAATAATTTGAAATATATTTGTTATCCTTTATAACAATTACGTAGCAAGGACCGCCCCTACTTCATGGCTGAGATTACCGATAAAAAACTAATTAAGTTAATCACTTATGCTCCTGCCAGCATCGTCGGTGCGTTCACGTTGCTTTGGGTTGTGCTTGCTGTCACTGACGTGCTGATGGGCTCCCAAGAAAAACTTCTTGCACTCAAAGAGGAGTACCAGCAACGCGAAAACCAACTTTTAACCAAACAAGTCGAATACGTTGCTCAACAAGTAAAGTTTGCCCGTGAGCAAACAGAGCAACAACTTGAAGACACCATTCAGTCGCGTATCTATGAAGCGCACAACATCGCAACGCGACTCTACGAAAGCAACAAGCACCTGCCAGAAGCCGAAGTAACCAAAATCATTACCGATGCCCTTCGCGAAATCCGCTTCAACAATGGACGCGGCTACTTTTTTATCTACAAAACCGAAGGGCTCAACGTGATGCACCCGTTGCTTCCTCGCGTGGAAGGCACCTCTCTTTGGGACTTTAAGGACGTTCGCGGCAGTTATATTGTTCGAGAAATGGGCGAACAAGTGAAAGCAAATGGCGAAGCCTTCTATCGTTGGTGGTTCGTCAAACCTGACAACAAAAACAAAGAGTTTGAGAAAATCGGCTTCGGTAAGTATTTCGAGCCCTACGATTGGTTCATTGGTACTGGAGACTATGTTGTTGACGTAGAAGACGACATTAAACAAACCGTCTTAGCATGGATTAAAAACCTAAGATTTGGTGAGTTTGGCTATGTTTTCGTGTTAGACGCGGACGGCACCATTTTATCGCACATTGATCCCGAATTGATTGGCAAGAACGCGCTCACGCTTGGCAATGAAGTTAACATCGAAGGGGTGCGAGACATTCTTCAATCAGACCAGCTGTTTGTCCATCACCAAGCCATTTACGCCCCACCCGGTGTGTCTGACTTCGCCAAAAGCAGTTACATCCTGAAAGAGCCTAAATGGGAGTGGCGCATCGGCTCTGGGATTTACGATGAAAATAGTCAACGTTTCATCCTAGAAAGACAGCAACAAACGGAAGAAGAACAGCAAAAAGCCGTCGCTCAGATGATCACTATCGGCGTGATTACGACGCTTATTGTGGCCCTGTTCTCGCTTATGATGAGTAAACTGATCGCTTCTCGGTTCGAACGATTTCAAAGCAAGATCAACAGTGACTTTAGCCAACTTCAGCAAACCAAAGACAAACTGGAACACATGGCACTGCACGACGAGTTGACCGGTTTGCCTAATCGCTCTCTGCTGCACGAACACATCAGTGCAGGCATAGAGCGCTCGAGAGGCCAATGCCAACAGCTTGCGGTAATGTTCGTCGACTTAGACGATTTCAAAAAAGTAAACGACCTATATGGCCACACGGCAGGCGATCGCTTATTAAGCGAAATTGGTAAGAAGTTTGAAGCCTTTTTACAACCCGCTGAGTTTGTCGCTCGATTCGGCGGAGATGAGTTTATTTTCTGTTTTCCTGAGCTCGATAACTTGGCTGAAACAGAGAAGAAAGTCGAGTTAATCAAAGACGTGTTCAAGCAACAGTTTGTTATTGATAACAAAGTCTTATACGCAAGTTGTTCGATCGGTGTCTCTATGTTCCCAACCGATGGTGACGAACCAGAGGATTTGATCTCAAAAGCAGACATTGTTTTGTACAAATCTAAAGCGAGACAAAAAGGCGATGTGTTGTTTTTCGACAGTACCATCAACCAACAAGTTCAGTATGACTTCCTGTTAGAGCGAGAACTTCGCGGCGCCATTGAACGTGGTGAGCTTTCTGTTGTTTACCAACCGCAAATCAACGCCAAGACGGGCAAGATTTACGGTGTCGAGAGCCTTTTGCGTTGGCACAACCCTCAGCTTGGCCATGTTTCCCCTCTGGAGTTTATCACTCTGGCAGAGGAGATCGGCCTGATCAGCGAGCTTGGCGAATTTGTCCTTGAACGTTCATGCGAAGAGATCAATAAAATATTCCCCGACAGTGACTTGGCACTCTCTGTCAACATTTCCCCCATGCAGCTAGTCAATGAGTCCTTCGTAACTCAACTGCTCTCGGCGAGTGCAAAACACGCGATGCCACCTAATCGCATCACTTTAGAGATTACCGAAAACGTACTCATCAATGACTTACCCAAGGTGACACCGATCATCAATCAACTTAAAGAGCTGGGCTTTACCATTTCGCTCGATGATTTTGGTACTGGTTATTCTTCCCTCAGCTATTTGAGTAACTTGCCACTCGATGAATTGAAGATCGACCGAGTGTTTATAGACAAGATGCTCAACTCCGAACAAAGTAACTCGCTAGTCAAAGCAATTTTGGCAATTGCTCAGTCTTCGGAGATGCGAGTCGTTGCCGAGGGCGTCGAAACGCAAGCACAAAAAGACAGGCTAATAGAATATGGCTGTGATTTGTTACAAGGCTACTTTATCGAGAGACCGCTATCTGCCGATTTACTGGCGAAGAATTACGCAAGCGGAGCTAAATAGATGAATCATTCACCACTTGTTGGTAATTCGCTGCGAATCTATTAATAAACATGTTAGTATCACACGCTTTTTGACGCACCTCACAGTTATTGTTTATTTCATGTGAGGATACATGCATAGGTCATTCATAACGACTGACCAACAAATAGCGAACTTATTAATGTCTAATTTAACGCAGCCAATGGATGGTGACAGTATCAACGCCACCAGTGCCGCTGCTAACCGCTCGCACACTCAACACAACGCGTTCTTCTACAAACTCGAACTGCATAACCCAGTATTTTGGTTAAGTGGTACGTTCCTCACCGCCTTTGTCTTGTTAGCACTGTTTGATGCAGAAAGTCTGACAGGGCTCGTAAACCAAGGTTTCTCTCTGTCAACTCGATACTTTGGTGCGTTCTGGCAAGTACTGCTGCTTGCTAACTTTCTGATTGGCTTATTTATGGCATTGAGCCGTTTAGGGGACGTCCGACTAGGCGCTCTATCTGCCCCTGAAATCGCCAACAGCAAGTGGCTTGCGATTGTGCTGTGCACACTGCTCGCAGGGGGCGGCGTATTTTGGGCGGCTGCAGAGCCTATCGCCCATTACGTTTCTCAGCCACCTCTGTTTTCACACGGCGCCTCGCCACAGAATATGGCTATCAACGCCCTGGCTCAGTCGTTTATGCACTGGGGCTTTTTGGCTTGGGCAATACTTGGCGGCTTGTCGTCCATTGTACTAATGCACCTACATTACGAGAAAGGTTTGCCACTAAAGCCAAGAACCTTACTCTATCCCGTTTTTGGTGATCGCATCCACGGCATCCTTGGCCACATTGCGGATGCCTGTTGTATTGTCGCTGTCGCAGCGGGAACCATTGGACCTATCGGGTTTCTTGGTCTGCAAATTAGCTACGCGCTCAATTCGCTTTTCGCCGTTCCCGATACCTTTGCCACTCAAAGCATCGTGATACTCTTTGCCATTCTAGCGTATACGCTATCGGCACTGAGTGGACTTAGCAAAGGTATTCAAATAGTCAGCCGTTACAACGTCATTTTGGCAGTGCTTCTGGTTGGATACCTCTTGGTCTTTGGCCCTACTCGTTTCATCATTGACGGCTATGTGCAGGGAATTGGACGCATGGTGGACAACTTTTTCCCAATGGCACTGTATCGAAATGACAGCGAATGGCTGAGTTGGTGGACGGTCTTCTTCTGGGGATGGTTCATTGGTTACGGCCCAATGATGGCCATTTTCATCGCTCGGATTTCACGAGGCCGCACTCTGCGTCAAATGATTTTGTCCATTAGCATCGCCGCCCCACTGATCACATGCTTTTGGTTCAGTGTTGTTGGGGGAAGTGGCTTAGCGTTCGAGCTCGAATCGCCTGGGCTAATCTCACAAGCGTTTGAAGGGTTTAACTTGCCCGCAGCCTTGTTGGCAATTACCGAGCAACTGCCATTTGCTACAGGGGTTTCCCTGCTATTTTTGGTACTCACCACCACCTTTATTGTGACAACAGGTGATTCGATGACTTACACCATCTCTGTTGTGATTTCTGGCTCAACGGAACCAAACGGCCTAATGCGCAGCTTTTGGGGAGTCATGATGGGGATCGTCGCGATCGCGTTGATTTCGGTCGGTTCTGGCGGAATCTCTGCTTTGCAATCGTTTATCGTGATTACCGCAGTTCCCGTATCATTTATTCTTTTACCGAGTCTTTGGGCTGCTCCAACACTCGCAAATAAAATGGCTAAATCACAAGGGCTACTGCGATAGTAGCCCTTACTTAGCCAAAGTCAGTATCGACTGTTCATTCCATAACGATTGGAGAAGTCGTCTTCCATTGCCCCACCTTTCCATTGGGATGGGGCAACAAGTTTGAGTATGTCCATTGCCGTGTACTCTTCTCCTGAGAAAATCTTGTTCGCCAGTTCAACTCGTAGCTTATCAAACTCAGCCTGACTCAAGTCGAGTTTCTCACTTGCTTGCTCGTCAAGCTCATTGCAGAAAAGCGCAACATTGTAGTGTAGGTAACGTTTAGAGGCATTCACTCGTTTCGAAGTCTGAATAACCTGTCCGCAAGAGTAAAATTCTCTTGAACCATAGCCTTTGATCAATTCAGGTGACATCTTTGCAATCATCTTACGTAAGATTCTGCGTTTAAAAAAAGATCGAAATATCGGCATTTATACTCCTCGATTATGGTTATCCGGCCACTATACCACGCAACATGTCGCGATCGATATCACTCCCCATACGCCTTTTTTGATTTTCATTTTTGGAAATTATCTTTGCACATTTGGCGTTTAACGCATAATAACAAAAGTGTTACTTTATCTCTCATTGGTTACACCGTTTTAAAATCACGCTCAAGCGCTTAATCTTTTTTAACGGCGAGTATATGGATGTAAAACCAAACATTTCCAACTAAACAATTGACTAATTGTTCCCTTTTGCCCGCCTAGTCTTTGCTACGCGGGCTTTTTTCTTATGAGCGCGACTTCCTCTTCAACCAATTGGCATAAATTAATCAATTGATTAAATAGTGTTGAATTAATCACCTGTTAACTCACGTGCAACGCCCTATAATTAATCATCTGTTTAATTATGAGAGCGAATCACATGACCCCCGTTCATCGAAAAGTCGGCAGGCCAAGCGAAAAGACGCAAGCACGAGAAAGCTTGATCACGCAATCTCGAGAGCTGTTTACCGTGATGCCTTACGAAAAAGTGTCAACGCGCTTGATCGCCCAGCGTGCTGGCGTCAATGTCGCCATGATTCGCTACTACTTTGGCAGTAAAGAAGGATTGTTCGAGGCAATGCTTCGCGAGACGATGGCGCCGATGCAAGAACAAATGGCCAAGTTACTCGCCAACGGTTCTCAAGCCAATTTCTTGGATATTATGCGTACCTATTACCGTGAAATGATCAAAGTGCCACAGTTTCCTCGCTTGGTGATGCAAGTCATGAACATGTCACCATCTGAGACACAAAGGAAACTGCTTGAAAAAGTGTTCATGGATGTCACCCAGCCCATGCAGCATCTGATGTTTGAGAAAATGACTGGGGGCGGAATTCTCAAACCCGGCGCGGATCCAAAGCTATGCAAAGTTTCTTACATTAGCTTGATGGTCTTTCCGTTTATCGCTCCCCCCGCGATGCTTGCCATCCACGGGATCGAACTCAATCAAGAATTCCTCGACAAATTACTCGAACACAATATTGAAATGATGAAATTTGGATTTCTCAATACGCAAGGTATCGCCGATGAAAATCAATAAGAAACTTCTGTTCTTTCCCGCCCTTGCTGTGGGAGTTATCGCACTGGTCACAGCGATAAAAATGAAACCTCAATTGCCAGTCAAACCCGCTGGCGATCGCGCACGAATCGTTGAGACCATACCACTTGAGCTGCGTGCTAGCGCCCCACTCGCGATTGGCTTTGGAAAAGTTGAGCCTAAAGTGGAATGGAAAGCGATCGCCGAAGTGTCGGGAAGAGTCGTATACAGAAATCCGATGCTACAAAAAGGTCAAGTACTCCAAGCCGGTACTGAAGTCATTCGTATCGACCCGCTCGACTACGAGCTCAAACTGGTTCAAGCTCAAGCTGATCTCAAATCTGCCCAAACCTCTTTAGCTAAGCTAAGCCAAGAAGAAGCCAACCTAAAGCAAACGCTAAAAATTGAAAAAAACCGCCTCGCGATTGCCAATAAAGAGTTGGAGCGCAAGCAAAACCTGCGCAAAAAAGGGCTGACTTCTCAATCTGATGTTGACCAGCAAACCCAAAGTGCGTTGTCGCAACGTAAGATCGTGCTGGATATTGAAAATCAAATTGGTCTCATGCCCGATGAGAAAAGAGTGGCTCAAGCTTTGGTGAAAGTGAACGGTTCTAAAGTCGAAGAGGCGCAGCGCTCACTAGAAAAAACCATCATCACTTTGCCCTACGACCTGCGTATTGCAGAAGTAGACATCGAGCAAGACCAAGTGGTCAATCAACAGCAAACTATGATTGTCGCCCACGGCATCAACACCATGGAGGTGGAGGCGCAATTGTCCATTCACGACATGCATACGCTCGCGTCCAGCCTAGGCGAGTTCGAACGTGACACGTCAGGCGTTCCCAAACCTGATACCTCCTTCATCAATGCGCGTATTGAGCTAAATAGCGGCAACGTTACCGCCACTTGGCCTGCGAAAGTCTCGCGTATCAGTGAAACCGTCGATCCAAATCAGGCGACTGCGGGCGTGATTTTAGAGATCACTCAAGACTACCGCGATCTCAACCCAGCCTCTGCTCCACCACTGGTTAACGGCATGTTTGTGCGTGCCTATATCGAAGGACAAGCCAACCCGAACTGGGTGATACCTGAGCGCGCACTGCATGGCAACAAAGTCTATCTATTGAATAATCTTAATCAGCTGGATATCCGCCCGGTGGAAGTGCTGTATCGCCGCGATAACCAAGTGATCATTGATGGCGATTTCGAACAAGGCGAAAAATTGATTCTGAATGATTTGCTTCCCGCAATTGAAGGGATGCAACTGAAAGAAGCCACCGCAGAGGAGCCAAATGTATGATTCGCTTCTTTGCCAAACACCCAACGGCAGCCAACTTGCTGATGCTGACTTTGCTGCTTCTTGGTATTACCTCATTGCCCAATATCAAACGCGAAACCTTCCCCGAGTTTGATCCTCCGTACATCATGGCGGGAGTCGTCTACCCGGGAGCCTCCCCACTAGAGGTTGAAGAGAGCATCTGTGTGCGTATGGAAGACGCCGTTGATGGGCTAGCCAATATTGAAGAGACCCAATGTGAAGCGGTCGAGGGCTCAGCTCGATTAATACTGAAGCTCAATGAAAAAGCCGATATCAGCCGGATGCTCGTCGATGTCCAAACGCAGATTAACGCCATCAACGACTTCCCTCAAGAAATTGAGTCGCCCGTTGTACAAGAGTTAGATTGGAACGAACCGGTTGTTGACGTCGCGATTACCGCAGACACCACTTGGCCGGAACTCAAAGCGTACGCAGAGCAGCTTAAGCGAACGTTAAAGCTCGATTACGATGTCTCCTTGGTCGATGTAGCAGGCTTTTCTGACCATCAATATCGAGTCGAACTCGACACTCAGGCAATTCGTCAGCTCGGGTTAAGCGTCGGTGATATTGCTGAGCAAATTGGCCGTCAAAATGTCAAATTACCCAGCGGTAATATTGAAACGCCCGATAAGCACTTTCTGATTCGATTTGATGAACGTCGTATAACACCTGAAGCGCTAGAAACCATTGTTGTTGGTTCGGGCCCAAATGGCTCTCTCATTCGCCTCAAAGACATTGCCACCATTACAGACCGCTTTGAGCTTGATGAACAAAAGGTGCTGTTTGATGGTCATCCGTCCGCCCTGCTGAAAATCAGTAAAAATAAAGAAGATGACGCGCTGCGAATCAAAGAGCGAGTCTCCCAGTTTGTTCTCGACCAACAGGCCATCGCTCCCGATGGTGTCACGTTAGAACTGACCAATGACCTATCCTCTGTCCTTTGGGATCGTCTCACCATGATGGTCAGCAACGGCTGGCAAGGTATTGTCTTGGTGTTTGCGACCATGTGGCTCTTCTTTAGCCTACGCTACTCTTTTTGGGTGGCAGCAGGATTGCCAGTTGCCTTTTTAGGTGGCTTGTTCCTAATGGCGCAACTAGGACTGTCGATTAACATCATGTCTTTAGTCGGGTTGCTCATGGCGATTGGTATCATGATGGATGACGCCATCGTGATTGCCGAATCGATAGCTGCCCACCTAGACAGAGGAGAAGAAATAGATAATGCGGTTATCAAAGGTGTTAAAAAAGTACTCCCGGGCGTTATTTCATCTTTCTTAACGACGGTGTGCATCTTCGGCAGCTTACTCTTTTTACAAGGTGAGATGGGCGCAGTACTCAAGGCGGTGCCTCAAGTTCTCATTTTGGTGCTCACTCTCAGCCTTGTCGAAGCCTTTTTGATTCTGCCAAACCACCTTTCTCATTCACTTCACAAAGAGAAGCGAGAAAAATCACCCGCTAAATTCAAAAAGAAGCTGCTCGATGGCTTTGAGAATTTTCGTAATACCAAACTGGTGTCAGCGGTGGATAAAGTGGTCGAGTATCGCTACGCCTTTATTGGTGGCGTGATTACCCTGTTACTGATTTCGGTGGCAACGATAGTCGGCGGGATACTCAAGTTTCAGCCGTTCCCAGAACTCGACGGCGACATTGCAGAGGCGCGCATCATTTTGCCTCCAGGCTCTTCGCTCTCACAAACCGAATACGTGGTAGAAAAGATCGTTGCATCGGCGGAGAAGCTCGGCAAACAATGGAGTATAGAAAAAGAAAACGGCACGCCTTTGGTCGAGCACATCACTAGCCAGTTCAACGCCAATGCCGATGCTAATGAATCTGGGCCTCACATCGCAACAGTTAGGCTAGACCTGCTGGGTGCGGAAAGTAGAAACACCCTTATCGACGAGTTTATCTCCGCATGGCGAGCAGATGTCGGAGAGCTAGCGCAGCCGATTTCTTTGGTGTTTAAGCAGCCCACGATGGGCCCCGGTGGTCGCGCCATTGAGATTCGAGCCAAGCATGACGATCTTGAAGCATTGAAAGCAGCCTCGATTGATATTCAGCAGTATTTGAACGAGTTTGATGGTGTTCATGGCGTGCTCGATGACATGCGCATGGGCAAAGAAGAAGTCTTGGTCAAATTGAGACCGGGCGCAGAAACCTATGGTGTCAATGGTCAGCTCATCGCGAGCCAGCTCAGAGCCGCCTTCTTTGGCCAAACCGCGGATGAAATCCAAGTTGGCGTTGAGAACATTTCCATCGAAGTTCGTTTGGATAAAGTACAAGCTGGTGACTTACAACAGTTGGCAAACTTCCCAATCATAATGCCAGATGGTAGCCAAATTCCTCTGGCGTCGATTGCAACGCTCGATTTTCAGCGTAACTATGTGCGTATTCAACGTATCGATGGCCTACGTACTATCAGCGTGTTTGGCGATACCGACAATACAAAAGCCAACTCGACCGCTATCATTCGCCAATTCCAGCAAGAAGAAGCCCCTAAGCTACTGAAGAAGTATCCCGGCTTACGTTTCGACTTTGAAGGTGAGGCTAAAGACACCGCGGAAACGGGCGCATCCATGGGTAAAGGTTTTGCATTGGGACTGTTCGGCGTATTTGCCATTCTTAGCTACCAATTCCGCAGCTATCTTGAACCTTTTGTTGTGATGCTGGCCATTCCTCTCGCCTTTATTGGCGTGGTCTGGGGGCACATCCTTCTTGGCCACTCACTGAGTATGCCAAGCATGATGGGATTTGTGTCTCTGGCTGGTATCGTGGTCAACGACTCCATATTATTGGTGCAATATATAAGGCATCACGTTGATGAAGGGGACAGCGTTCATGACTCTGTGGTTAAAGCCAGTAGAGAACGGTTTAGAGCGGTATTTTTAACCTCGATGACCACAGCGGCCGGGCTATTACCTTTGCTAACAGAGACAAGTTTACAGGCTCAGGTGATTCAGCCTCTGGTGATCTCCATTGTCTTTGGTATCTTCGCCTCGACACTCCTCGTCCTATTTATGATCCCAGCAGCCTATGCGATTTTGGCTGACTTCGGGCTCGTTCATAAACATGAGGAGATATAGCTTCTCTACCTAAATGATGAAAGCGGCTATCAAGCCGCTTTTTTCTTGTTTTTCAAAAAATTAGACAGTTAATCTGTTGACCTCTAGCCACAGCTCATTAATCTCTAACCACACTCACCAGCTAGGAAACCTCATGCGAACATCACTTAGGGAAAAGGTCATTACAGTCTGCAACAAGAAAATCGCGCAGAAAGGCGATAATGTCGGCGTCTCATTCTATGCATTTTTTGCTAACAAGAATGATGACCCAGAGTTGCTAATGGAAGCCGCTACTTGGTGGATTCAAACCCACAAACTCGATCATTTTGAAAAAGCACATAAAATCATCGAAATGGTCGAGGCGGGGAAATAGTCGAATTGAGAAAAAAGGCGGAGAACAACTCCGCCTTTGATATTAGGGTCTGTTGCTCTTTCGAGCTGATTTTTGCAGCAGTTTTTGGGGAATTTATACAAGACAGAGGCTTTGAAGTGTAGCTAGCCTACATGAAAAGCCGATAACGCAGTAGAAATGAACCACAAACGCTGCCCGAAGGGTTCGGCTAAAATCGTTTTATGCTTTGTTAAGGGGTATTTACTTAGAATGACTAGGCTACACACCCCTTGCCGCGCCTAAAACGATTTTATCTCGAACAAAATTTAACCGCGAAAGGTCAACAGACCCTAGTTGGTTAGTGCCGGTTGCTTACGGCTGAACAACCGTTTGATGCGACGAAAAACATTTTTAATGTCTTCCAGCATCAAATAGAGACAAGGCACCAGTATCAGGGTAAGCAAGGTAGCAAACAGAACGGCAAAGCCCAGTGCCACCGCCATAGGAATCACGAACTTGGCTTGCAAGCTGGATTCAAACATGATAGGCAATACCCCAACAAAAGTGGTAATGGACGTGAGTGTAATCGCCCTAAAGCGAGCACATCCAGCTTCAATCGCGGCTTGCTTAATCGCCACGCCTTCGCTTCTCACCTTGTTGACATAATCGGTCATCACCAACGAGTCGTTAACCACTACCCCCGCCGCGGCAATCAAGCCAAAGGTGGACATCATGCTCAGGTCAAGACCAAACCAGTAGTGTCCCCATATTGCACCAGTAAGGCTAAATGGAATCACCGACATAATAATCAGTGGCTGGGTGTAGCTCTTGAGTGGAATGGCCAACAGCATATAAACAATAATCATGCCTGCGACAAAGAAGATTTTCTGCTCATCTTGTTGGGCTTGCTGCTCTTCAATGGTGCCGCCAAGCTCACTCTTCACGCCCGGGTATTTAGCAAGGATCTGAGGAATGATCTCGCCATTCACTTGCTCCACCACCGCACCGGGTTCGACCAGTTCCTCATCAATTGAACCGTACACATAAACGCTTCGGAAGCCTCCTTCACGGCGAATGGTACTTACGCCGGGTTTCTGAGTGATTTCGACGACATCCCCAAGCATGACTTTTTTGCCTTCCGGAGTTGTAATGATGGCGTAACGCAATGACGAGAACGCTTCGCGAGTCAGCTTAGGATAACGAACCATCACTTTAATCTCTTCACCATCACGAAGAACTCGTTGCGCTTCACCTCCGTAGAAGCTTCCGCCAACCTGACTGGCGATATCAAACAAATCCAAGCCTAAGTCGTACGCCACTGGCGCAAGAGACAGCAATACCTCTTGGCTTCCGGCATCAATAGAAGAGGAAATATCAAACAAGCCTTCTTGTTGCTTAAGCGTTACGATCAGCTCTCGCCCTGCTTCATTCAATGTGTCGATGTCAGAGCCAAATAGCAAGAATCCAAACTCATCCCCTTTGCCGTCATCGTTGACATTGTCAGAGATAGTCAAAGTCTTGAGACCGGCAATTGCTGGCATTTGCTCACGCCAACGTCTGGCGAGCTCAAAGGTGTTAAACGGTCTTAGCTCTTCATCCACTAACGGAATCACCAAGCGCCCTTGTTTACGCCCTTCGTTGAAGGTCAAGATATCCTTGATCATCTTCTGACCTGTTTCTTCGGCGATCACGTCATCAATTGAAAGCACCGTGCTCTCAATCTGTTTTAACGCTGAGATAGTTTGCTCACTCGACACATTGTCATTCATTACCAGCTTAATGCTGGGAAAATCATGAGGCACTTTAGGCGAAGGCACGATACGTACATAGTTCGCCATCACCATTGCAATACTGATGACCAGCAAAGCGACAAAGCCACTAAACACGCTCCAACGCCAGTGCGTACATAGCGTGACAAATCGTTTGTACGGACCATTAACAACGCTAAAGAAGCGAGTATTGAATCGATCGCGCCAACTCCCCTTCTTAATCGGCTTGAACTTCGAGTGCGCCAAGTGAGACGGCAAAATCAGTTTTGATTCGATCAGGCTGAATAACAGACACAAGATCACAATTGAGGCGATGCCGAAGAAGAAGGCACGCTCAATCCCTTTGGACATCAAGAACGGGGCAAACACCGCAATCGTGGTAAGCACGCCGAATGTCGCAGGGGTTGCAACACGTCTTACACCACGAACGACATTGTCGACTCCGCCGCCGTTTTTCTCAATTTCGGTGTATGCACTCTCACCAATGACAATGGCGTCATCAACCACGATACCGAGCACCATGATGAAGGCAAACAAGGACACAATGTTGATACTAACGCCAATCGCTGGCATCAACATAACCGCACCCAAGAAACAAACCGGTAAGCCAACCATCACCCACATCGCCAGTTTGAAGCGTAAGAATATACTCAACATCAATGCGACCAACACCGCGCCTTGAAGTAAATTCTTCAGCATCATGTCGAGACGCGCATTAAGGTAGTAAGTCATGTCGACCAAGGTTTTGATGGTCAGATCCGATGGCAACGTTTTGTTTTTCTCTTCGATGTAACTCTTCACCGACTCCGCAACTGCCACCATATTTTGATCTTTGGTCGCTTTCACTGAGAGATAAATGGCATTTTCACCGGAATACTTAAAGTATCGATCGTCTTCGGTAAATCCATCCTTGATGGTAGCAATATCTTGAAGTAAAACCTTGCCCCCATTGGCGCCTATTTTGACTGGGATTTGGCGAAACTCTTCGCCGCTGTAGTATTGGTTTTCAATACGCACGGAGATCATCCCAGCGTTCGTGCGCACTTCACCCGCAGAATAGTTAGCCGAATAACGTTGAATCGCCTTACTAACATCATTCAGTGTTAAGCTGTATTTTTGCAGGATGCGTGGTTCGATCTCGATTGCGATCTCATATTCAGGCGCGCCCAACTCCACCAATGCGACATTGTTGAGTTGCAGCAGTTCATCTTCAATTTGCTTGGCAATCGGTTTTAGTTCAAGCAGCGAGCGATTACCAACAATCGCCATTTCAATCACGTCTTGTCGAAATTCGAATTGGTAGACCTGTACCGGCTCCATTCCTGCGGGGAAGTTGGCGATAGAATCGACTTTTTGCTTCACTTTGTCGAGAACGTCTTCGATCTCCTCATCCACATCGATCTCAAGCTCAATGGAACCTTGACCACGACTCGCGGTTGAGATCGCTTTCTTGATGCCCGTAACATCTTTAAGCGACTCTTCGACCTTGATTAAGATACTCTCTTCGATTTCTTGCGGCGACGCACCTGGGTACTGCGCACTAACGTTGATGTAGTTCACTTCAATATTGGGGAACATCTGCCTCTGAATGAAGAAAAAGCTCGCGGTTCCTACAATCAGAATGAACACCATCAATAAGTTCGCCGCCACCGAATTGTTGGCGAAATAAGCAATTAAGCCCTTTTGCTTAGTCTCTTCCATGTGACGCTCCTAGAAAATATTCGCTTCGTCTGACACGTTAACATCAACAAGCAGACCTTTTTGCGGATACTCCGGAACAGTCAGCACGATTTGGTCATCATCTGAGAGACCTCCCGCAATCAACATAAACTCTTTTTCTGCTCTCACTACGTTGACCGTTCTTGGCTCTAGTTCGTTGTTCTCGTTAACCACCCAAACCTGCTGATTGTTGACCAACTCTTGTGGCAAGCGATAGATTTGCTCTAGCTCTTTGCCAACAAACTGAACCTCGACATAAGAACCAAATTTAACTGGCGTCTTGTCAGAGGCGATCCCATAAGGATCTTCCACTCTTACGACAACATTGATCATTCGGGTACTGGTATCTACCACACCAAGATCGCGCTCAATCGCGCCTTCACGTTCAATCGTGTTTAATCCTCGTAACAACACTTTCGCTGGGAGACCGGCATAGCTTTCAGGTAAGAACGCGCTATCAAACCCTGCAATCGGAATGTGGATTTCCCCCGCTTCAACGTTATTAAGTGTCGCGACATGCGCCCCTGCGGTAATGAACTGACCAACACCAATATCTCGAGCGACGACCAAGGCATCATAAGGAGCGACCACTTTACAGTTGTCTAGGTCTCGCTTGGCGCGTTTCAATGCCGCTTGTGCTGATTTAACTTGTGCGGTCGCACTCAACACCTGAGGTTTGCGTAGATAGAGATCTGTGACCTGCTTTTGAGGAAGATTTTTGGCTTGGCGCTTAGCGACTTCGGCCTTTGCTTTCTCTTCGATCAGCATTGCCTGAGCACTCGCCAATTGCGCTTGAGCTTGAAGAACCGCCGCTTGGTAGTTGTCGCTTTCGATCTCAAACAACACTTCTCCACGTTTGACAACGCCACCGACAACAAAATTACGGTGCCAACTGATCACTTCACCGGAAACCTGTGCAGAAAGTTGGGTTACCTCAACAGGTTGTAGCTCTCCGTGGCTTGAGATAACAACGTTATAGTTGCTTGAACGAATCGGTGAAACGGTAACAACTGGCAAGCTCTTGTTTGGTTTAGCCGAATCAGGCTCTGGTTCGGTTGACGCAATCGCACTGTAGCCTCCGTATGCCCCGGCTAAAATGACACATGGCAGTAACCAACGTAACGACTTAGATATCATGACTATTCCTTATCTAGGGATGGTGCTTAGCATTCTCTGACGCTGAGCGAGCGCTAAGAATGAGAATTATAATTTTTATACGTTCAGACTCATGCTTCGACATCAATAGAATCAAAACTATCCATAAGAATGAGAGTATTTATAGAACTCATTAATATTGATTTAGCCGCTCAGAACTTCCAGCTATACAGCAAAGTACATGCCACTAGATGAATTTATAATAATCAATCACTTATAGTATGAAATATCTCACTTAAACTATAGGTATGGCGAATATAAAGCAGTTTGGGTATTTTTCACCAGTATCGAGTTCGGCATATTGGTGAGAGCTCAGCAGGAAAGAAGGATGCAGAGTACAAACAGCTGAAATGAAAAAGGATGCAGAGTACAAACAGCTGAAATGAAAAAGGAGCCTGTAAGAGGCTCCTTCTAGAATGCTTGGATTTCCAAAGAATTTAGGAATCGATTAAGCTTTTTTTAGGCTTTTCACTGGGTAAGTCAGAGTCATGCCGTCAACGCTAACGCGAATGTACGCGCCGCCACTGCTAATACCAACAACGACCATTTGGCCTAGATCGATACCTTGTGTAGCTACTACTACATCATCAATAGAAAACATATTAAACACCTTAAAGAAAGACGATGAAAATCTAGGTGCGTATTTAATATGAACTGCGCCTCATGTACTAATCGGGTATTTTGTCGTTAGGATAAGATTTTGTATTCATAGACTTAACGGTTAAGTACAGCAAAGGAATCACGATGAAAAACTTGGATGTAATCTACTTATTTGATTGGGGCAACACCTTGATGTTCGATGACCCAACCCAACATGGCAAAATGTTACATTGGCCAACCATCTTGGCAATGCCGGGAGCAAAAGAAACGCTAAAGCACCTTTGCGCTTCCCACGCCATCTATGTTGCCACCAACGCTCAAGACTCAAACGAATCAGAAATACAGCAGGCATTTCAACGCGTAGAGCTGGATCAGTACATCAGTGGTTATTTCTGCAAAGCCAATCTAGGGATTGATAAAAATGATTCTGCTTATTACTCACGCATTGCTGAAAAACTTAATGTGCGCTGCAATCAGCTTGTCATGGTCGGTGATACGCTCGAGAAAGATATTGTTCCCGCATTAGCCGCGGGGTGCCAAGCAATCTATCTAAACCGAGAAAACAGGAAGGTGTCAGACGCAATTCCACAGATTCACTCTTTAGACGCGCTCATTAACAAAACGGCTTAGCATCATGCTAAGCCGTTTATTATACTTTAGGCGTTGCTCGGTTGAGGCTGATATCGGCCAGGCTTGTGATTCATCGCTAAGATGAGGTTGGTCGCAACAGCACCTAGTATAGACAGCGCTATCAGCGACACATCAACAATGAACAACGACATCACTACAATCGAACAGTCTAGCGCCATTTGAACCTTGCCAGCGCGAATGCCGAAACGCTCTTGGAGGAAAAGCGCAAGGATGTTAAATCCACCTAAGCTCATTTTGTGGCGGAAGATGACTAACATACCAATGCCGATTAGACCGCCACCAATCAAGGCTGCGTACAAGGGGTCGATTCGCGCAATTTCAATCACGTTGTGCAAATGGTCCACGGCTACAGAAACGATGGAAACCGCAATAAAGGTGTTAATCGTAAAGCGCCATCCCATCCGCATCACGGACAATAAATAGAAAGGTAGGTTCAAGGCAAAGAAGACTTGCCCGAAGCTAAAGTCGGTCACTTTCGTCAAAAATATTGCTAAACCTGCGGTTCCACCAGTAAGTAGCCCTACTTGACTAAAAAAGATGACTCCAAGTGACACCAATGCACTACCTAAAGTGAGTGCAAGTAAATTTTCTCGTAAGCTGTGTTCATTATCCATAATGTACTATCCCTGTATAACTGGCTTAAAAAGCAGACATAAGCCAAAACAGGGATAAGATGTCTATTATTGGAACTAAAGTCGAGTGACTAAGGCCATAAAGCATTTATAAAAGATGTTAAAATTTATTTACACCTAGGTTGTCAGGATACTTAGCGGTTGATTCAGCTGGGGTGTTTTCTAACCTGAGCGAGCTCCACAACATCACTTGTGGAGGATTGACACTGCATGGTTTCGCCATCGTAACAGCAAGGTCCTTTTACATGCTTGGAACGATACATGGCTTCGTCTGCCATGCTAAGCAACACTTCTTTGTTTCTCGTGCTGTCGGGGAAGTGGCTCACGCCAATACTGGCGCTGATCGACAGCTCTCGTCCATTGAAACCAATCGGCTCACATATGGCTTGCATAATTTGCTCGAGCTTTTGCGGTAGAATGTCAAAATTGTTCAGCAAATCGAGACAAATCACAAACTCATCGCCCCCTAGTCGCCCCACAAAATCTGACTGACGAATCGCGTTGCTCAATCTGTTTGCCACATTGACTAAAATGGCGTCTCCCGCATCATGCCCGTATGTGTCGTTGACCACCTTAAAGTCATCAAGATCAATAAATAGAATCGCCAATTTGCACTTGGTTCGATTGGCTTTCACGATCGCATTTTCGAGCGATTTATCGAATGCTCGGCGATTGTATAAACCCGTTAGCGGATCATGCTCTGAAAGGAAAATCAGTTGCTCGTGCTTTTTCTCCAACTGCATGGTTTGGCGTTTCACCTCTTCTTCTAACTCATGTTTGGTCACGGTTGATTCACGCAGCGAGATAGTCATTTGGTTGAAGAAAAACGCGATGCCTTTAAATTCAGAGTCCATAGAAACGGTGTCCACTTTTGCTTCGAGATTGCCTTTGGCCAACGCAACAATGGCTTCTTTGACTGACTCGGTATCGGACTTGAAACGAAGCAAAATGAGCCACGCAATAAAACTGACCAGCAGTGAACAGACGATCAACCATGCCGCGGCGGATTTCATGACATTAGAAAGGTTGCTCGCGCTTCGGTCGACCACCACTTGGTGAACATGCGCCAACTCTTCGGTCATATTCTGTACAATCATGTTGTAACGCGAGTGAAGTAAGCCAAACGCGTTGATCCCCTCCTCGCTTGCCACGTCTCGGTCATAGAGCTGCTTTTCTTGGGTCAATAAGGCTTGTAAGCTTTGGTTCATCCTTTGCAAATTGTCGAATCGAGCGCCCTGTTCGCCATACGCTGTGAGCTGCGTGGCAAGCTCAGCTTGGGCATACTCTACCTGCTTAAGACTGGATTGGTCGCCAAATTGCAGAAATACCCATAGCTGGCTGCGAAGTAGGTCGACTCTTAGTTGAAGGTCAATGATGGTATCAAGCTCAGATTTGGTCTGATTTTGTTCGCTGTTAATCTTGGCAAACGACGCCACAATCAGTAGCGTCAACAACATGGTGGTTGTCGACAGCAGAAACAGTTTTTTAAACAGTGAACTGATCATCGCTAATATCTCTGCAAAGTGGCCTGTTGGTAAGGACGAGAATAGAAAACGTCACGAAAATCAGGGTTGGGTCCCATGACAAGTCCCGCTTCATTTGCCCAGCGGGCTTGAAACTGTAAATTGGACAACAATGAATTGCCTAACGAGAGTCGAAACACGTAATCTTGCCAAGACCATTCCACTTGATTAACCGGAATGTTAAGCCGCTCCGCGACTAAAATGCGTGCTTGCTCTGGATTGATATTGATCCATTGAATCGCCTCATTTAGCGCGCTAAGTAACCGAGTTGGCTCGTCTCCAACAAACTCAAGGTAAGGCGTAGTAGAAAGAAGATTAAACGAGAGTTGATACACCCCGCGAGTACCTAAATTAATCACTTCAGCAGCAGAGTGAAGGTTGGCTTGATACCCCATCGGCTCCCAAGCAGAAATCGCTTCAACACGGTAAGAAAGCAAAGCAGGAACGAGATCATTGGCGTCTAAGTAGACTTTCTCCACATCCAACCCTTTTAAATCGTTAGCCAGCAGAATGGAATCAAAGTAAAACTCGCTCGCGGTTCCTTTTATAAGGCCGACTCGCTTACCTTTAAGTTGAGCAACATTACGGATATTGTTTGGCCCCAGGGTGAGTAACTTGAGATCATTGTCTGACTCAACAAACGAAACCAACAAAGCAAGTTCATTGTGTTCGTGACTTTGAAACATCACTACCGATTCTGAGGCGGTGGCATAATCTACGTTGTGGTCAAGCATCAGTTGTGTGCACGCACTGCCAGAAACGCAAGGAAAGAGGCTAACGTCGAGAGAGTATTTCTCGAACAGTTTGAGCCTTTCAGCAATAAGAAAAGGAGACGCGGTCGGAGTCAAGGAGACTCCAACCCGAACCGTCGACATTTCCCCTTTCTGCTTTGAAAGAAGAAAGTACCCTGTCGCTCCTATTAAAAATAGACACACTGAACCTAGCCAAAAGCTCTTGCGTTGTAAAAGCAGCATGTTCTCCATATTTATTTTTATGCAACCGAAACTTTTATTACATTAGCCTATGATTTGAGTTGCACATCAAAAATCACATCGTAATGAAGAATTCTTGCTACACAATTGCTTTAAACGTGTATTCCGTCACAAAAGGTTGGAAATTAACGACATGGTTATAGAATTTGATACAGGTAATTTTGACTCATCAAAGAAGAATAATCCCAAGTTGGGACAGAAGTTGCTCTTGCTGCCAATCGCAGATCTTGGCGCCGAACAACGACACTCTCCGGACATCAACGCCTTCAAGGTCGACGTGGGCTAGGTTGCACTCCTCAAAGTTGGCGCTCTCCCACTGCTCAGAGCTGAACTCACCACTAGATAGATCGGCGCCTTTGAAGTTAACACCAAATAGGTGCGCGCCATTCCAGCGATTCTCAAATAGTTCGCACTTTTCTAACACTGCACGCTCAAAGTTTGTGTACGAAAGATTGCATCGTGTTATGTAAGCCGAGCAAAAATAGGCTTTGTGGCTGATTCGGTTGGTGAAATTCGCCCGAACAAAGTTGGCACCTTTCAAATCGCAGTCTCGCATTTCGATACCAAAACATTCCGCTGAGACAAATTGGCTCATCGCCAACTGACACCCTTTAAAACTGGCGTCCCTTAGATTGGCATGGTTAAAGCTGCACCCTTCAATCGCACCTGACTCAATAAAGCGGCAGTCAACAAATTGAGCCTCTCTTAAGTCGGCATACTCGAAACTGCAGTTGTAAAACTTACACGCTTCAAATACGGCTGAGTGAAGCTCTTGTTTTGAAAAGTCTTGGTTTATGTATGTCTGTTTGTGTTGGATCATATTCCCTCCGTTTAAGAGTCGACAACCTAGCATCTCCCTCACCTTTTAAGCCAGCTTCATAAGTGCATGAAAAACATAGCAATAAAAATCGCTCAAATCGCCAATTTAAGGCACCAAATACGCACGCTAAGCCCTCTGTTTTTGTTTTTTGATATGCGTGTATCACTCATTTATTTTCTGCATCTTTAAAAAGTGTTAAAACGATCACACATCACCCGAAGAATTTATCGACATCAACAAACAAATAACCGTTACAGACTTGCCTATTATCAAGATTTTGCTCTAATTGATTCACTGTTTAATAACGATAAAAACACAATGCAAACAATCTATCTCGCAGGTGGCTGCCTTTGGGGTGTTCAAGAATTTTTAAGGCATCTACCGGGCGTAATATCGACCCAAGCAGGAAGAGCGAACGGGACAAGCTCAACAACTAATGACCCCTATGACGGATACGCTGAATGTGTTCGGGTTGAATTCGATCCCATCCAAGTGAGTGTTGTCGAGCTGGTTGACTATTTATTTGAGATCATCGATCCATACAGTCTCAATCAACAAGGCAACGACGTCGGAGAAAAATATCGAACTGGCATTTACAGTGACGATCCCGCACATTTGTCAGCGGCGAAGCGCCATATTGAGCAGCGAGAAGACAGCGATCGTATTGTGGTAGAGATAAAACCACTGACAAACTACGTCAAAAGTAACGATGAACACCAAGATAGGCTGTCTCGTTTCCCGAATGACTACTGCCATATCCCGATCGATTTGCTGCACAAATACCGAGAAAACTAGTCACCCAATTATAAAAAGAGACACGCCGATGTCGCGTAAAAGCGGAGCTTAACCCCTATGCTGCAACAAGTTATTGGTATCCTATTCCCCGTGTTTGCTTTGATTGCGGTGGGCTTTTCCGTCGGCCGTTGGCTTAAACCTGACTTTCGCCCCATTAATCGAATCAACATGGATACCTTCACGCCGGCGTTAGTGTTTTCATCCCTCGTGTCGATGCCACTAGATACCCAGCAGCTTCCTCTACTTTCGGCATCACTCATCGCGGTACTGTTACCCGGCGTTATTATGCTGTTTTGGTGCCGAGTGTCAGGACTGAACTTTAAAGCATGGGCTCCGCCGCATATGTTCAGAAACAGCGGCAATCTGGCGATCCCACTCTTTACTTATACGTTTGGTGATACCGCACTTGCCCCTGCGGTTTTGCTGTTTGTTGTATCAGCATGTATCCATATTAGCCTTGGGCTAGCCTTACTCAGCGAAGGCAACCCATTTAAGCAAATCATAAGAATGCCTATTTTTCTCGCCGCGGCATTGGCGCTCACGATCAACTTGCTGGGGATGGGTGTGTGGGCTCCCCTCTATGAGGCAACGGCTCTGCTCGGTCAAGCAGCGGTTCCTGTCATGTTGCTTTCACTCGGCGCGCAAATGTGCAACATGAGATTAAGTGGCTTAAAGGTCGGCTTGCTCTGTACCTTACAATCGCTGATAACTGGTGGCATCGCGTTTGCCACCATCTATACGTTTGTCCCGCTGCCGAAGTTGGAGTTGCAGATGATGGTGCTGTTCTCCATGCTCCCACCCGCGGTGATGAACTATCTGTTTGCTGAGCGTTTTAGTATCGAGCCCGTCAATGTGGCCTCTATGGTCTTATTCAGCAACTTTTTCAGTATTTTAACCTTGCCGATACTGCTGACGTTTGCACTCTCGCTATGACCACTCTTCTGGGTTAGTCAGCATGGTTTTTCCTTGATACGCTTCTGCGCGAATGTCTTGTGGATTGTATATCGCACAAGATTTCATCGATAAGCAGCCGCAACCAATACAACTACCGAGATCATCTTGCAAGGCTTTCAACTGGAGAATTCGGTGTTCTAACATCGCCTTCCACTCAGACGCCATCTCTTCCCATTGCTCTTTGCTCGGTGCTTGATGCTTTGGTAAATAGGCAAGTGATTGAGCAATTTCCTCTAAAGTCAGCCCAACCTCTTGAGCCGCTTTGATCACCGCGACACGGCGAAGGACACTACGGTGATATCTTCGTTGGTTACCTTGATTCCGCCAACTACTGATTAGCCCTTTCTGCTCGTAAAAGTGCAATGTCGAGACCTTAACTCCCGCCCGTTTCGCTACCTCGCCAACACTCATATCCATATCCGAACTCCTTAACAAATCCATTTATTCCTCAAGTTTACTTTAGGTATACCACTACGCCTAGATCAGGGATCGCACTTTCTACGTACCCTACATTTTCGCCAAGCTGTTGAAAAACCGACAGTGCGCTTTAGCCTTAGGCCAAAAATTACCGTGAATCATTGAGAATTTCCTAAACTAAAGTAAGAATAAAAGAATAGTCAGGAAGGCGAATATGGATGCCATTGGAAACATCAACAATGAGAGCTTTTCAGTAGACTTAAAACACGCTCTCATCTGGGTGGCGAGGGCGCTAGATTGTGTGGGCGTTGATGACATTCACCACAATCATCGAGTTGGATATATCAGCTATGAATGCGCCAAACTTCTTAACTGGGACGTTAAGAAGCAAGAGTTTTGCTTTTTAGCGGGTCTCATTCACGACTGTGGCGTCTCTCAAACGGAAGAGCACACCAAGCTGGTGAGTAAATTCAAACCCGACGATCCCAGCATCCACTGCATTCACGGCTACCATGCACTGAGAAAATGCAACATCCTTGCGCAGTTTGCGAATATTGTCCGCCACCACCATACGGCTTGGGATATCTTGGAAGGCATTCACTTATCGCCTTTCGAAAAAGATATTGCGGCACTTATCTTTATTGCCGATCGACTCGACGTACTACGCGCCCGACATCTAGACAACGAGCATAGCGATCTCATAACTCTCAAAAAACGCAGTATCGCCGAACAACTGCGCCAATATAAAGGGACGCTTTTTCGTCCGGATTACATTGAAGCCATGTCTGAACTGACCAACAGAGACGGTTTTTGGTTCTCAATGGAGCCAGAAAACATCGAAGCCATTCCTTTGAGTTTCACTCATCTTGATTGGCTCCAACAAGATTTAACCATTGATAACCTTGTCGAGCTCGGCACCTTTATCGCTGGTATTGTGGACGCGAAAAGCCCCTTCACCTACCAACATTCAATCAAAGTGGCCGAACTGTGTAAGTTTCTCGCCACAAGATTGAAGCTGCCGGCCAAAACGACAGAACAGTTGTACGTTGCCGGCCTTGTCCACGACATTGGAAAACTGCGAACGCCAGACGAAATCCTTCATAAGCAAGGGAGCTTAACCAAGGAAGAGTACACTCGCATACGCAGGCACACCATAGACACAGAAATCGCACTAAAAATGGTGTTCCCCGGTTCGAAAATTGGTGAGTGGGCAACCAACCACCATGAGCGCATTGATGGCAGCGGTTACCCCAACAATAAACAAGGATACGAGCTTGACCTCCCCTCACGCATTATCGCAATCGTGGATGTGTTTCAAGCATTGTCGCAAGACCGCCCCTACCGTAGCCGACTATCAAAAGAAGAGATCGTCGAAATCATGTACCCGATGGTAAAGCGCAATGAGCTAGATAAAGATGTCTATCATTGCTTAGAGGCTCATCTGGAGCAGTGCTATCAACTGTCTACGGACTTGTCTATGAACGCCATCTAATCGATAGAGAGGTAAACATGTACCACCGCTTGATCGACAAACTCACCCATTTATCGGCGCTGCAAATCGTTGTTTTTTGTCTCGTGCTGGCATTACCTGTGACGCTTTATCTCGCGGTTACAAACGCGTGGTTGGCGCTCCTTCTTGTTCTTATTTACTGTCTCTGCTTGGCCATTATCTTAAGCTCAATTACTCAGATTCTGCTTCAGGTGAAAGCCGCCGCGACGCACCTTTCTGAAGGGGACTTAACCCAAAGAATTGCCCACCAGCCGGGCGTGACTCCACCGATTTACCACACCATCAATCGAATCGGTTCTGATATTTCGCGGACAATTCATGCCCTAGGCAAATCGACTAAACACCTATTAGACGTGGCGGACACTGTGCAACAGGACTCTCAGGAGTCCAAATCAGGCGCGATTGGACAAAAACAAGACGTCGATAAAGCGGAAGTCATCATTCATGAACTGTCCGACATCACCCATCAAGTGTCCGATCACTGCGAAACGACCGCAACGGTCGCCAACCAAGCAAAACGACAAGCGGATCAAGGCACGCGCGACATGATAGATCTCGAAAACGCCTTAGACAGTGCCAATCAACACATCGACAACTCGAACACACATTTTGAATCCTTGATGGCAGAAACGGCGCAAATCAGTCAAGTCATGGAAACCATCAGCGGTATCGCCGAACAAACCAACCTTCTTGCACTCAATGCCGCAATAGAGAGTGCGCGTGCGGGAGAACAAGGACGAGGATTTGCTGTCGTGGCCGACGAAGTTCGTAATCTCGCCATGCGCACTCAAGAAGCGACAGAAGAGATACGTACTAAGATAACCAATCTGCAAAACAAAACCGATGATGTCATGCAAACCATGCAAGAGAATAAGTCAAGCATGCTTCATTCTCTCGAGATTGCCTCAAACGCAGAAAATACCTTCAAAGCTCTGAATGAGCAGATTGAGGAAATCCAGTCCCTTGGTAAACAAATTGCCGCCTCTTCCGAGCAGCAAACAGCGCAAACCAATGAGCTCAGCCAGTGTCTGGATCTGATTGCGTCTGAATCGGAAAACAACGTCAAATCAACACAAGAAACCTTGATCGCCAGTATCACAGTGCGAAACCTGTCAGGCGAAATTGATTCATTGTTGCACCGCTTTGCCATTAATCCTCATCAGGTTGAGCAAGAAGATGGGCGTCGGGATCGATTGATGGACTGGAGCGACAATCTGGATGTCGGCATTGAAGAGATAAATCGTCAGCATCAAACACTGCTACATTTGGTCAATGAACTCCATCACCTCCTCCATAACAACTATGGTTTGGCTTCGATCAAACGCGTTGTTCAAGGGCTTATTGACTACACCGCCAATCATTTCACCTATGAAGAAACCCTATTCGATCAAGTTGAATACAGCCAAAACCAGCAGCATAAAGAGAAGCACAAAAAGCTGGTCAAAGAAGTGCTTGAGTTCCAACGTCGCGTTGAGAAAGGGGAAGAAGTCGGCGATGAGTTAATGCAGTTTCTCAAAAACTGGTTGGTTCAACATATCATGCGAGAAGACAAAGCCTACGCCGATGAGTTCAAACACGGAGGGATTGGGTAAAAGACCAAGATTAAGGAGAAATGTATGTATTTGCCATATGAGATGGTTAAGCCAACACACCGATTTCCCATACCCTACTTATTGGAAGACAGTTAACGGTGCCTTTGCAGTTAGTTCCAAAAGACAACCAAATTCCTGGCATCGATACTCTTTTTGCTGAAGAACAAGTGATCGCCCTAGTCAAAAAGGTGCTCGGTTGGTCGAACGTGACCGAGCTCAGACGCGAATACCTCAGATACAAACCAAGCAGCAGTTGCCTATGCCTCTACCAGATAAAACACAACGAAAGACACTTTCTATTTTATCTAAAAGCGTATTCGGACAAAGTTAAGGTCAATAAAGCGCAGCAAAAAGCCCAATCTGGCAGCCTTTTTGCCGAAACGCATAGCCATGTCATCGAAACGGGTAACCTTGTCTTCAATCGATATCCCTATGACACGCGCTTGCCCGCGCTAGAGCGACTTGTCGATATCACAAGGCGCCGTGATTTACTGCAACGCGCTTTTTTCAACGCTACCGATGCAGACAATACTCTGCTCACGCCATTACAGTACAAGCCAGAAAGACGTTTTGTCGCCAAATTGACCTTGCAGGATGGAACGCCTTTGGTGGTCAAACTCTATACTCCTGAGCGATACAAAACGCTAAGTGTGAGTTATTTAAAGCGTCAAAACAGTCCGTTTGGCAACATCGTAGGTAAAAGCGACAAACACTGCATGCTCATTTATGAATGGGTTGAAGGCTCGCCGCTCAATCAAGAAGATCCCATGACCACGGACCAGCTTAAACATTATTATCTGTGTGGAGAGCGCCTAGCGGAATTCCATCATCGGACGGTATCGAAAAAAATACGGGCTGTGGATACCCACCACTTTGCCAACCTGATTCAAAACCATGCCCAGTCTATCACCCAAATACTTCCGCAACAGAGTTCACTCACCTTATGGCTTGCCGATCAACTCGCTCAACAAGTCACATCAATTGAAGACGAGAAGTGTTTTATTCACGGCGATTTTTACGCCGATCAGGTACTCGTCACATCAGAACGTATCGAGTTTATCGACTTTGATAACCTCACGACTTGGTTTAGTGCATTCGACTTGGGTAACTTTCTCTCTCATTTACGTTATAAGTCGGAGATAGGTTTAATCTCAAAAAACAATTACGCCAAAATCGCGCATATCTTTCTTGATGGGTATTTGCAAAAACGAAACGCAGATCGACGCCAAATCGATCTGTTTGTTGCAATTGGCGTATTCCAACTTATCTATCATCCGCTAAGATTTGGGCTCGCTGATTGGCAGTTCGCTTGCCAACGATTACTCACAGCGACCTTTGCTTACTTAACGCAATCTCTAGATACCCAAGACTCGTTCCGCCATTTGGTGGCACGCTGTCTGGACACACGCATCGTAGAGCAGCAAATCAATGCTCAAACGACAACGCCCTTATCAATTGAACACGCAACCTTGGTGAGATTCAAAGACGATAAACGAGCCATCGTCGAATACTCGACCGCCGCTGACAGCCCGGAGGTGATTATCGGGAAAATTCGAGCCAAAGGATTAGATAAACACAGCTGGAAAACTCAATCCACTCTGTTCCAAGGGGAGTTCGGAAACAAAGCCTCAGATAATATTCATGTCCCCGAGCCACTATTTGCGATGCGAGAACTGAACATGTGGTTTCAAAAGAAAGTCGCGGGGGACAACGTGTTTAAACCATTTTGCGAAAACGTCGAACCAGCACTTACTCATCAATTGGCGCTTGCGCTATACAAACTTCACAATACCGAGTTAACTCTTACAAAAGAACACACGACAGCTAAAGAGTTGACGATCTTACATGACGGTTTGCACAAAGTAGCGGAGCAGTTGCCGAGCTTAGAAAGTCGACTGCGTGCACTTATCCAGCAAAGCATCACCCTGAGTGAACAGCTTTCAGCATCTGAGTTGAAACCCATTCATCGAGATTTCTACCACGACCAAGTGCTGTGGGATGGACACAAACTGCACTTGCTTGATTTCGACCTAATGTGTCTGGGCTCTCCATACCTAGATCTAGGAAACTTCATCGCCCATACACAAGAACAATGCCTGCGCGTGTATGACGATCCTCTCTTTGCTCAACACAATATCAACCAGTTTGTAACACGTTATCTTCTCCTTTGCGGACACAGTGACGCAGAGAGAGAAATAGAGATCTACCGAGTCCTCAGCTTAATTCGCCATATATCGATCAGCCAACGAATTCCAGAACGCCGGAATTTTACTGGAAGTATTATCACGCTTTGTGAGGATCAAATAGAAAGTTTGTGGAATAAAATAAGTCAAACTATTTGATCGATATTTAACCATCAACCATTTCGATCCAACTCGTAATAGCCAACAAAAACAATTTATATTTAAAAAAACGCGAAGATCAGTTTTATATATCTAAACGAAATAACCATTCCAATATTGACAATGTCTATTGTCGACGTTATTCGTAGAATTAACCTAGTACTAAAGCATTAATTTTCAAATACTTTGATCTCAACATGATAAAACTAACAGTAAAAAGTTTGGCTATATAATTAAATCTAAGCTAGATCTATTACATATAGTTACCCCGCTCCTTTACAATCAAAATAATCCACCAAAGACATCAGATCTAAAAATTCCTTAGTAATTTATCTAATGCTATAAGGTTAATATAACCATGCTACTAATATGGAGGTGCCAACTGAATGACTAGCCCATTACCTAGACGGCTAAGATCTATTAGAAAACAACAAGGAATAACCCAGGAAGAGCTGGGAAATAAACTAGGGATGGAGCCGGCAGGCGCAAGTGCACGAATCAGTCAATACGAAACAGGAAAACATGCTCCAGATTACGCCACCATAAAG
Source organism: Vibrio sp. MarTm2 (assembly GCF_027587055.1). Taxonomy (NCBI): domain Bacteria; kingdom Pseudomonadati; phylum Pseudomonadota; class Gammaproteobacteria; order Vibrionales; family Vibrionaceae; genus Vibrio; species Vibrio sp. MarTm2. The sequence continues at coordinate 118,054 of NZ_JAPPTK010000007.1, read as the reverse complement.
CGTATTTCTGAAGTGCTTAATGCACCTGTTGCCTATTTCTATTGTGAAGATGACTTAATGGCAGAGATCGTAATTCAAGTGTCGAGCTTACATACACTCACCAAAATTGAAATACTCGATTTTATCGACACTTATGACCCCGCCAATTAGTCGACTGGCATCAGGCAGGTAACCAACAATAAGCCAACGCTCTTTTGCCACTAGATCGATCACTTTGTATGTACGCGGCTATGTCTCAGCAATGTTAGAGGCGAGAGAAGACAGAGTGTTGGCTCAAACGAATTTAAAGGGGTTACACCCGTTTTCTCTCCATCTATTACCTTCTCGATGTCTTAGCCTAGACTATAACTATGGCGTTAAAAACTATAAGAAATAACCAATATTATGAAGATTCAAAGCTTTCTTTTATCTCTGCTTGCACTGCTCAACACCAGCTGCTCTCCTGAGAAAAGCAGCATCAAACTCGGGGCTGTATTGCCGCTAACTGGCACCTTTGCAATCTATGGTGAACAAGCCTTAAAGGGTGCGCAACTTGCGGTTGATGAAATCAATGCTAACGGGGGCGTTTTAGGACGTCCACTTGAGCTGATTGTCCGCGACAATCAAACTAACCCAGCAAAAAGTGTTAAATTTAGCCGAGAGCTGATTCAACAGTACCAGGTATTCTCGCTCCTCGGCCCAGTTAGTAGTGCTTCACGCTACGCCATGACGGAAGTCGCAGAGGAGTTCCAAACCCCTCTTTTTTATGGTATTGATTATGAAGGACGCCATTTTAGCCGTTACCTCATTTGCTACAGTACCATTCCTGAACACTACATTGAGCCAATTGTTCCTTACCTAGCTAACAATGTCGGCGACAACTTTTACATTTTCGGCTACGACTACATATGGCCACACCGTATGTCAGAACGCATTATTGAGTCGGTAGAAAAGCACAACGGCAAGGTATCGAATACCGAGTTCACGGCCTTTGGTGTCGGAGACTACACACCAGTTTTTGAGCGAATTAAGCAATCACAAGCAAACAATCTCATGCTGATTTTGCCCGGTCAAGACGGCTTCAACTTCCTAAATCAAATGGCATCATTCGATTTTGAACGCGAGATACAAGTCGTGGCCTTTGCTGCAGACGAAACCTATTTAACTAACCTTTCCTCCTCTGCGCTCGACGGCGTGCTCACTGCATTGCACTTTTTCAGTAGCTTAGAGACAACCGCCGCTCAATCTTTTGTCACCAACTATCAAAAACACTTTGGCCAAGAGTCGGTGGTTACCTATTCCAGTAAAGCGCATTACGATCTGATCTATCTGATGGCTGCTTCACTCGAAGAGGTAGGAGAAGTCGACAAAGAAAAGCTGATCGATACCTTGCCCAATACTACCCTGTACCTTGGTGATTCAGAGCTTAGAGTGAGAGAAGACCACCACGTCGATCTCCCTATGTATCTGGCGCAGTTTCGTGATGGATCTCTATCAGTGATTAAAAACCTTGGCATCATCCGACCCGGCGATCAGCGAAGTAAGAGTGCTAATGAATAAACTGCGGACCAAAGTCTTTTTCATTCTTCTCCCACTGGCAGCGAGCATACTCGGTTTTGGTTACGCGTATTATCAATCGCGAGAAGCGTTAACCATCGATCATATATTCCGCTCTAGTCAGCTTTCCGCGCTGTTGGGTGCCAATGAGATCAGCCACTACATCGAGGGCAGATTCACCGAGTTTGATCGCCTAAGTTCAGCCATATCACTTTGCCAAGACCCATCAATATCTTGGGCAGAAGTCTCTTCCAATGCGCTTAGCTTTAGTCGCGGTTTTTCGGCACTGATGATTTCAGACCTATCAGGAAGGGTGCAAAACCTTCATCTCTCTTCCAATAAGAGTAATCGCTATATATTGAGGCAGGACCTCAGAAATGCTCGAGTATTACCTGCGGAAACCATTGAATTGCTCAATGGCGCCTATGAAGAGTGGCAAGTTAATTACCCAAGGAATATCGCACTAGAACAAAGTACATTGAAGAAACTCAACGAACTGCAAGAACATGGTGAAGCTAACTCTCAAGCGAATCGAGACCTAAGCAATCAACTGAGCAGATTGCGAGAGAAACGAAATCTTCCCAAACAAGTCGTCAACCTCGCCTCAACAGAAGTGGTGTCTCGCCTTGGTCTGATCTTCGACAATGAAACCTACTTTTTCTCAAGACCTTTAATCGACTGCAACAATGAACTTGTCGGTTATTACACGGCTGTTCTGGATCGAACGCTTATCGAAGACCAACTTTTCGACATTAAACGCTCACTCACCGAGAGTGGACTAGAATATGTTGATGTCTTTATGGTGCGAAATGATAGCCTGGCCTCTCTGTCACGCTCTAACTACATGCGCTTAGATCAACTCAAACGAAACGGACTGAATGAGGTTATACAGCCCGTATTTCGAGAAGATCTGGGGGGCATCATGATCAACCAGCCGATTGGAATCAATATCAAGCAACACCTTGTCTTTCATGACAATATCAACCACAAAAACGGCAAATACTCCGTCACTCTCGTCGTCTTTGTCTCCAAGCAAGAAATTGATAAACAAAACCAAACGCTGATTCGTGAAATCTCACTCTATTTAGCATTAGCCGCACTGTTATTTGTTGGGCTCATCAGCTATCTGTCTCACTATATCGCCTCACCAATTACTGATCTTCGAAGACGAATTTCAACGCTATCGCGTATGGGGAAAGCCGACACAAAGTTCAGCAATCGCGACGATGAGATCGGTGATTTGTTTCAAGCATTCTCGGATATGGCGTCCAAGATAAAACAAAAAGAAATGCAGCTTACTCGGTTAGCTCGTGAAGACCCACTCACAGGCATACTCAATCGACGAGCGCTGGTTGACGGAGCCGAAGAGATACGCCGCCTCGCCAGCTCTTGTTACATCTGTATGATGGATTTAGACCACTTCAAACAAATTAATGACCAGTGTGGCCACTCTGTGGGTGACGATGTACTGGTCGCATTTTGTGACGCGGTCGCCCAGGAAACTCGAGAATCGGATATGTTTGGCCGACTTGGCGGAGAAGAGTTCGCCCTGCTGTTGCCAAACACCACACTGCGCGAGGCGGCACAAATCGCTGAGAGAATACGCGTCCGGGTTGAACGCGATCTCGCGGAGAAGCTCTGTTCTAGCCACACCCTCCCTGTAACCGTCAGTATGGGGTTGGTCAGTTGGTCCAAAGAAAAACCATTCACGCAGATCCTCGCCCATGCAGATAGACTGCTCTACAAAGCCAAACAGAGTGGCAGAAATCAGATCGTCGTAGAATAAAAAACTCGCCACGTGTGTGGCGAGTTTTTTAACAATGTTTGGTTAAGCGTCTATCGACAAACCAATTTGACTGAGCTTAGATTTGAACTCATCAATACTGCTCGCTTGGTAGGTTGGAGCGCCGTTAAAGTATCTCGGTTTTTCAGGAAGCATCGCATTTTTTAGCGTATTTTCTTGTTCAAGATCATCGTGGTAGACCGTGACGCGATTTGGAATGTCCTGTTTTAATGTCGCCATTCATGTTCTCCTTTTCTTCTGACGTTGTTCCCAATTAAGGTTAGAAAAGAACGCTTTGATGTCAAAACCAACGAAAGTAGTATTCAGAGAAACCTGAACGATTTAATTACATGAATTTATTGGTTTAATTCTTCTGAAATCAAGCTAAGTCCCATCTATCCAATTATCCAAATTGTGAGCTTGAATCCACTATTCATTTCCTCAATTACTTACCTTTGCACTGCACGCTTTTTGTCTGGATAACATAGACACAACCACAGTGCTTATAATTACTACTCAAGTCACACTTTCGTTTTCTACGCCCCCAAATAGATGCAAAGGGATGAGTAGAGAAAAGCAGCCTTGTTTTAGCCTGCGAATAACGTTAAAACGAGGAAGATGCATCTCAAATGAAAAAAGCCAACATCTACCAAGTCTTTACCCGCCTCTTTGGCAACACCAATACCAACAATAAGCCGTGGGGAACCATCGAAGAGAATGGTGTCGGCAAGTTTAGCCATTTCTCAGACCGCGCATTAAGTGAAATTCACAAACTGGGGATCACGCATATATGGTACACAGGTGTCATGCACCATGCGCTTATCAACGACTATCGCAAGTTTGGCATCACCGATGATCACCCTTCGATAGTCAAAGGTCGTGCAGGCTCACCCTATGCTGTTAAAGACTATTACTCCGTCAACCCAGACTTGGCGGATGATCCAAGCCGTCGCAATCAAGAGTTTTATGACCTGATTGAGCGCACCCACCGTGCAGGCATGAAAGTGATTGTCGATATCGTGCCAAATCATGTCGCGCGCGCGTATCAAGGCCTGAACAACCCTGAAGGAGTAGAAGATTTTGGCGCGAGTGATGATACCTCTGTCTCCTACCGCCGCGACAACAACTTCTACTATCTGCCAGAGCAAGCTTTTAAGGTGCCAAAACAACTCGCGGCAGAGCCTCCCCTTGGCGGCGAGTCACACCCGAGTAATGAAACGCCCTATACCGAGTACCCGGCCAAGTGGACAGGCAACGGCTCTCGTCTTGCTCAGCCAAATTTCGATGACTGGTATGAAACAGTCAAAGTAAACTATGGCGTTCGACCAGATGGCACAAAAGAGTTCGACACGCTGCCGGACGACTACCGCCACAAAGACCACGCTGCCCATTTTGCACTCTGGCAAGATAAGGACGTGCCTGATTCATGGAAAAAATTCCGCGATATCGCGCTGTTTTGGACCGAGAAAGGCGTCGATGGATTTCGTTACGACATGGCAGAGATGGTGCCTGTGGAGTTTTGGAGTTACATGAACGCCTGGATTAAACATCGTAATCCAGAAGCGTTTCTGATGGCAGAAGTATATCAGCCCGATCTATATCGAGATTACATTCAACTCGGTAAAATGGATTACCTTTACGACAAAGTTGACCTGTATGACTCGTTGAAAGCCGTCATGCAAGGTCATGGCTCCACGGGAGAGATTGGCCGTATCCAGCATGAGCTGCGCGATATTGAACACCATATGCTGCATTTTCTCGACAACCATGATGAGCAGAGAGTCGCCTCTCCAGAATTTGCCGGAAATGCAGACAAAGGCAAACCTGCGATGCTCGTTTCCGCTTGTCTGTCGAGTTCACCGACCATGATCTATTTTGGCCAAGAAGTGGGCGAACCTGGGGCTGAACTGGCTGGATTTGGCCAGCCCTCACGTACTTCAATCTTTGATTACATCGGCGTACCACACCACCAGCGTTGGGTGAATAATGGCGCCTTTGATGGTGGCCAGTTGAACGCAAGTGAACGAGAGCTGCGACACTTCTATCAAACACTGCTCAATCTTGCTCATCAAAGCCCTGCACTGTGTGGCGATTACCATGACTTGTACGCGGCCAACTATGACAATTTCGCCCCGATGCAAGACAAGCTGTACACCTTTGCGCGCTCCTCTGCTGAACAAAAACTGGTGCTAGCCGCCAACTTCTGTGACCAAAATGGGCGTTCACTTTCTCTGATACTGCCACCGGAGGTTATCAGCTCTTGGCAGCTTTGCGATGGAGACTACAACTGCATTGACCGCCTCAGTGACACTCAATACACCTTAAAAGTCACCGGTGGTAAGGGTGCGATCGAGGCTGAGTTGCCCCCTTTGGCGAGCCTGTTTCTAGAAATTAACGTTTCACCTAGCGAGGAGTGCCCAGCATGACGCAACCTTTTATTTTTCATGGTCAATCTTCAGACTGGGTAAGACGACATGACCAGAAGCTGACCGTCAGACTTGCGGTCGAAAAAACCGCGGCATTCAACAAAATTGTTGTCCGCCATGAACCAGACAACGAAGAATACCTCGTCGAGATGACGCTTAGCGGCGAAACAGAACATCTCAACTACTGGACAGCAACATTTGAGCTCAATAGTGACCGAGCCATAACTCACTATGTGTTTAAGCTGGTCGCAGACAACCATCAATACTGGTTGGATGGCAAAGGAGTGAGCCAACGTGTCCCGAGTAAGGAAACTCACTTTAAATTCAACGCCGAACATCAACCACCAGAATGGGTAAGTGAGCAGGTTTTCTATCAGATATTTCCCGATCGCTTTTGCAATGGCAATCCTGATATCAGCGTGAAAGATGGCGAGTACCTTGTCTCTGGCGGTCATAAGTCGGTCACCTCAAAAGCGTGGGGCTCGCCTGTCGACACAGAAAATGGCTACGGTGGATGCGAGTTTTACGGCGGTGACTTGTATGGTGTTGAGCAAAAACTCGATTACCTACAAGCGCTTGGCGTCAGCGCCTTGTACCTTAATCCTATCTTTACGGCGCCAAGCAATCACAAGTACGACACGTCAGATTACACGCAAGTCGACCCTCATCTTGGCACCAACGAACATTTCGCCAGCTTGTGTGAAAAACTCCACCAACGAGATATGAAAATCATGCTGGATGCGGTGTTCAATCACACATCGACTGAGCATCCTTGGTTTAACTTGCAAGGACTTAGCCCGACGACAGGCGCATACCAAAGCGTTGACTCTCCTTACCGTCACTACTACTTCTTTGATGGAGAGAGCCAAAACTACATTGGCTGGAAAGGCATACGCTCTCTACCCGTGTTGAACTTTGAACATCCCGAAGTGCGCGATTATATCTACCAAGGGGAAGAGGCTGTCATCAAGCATTGGCTCAAACCACCTTACTGCATTGACGGTTGGCGATTTGACGTAATACACATGCTAGGCGAAGGTGAAGGCGCAAAAAACAACGCGCATTATGTCAAAGCCTTCCGACAATCCGCGAAAGACGTAAACCCCGATTGTTATGTCTTGGGCGAGCACTTTTTTGAAGCGACCCAATGGCTGCAAGGCGATCAAGAAGACGGCGCCATGAACTACTATGGATTCGCCCACCCCGTTCGAGCGCTGTTGGCTCAGCTTGATATCTCGTTTGATCCGATTCAACTCTCGGTCGGCGATTTCCTTGATTGGCAAGCCGAAGCTCGTGCCAAGATCCCGTGGCACAACCAACTGTCGCAGCTCAATCAACTTGATAGCCACGACACCGCTCGATTCCTTGAGCTCGTGAAAGACGATCCACGCCGCTTCAAATTGGCGGCTACCCTACTGTTTGGTTACGTGGGCACGCCTTGCCTCTACTACGGGACAGAGCTTGGTATGATGGGCAGCCATGATCCGGACAACCGACGCTGCATGCCTTGGGACACCGTTGAAAATAACTCTTACCTTGCTTTTTTCAAGCAACTGATTGCGCTGCGTCTATCAAATCCGGCATTGCAAAAAGGTGACTATATTCCGCTCTATCAAGACAACGAGAGTTTTGTTTTTGCCCGCCAGCTTGGCGACAACATGGTAATCAACGGCTTTAACCTTTCTGACACACCAAAGACACTCTCGATAGGCGTATGGAAAACCGCTGTAACCGACGGTGAGTTTATCTCTCCGCTCTCAGGGCAAAAAACATCGGCTTGCAACGGTCAACTCCCCCTTACCCTTTCACCCATGTCTGGCGATCTGTTGACTTTGCAACGAGGTAGTTAGAGTTCACATAAATCGGTATTGATATAAACGGCGCAACCTAATCAGTGCGCCGTTTTTGTTGTATATATGATCTCAAGCCCTCCTTGATATAGATTTTTCCTATAACTGACTATCGATTATCTATTTTTGTTTTATATGCATTGGGTTTAGATTATCTGCAAACCTAAACAAGGATTGATAATAATGAAAAAGTTCGTGAAACCTCTTTCTCTCGTCGCTCTTGCTGTTATGGCGGCGAGCCCTGTTGCTGCCATGACCGAAGGTGAAATCACTATCTGGATCAATGGTGACAAAAGCTACGAAGGCCTAGCCAAAATCGGTAAACAGTTCGAAGAAGATACTGGCGTAAAAGTGATCGTTCAGCACCCAGAATCACTGGAAGCTCGTTTCGAAAAAGTGGCGGCAAAAGGCATGGGCCCAGACATCATCTTTTGGGCGCACGATCGCTTCGGGGGCTATGCAGAAGCTGGCCTTTTGAAAGAAATCAATCCGAGTAAAGAGTTCAAAGATAAGCTGGTCGACTTTAGCTGGGATGCCGTCACTGTGAATGGTAAGTTGATGGGCTACCCGATGGCGATTGAAGCACCATCGCTTATCTACAACAAAGACCTACTTCCAGAGCCACCGAAAACATGGGAAGAATTGGCAGACATCCACAACAAGATGCAAGCACAAAACAAAACCGCCATTATGTGGGATGTGAAAAACGCCTACTTCACTTGGCCAATGATCTCATCGGGCGGCGCATACGCATTTGAAAAAGTCGATGGCGGCTACAACGGTGCGAAAACAGGCGTAAACAACGACGCGGGTGTCAAAGGCTTGCAGTTCCTTGTTGATATGGTCAACCAAGGCGTCGTCAACCCAGACATGGATTACTCGGTTTCTGAAGCGGCATTTAGCAAAGGCGAAGCTGCGATGACCATTAACGGCCCTTGGTCTTGGGGTAATTTAGACAAGATGGGCGTGAACTACGGCGTTGCCGTTCTACCGACATTAAACGGTGGTAAAGGGAACCCATTTGTCGGTGTATTGAGCGCAGGCATCAACGCGGCAAGCCCGAATGGCGACCTAGCGGTAGAGTTTTTGGAGAACTACCTGTTTGTCGATGACGCATTGAAAACCATGAATGATGACAAACCACTGGGCGCGGTGACACTGAAGTCTTTCCAAGCCATTTTAGAGAAAGATGACCGAATTAAAGCGACCATGACCAACGCCGAAAATGGCGAGATCATGCCTAACATTCCGCAAATGACGGCTTACTGGTTCGCAGAAGGAGCGGCCATCGACAACGCAATGCAAGGTAAACAGACGGTAAAAGAAGCACTCGATACCGCCGCTAAGCAGATCGTTAACTAATTCGTACACCAATACTGTTTTTCATTGAAACCAAACTCAGCGCATTACAGCGCTGAGGGCGGAATGTCCTTTTGTTCAATACCTTGCCGGAGTTTATGCTCCGGCTTTTTTTGTAATCAATTCAATCAAAGCGGTGGTTGGCTCTGTTAATGTTCCCACTTTGGTGTAGATGCCGACTTGCCCCAACAGGTCTTTGTTGAGCCAAAGCTGCACCAGTCCTTGTTCGGCTAACTCTTCGGCAATCTTGGAGGTGTATGGCATGATCGCATCGCTCATTTTCACCATATCGATGCTGGCTGAAAGTGAGTCCATCTCATAAATCACCCGCGTCTCTTGAGCCGCCACGGTAAAGAGCTCTGCCCCTTCTTCCGTTAACACATCGCCATGACGAGCGTGATCAGGTGTCACTTTAAGTAACGGGTAGTGGTGCGCGTGCTCTTCAACCTCTTTGACTTCGAGCAACGGATGGTCAGGTCGCACATACCATGCTTCATGCTCTTGAAACAACGGGATAAATCTGACTCTATAGCGGCTATTGATGCCGTTGATCTCATGACCAACAAAAAGATCGATATCATCGTTAACTAGGTGGTGCAGCATCGACAATCCATTGCCAAACTCAATGTGCATCGAGCTCGCTGGATATTGCTGACAGAATGCCTGCATCGCGTCTGCCGCAAAACAGTTCCACCAAGCCTCACCAACGCCCAGTTTCACTTTTCCGCCACTGCGCATTCGCATGTCTGCCAGTTGGTGAATCATCTGATTATGCTTTTCTTGCACCTCTTGCACATAACGAAAGTAAACCCAGCCGTATTCGGTCAACTCTACCCCCTTGGAGCGCCGAATAAATAAGTCGGCACCAAGCTGCTGCTCTAACTTTTTAATCGCCGTGGTTAGCGAAGGTTGGCTAATAAACAGCTTGTCCGCAGCAGCTTTAATACTGCCTTGGCGAGCAACTTCATAAAAATAGCGGTATTGCTTATCCATATTCTATATCACCACACATATTATCGGGCTAAGGTTAACGTTTGGTATTGATTTTTTCTATAACCAGATTCAAAGATTCAATTATTTTTGTCGCAAAATGTCGGCTATAGTCATCATCCGTTTCTATTTGATTGAAAAGGTATAGAGCAATGGAACAACGTTGGTGGCATAACAGTGTCGTCTATCAAATTTATCCACGTAGCTTTTGTGACTCCAACGGAGATGGCATTGGCGACCTACAAGGCATCATCAGCAAACTCGACTATTTAGAGCAGTTGGGTGTCGACGTTGTCTGGCTCTCACCAGTGTATCAATCCCCCATGGATGACAATGGTTACGACATTTCCGATTACCAAGCCATCGCACCCGAATTTGGTACCATGGACGACATGCGAGCACTGCTTGATCAAGCTAAGCAGCGCGGGATTCGTATCGTGATGGATTTGGTGGTTAACCACACCTCAGACGAGCACCCTTGGTTTGTGGAAGCCAAAGCGAACCCAGACAGCGACTATCGTGATTTCTACATCTGGCGTGATGCAAACCCTGATGGCAGCGCCCCGAGCGACATTGGCTCCATTTTTGGTGGTAGCGCATGGCAATGGGACGAAGAGAATCAGCAGTACTATTTCCATCTTTTTTCTAAGCGCCAGCCAGACCTTAACTGGGAAAACCCTGCCGTACATAACAAAGTCTTTGACATGATGAACTGGTGGATTGACCAAGGTATTGGTGGGTTCCGTTTGGATGTAATTGACCTGATTGGCAAAGAAGTCGACAAAGGCATCACTGGCAACGGGGACAGATTGCACCCGCTATTGAAGCAGATGAACCAAGCCACATTCGGCGATAAAGATCTTTTAACCGTCGGCGAAACATGGGGAGCCACACCCGAAATCGCCAAGCTGTACAGCAACCCTGAGCGCAATGAACTCTCGATGGTGTTCCAATTCGAACACATTACGCTTACTTGGCAAGATGGGGATAAATGGCAACCTAAGCCGCTGGATTTGGTCGAGTTCAAGCAGGTGCTCACCAAGTGGCAAGTTGAGTTGAAAAACGAAGGCTGGAACTCGCTGTTTTGGAACAACCACGATCTGCCGCGTGTCGTGTCTAAATACGGGTGCGAGAAGGAGTACCGCGTGAAGTCGGCGAAAATGCTCGCGACTACGTTGCACTTTATGAAAGGAACGCCTTACATCTATCAAGGTGAAGAGATCGGTATGACCAATGTCGCCTTTGACTCACTCGAGCAATACAAAGACATTGAGACGCTCAACTTCTACAAAGTTAAAACTGAGTCAGGTGTGAGTCACGAGCATATGATGCAGGCAATCCATGAGAATGGCCGTGATAACGCCCGCACGCCGATGCATTGGAATAGCGACAACCACGCTGGCTTCACCACGGGTACGCCTTGGATAGAACTCAACCCGAACTATCCAGAGATCAATGTCGCTGATGCGCTTGAAGATAAAGAGTCCATTTTCTACCATTACAAACAGCTCATTGCGCTGCGTAAATCGCACCCGGTGATTGTGTACGGTGACTTCATTCCTCTGCTTGAAAACGATCCTCAGGTGTTTGCGTATGAGCGAAAAGACAGCCATCAACACATCGTGGTGATTAACAATTTCAGCAACCAAACGGTTGAACTCAATTTGCCTGCCCATTTGGTTGAGCAAGAGTGTGAAACGCTAATCAGCAACCATCAACACTTAAACAGATTGCCAGCACGCTATTCGTTGACCCCTTACGAGTCAATCGCTGTCAAACTATAGAAATAAAAAAACAGGATATAAGCCGCGTGCTTATATCCTGCCTTTCCCCCCCTTTTGTGCTACCAACAAGTGTTAAACTTGGCTTGCATCGCCCGACTGACAGGTAGCTTTTCACCGCCCACTATCACTACCATCTTGCCGGTAAATTCCTTTTTAACTCGCTCAATGGCCGACACATTGACAATAGTTGAACGATGAATCTGCCAGAACTGGTCTGGGTCTAACTGAGTCAGTAACTCTTTGAGGGAGGTTCGCAAAACGTACTCGACGGTTTTGTTTTGCTCCTGCTGGAACAAAGACACATACTTATCTTCGGCTTTAAAATAGAGCACTTCTGAAACCGAAATAAGGTGAATGTCCTCCCCTTTGCTGGCTCGAATCCAACTCAGGTAGTTGGGTGTCTTTTGCTCAGCAAGTTGCTGCATCTGTTGAAACAGCGCCTGCATATCGGGCGCTTGAGCCGTTGCATCAACACTCAATTTTTGTTTAAGCCGAGTGACACACTGCTCCAGTCTCGTTTCTGACAACGGCTTGAGCAAATAATCCGCAGCATTGTTTTCAAAGGCTTGCACCGCGTACTCATCGTAAGCAGTCACAAACACAACCGTTGTCGCACTGTTATTTTCCATCAAACGCTTCGCCGTCTGCATCCCATCGCATTTCGGCATGCGGATATCCAAAAATGCGATGGTCGGTTGGTGAGCCTCAATTAACTCAAGTGCCTGCTCGCCATTTTCCGCTAAGCCTTTTATTTCTAGTTCAGGCCAAACATCGGCTAAGGCTTTATCCAAATGAAAACGAAGCAAAGGTTCATCGTCAGCAATAATGGCAGTGAGCGGTGTTTGGCTCATAGCAGATACTCCATTTATTAATTAACTTGGCAGTGCGTTTAGCGGAATCGACACTTTGGCTTTGACGCCTCCAGATTGAGATTCCAAAAGCGATAAGTTGGCATGCTCACCAAACAAGGTTTTTAAACGCTGTCTGGTGTTTTGCAGACCAACGCCATGACCCGCCTGCCCCAGTCCACTGTTCATTCCCACGCCAGAATCGGCAACTTCAATGATTAAGTCACAATCACTCTGTTGTACCGAAATGTGCACGCTTCCGCCATCGACTTTTGGCTCAATGCCGTGTTGAATCGCATTTTCTACCAAAGGCTGAATAACCAAAGGGGGGAGGTTCACTTCTTGCTGAATCGGGTTATCAATCGAGTAACTTAAGCGATTACCCAAGCGGATCTGTTGTATCGCCAAGTACGCGTCCACCATCTCCAATTCGGTCTGTAAAGATGAGTATTCTTGGCGGCTCGATTTGAGCGTGCCGCGTAACAAATCAGTCAGACGTTCCAGCATCAACTGCGCTTGCTTCGGGTCTTGTCCGATCAATACGCTCACGTTAGCCAAGGTGTTAAACAAGAAGTGCGGCTCTATCTGGCTTTGAAGCTGTTTTAACTGGCTAAGCAACATCGCTTTTTCGAGCTCACTTTGTTTGCGCTTGGCAATCTCGGCTTCTTTTTGCGCGATCAAACGCTGTTCGTGCGCATAGAAAAACACAAAGCAGGTGCAAGTAAACACGAGCCCTAAAATAACGACGGGCTTTAAATCGCTAATCTGAGCGAACTCGTCATATTTTTGAAGTACAAAGTAAGCATTAGCAGTGCCTATGGTCATCGCTCCAGCCAAGCCAATCGAGGTAACTTGACGCGATGACAATGAAGGAATGAACTGAGCAACAAGGTGAGATGTACCCACAGCGCTGTACCCGTAGCCAATGCTAATCAACAAGTGCTCCATGTAACTGCTCGGCCAAATCGATTGGGTGACAAAAGCAATGACCATACAAAAGAGCGAGGTTAAGATCAGGCTGCGAATGCTGTCTTTGCCATGATGCTTTAATGTTTCGTTCATTAGAACCTTCCCTTAATATTGATAAAAACCATACGCTTATCGGACAAGTTTGCATATACCGAGTCACGGTCTCCGGTCATAAAGCGGAGCGCGGTCTCAATATTTAGTGACATATCACCAGAATCGTACGCTTGATAATCTAGCCATTGCGTTGCGATCAAACCGCCATCTTGCGGCGAGTACAGAAAGTCTGCCGTTGGGGTGAGGTTATTCAGCCACAAGTAATCCTGCGACCATTGCCATTGACTCCACGCACTCGAGTCCAAGCTCCAGTGGACCATCACGTTATGAGCCATTAAGTTGGCGTGGTAGAGCCCCTGAGCATAAGACAATGCTAATGGCGCGGTCAGGTCGGAACCGCTTAAACGGTCAACACGATCTAATGCTTGCTGCCAATCAGATTTGTCCCAACTGCGGCTATCATGCCAATATTCGACGATGATATTGTTGCCTACCTCGTTCGCCCAGTTCGCTCCAACTAAAGCCTGATACCCGTTCGACTGTTTATCTAAGCTCACCGCGTCCAAAAGCTGACCTTGCTGATAGGCTAAGTAGTTACGCTGATAAACGGCAGACGCGTGCATCGCCCATGAGGCATCAAGAACGGTAACAAACGAGCCTCCCACAAGACCGTGGCGAACATCATCGTAGTAGGCTAACCATTGATATTCGCTATCACCCACAAACGCGTAACGACGTAAACCAATGCCATGCTGCTGAGATTCTTCTTCCAGCTCACTGCCCGCTTGCTGGGTGTGCTTAGAGTTTGAATAGACAAGGCTCCAATCACCTTGGTCGTCAAAATAGGAGGCCATCGCCGTGAGCGTTCCCTCTTCTACTTGAATGCCCACTGGGTTTCGTCGATAGGGTTTAAACACATCCAACGGGCGATAACCATACCCCACTCCCCAATCGAGGCGCATTTTTCCCAAAGTTACATCGATAGACGTCTCCATCAGTGATAGCCCACCTTGCCAGAACAGCTCTTGAATGATGAGCTCACCCTTGTATTGACTGCTGTCCGAATTGGAAAGCACATCACTGCCTTTGGCTGCAAACAAGCCTGTCCATTGATAGGCGCGCAGCTCTACGTCAATCAATGCATCCAGTGCCCGAGTCGATGTTTGTTCACGGTCACCAAGTAGTAGGGAGTCTTGATGAGTGGTAGAGCTGCCACTCAAGGTCCAATCCCACTCTAAATTCACCTCGTCAGCATAGCTCGGCGCGACTAACAAGCTTGCGACAAGCCCTATCACAACTGTTTTCATCTAGAGCTCCGTCACCGCGTTGCGAGTTAAGTACGCCGGGTTATAGTATTTATCTTCAAGTGATAAGGGCGTAATTTGCTGGTACGTAATGACGGTTTTCTTCGCTGGCTGTATCTTGTCGAGTAGCGTCATAGAGACCACTCGGTTTTCGCCATCGAGATCCCCACCTTCAAAGTACGCTTGTTTGGCGAGTTTGCCTGAACGTAAATATAAATCGGCTTTGACCGGGAAGTCGTTGCCTGCATCTAGCCATAGATCAATACGATGATAACTGGCGCCCTTGGTGGTTGAGCGTAAACGTAGCTGATGGGTCGAGACTGTCTTGCCAGCCACATCGAGTTGATCTTGCGAGACAAACGTCGCGTTGTAATCCTCGCTCCAAGTCAGAGTAGAGATGTCACCAACCGACGCTTCACCCAGTAGCTTTTGCATGGGCGTGATTCGAATAGGTCGACGGCTCTTTGGCATCACTAACCAGTAGTTATCACCTAGCATGAGCATCTTTTGCCCTTGCTCAACCTGAGATTTAAACACCACCAATGACTCTCGGTTTTCACGAGTGTAGACATGGTACTCACGTGTTTTATCAAGCGTGTCGTTTTCGTATAGCGCCACCTCTGAAACCACTTTGGCTGACTCATAGCCTTGGCGGAAGCTATCTGCATTGCGCACCATGGTATCGACATCCATAGGCGCAGATTGAGCACTTAACGCCTGGCTAACCAGCAGTAAACTGACTGCACTGAATCGATTGATGAGCTTAAACATAAGTAAGAGCCTCCGTGATAGGTTTGTTCACGCCTTTACGCGCCGATAACCAAGCGGCTACCGTACAAATTAGAGCCACACCCAAGGTACATGCGAGGACAAGCTCAAGAGAGAAATAAATAGTCAGTGGGTAACCGTCCGTTCTGCCTGGCGGTGGCGGCATTTGGACATCAACCACCATCAGCAGCAGCGCCGCAAGAGCGCTCAATAAGCCACCGACCACCGAGCCGATTAACGCCAAAAGACCTGCTTCTTTAACAAAACCTGAGACGATTTCACTCGGGTAGGTGCCCAGCGCTGACAGAGTCCCAATCTCACGAGTACGCTCAGTGACCGACATGGTCATGGTGTTAAACAAGGCAACAAAAACCACCAGCGCCATAACCGCGCCCATGATGCCAAAAATGCGATCGTACAAATCTTTTACTTTGCTGTAGAAAAAGGCTCTATCTTGCCAAGGGGTCAGCTCAACTTCTTGCGCCAAATCGATGTTACTC
Organism: Vibrio sp. MarTm2; assembly: GCF_027587055.1. NCBI lineage: Bacteria > Pseudomonadati > Pseudomonadota > Gammaproteobacteria > Vibrionales > Vibrionaceae > Vibrio > Vibrio sp. MarTm2. The sequence goes on along the minus strand of NZ_JAPPTK010000007.1, from coordinate 101,883 downwards.
AGCGTGGTATCGACCCAGTTCTGCACGATTTGGGTTTTCTGGGTATCAAACAAAAACACCGATAACGTGCTCACTCTGTCTGAAGCCAAGAGATCTTGCGCAGAGAGGATATGTAAGTAAAGCTGGCGCTTATCCAACTCTGGAACACCTGTTGAGAAAATGCCTCGAACTTTAAAATCAAACGCATTGAGCGCACCGTCACTGGTGGTGGCCAGCAGTGTCACCCAATCGCCAACCGACACTTTCAGGTTCTTAGCCAAATCCACACCAAGCATCACTTCAGGTTCGCTTTCATCGTAGCGCGGCGAATTCACATTAGATAATGTCTTCCCTTGGCGAATATCCAGAAATGGTCCCTTCATATCAAATTCACGGTCATTCACACCTGAGCCAACAAAAATGGTCGACTTACTGCCATTGGAGATCAAACCATTAAACTCGATTCGTGGCTGAATCCCTCGAATCGCTTTATTGGCAATTAACGCTTTTGAAATCGTTGCGCTGTCAGCCAAACCATTTTCGAGCGGCATTTCCTCGTCCATTTCAAAATAGTTGGGCTGGCTGATGGTGATGTGGCCAGTCTCTCTCGCGGTCGATTCTTTCAAAGACTCATAGGTGTACAAGCCAAAGCCACCCGCTGCAGTTAAGGCAAATACAGCGATGGCGATAATTAATATGGAAAGCACACTTCTGCGACGATTGCGCTGTAGATTCAAAAACGCCACACGGATAGATAAAGGAATCAACTTGCCCATTGCATTGCCTCCGTACTGATTGCACCATCCACTAGGTCAATGGTTCGGTCGCAGTGCATCGCCATTCGCGCATCATGCGTCGCGACGACAAAGGTGGTGCCCATTTCGTGACCAAGTGACTTCATCATTTCCACCACCAAGGCTGCGGTTTGGCTATCTAGGCTCGCGGTTGGCTCATCGGCAATCACCATTTCTGGTTGATGGACGAGAGCTCTGGCGATAGCCACACGCTGCTGCTGGCCACCAGATAAATTATCCGGTCTATGATCGACAAACTCCGCTAACCCAACTCTGTCGAGAATATCGAGGGATTTTCGCTTCTGCTCCGCGAGAGACAACCCGTTTAGCATCAGTGGGTAAGCGACGTTTTCCCACGCCGACATAACGGGAATCAAGTTGAAGCGCTGGAACACAAACCCTAAGCGAGTACGCCGATATTGGGCGGCAGCCATTGGGTCTCTGGGGTAGGCTTTTCCTGCCAGTTCAATCTTGCCCTGATAATCCATTTCGAGTAGTCCGAGCACATTGAGCAAGGTACTTTTCCCAGAACCTGACGGGCCGCAAAGAGCCACCATTTCACCTTGATTGATGCGCCCGCTCACCCCTTTTAGGGCGTCAACACGCTGTTGACCCAGTTGGTACTGCTTAAAAATGTCCGTAAATTCAAGCATAACGCCTCCTTAAGCCGCTTTTTCGATAATGGCTTGCGCTTGTAGGGTAAGAGGATGTTGGCTGTTTTTTTGTTCCATCACTTTTAGCCACAGCTGCGCCTGCTCTGGCTGCTCGGCACGAAGTGCAGCACGAATCGCGTATAAATAGATCCAAGACGTTGCATCGTAATGCTGTTGTTGGAACTGCTCATCGGCAAGCAAATCGAGGTAAATGTCGTACCCACGCTCAAAGTGGTTAAACATATCTGGCAGAGAGGTAAATGTTGCTGCCGCGATAGCTTGGGCAAGTAAAGATTCTGGTAACCCTTGACGGATCGCTTGCTCCTGAAGAGGAACCGTTTCGCTTTGCAGTAAGTCGAGCCCTTTTGAGATAGTCGCTAACCCTTGCTCGGTGTACTTCATCTTATTCCACGGCATAAACGCATCTCTTCCTTTTAGCGTCTCGGTACTGCCTAGGTAGACCAAGCTCAACGGATCCGCGCCTTGGTTTTCAATCGCACGTTGCAAAGTCTCGAAGACGACCTCGACTGCATTTTCATCGCCGTCTGCCGCTTGGTTGTACTGCGCGATCACCTCTTCGTTAGGTGCTGCAAAAGCATTTACACTGATAAGAGCGGTTGCGAGCAAAGCCATTGTGAATTTTTTCATCGAGTTATTCCCTATTCCTTGATTTGACCATCTTAGAATAGTGGTAAGTGATATGTAATTTTTGCTATTGCGACAAACGGTATATTGAGGGCGTGAATGGCAATAATGCGGCGTGAACGGTTATTGTCTAAGCGGATAAGCGGAAAACAGGTAGAATTAATCACAAAGGGTCGTTAAAGTAGCGGCCATTATTACAAGCTTCGCAAAGCCAGATTCAGAGCACAGACCATGATTGATGACAACAAAGTAATTGATAACCTTAAAGATCTAGAAACCTTTTTGCTAAGCGTTGAAAGTGGCGTTTTAGGGCTGCAAAACGTAGCGGGTGTAGCGCTGGCAACACAAAATTCAACTGGCCGCCACTTTGTCGCCGTCCTCGATGACAACCATCAGCTGCTGTTAGGTCATTGGGTTACAGAAGAGATTTTTAAAACGGGCCAAGATATGGTTCGCCACGGGCCGCGAAAGTCTCACTAATTGGCGCATAACAAAAGGCTCGCAGTGCGAGCCTTTTGTTTATATTTTATTTAAATTAGAGCGTTGGGTTTGCAATCCAGTCACCGTCCAAGCTGACGAGTGACTGCTCGAAATCAATAGTGGCCTGAGCCCCTAGCGGCGTCACTAGCATAGGGTGCGTATGGCAGCTATCAAAACCCGCTACGATTGGCATCGTTTGACCATTCAATACTTCCAGTAAAATATCCAGTGGCTGCCTACCTGTCCCTTTGTCATCAAACAACTCATGCTTACCGAGAATAATCGCGGAAACTTTATCAAAAACGCCGCACGCTTTTAGATGGCTAAACGAGCGCTCGACATCAGGTGCGCCTTTCAAACAATCTTCCAGCAACAAGATGTCGCCTTGTTTTATCTCTGGCATGTATGGGCTTCCCCAGATACCACTCATTGTATTTAGGTTGCCTCCAATAATCCGGCCAGAAACTCTCCCCTCACCCAAGAACTGCCACTCATTACTTTGCACTGGTTTTGCGTCAGTTTGGCTCTCCCAATCAATCATTGTATCCGTCCAATGCGAAGGCATACGATAGAGATATGGCGGATAAGCTTCGGCTTGAGGCTGGCAAACTAAGATATCAGCGAAAGATTGAAACGTTTCTTCAACCAACGGTGGATATTCACCAAAGGAGGCCACCAAAGCCGGACCATAGTAGGTAATTAAACCTGTTTGTGCGTAGATGCCCATTAGCAGCGCCGTAACATCGGAATAGCCAATGATGATTTTAGGGTCTCGCTTAAGTGCTTGGTAATCGATATAGGGCAACAGTGCATTGCTGTTATAGCCACCAATCACAGACATAATGCAGCGAACATTTGGGTCTCGAATAAGTTGGTTCAGTTCGTCTGCACGCTCTTTGATGCTTCCTGAGCGATAGTGGTCGCTAGCGCCTGTTAGAGAGCCCGCTTTAAGCTGAAACCCTTTACTGGTAAGAAATGCCTTTGCGCGTTCGAATCGTTTTGGGGCAAACACGGTGGCAGGAGATGATGGAGAGAAAAAGCCGATCGTATCTCCTAGCTTGAGGCGCGGTGCGAATAACGGGGGTTGGTCCTTGTTCATGGTGGTTATTCCTTTAAAGCGTGACTAATAACCACCATAAGGTACTGATACTAATAGCGAAAAACAAGTTTCAGTTACGTACAAATCATAACTCTTCTGGCATGACGAGCTGATTTCGTCCACGTTCCTTCGCTTGATACAAACATTCATCTGCAATTGAAAATGCGCGTTTCGACACTCTCAAACCCTCTAGCGTATAGGGTTCGCTAGCACCAATAGAAATTGTGACCTCGAGTTGATAATCACCAACCACAATAGGTTTTTTGTTTACCGCGGCAATCAGGCTTTGTGCACGTTCGCAGTAATCGGCTCCATCACTGACCGCAAGTAAAAACTCTTCACCGCCCCAGCGGACGATAACCTCATGATCTTGCAACTCACTTTTTATCCGAGCCGTCACTTCTTTCAGCACACCGTCACCCACTTCATGGCCAAAGTTATCATTGATCTGTTTGAATCTATCGATATCAACCAATGTCACTCGGTAGACGGCTTTAGGATCAAGCACGACAGGAGTCTCTAACTCACGTTGATAAAAACGACGGTTTCCGACTGCGGTCAGAGGATCGTTGAATGAGAGATCGTGCAAATACTGGTTGCGTTTGCGTTCAGCGACCCAACGAGCCACAAGCCAAACCGCGACCAACAAAGCAAAACCCAGCCAAATATAAAGAAGTCGAACCCGTTGCTCCGTCAGGCCCTGTTCAAACTCCTTGAGCTCATTTTGCAAATCAAGTAAATCACGTTCGCGCTCTAACTCTTGGATCTCAAAGGCTGTCCCCAAATTATGAATCTCATTTAAGATCTGGCTGCGCTCTTTTTCGTGATAGGTTTGATAGACTTGCAGCGCTTGCACATGCTCGCCTTGCTTTTCAAGGATATTTGCCTTCAGCAAGTGACTGCGAATCAACCAGCGCTTGTGGTCAATCTCTGTAAATGAAGCGATACTTGCCTCAATGAACTCGCGAGCTTCGTTAAATCTGCCAAGGTCTTTCAACGCCATTGCGTGCTCCATTTGACAAATACCAAGCTGCCTTGGGTACTTATCAATCGCTTCAGCATTCATACACGCAATCGCCACTCCCAGGGCTTTGTCTGACTGCCCTTCCAACAGTAACAATCTCGTTTCAGACTTTAAGCGAATAATTCGGTATAGAGCGGGAGTGTTCTCATCAATATAACGAATTCCTTTTGCAAACGCTTCGCGTGACTCGTTTACCTTGCCCAATTTGTTGTAGACAAAAGATTGGTTCATCAGAACGATAAACTTTGTTTCAGGTTCAATAGACTCAAGTGTTTCGCCCAATACCTCTGCTCGAGCTAGGTATTCGATTGCTCGCTCCCATTGCTCTGAGTGAACGTACAACAGCCCAAGGTTGTTATTAAATCGAACGTTGTACTCACTCTCGGGGTATTTTCTACCGACTTCTACCCCTTTAATGAAGTACTTTTGCGACAACTTGAGTTGATTGTCGGAGTTATACAATGCACCAGCGGTGTTATACGCTTGCAGTAATAAAAAATCCGCTCGGATATGTTCTGCAAACTTGATGGCATCCATGATTTTTGTGATGCCTTCAGGGTAGGAGCCTCGACGAAAATCCTTGTAAGCACTTTCAATATCGAGCTTTGCCAGCAGCCAACTTAATCGATGTACTTTGGCAATCTTGTTCAGTTCACTATCTATCGAATCGAGAACACTCGACTCGTTTTTCGCCGCTAGCCGGCGGACCCACAGTGAAAAGATTTGTTCGATGACCTCTGGTGGGCGCGTTAACCCCGCTCGCCACTGCTCTAGGCGAACAAGCGCTTCTTCTGGGGAGCGAGCCGCCATCTGATGAATGGCGAGCAATGGGTGCTCGGCATCAATCGCTAGCAGTTGCTTTTCTGGAGCCAATACCGGTGCCGTTGCTTCAGTCGTAGAGAGTTTCTGAGGGCGAAACAGAAACGTCTCAAGTGTCACTACAGTGAGTAACGACAGTGACATCAAAAGTAACGCAGTGGTTGCTTTTTTGAACATGGGTTTAAACGGGGCTCCAAGAGGCTAAGTGTGTGCGATAGAAATTATACAGAAATTGAATCATTTTCATAAATCTTAGCGTCAAAAACGGCTGGATTCGTAAATGCTGACTGTCAAGGAGCAGGCTTGTCGGCTTTTTGAATGATAAGGAAAGTATGTTGCTCTGGATACTGGTCAAACTCCAGATGGCGGATGATACACCCTAACTCCATAAATAGACGCAGAAAGCCATCCGTGCCTAGGGTTGAGTAGTACATCTTTGGCCCCATGACGTTATTGTCATGCTCGCCCGCCTCTTGCGTGCCGCCAAAAGAAAACAGAAGGACACCGCCTGGGCTTAAGGCCTTAACGAGTTTTGTCATTACGTAGCGTTGCGATGACAACGGAATGTGCCAAAGACTGTCCCATGCAGAGATAAAATCATACGTCTTTGTAAAATCGAATTGACAGATATCGGCGTGGTGAAATTGAACAGCAGGATATTTGCTCCGAGAAAGTCGGATCATTTCGCTGGAAATATCGAGGCCTTCTGGGGTAAGCCCTGAGGCTTGCATAAGCTCGATGATGCGGCCTGTGCATCCGCAGCCAACATCCAGCCCAGTGCTAGAGTGAGAAAGAAAAGTGAGTGCTTTTTTATGAGCGTCGATACCATTGGAGAGGTCAAAGGAATCACTCTGCCATCGATGTGTAATTTGATCGTACGCCAATCCAACTTCGCTAGGTTTCACTGCACTTAATTCCGTCTAATTTATTAACGTTACAAAATAAACAGATAGGAAACCAATTGCAACTATTGAATTACAAATACAAAACAAAAAGTGCACTCTATATAAATAGAATGCACTTTAATAAAACCTAATTTTTATTTAGAAGGCAGTGTACCTTCCGCGTTGGAAATAATAGCATCAATTTGAACTTTTGCGTCCATTGCTATTTCTTTCACGCCAATAACGGTTCGTGCTGGTAGCTCTTTTTCAAAGAATGAAGGATAAACTTCATTAATTAAATCAATATCAGCCATATCACGAAGTTGAATATTTACTTTGACGACGTCATCCATCACATGACCAATGCTTTCCACAATAGATTGGATGTGTGTTAGACACTGCTTCGCTTGCTCTTTTGCATCACCCGATACCAAAGACTGAGTGTTCAAATCAATTGGCAACTGGGCAGCGATATGGTTGTAGTGAGAAAACGCAACAGTTTGAGTGTACAACTCGTTAAGAGGTGCCGCATCTGTGTTACGTGCGCGAATCACAATGCCATGACGATCTTCAACTTCTTGAGGAGGCGTGCCGTCACCATGAGAAATCACCACATCAATTTGGACGCGAGCATCTAATGGTAGCGCTTCTACAGAGACTACTGAGCGTGCTGGTACATACGCCACAGCGCGAGCGATCGCCGAGTCTGGGAAGAACGTAGAGTACACTTCATTCACAGCATCAAGATCATTTAGGTCAGTTAGATAGATGGTCGCTTTGACAATATCGTCAAACGGAACATCGATGCTCTCTAGAATCGCTTTCACGTTCTTCAAGCATTGTGCTGCCTGCTCTTTAACACCACCTTCAACAAGAGCGCCAGTCGCAGGGTCAACAGGCAACTGCGCAGAAATGTTGTTGTAGTGCGAGAAAGCAACAGTGTGTGTAGAAAGCTCATGAGTTGGCGCACGTTCGGTGTTTCTTGCCAATTTGATCAATTCACATGGGTCTTGCGGGTAAGTCCCTTCGCCATTCGAAATGAGTGCATCCATCTGAACCAGTGCATCCGCATCAGGTAGCGCAGCAACAGCTACCACCGTTCTTGTAGGGAAGTAATCTTGGAAGAAACTACGGTACGCTTCATCGACTGCCTCAACGTCTGCGATGTTTTTCACAAAGACGTTAATTTTGACCACATCTTCCATGACGTGACTAATGCTCTCAACAATCGCTTTAATATTAACTAAACATTGGTGAGCCTGCTCTTTCACGCCACCAACGACGATTTCCCCCGTCGCTGCATCAATCGGAAGCTGCGCAGAAATATTATTGTAGTGTGAAAAAGCGACAGATTGCGTTGAATATTCGCTAATAGGTGCATTATCTGTATTTCTCGATAATTTGATGATCACGTCACTCATTTAAGGTTTATCCTTATATTATTTTAAGCAATTAAAATCACTTATGTAGGTGTTATTGGTTATAATCAGAAAGTGAGAAAATACTAAGTTAAATATAAAATTCTAAATGTGACTAGAATCAAAAACCATTTCCACTAGCATGTAATACAAGGGTTGGATATTTAATCATTCGAGACTAATTATCCGTAAACAACCACTATTTCTTATCACACCAAGATATAAATAAGGGATTTATTGCGAATTAATGAGTAATTTCCCAATTTAGAAAAAGGCCAAGTTCGCGGATTTCTATCAACTCTGTTAGCGCCTTCACAAATCCTTGCTGCGGAATCTAAGAATCGACAGCAAGGCGTGCTGATTAACCCCGTATAAGTGCATAAAATCTCTACTAGCGTTCAACATGTGGTAAAGGTTGGCTAACAGCCAACTTAAAACGCTGACCATATTGGTATATCACCGCATTATTATTGATTGATCACTTTGGCAATTTTCTTGAGCAATAGGTCCGCGCGCGTTGGCTTAACCACATAATCAGAAGCACCATTGTCTATGCTGGCTTGAATCATGCTTTTATCGGCGTGGCTAGTGAGCATAATAATTGGGATATTCTTTGTCATTTCGACCTGTTTCATCGCCTGAAGTGTCGCCAAGCCATCCATGATGGGCATATCAATATCCAACAAAATCAACTTAGGAATCATGACTTTTGCTTTCATGATCGCTTCAACGCCGTTACTCGCCAGTTCCACTTTAAAGCCTCTGGGTTCGAGAATAGTGGCAATAATTTTTTGCATCACGGGTTGGTCATCAGCAACAATCACTATCGGTCTTTCTGACTTCATATGTGGTTTAACTGTTTCTAACATTGTTGAGAATGCTTGCAGCGAGCCAACACTTTTGTTTTTGTAAGCCTCAAGATCTTCACGAAACTCCGGCATCGAAAAATTGTTTTCTGACGCTTTCTGTAATGATTCAGGTAGAGAGCTGATGATGCTAGAAAATGCTTTTTGCCATTCTACTGCGGGAACGTTATCAAGTAACTCATCTAGGGGCTTGGTAATTTCGTTGAGTTCTTCCACTTGTTGATCGGCTTGCACATCCACCTTGGTTCGCAGTTGGGCAATAGAATCAATACTCTGGCTTAGTGTCTGGAAGAGTTCCGCATTGTCCTCTGCGACCTTCAACAGCTCAACATCCGATTGCAGGTGCTCCGCTAAGCGCTTTAAAGTCAACTTAACACGGTTGGTGTCGTAAATCGGCTTGATGATTTCGTAGGTGTAAAACTGATTTTTCTCACACAAGTCATACGCGTCTAAACGACTCGATTTATCACACAACAATATCTCGAACCTAGGAATGTGTGACTGGTTTTTGAGTGCATCATGTCCGTGAAGAAGATCAGAAAGCTGCTCTGCATCTGTTGCTGAGTCAAACGCGTATATAAAAATGATACACGTATGCTCTCCTGACAACGTCTGAACAAACTTGCTTTGGTCAGATTTGACGTTAATCGGTGTGACATCATCAAACATACTTGTGATCAGTGATTGAATGATATCCAAAACGGCGATGTCTTCATAAAAGACATAGATGCTAGTATGTTTAAAGCTCATGCCTGTTCCCTCTCCAAGTTACCGCCAACCAATCCTTTTAGATACTCTTTTTCAATAAGCCCAGATTCGTGGATTAAATAATATTGTCTGCTTTGAGCTGAGCTTCGATCTCTTCCATCATCGTCTTCACTTCGACAAGAAGCTCACGGGCGTCTTCTCGCTTGTTGTAGCCTTTTTCAATTTCTCTGAACAAGCCTCCAAGCTTTTTAGCTCCACTCGATGTGGACGCGCCTTTCGCCCCGTGTGCAAGGCTTCTCACCTCATCGAGCTCATTGGCTTCAATAGCCTCTTCTAGCTTTATGACATCCTGACTCACACTGTTCCAAAACATCGACAACACAGCACGTTTCATCTCCATATCCTCACTGCCAATCACATTAGCGAGATGGTCATAATCAATCAGTGCTGTATCGGCATTTGACTCTGCGAAACTACTACTCAGGGTGTCATCGCCGCTTTGTTGCTTATCTCGCAGTGCTCGCCCTCTAAGCCGAAGTGAGAGTACCTTGTTAAGTTTAGCTATCTCTACTGGCTTCGATATGTAGTCATCCATTCCAGCTTCCAAGCAGTGCTCCGCTTCGCCAACAAGTGCATTTGCCGTTATCGCTACAATCGTTGTACGATCTAAACCCATTTCAGACTCAATGCGACGTATTTCCGATGTCAGTTCGAAGCCATCCATTTCGGGCATATGGCAGTCTGTCAGCAACATGGCGAAATCGCCGTCAATCCAACGTTCTAAAGCCTGCTGACCGTTTTCCGTCATCTCAAATTGATAACCTAATTTGGTCAACTGCTGACTCAGCACCAAGCGGTTTGTTGGTTGATCTTCCGCGCACAATATCACGATGTCCTCTGCGGGTTCGTTGACTTCAAATTGATGAGAACCAACATCACCATACAAACTGTCGGACCAATCAAAGTCGGGGCTTTCGTTGCCAGAAAGTACCGCTAAGCCGTACATAAGTTCGGTTGGTTTTAAAGGGTGGGCGCCGACAACCACCTTATTCGGCTCTGCATACCCTTTTGTGGAAGCTGGATTGTCATCTAGAACCAAGCATCGGTATCTATCATTCATCTCGGCATGAACAAGGTCGTCACCGACAACAATGGTTTTAGAAGACGTTAATATCGAATCGTTTACAACCGAATCGATGATCTGCTTCGGACTCAGCTGCGCAAGCACCTTTTCGGTTGAGTCGCGTAAGTACCTATCACTGATATTGAGTACAATAGCAAAATCCGACAAATCAAAACGGTCAAATTGACAATCAGAGTTCGACACTTCAGCTGGGATGGTAAAGGCAAACTGACTACCGCGATGATGCTCACTCGTGACGCTAATTTCACCGCCCATAAGCTCGACAAAGGATTTGCTGATACTCAGCCCTAAACCGGTACCTCCAAACTTACGAGTGGTAGAGGTATCAGCCTGAGTAAACGGCTTAAACAGGCGCTCAAGTTGATCTTGAGTCATGCCGACACCATTGTCTGCCACCGCTATGTGCAGTTCTCCCTCTGCATAGCCGACCAACACTTTCACGTACCCTTGCTGCTCGTGACTGGCCGTAAATTTAATGGCATTGCCGAGCAAATTAAGCAGCACTTGGCGGGTGCGGACAGGATCTAGAATGAGCGATTCGGGTAAATTATCCTCCACCTCTAGGTAAAGCCCGACATCTTTTTGATGGGCATTCACCCAAAGTGCTTCCAGCGTCTTTTCGACTAAGTTAAGTATGTTGACATCCGTTAAATCTAATTCCATTTGCCCCGATTCAATCTTCGAAAAGTCGAGAATGTCATTGATTATCTCGAGTAAAGAGAACGATGAGTCTCGGATGGTGCTCACCATATTAACTTGATCTCGACTCAAGTTGGTTTCTCTGAGCAAGTCAACCATCCCAATGACGCCATTCATTGGCGTTCGAATTTCATGACTCATAGTGGCAAGGAACCGAGATTTTGCTTCGTTGGCTTGTTTTGCTGAAAGTGTCTCGCGTTCTAGCGCCGCTTGTGAGTCTTTTTCATCAGTGATGTCCAAGTTAATACCGAACACCATTTTATCGCCTGTCTCCTTGTCGAAGACAACATCACCCGCCGCCTTAACCCATCGAGTTTGATTCGTCTTTTGATTGATAATTCTAAACTCTGCATTGAACACCTCTTTGCTTTCCAGCGACTCCTTAAAGGTATTTGTCGCGTAGTAAAAGTCACCCGGGTGCAGTGATCGTTCCCAGTCTTCATAGTGAAGGGGCTTATCGCGCTCAATGCCGTATAAGGTATACATGCTGTCGTCCCACTTCAGGTCACCAGTATCCACATTCAATGCCCAATTGCAGATTCCTCCAGCATCTGAAGCCAATCGCATTCCGCGGAGTAACCCATCTCTAGCAGTCTTGGCTGAACGTAACTCTTTTTCTATATTCTTACGCTTAGTAATGTCCTCCACGACCGCGACAAAATACTTGGGTTGCTCGTCCTCGCTGACCACAGCAGATACCGATAGCGTTGCCCAAAAAGTATCACCCGATTTATTGAGGTATCGCTTATCTATCGTAAATGAGCGTTTTCTTCCCTCAATTAATTCATCAACCATTCGTTGGCTCTGAGTCATATCATCGGGATGAGTGACATCACCAAAGTGCATTGATAACAGCGCTTCCTCGCTGTAGCCAAAGATCTGACACATTTTGTCATTCACTTCGATAAAGCGACCATCCAACGCAACCCGACATATCCCGACTGCTGCTTGGCTAAACGCCGCTCGGTACACCAGTTCTCTCTCAAATAACTCGTTCTGAAGTAGGGTTTCCCTCGCTTTCGTTTCTTCCTGTACCGTAATATCTTTCACGACGCCGACGAATACTTGAGTATCGCCTACTTTCGCTTCGCCAACGGAGACTTCAATAGGGAATACACGGCCAGACTTATGCAGCCCTTCAACTTGTCTTGGCTGACCAATGAGCTTTTTGTCACCCGTTCTCATGAAGCTTTGAATGTACTCGTCATGCTTATTGGCAAACTTCGCCGGCATCAAAATAGCAACATTCTCACCAATTAACTCATCCCTATCACGACCAAAAATCAGTTCTGTCGAACGGTTTACATCAATGATGATTCCTTTGTCATCGATCACAACCGTACCGTCCAATGCCGTATCAAACACGGTACGGAGACGAGTCTCAGACTCTCTCACTTCTTCGGTTCGGCGAGCTATCTCTTGCTCCAACTTGGTCGTATTTTCTGCCTCACGACGCTTCATTTCAGTAACATCGGTTTGGATACCAATAAAGTGGGTCATCTCCCCTTGTTCATTGAAAACAGGGTCAATCTTCAAGTTGTTATAGAACAAGGTGCCATCTTTACGATAGTTTCTAATAACTACCGAGCAGGAGGTTTGATTTGCAATCGCTTCACGCAGTTGATCTATCCCTTTTTGGTCTCGGTCGTCATTTTGCAAAAATCGACAGTTTTTCCCTAACACCTCTTGTCGGCTGTACCCGGTTTGCATTTCAAACGCTTTGTTGGCAAAAATGATGGGAAGGTCCGGCTGAGTTGCGTCACTCACCACAATACCCGATGTGGTCGAGTCGATGGCTTTATTTTGAATATCAAGCATAGAGCGCTGCTCGTCAGTCTCTACGCTCAGTTGCGCTCGCTCTATTACGATATCTTTTAGGTTATCAAGCTCCGAGACCATAACGGCGATTTCGTCTTGACCTTTTACCGCCGGCAAAACGACGTCTTTCTCTCCATTCGCCAGGCTCTTTATTGCCAATGACAGCTCACTGAGCGGACGCGCAATCTTTCTCCCTAAATAGAATGACACTAACAAAATCAACGCCAGCAGTATCACTGACAGAAATAGCGTGGTTTTGAATAACAAATTGGACTCAGCGAATGCTTCATCGACCGAGACTCGAATCAATGCAGACCAACCAAGTCCTGGGTAATCGTAAGCACCTCTGGTATGTGCATATCCTGTCACTTGCTCAATCTGCTTTCGAAAATGCATAGATATGTTCGACCCGCTTCGACCCGCTACCGCAAGTCGCGCCCCTTCCACACCGTTTGTCGCCAAGTTCAACTGACTGAGCACATTAAAATCACGCGAGTACCGCGCTTTACTTTGCCCCACTGGGTCATAATCAACAATGATGCGACCTTCTTTGTCTAAGATCGTTAGCTCTGAGCTCACAAAGCCTCGATTGGATAGCAGCTCATACGTTTCTGCGACAATCGATTCGACCGCTGAAAAATCAACGACGTTGACCCACAAGCCAGCTTTACGGCCTTGATGGTCAAAAATCAGCGATGCAAAAACCATATCAAAAGAGTTTGGTTTATCGTCAATGAGGAAACGCTTAGGACCAATAACGTAGCTACTATCAGGTTGTTCAGGTGCTAAGGTTACGCCGGAAATGGCTTCTTGAAACCAATCACTATTGGCTACTTTTTCGGCCGAAGCTTGAGAGCTAGAAAGCGTTTTACCAAACGAATTCTTGGTGCTAAATGCCAATAGTTCTCCATCAAGATCGAAAACCATAATGCGTCGATACACTTTGTAATTGCTGACAAAGTCGTTGAGGCTAGAAGCAAACTTAGGGCTTGAGGTGATGAATTTGAGCTTTCCCTCGTCAACTCTTCCCAATGACAAGCGAAAGGCTTGAACGTCGTGGTATCGCTCAAACAAATTGCGTTCTATTAGTCTGATCAACAAGGTGGCCTCTCGCTCTATATTGAGCAACATTTTATCTTGCTGAAGATCTCTCGCTTTTAGGGAAACGACCGTCACTACGCCAAGCATAACGAGACTTAAACTCAAAAACAGCAGTGGCAATTTGATGGAAAACTTCATTCGCTTTTCTCTTTATGGTTTCTGCCTTGCTTAATCAGCTCTATGACAGAATCGAGTGGCATCGGCTTGGCGTACAAGTAACCCTGTCCAATCCCACAGCCTGAACCAATTAGAAACGCTTCAACGTCTTCGGTTTCTACCCCTTCCGCGACAACTTCAATATCCATCGCCTTTGCCATTTTGATGCTCTGCTGGACAATGGCAGCAGATTTGGTGTTAGACAAACAATCGACGACAAAGCTTTTATCTATTTTCAACTCGTTGAAAGGAATGGTATGCAACTTAGCGATCGAAGAGTAACCCGTACCAAAATCATCGATTGAGAGCTTGAATCGCATAATTCGCAATCTCAACATTTGCGCGTCTATGGTGGTCTGGTCGGTACTGATTGCGGTCTCTGTTAACTCACAAACAATCTGTTCATGAGGAATTTGGTATTGGCTTGCGATACGATTCAACCACTTGGGAAAATCGCGATCTTCTAATACTTTACCGGAGATATTGAACGCAAATGTGAGTGTAGAAAGGTGTTCAAACAGGTTTGATATTTCTTGCAACGCCGACTCAATGATCTGCTTTGTCATTGTCAGTATCAACGTGTGTGATTGTTCTGCCGTGGGAATAAATCGGTCGGGGAAAATTAAGGTTCCATCATGGTCAAACAGCCTAGCTAATATCTCTAGACCTTTCACTTTTTTACTACTAAGAGAAAGTTGGGGCTGATAATAGGCTTCAAGACGCCCATGTTGAAGAGCAGCCTGGAGATCACTTTCGCTCAACACAGGCAAATTCTTAGTAGTACTTTTTTTTGAGGCGCGTTTCTGAATAGTATTGAAAAGGCACTGGACGGTAGGAAAAGTGATCGGTTTTTCAACGCAGCCTATAATGTTAAGATCATACAATCTGGCAAGATTCGACGTTGATGCTAACACCTCTTGCTCTTGACTACTGATGATAATCACTGAACCTTGATATTCTTGCTCACCTAAAAAACGGAGCACTTCAAAACCATCTTCGACCGGCATGTCTAGATCGCAAAAAATAACGTCAAACTCATAGTCTACATACTTGCTTTTCGCTTCTTGGCCATCTTGCGCTTGCACGACTTGGCCGATACCCAAGTTGTTTAAGCACAGTGATAGTGTATGTCTTACTACCGGTTGATCATCAATGACGAGTGCGGTGCTGGATTCCATTGTCACAACACTTTCTCCTACTAGCACGAAACGATAGAGTAATTTGCTTTTTCTTTACTGTTAGTACTTTAGTGTAGGTAGAAGGATCATATTTCGCCAAATAAGCTTAAAGTTAAATGTGAAGCCAATTAGTTTAAAACAATTCAAGCGCACCGAGCCAATCCCGTAAAGTAGTGAAAGACTACTCACACGGCGGAGAAAGGTGAATGAGCGCTAACCCTCCCAATGAGGTCTCCCGATACTTCTTGTTCATGTCTTTGCCCGTTTGGTACATGGTTTCAATCACCTTATCCAACGAGATCAAACATTTACTATTACGCTTTAATGCCATGCGAGAAGCATTGATCGCTTTCATTGCCCCCATGGCATTGCGCTCAATACACGGCACTTGAACCAAACCACCAATAGGATCGCACGTCATCCCCAGTGAGTGCTCCATGGCAATCTCAGCCGCAATACAAATTTGCTCGTTGCTACCACCACGTAGCGCGGTCAAGCCAGCGGCTGCCATAGAGGAAGATACACCAACTTCACCCTGACAACCCACTTCGGCCCCCGAGATAGACGCATTAGTTTTGTACAAAATGCCAATAGCACCGGATACAGCAAGGAAGTCTTTGAGCTGTTTAGTATCAAGCGGTTTGATGAAGCGATGGTAGTACATCAATACCGCAGGAATCACACCTGCCGCACCATTGGTTGGCGACGTAACCACTTGTCCGCCCGCTGCATTTTCTTCACTTACCGCAAAAGCAAACAGGTTAATCCAATCCATGATTTCCATTGGATCGTTTTCGATTGCTGCATTTGCTTCAAGCTTCTTCAGCAAGTTTGGCGCGCGGCGGGTCACGTTCAAGCCACCTTCCAAAATCCCTTCTGTCTCGAAACCACGCTCCATACAGCGAGTCATGACACACCAGATCTGTTCTGCACGTTGATTAATGGCATCCATATCCTGAAACGCTAGTTCGTTTTGCAGGATCATGCCGCCTAAGCTCATGCCGTTCTTCTCTGCTTGCGCCAGCATTGCGTCTGCACTAGAGAATGGGAACTGAACCTCTACTGGAGCAGTCGAACTGCCATTTTGCATTTCATCCACCGTTGCGATGAAGCCACCACCAATCGAGTAATAGGTTTCAAATCCAATTTGTTCACCTTGTGCATCGAACGCGGTAATCGTCATACCATTTTCATGCAGAGGTAAGTTGTCTTGGTGAAAGAGCATATCCGTTTTGTAGTTGAACTCGATGTCATGGCGGCCATCGACCGACAATATCTTTTCATCAACTGCTTTACGCATCGCTCGGTTAGCCGACGCGATTTTGATCGTATCTGGCTGATTACCTAGCAACCCCAGAATTGTCGCACGATCCGTATGGTGGCCAATTCCAGTGAGTGAAAGCGAGCCATAGAGATCCACTTGAATACGAGCCACTTTTTCCAAGCTAGATTCAATTAAGCGCGTGAAATGGTATCCCGCAATCATTGGTCCGTTAGTGTGAGAACTCGAAGGCCCCACACCGATCTTATAAATATTAAAGATAGACAGCATAAACTTACCCATTAAGACAGTGCAGCATAAAGCCAATCAGGAAGAACCGCACAAGCTGCGATGGTCGCGGCTGCGAACGCCAACAACCCATAGTGGCTCGCCGTTGGCTTTGCAAAGAGGTGTTTTTGATTATTGATAAAGATTTGTTGTTCAGCGCTCACCGAGCCCCATCGACGACTGACAAGCACGCCAAACACTAGAAATGCGATCGTTCCAATGGGTGCAAACCAGGGCCAAGCAATATCCAAATACCTTGCGATAAAGACCACTATGACGCTTGCAATACTGCCCGCAATCACTCCTTTCTCATTTGCTTTCGGCCAAAACAGACCTAACACGAATGAGCCTAATCGAATACCAACAAAAATAGAGGTTAAGCTGGCGATGGTTTTGAGTACCGATTCATTGGAAACCGCGAGCAATGCGGGGACGACCACTAACGCTGCAGCAAGCAAACTCATTTTACGCGCCACATTTTCGTAGTGTTGGGCATCGGCTTTCTTGCGAACAAAACGTTTGTATAAGTCGAATGTCGCAACCGTCGCCATCGAGTTATAGGTTGAATCAAGTGTCGACATCGCGGCGGCGGCCAACGCTGAGATGATCAAACCAACAACGATAGGGTTGGTATGATTGAATACAAAATCAATGATGACTTCATTGCTGTTTTCAAATGATTGATCTTGATAGAAAACACTTAACAACACACCTATCATGGCAAAAAACAAGTAGATGAAAAAAGCCCCATAACCACACAGCAACATCGACTTTTGCGCGGTTTTTTCGCACTTGGTTGCTAGCGTGCGTTGAATGATCAACTGATTGGTTCCATACACACTTAAATGTAAAAAACTCACCGCAACCACCCCAGCCCAGAGTGTAGTATCCACGCCTAAATCAAAATTTAGGTTGATGATATCAAGGTGATCACGCGACAAATGCTCAGCGGCATTAATATTGAGTAATAGGATGAAAAAGATTGCGATGCTACCAGCAACTAAAACCGCAGACTGCAGCATGTCGGTCCAAATTACCGTGGAAATACCACCCGCATAGGTATAGAAGGCTGTAAAAATAGTGATATAGATGATGGCTTCGGAAATGCTAATGGGCAGTACATGAACCAAAATAAGCGCAACCGCATAGAGGATCACCCCCGCCGAAATACACTGCACCACGATAAAGACAATAGAGTTGATGGTTCGGGCATAAACGCCAAATCGATGTTCAAGATATTCATAAATTGACGTTAACCCTAACTTATAGAAAACCGGAACAAAGAAGATAACGGTAAAAAAGATCACAATCGGATAGTTGAGATGAACACTCATCGCTTCCATACCAGAGCTATATACCCAACCTGGCATGCCCACAAATGTCATCGCACTAATGTAAGTTGCTAATATTGAAACCCCTGCGGTAAACCACCCAAACTGCTTGCCACCCGTAGAAAAGTCTCCACCCACGCGGTATCGCTTATTCACTAAGTAGCTAATTAATATGGTGATTGCTATATACGCAGCAATGACAACCAAACTTGAGTACGTAACCATTTTTGGATTTCCGATCTATTCTTGACGCGTTAAATCAGGCTTTATACTACTGAAAACTGGCTTTTCATTTCCAAAACAACGCAGTAACTGTGATTATTATCACCAATATAGATAAATTTATGCTCAAATCAGCTCAAACACCACGATATCGGGATCTTGATCACCAAAAACACCACAATGGGTACGCATTCATTTTAAAATTGACTTTGATCACGGATCATTAGCGAGGAATAAAATTATCATTACCACCGAAGAGACACGAAATTAGATCAAAAAAAGATCCGTATTATTTAGTCTTTATACATTTAAAATCCAATATAAATAGAGGTTTATCGGTCATGACTGCAAAAAGACACATGAGCGAAGTTCCTATGATTCAAAGAGTAGCTGCGTATCTTGCGATACTAGTCGGATACTTTTTCTATTGTTATAACTTTGTAATTATTGACTACGTACGCCCATACATAGTTGAAGCATATGATGGTATTAGCTTGTCGGACACTGCCCAGTTTTACACCTGGCAATCGCTAGGTGCTCTTATCGGTGCCCTTTCCTGTGCTTGGTTTGCCACTAAGTTTGGTAAAAAGAACACACTTATCGTCATCACAGCATTAAATGGTGGCGCGACCATCATCAACATGATGTTCACTGACTATGCAACATGGGCTGCGATGCGATTCATCGTGGGTACCTCATTAGGTGGTTACTTCACAGTTGCAGTAAGTATGATGATCGGCCTATTTAAGCCAACTGTTCGCGGCAAACTAACCGCTTTCGCCTCTTCAATGTTCTCTGTTGCACTTATGGCTATGGGGGCTTACGCTGCCTTTATTTCAAGTGTTGATGCACCATGGCAAAGTCTAATGTGGGTAGGTGGCGTGCCGCCTCTTGCTGCTGCAGCCATTATGGTTTTCATTCTTCCAAGTGACAAAAAAGTGATCGCTTATGGTGAAGAAGGGCAAGAGCAAGAGAAATCCTCATCTGAAGAAGTGAAAACGGGTTCATGGGGCGAGATGCTTAGCAAGCCTTACCGTATGATCACGATTACGTGTCTATTGCTTGCTGGTCTAAACTTCTACGGTTACCAATTCTTCTCCGGATTTGTGACCACTTACTTAAAAGAAGTTCGCCAATTTGATGGCGCAACTATCGGTTTGATCTTCTCTATCTCGGCATTTGGTTCGCTATTTGGTGCTTGGGTATGGGGCGCAATCGCAGATAAATTCGGCCGTAAAGTCAACGCATTCGGCTTTATCCTTGCGGGCATCATGGTTTCAATCTTCTTTGTTGCACCAAGTGACGTGATGATCGGCAGCCTGAACATGCTGGCTCTACTTGGTCTTATCTACAACTTTGGCCTATCGGCTTCTGCGGTATGGGGTGGTTACTTCTCAGAGCTATTCCCTCCACACCTACGCAGCTTCGGTGCCGCGCTATTCCACGGTGGTCGTATTATCGGCATGTTCGCGCCAATGGTACTTATCTTCATTCAAGAACGTACCGACCTGCAAACCGCAATGTGGGGCTCTCCGATCGTTTGGATCGTTGCAGGTCTACTATGGCTATCTCTACCAGAAACGCTAAAAGGCGGCGTGTTCGACAAGAACAAGAAAGTGCAATCAGCGACTGCTTAATTAGTCCAATTTAGCCGACTGAACGGTCAGTCGGCGATACAAAACAACTTCGAGTCCTGTTCCAAACTTGCTGACTCGGCAACTTAAAGAGAGTTTATTATGTCTAAATATCAAGAAGCTAAGCGTATTGTTCGCAACTACTTCGACGCTATGGAAAACGCGACTCACGAGAACGTAGCTGAAGTTCTTAAAGCGCATACGTCTGAAGATTACCTATGGCGCGGTGTTTATCCATTCCGTGAGCAAGAAGGCGCTCAAGCAGCAGCTGACGTGTTCTGGTCTCCTCTGATGAAATCAATGACACGTATGCAGCGTCGCCAAGACATCTTCATCGGTGGCGAAAACGAAGTCACTTCTGGTGAAATCTGGGTAATGAGCATGGGTCACTTCATGGGTCTGTTCGACGCTGAATACCTAGGTATGCGCCCAACAGGCAAGATCATGAACATCCGCTACGCAGAATTTAACTGTGTTGAAAACGGCAAGATCACTAAGACTGGCCTATTCCTGGATTTACTAGGTGTGATGGATCAAGCGGGTTGTTACCCATTACCGCCGTCAACAGGTAAGCACTTCGTCTACCCTGGGCCTCGTAACCATGATGGCCTACTGTTTGAAGACGCAGCACCAGAAGAAGGCGTAGCAACACTGGCACTTGTGAACAAGATGGTTGATGACCTATCTGCACTCAACGACAGCGGCGCAATGGGCTGCCCACCAGAAGTACTAGAGAAGAGCTGGTCTAAAGACATGATCTGGTACGGCCCGTGTGGTATCGGCGCGTCTTACACTATTCCTCGCTACCAACAGCAGCACCAATTGCCGTTCCGCAACAACCTAAAAGACAAGAAGTTTAACGGCCACGTATGTCGCTTCGCGGAAGGTAACTTCTCTTGTTTCTTCGGCTGGCCAAACCTATCTAACACGCCAATCGGTGGTTTCCTAGGTATGACTGGCGGTGAAGTTCGTGCAGACATGCAAGTCGTTGACGTTTACTACCGTGACGGTGACAAGCTTTCTGAGAACTGGGTATTGATCGACCTACCATACTGGCTAAAACAGCAAGGTCTAGATGTGTTCGAGCGCACATCAAGCATTCTAAACCCATCGCTATAGTAAGTCCGAAAGGCGGGCCGTTAACCCGCCTCAATATCGCTTAGATCGCCCTTTCGGTTTAAGCGATTTGCTCCCAATTGGTTTGAAGGCAGTGAGTTTGTAAACAGCGACGATCAATTCGCCGCGGGTATTCGTTACTAGTTCCGGGAACGCCGTTTGATGCGTTTATCGCAGACGCCATCCATTCAAGCCTCACTTTATGGTAAGGCTTTTTGGTTGAAACACGTTTTTTGGCCACTACTCTCTTTTTGGGTTAACCCAAATGACAAAACCAAAACCTTTTCCAGCCTTTATTTAACTGAAAGATTACTATTTATGTAGATGAATACGTACCTATTTATGGTAATCTATGCGCAGTTTAACGTCGTATGAATCTGCACACATGTCTGCTGAAAAACAAACTGTCACCTCCAAAGACGTCGCCAAGTTGGCTGGTGTCTCTCAATCTACTGTGTCACGCGTATTTGTTCCGGGAAGCAGCGTCTCTGAAAAGACAAAGACCAAGGTATTTGAAGCGGCAAAAGCTCTCAATTACCGCCCAAATGCATTTGCACGTAGCTTAACAACCAATGAATCGAAACTTATCGGCTTGGTCTTTCCCGACGCCGACTACCCTATTCATATGAAAACCCTCCAGCTCATTTCTACCGAGTTACAAAAGCAGGGCTACTCTGCGGTATTGATTCCGTGGCAAGTGGATGACGAAGACAATCATTCGATTCCCAATATCTTCCAGTATCGTGTTGATGGCGTCATTGCCGCCTCTGCGACGTTTAATAAATCTTTGTACGAAGAGTGTGGAGAGTTCAATATCCCTATTGTTCAGTACGCGCGAGTCGTAGAGGGTACCAAGAGCAGTTATGTTATTAGTGACAACTACGAAGCAGGACAACAAGCCGCACAATTGCTGCACGAAAGTGGGGTAAAAAACGCAGTTTACCTAACTGGTGAAGTGCCAACCTTTACCAACGACGAACGTCAAAGTGGCTTCTGCACAGAGTTTGAAGATTTAACAGGTAAAACACCGCACATCATCGAAGCAAGCTACGACTACGCAAGTTCACTTGATAAAGTGCGAACTATGCTGGCTGACAAGAATCGCCCTCAAGCTGTTTTTTGCGCAACCGATAACCTTGCAATGGCGGTTATGGATATCGCAAGGGTTGAATTCGGGTTAACCATTCCACAAGATCTCAAAGTCATTGGCTTCGATAATATCCCTCAAACGGAATGGCTGAGCTATCAATTGACGACTTTCCGACAAGACTTCCGCCGTTTAGCCCGTGAATGCGTAAAAATCATCGTTGATCAAATCAACAACAAAAACAGCAGCTTGGTAAAAATGATGGTGCCTGCGAAGCTCATTGAGCGAAGCACGACATAATAGGGCAATACTATAAGTTTTTGAGAGCCTCCAAAAACGCAAATGCCACTCGCTTCAGGGGACTGAGTAGCAACTATCAATACCTCTGAACGGTAGACTCTGCTAAACTCCGCCCTTTAATGAGTAAGGCGCCAAAAATGATGACTGACGAAGAGCGAATCGAACTGCAACGAAACAACCCGCTGCATGGGTTAAAACTTGAAACAATGTTGCAAGAGTTGGTGGATTTTTATGGCTGGGACATTCTAGATACAGCAATGCGCTTCAACTGCTTTAACACAAAGCCTTCCATTGCAAGCAGCGTAAAGTATTTGAAGAAAACCGATTGGGCGCGAGAAAAGTTAGAAAACTTCTACCTCTACCGTTTTAAACGCATGCCACGCGCAAGTGCAGAGGAATATAACTTACCGCCGAGAGCGCGTACGTTTCCTCATGGCCTCGAACCTAAGGAGCCAATGCACCTTACGGTAGACTCCATTTTGAAGTCGCAAGCCAAAGCGGCGTCAGCATTTAAAAAACGCTCACCTCGTGGACGCCCTCCACGTCGATAACGCGATACAAAAAAGCGCCTTACTTGTACATCAAGCAAGGCGCTTTTGCTGTTTAGGGAGCAATCACCAATTCGGCTCACCTCCCTAACATTACAACTATTCAGTGCGCTTTTTCTTCTTCTTTTTGCCTGTGCCTTCAGGCTTGGCACGCGGCTTCATAGGCAGAAAGTAAGCTTCACTTTGATCGTCTTCGACCTCAAACCCTTCAACCTGCTCGCGCTCAAGCTGAAACTTATTCTTCTTTTCGATCACTTTGAAATGATGATAATCATCATAATCAATCAAAGACAAACCAAGACCGACTTCGCCTGCACGACCGCTTCGTCCAATGCGATGCATATAGTCAGCAGGACTGCGCGGAAGATCAAAGTTAATCACCACGGGTAACTTCTCGATGTCGAGACCGCGCGCTGCAATATCTGTCGCAATCAGTACTTGAATCTCACCCGACTTAAAGCCATCAAGAACACGAGTACGAGCACCTTGCCCTTTGTCGCCGTGGAACACTTCCGCGGTGATCCCACGTTTTGACAGTTTTTGAGCCAAGTGATTACAGGCGTTTTTCGCATTCACGAAAATCAAAGTCTGTCGCCATTGATGCTTTTTGATTAGATGCGCCAATACCGCCGTTTTCTCACCTTTGTTCACACTGAATACGCGCTGTACCAAGGTACTTGCTTCGGCACTTTGCAGCTGAACTTCAACGGGATCACTCAACAAGTGTTGAGCCAAGGTGGTCACCTTTTCAGGAAAGGTCGCGGAAAATAACAGTGTTTGTTTCTTCTCAGGAAGCAGCGCTAGAATCTTGTTAAGCTCATCGGTAAACCCAAGGCTCAACATACGATCGGCTTCATCGAGAACAAGCGTTTTCACTTGGTCCAACTTGATGGCATTACTCGAAACCAAATCAAGCAATCGACCTGGCGTGGCGACGATGATGTCACTCCCACCACGAAGGGCCAACATTTGAGGATTCACCGATACACCGCCAAATACAGCCACCGTTTTTACCTTATCTCTAAGGTGGTACGAGTAGGATTTCACGTTGTACGCAACCTGTGACGCTAGCTCACGAGTTGGGACAAGAATAAGGTGTGAAACGAAGTTACCGCGAGAGCGGTTTGAATCACCTTGCTCGAGAATCTTTTGTAGGATAGGCAACGAAAACGCAGCAGTTTTACCAGAACCGGTATTGGCGCCACCAACAAAATCCTTGCCCTCAAGTACGTGAGGAATGGCGTAAGATTGAATTGGGGTTGGCTGACGATACTCCAACTCCTCAAGTCGTTCGACTAAGGTTGGAATCAGGCCGAGGTCGGCAAAGGTCGCTTGCTGTGTTTTATCTGTCATTGCGATAAGTGGCTCAGTGCTAGGTAAAGGGCGTGTATATTATGCTATTTAGCCCAAGGATGTTAGCGATAATAATCAGCCTCTCTTAACATGACTCTAAATGTCACGAATCGAGACAATGCGTGTTCTAGCACACTAGTGTCTAATAAGTCGTAGAAGAGCGCCTCATCTCCAACTTACTTAGCTACTTGTTGTTTCTCCAGATTTGATAACCACTTTCCTGCGTCGCCTTACCCAGCAAGTGTGCCGCTACCGGGGCGGTTATAAAGATAAATAACATAGTGCCAATCACTCGAGAAATTACCGTGATATCCGGTATCGCAATCGCCACCGCTAATAACAATGATGCTAAGCCCACCGTGCCTGCTTTGGTTGCGGCGTGCATTCGCGTGTAAAGATCAGGCATTCGCAAGATCCCAAGGCTAGCGATGAGCGTAAACAAAGTTCCGAGACAGAGTAAAACTCCTACGATAATGTCCATTACACCTCTCCTTTTCTTTTGAAGATCAACCTTGCAAACGCAATCGTCCCGAGGAATGCCACTAGGCCGAGCGTGATAGCAATATCCAATAAGGATTGCTGCCCACTATCTAAGGTATAAACGGCAATAAATCCCACTGTTACGAATGAAATCAGATCAAGTGCTATCACTCTATCGGCTAAGGTTGGACCAAGAAGCAAACGGATGAATGCCATCACAACACTGAGCAACAAACCAATATAAGCGAACGTGATGCTCATCTGTAACCAACTACCTACCTGTAACCCGTCAGCCACGCGTCACCTCCAAAATCCGTTTTTCTAAACCGTCTTTGATTTCTCGAATTACCTTTTCGTGCTCGGGTGCAAACATCGCGTGTACAACCATGTGCTTCTTATCTGCCGTGACATCTAAGCTCAAGCTTCCCGGCGTAAGTGAAACCATGTTGGCGAGCAACGAGATCTCTAAATCTGACTCGACATCTAACGGCACATAAACAATATCTGGGTCACTCAAATGGGTTGGCGTGACCACATCCCAAACAACTCTGGCTACCGATATCATCATCTCGTAACAGAAGAAAAGGAACAGGCCGACCAAAGCAGTAAAACGTCTGAAGTAACTAGTCTTCAACCCAAACGGCTGGCTAAGACGTAGAGCGAAAAAGCCGACGATAAAACCGATAATGAAATCGATACTGGTGTAGTTGCCGTTTAGCAGCATCCAAGCCAGAGCGAGAAACAAGTTCAAAAATAGATAAATCATTGGCTCACTCCCGAGGTATTTAAGGCCACGCGTTCAGCTATTTCGCTGTCAACTATTGCTCTGTCAGCCAACGCACTCTCTCCTAGAACCGCTTTTACGTAAGCTTGGGGCTCAATTAACTGCTCTGCGGCGAGTTCCGCAAATTGATAAAACGGCTCAGCGGCCAAACCAATAATCAGACTTAAGGTGGTCAATGTGGCTATTGGCACGCAATACAATCCTTTTGTGTACTTGTTCATTGGCTGCGCTTTGAGTGTTTGCGGAGGCTTTTTCCAAAACACCTCGTTCCAGATCTTGGTCATCGAGAACACCGTTAACAAACCCACTAACAGCGCGGCCCCAGCAAGCCAATACAACTCGGTTTGCAAGCTAGATTTGATGACAAGGAACTTGCCCCAGAAGCCCGACAGAGGTGGAAACCCCGCTAAAGAGAATGCAGGAATGAGAAACAAGAAAGCGAGCCAAGGCATGGCTTTGTATACGCCGCCTAATTGCCCCAGATTACCCGAGCCATACTTACGCTCGATAAAGCCGCCAATCAGGAATAAATTTGCTTTCACTATGATGTGGTGAACGATGTAGAAAATCGCACCCGCAATGGCAAGCGGCGTGTAGATCGCCAATCCCATGATCATGTAACCAATCTGGCTGATGATATGGAAAGAGAGAATCTTTTTAATGTCGTACTGACTCGCTGCCCCCAATACACCAGTTAACATCGTAAGCCCTGCCACCCACATCAAAGTTGGCTGCCAACCGCTTTCTGATAGTGGGAAAATCAAGGTGAACACACGGATTAATGCGTACACCCCAACCTTGGTGAGCAACGCAGCAAACAGTGCGACAACCGTGCTCGGCAACGTATGGTAAGAAGCAGGAAGCCAAGCAAAAACAGGGAACAACGCCGCTTTAATGGCAAACGCGAATAGGAACAGTACCGCGAGCAAGGTTTTGGTGTCTGACGGAATCAGTGGGGCTTTGGCGTGTAAATCCGCGAGGTTCAAAGTCCCTGTTGCACCATAGAGCAAGCCAATCGCGAGCAAGAAGACCAAGGTCGAAATCAGATTGAGCATCACATACTTTACTGCTCCATCCACTTGTTGCTTTGACCCGTCCAAGATCATCAAGCCAAACGATGCTATCAACATCACCTCGAACCACACGTAGAGGTTGAAAATGTCGCCAGTAAGAAACGCACCATACACGCCAGCCAGTAAGACATGCATTAGCGCATGAAACGTGCCGTAAGACGCCTTTTCTTGCAGATCGCCCATGGCGTAGAACACGCTCACGACACCAATAATGGCCGTCACCATCACCATAGCGACGGCGAGATAATCCGCCACAAAAACAATGCCAAATGGTGCCGCCCATTGACCAAAGGCTACTGCTTGTGGACCGCCGTTGATCACATCGTGCGTCAACAATGTTGCAATCACCAAGGTTGCCAATGCACTTGTGCCACTTATCGCATCCCCCAACGCTTTGTTGCGCTTCGCGCAAAAGATGGCGACAGCGGTAAGAAGTGAAACAACTACGGGTAACGTCAACCAAATCGTTGTCATTCATCCTCCTCAGAACGTCGCATCGCATCCACATCTGCCGAGCCCGCTTCAGAATATGCACGGTAAAACAGCATTAATGCGAACACCAACAAGCCAAAGCCAATCACAATCGCTGTCAGAATTAAGGCTTGAGGAAGCGGGTTTGCCGCACCTTCCGGTGGCAACACAGAATTCGCCTCAATCAATGGCGGTAGTCCGGGGGTTAAACGTCCGGCAGTGAAAATCGCGATGTTCACCGCACTGCTCAACAAGATCAGACCAAATAGTAAGCGTAAGATGTGTCGTTCAAGCATGAGATAGACACCAGCTGCGACAAACCCACCGACCACGAGACTCCATAGTATTTCCATCAGTCCAACTCCTCATTCACGCGCAACAACATCCCCATGACACCGCCAATAATGGCTAGATAGATGCCGACATCGAATATCAGCGGTGTGCCAAGTGGCAGAATGTCTTTCCACCACAAACCCGTTAAGAAAGGCAAATTGAAGGCAAAGCTCATGAGGCCAGCCACAAAGCTTAAGAAAATGCCAAACAGAGCAATGCTAAATGGCGCGTAATACAAGCGGTCACGAACATACTTTGGCGATTCTGCAAACATCAGTAGCGCAAAACCAATTACAGCGATCAGCGCACCAATAAAGCCACCACCCGGTTCGTTGTGACCTCGTAATAAAAGGTAAAGTGAGAACACCAACATCAGCGCTGCAACAATGTGTGCGGTAGTCGCAAAGATAAGGGAACGGATACGGTTGCGTTTGTGATAGTGCGTTTTCAACAAACTCACCGCAGCGATACCCGCCATCACGACCACAATCACCTCGCCTAACGTATCGAAGGCTCGGAAATCGACCAAAATCACATTGACGATGTTGCGCCCATGCCCGCCGGGAACGCTGTTCTCTGCGAAGAAATCAGCCAGAGTGGAATCTAAAGGTTGTGCGGTGATGTTTATCAACAACGCAGTCACCGACATACCAATCACACCTGCTATCGCCCCGTGAAGTAATCTTCGACGTACAGAATGTTGCGGCACCGTCAATAGACCTGGGATGTGGCGTATCAAGAGCACCACAAATACAACCATCAAGGTTTCTACCAACAATAAGGTTTTCGCGACATCTGGTGCGCTGTAAAGCATAAAGACTAAGGTGGTCATAAAACCCACCACACCAAGGGCAGAGACCGCCAGCAAACGAGACGTGGTAAAAGTGCAGACTAAGGCAGCACCAATGAGCAGCAGTGCAATGCTGATTTCGTAGAAGCTAATGTCTGCTAATGCAGCAAAGCGAGCTTGTGGGATCACTAACGGGCTGCTTAACAGCAATCCAGCCAGCACGATAAAGAACAACAACACATAATGGCTTAAGCGCTTTTGCTGCAATAACTGCGTTTGCCATTTCGCCAAACGCATCATGCCTGCCATGATGTTGTCGAAAACGGATTCTGCCGTTGGCAACACGGGTACATTACGCTGCCAGCCAACTAGCAGCCTTGGGTAGACTCGATACAAAACAAAGCCGAGTAATAAGGTTAATGCGCTCAATGCCAATGGCAGATTCACGCCCTGCCAAAGCTTGGCTGCTTGTGGTGCGGAGTCAGACAAGGTCGACAAAACACCCGGAACAACCACATTGTTGTTGATCCACCCTAAGCCAAATAACGGCGCAAGCACACTGGCTATGGCAAGCAGCATTGCTGGCATCCATAACCCTTTACTGGCTTCCACTTTCTTGGCTGGCGTTGGATTACCTTCATACGTCGCGAAGAAAGGTTTAACGATCAGCGCCAACGCTAATGCCACCATGGTGACGTTAACCAGAAGGAATATCGTAGTTAGGATGACACTCACTTCCAGACCGGATTTGTACATGTACTCCTTACTTAAGAAGCCGAGTAGCGGTGGTACACCTGATTTCGACAAGGCGGCAAGCATTGCGGCTATAACACTGAGTACAAGGACTGCTTTCAAACCATGCAGCATTCGAATATCACGCGTTCCTGTCGCTTTATCGATGTTACCCACCACCATAAACAGCGCAGCTTTGTAGAACGAATGCGCCAAGATAAACAGCAGCGCGGCCATCATTGCTAACTCAGTACCCATGCCAATCAATAGCACCAATTTACCTAAGGCGACGTTGGTGCTGTATGCCAGCATTAGCTTCAGATCGATTTGTTTAAGTGCTAGCAGCGCGCACCATATCGCGGTAAAACCGCCAAAAATACCGAGCGTGTAAAACCAAATCTCGCTGTGTGAATAGATAGGTGACACACGGGCAAGCAAGTACACCCCAGCCTTCACCATAGTGGCAGAATGAAGATAGGCACTTACTGGCGTTGGCGCTGCCATGGCATTAGGTAACCAGAAGTGGAATGGAAACTGTGCCGATTTGGTGAACGCACCGAGTAAGATCAGAATCAGCGAAGGTATAAACCATTCATGTTGTGCAATCAGCGCACTTTGCGCGATGATAGTACTTATCTCATAGCTACCAGCCATTTCACCCAGCAGTATCAAACCTGCTAATAACGCTAAGCCACCAGCGCCAGTGATAACGAGAGATTGCAATGCATTCTTACGAGATTTGTCTTTCTCATGATTAAAGCCAATCAAAAGATACGATGTGATGGTAGTGAGTTCCCAGAACACAAAAAGAAGTAGGATATTGTCGCTCGTGGCAACACCTAGCATGGCTAACATGAACAGCGTTAAGTACAGGTGGAAAGAGAATCGAGACGAATGCCCCTTGAGGTAAGCCAGTGCATAAATCTGGATGAGCGCTCCGATACCGCTGATCAAACACGCAAATAGGAAAGACAAGCCATCCAACTTGAAGCTCAGGTTTACATCTAAACCCGGAACCCAAGCCGCTTGCCAACTTACACCTCCCGGCTCATACCAACTAATGAGCGAGACGAAAATGACCATTGGCAGCAAAGGAAAGATCATAAGAACCAACGAGCGATCTTTTGAGCCTTGTGTGTTTTTATTCCCTATTACGCTATTCAATATCGCCATCCATTTCGTTAGGTTCACACTTGGATGGTGACTCATAGAATCAACGGAAAGACCGCCCTCTCCTGATACTTCAGGCTTCAACCACAATTGTCGATTTGGGTGTTAGAAAGACAATCCGAGCAAGACAGGTGAACGGATTACCTAAAATGCGAAGGCTTTGAAGCAGACCGCTGAAAACTCAAGTCACCATCATCCATTTCAATATAAATTTCGCAATGGATAGACCTACTTACTGTCAGGAGAGACGTAAGAACGCAGGTCGCCATGGGTGTTAGTCTGATCAAAGAAGAAAGTCGACTCTTCATTCAGCGCATTAAGAGCGTCATAGGAGCAGTCACCTATGTCATTTCTCGGACACACATGAATATTAGATCGTTCAAGCATCTCAGTTTTACAAATAGGGCATAGTTTCTTCATACAATCCTCCAGTAAATAATTATTAGCCCGTGGGCTACTGTCTACCTTGGTGTTGCTCTTTCAGCTAAAGTGAACTCTCGGTTACGTAATGGGAGAGACAAAGCCCTCTGGCTTCATGGCGACTAGGGAGCAATTGATCGATTGAAGAATGTTCTCGGCAGTATTACCGATCACAAAGCCAGAAATACCAGTTCGGGCTAAGGTCCCCATAACCAAAACATCGATTTCAGTGTCATTAACACACTCTGGAATTTTATCATCTGGTTTGCCATGCAAGTGGTGAATCACCAACTCACCAGAAATACCTGAATCCTCAATTAGCCTTTTTAATGCTTGTTCGTGCTTTGTTTTTGCTTTTGAAATCTCTTCCGACAACTGTGAATCTTCCACTTGGATCCAAACATGGTTGTCGAGGTAATTCTCCAAATAATATTCCCAACAAGAAATAATGTGTAATCGGCTATCACAGGTGTCCGCAATCGAACGAGACAGTTCCAGCAATCGATGCGAAAGTGCTTGTTGCTCATCACCAATCGCCATCGGGTCCACCGCAACGGCAATGCGCCTTTTATCTCTCGGTTTAGATGCCGGGCGATGAAGCCAAACCGGACAAGGGCACTTGCGCAGTAGCGTCATGTCGATCGCTTTAAAACCTTCAGCCCCTTCACTGAGTGGTTCCGCCTCTTTGATGATCAGGTCATGGTGGTGAGCAATCGCCTCTTGGATAATACAAACCGCTGGTTGTTCACTGCCCTTCACTCGCAATGGAAATGGCACCTGTTCTGGTGAAACATTGTACTGCTCTCGCAGATTTTTCACGCTCTGCTGAAGTGATTCGTGCAGAGAGTGTTCATAGCTTAGTTGATACTGAGAAAGCGTATTTGGAAAATCGGGACAGGCGATCAGTCCTGAAACCGGAACGCGATTACTGGCGGCTATACTGATCGCTTGTCCCAATGCTTCGCTGTGCCCCGGCAATCCCTGTGTGGCAAAAAGTATGTTCTCGAATCGTCTCATACACACCTCCTTGTTGATTAAATATTAGCCAATGGAAGTAGCTTTTTTCTAGCACGCAATTGTAACCACTCATTAGGTGAATGACATTTGTTCTCATTCAGTGAGTTACGCAATAAATCGCATTAAATCCATACGTAAATAAGCCCATTTCTACAGCGATATGTAACAAGTTACGTCAATAATTAGTGAAAGATTGGCTTCAGTAGATGCATCAGGGACAAGAGGCTCAAACTACTCACAACCCTAAGAGTCGCGAATTTATTGCGTAGTCTCACAACAAAAAGCTGTAAGCAAGAGGCTGCAATTACGCAGCCTCTTTCCGGTTTGAACTGTATTTATTAGCGCGGCTTTTTAGCTATTACCCCTCGGCCGGCCACCAACAATATCATGCTCAGCAATACAACAAGGTTTATACTGCCACCACCGCCGCCACTACCACCGCCAGAGTAGCTTGGTGTCGGTTGATTAAATGTCGGCTGATTCTCGTCAGCGCGGGTTGGTTTCACTGGATTGTTCTTTTTAACCTCACGAGCACTTTGTTCTTTCAGTACTCTCGCTTGGTTTTTGCGCTCCATACCCAGTTGCTGGAACATCTCTTCTTCTACCACTAGCAGCGATGTGTAATCTGTTAGCAGTCCATATTCCAAGGCAATATCTTCAATTGCCTGCTCTTTGTCGCGATCTTTTCGCTCCAAATAGTCCATCTGCTCCTGCAGGTCACGAATCGCTGAAAGCGCCCACATTCTTTCAAGTTCAGGATGTTCAGTTGCGGTATTCGGCAGCATCACTTTAGTACGGTACTCACGGGATTCCCCACCAATATCCATAGTCAACTTAATGTCCGCTTCTCCGCCTTGGAAGTAGTGGCCAAACACCGTCAATTGTTCACCACGGTATAGACTGCTGATCTGCTCTGGCGTCAGGTCTTTAATTTTCACGCCATCGATATCAAGCTGGATGTTTCGGTATGCTTGATGTGTCAGTTTGCTGGTCATGCTCATCAGGTGACCGATAATGTCGTCCGCGTTAGATACGGAGGTAGCAACACCGTTCGACAACTTAGTCATTGGCACGAGGAGCGGCGTGTTGGCACTGTTACCCATGATGAAAGTAAACAGTCGCACATCATGTTTTTCCATCAATTCAAAGAAACGGCGTTTTTCGGTTACCCCCACGTTTGCGACACCATCGGTCACTAAGACAATTCCAGTAGGGCGATCATCATCGAGTTTACGAATCGCAGCAGCCATTCCTTCGTAAAGGTTGGTACCATTACTCGGCTCTACCTGCTCGACAGCTTGCAGCGCTTTGCTGATATTGGACTGATTGACCGCAACAAATCCACCCGTTAAGTCATAAGTATTACTGTCGAACATCACAACGCGGAATCTGTCTTCTGAAGGCAACTTACCCAAGCCTTGGCGCACGCCTTCCACAAGCGTCGAGTACTTGCCAGACATGGAACCTGACTTATCCAGCACGAACACCCAGTCGCGTCCTTGTGTTACGCGAGTCAGATCATCACCGGGAGTAAAAGTCAGTTTGACCGTACCGCGATTAGATGACTCTGGGTCACGGTACGCCACCATATCAACTCGCCCCGGCAAGCCATCTTGTAATCGCCAGTAGAAAACGACGTCCTGATCGAGTCTCATTGAAGCCTGAGCGGTTTGCATAGACTCACCCTCTTGCACTACATCGGCAATGTGGTTACTGATGTTTGCCTTCCACGTGGTGTGCTCGCCGTCCGCTTGCTGAGAAATCACTTCCGCAGGGTGCGCTGGCAGCCTGACATCATCCACCGGATAAGCGGAACGTAATGTCACGTTGAATGAAAAATCTTGCTCAACTTTGTCGTTTCGGGTCCAAAAGCTGTTTTTAGCGACATCCACTCCGCCCTCTTCTAGTGGGTAGACATAACGTCCGATGCCATGGTCCAACAAGGCATCTTGCATATAGACGAGTTTTACCTTCACGCTCTGCTGCGGCTGAACTGGATACACTCGAATATCAAAGGTTTTGTATTCATCTTTTTCAGTCAGTGCTGTGGCGTTGCCTTGCGCTTTTTGGTCATCGTAAATCTTACGGGCTTTTTCTTTAGGGACCGCCTCGGCAATGACTGGTGAGCCATTGATCCAATAAATAAACTCGCCCACAACGGCGTTTTGCGGAACAGGGAATGAGTACAAGGCTTCCAGTTCAGAGTCATTGGGATTGAAGAAGGTTTGTTCTATAGACGTGGTTGCGTATCCGTCCTGAATTGCGACATCAACATGATGGGATTCGATCTGAAGATCTTTATATTGGCTGCCAACGGGCTTGAGTAATCCAGCAGCTAGCGCTTTTGATGAAAACGTAGCGATAAGTACAGCGATAAACAAAACGCTCCAGATGGCGGTTTGTGAAATCATTTTCAGTCGGTTCAACATTGTTGCCTCCGTTATCTTCTGTCATCAGAGAGTCTTTCTCTGGCTGTTCAGTAGGTTGCACGAAGGCGAGGCAGCAACAAAGCTCAGCGAGCAAAGTAGCAAATAGTAATACCGCAGGTGTTATCCGATACGACTTTTCTCGATGTCGTCTTTTATTTCGAACTCATCAAACAAAGGGAAGCTCCAGCGACGCATAGCAATCACCATAGAGGTGCCATGTCGCTGCTCCATAGCCAACTCGTTGTCGCTATTGCACGATTCATAAAACTCTTTCACTAATCGTTGAATCCGCTGTTGGAGCTTGTGATTGGTAGGTAACGACATCAACCCTGTCGCCATCACCAGTTTTTCGTCATTTTTGGAAAAGTGCGTATGGAAGAAGGTGTTTACGACCTGATGCTGGAAGAACTGCTGAATAGGTCCCCCTGCGATCCACGAAAACGAGGAGGAGATCTTGAGTTTAACGCGATTACCCGGCATCAACTCAATCACTTTGAGGCGATCAAGGTGCGCCAGTTTTTGAATCAACTGAGGCTCACTGAGATTGTATTGAGTTAGGATTTGTTCAAAGCGATAACCATTGGTGATACAAACGGCAACCAGCAGTAGCGCCTTATCCGCCACTAACTGTTTTTCCTGCTCCCAAGTCAATGAAGAAAGGTTTTGACTCTCTTCTACGGCAAGTTTAAACAGCGCCGTCATTTCCAGATCAATCAAACTGCACACCGCAGACAAACGCTCAAGGCTCATGCTGCCACCGTTAGAGAATAGGCGCTTCACCGAACCTTCACTCAAATCCAGCGCTTTGGCGACATCTTGGTAATTCACACCCTGCGATTTTAATTGCTTTTTCAGTGCCTGAATCACCTGCTCACACTCTGACATCCACCTCTCCTTGATTAATCAACGGGCTCACAACCAACCTCTTGTGAATGTTGGCCATATGACACCTCACGCTAGGTATTTTTCGCAGGTTTGATGTGATATTTCAACCGCTAATTTGGCGAAAAAAAGAGTCAGCCTTAACGGTCTGACTCTTTTTAATAGGAGTGTTCTTGGGGTGTGTAACGATGCTAAGTCAAATTACATGCGTTGATTATTTTAAGTGATGCCCACTGTTTTTAGCGAGTTTTTGCATTGCTTCAGCGAACGTTGTTGTTTTGCCTTTCGCTTTAACTTGCACAACCCTATACCCCATTTTTTCCAACACGTGGCGCTCTGCTAACACAGCTTTATCATCTTGTTGGCTACCTTGTGCTGGCTGGTGTATATAACAACCCTCAAGTTGGCCATCCTCAACCAGTTGGTGATGCCTCAATGCATCGATGTCAAAATTCATAGTCAATATTGTCGTTCTAAGTGGAGAGTTTCTTTGGCAGGTTACATGCGCTTTAAAGGCTTAACAACGGTATCTAAGCCTTCTATTTTTAGCGCTAGACATAGCTTAAGGAGGTCACCAAGCTCCCCTTGAGGGAAGCCTTTCTTATCAAACCAAAGCAAATACTCTTCCGGCAAATCAATCAAGACACGCCCTGCGTATTTACCAAATGGCATTTGCACTCTGGCTAATTTGAGCAAATTTTCTTTTTCGAGCATGACAAACAGTCTGGTTCATTTAAGTTGGCCAAGCATAGCATGTTCATCTGCCACTCTCTAATGTGTGACGTGATAAAGCCTATTTCACAGGCTAGGCATCATGCACTGTGTGCGCGTATTCCACGACAACCTGATTACCTTCGATGTAGGCATTTTGTATTTCGCCATCCACGGTCATTCTGCTTTTCAAGTAAACCACTCTCGGGCCTGCTTCACGGTGCTCTTTTAGCGATGGAAAGGTGTGTTTGGGCTCTAAATGCAGATGACGACAAAAATGGCTGACAAAAGACATCGTCATCGGACGCTCACCACGAAGAACTTGTGAGAACGTCAACTGATTCATACCCAGTTTTTTGGCAAATTCCATTTGGGTTAAGCGCATTTTCGATTTCTGTGACATCCACGTTTGGTAAAGCGCTTCTCGGTCTTGTTCGGTGAATTCCATTGTTGTTCCCTGTATTGGTAGCATCAATAAATTGTCGGCACTTTTATCACAAGGGTTGTCAGGTCAGCGTTAACGGAGCTTAAAGGTTTGGTTGATATTGACGATAATAGGCTTGGGTTCACGGCGAATAAAAGCGAAAAAACCATTCACAAATCAAATATGAATGAGAAATAAAACATTAATTATCAATATTTTATTCAGCTTATCATTGAAAAATAATCAAGTTAATTCATGTCAGAAATTTCAAATCGAGATTGCCCTTCCACAAACGTAATCGGATCGTCGCTTTTAAACAAAACTATCACTACATTTCGCGTGCTCAACTGCACTTCTGGCAAACTATCTGAAAAGTTAGGACGCAAAGTCTCCGGTCTGTCGACTCACTCAAGTCTATGATAGCGGGACCGCCACCCAAGTCGGGTGCCATCATGCCAAGGTGTCATCTTTTTATTCAGCGAATGTATAAGGATAGATGATGAATCAACTCCCTCAAAAAACGCTCATTGCTTTGAGTCTAGTCACTGTCAGTGGAACGGCCATTGGCCACGGCTATGTTTCAGCATATGAAAACGGCGTAGCTGCAAGCCGCGCTGCACTATGTAAGTTCCCAACCAGCGACACCAACGAAAAGAATGCGCAATGCGGTGCCATTCAATATGAACCACAAAGTGTCGAAGGGCCTGACGGCTTCCCAGAAGCTGGCCCCCGTGATGGCAAAATTGCGAGCGCAGAAACCTCTCTCGCCGCCGCATTAGATGAACAAACCGCCAGCCGCTGGGTGAAGCGCCCTATTCAATCCGGTCAACAATTCTTTGAGTGGACGTTTACCGCCAACCATGTAACAAAAGACTGGAAATACTACATCACCAAGGCAGATTGGAATCCAAATCAGCCGCTTGCTCGTCAATCATTTGATTTACAGCCTTTCTGTGTTGTCGATGGCAATATGGTGCAACCACCAAAACGTGTCAGCCATCTATGTGATGTACCAACACGTGAGGGTTACCACGTAATTCTTGCGGTGTGGGATGTTGGTGATACGGCGGCCTCTTTTTACAACGTTATTGATGTGAAATTTGATGGGGATTTGCCTGTTGATCCTGATTGGCGCCAAGGTGGACAGATCAATCCAACCATGGATCTGAACGTCGGAGATACCGTTTTTACACGCGTATTTGACCAAAGTGGCGAAAACATCAGTTACCGAACGCAGATCGTCATTGATAGTGAAGAGCAAGGCAAAGCGAATCAGTGGTCTTTTGCCCTCGCAGACAAAATCAACCAAGAGCAAAACCTCATCCGCTCCGGTGAACGCAAAGAAGATGGCGCTTTTGCCCCTGTGTATGGTTCGAACCCGATTTACCTAAAAGCGGGCTCTTCACTTGAGCGTGTTGAAATAGGCTATGACATTGTAACGCCTGAACCAGAGCTCGATTTGAGTGTTGAAGGCTTGCAAGCTGAGTACACTGTGACCGAAGATGCCACCGTGCTTAACCTTGAACTCTTGGCGACAGGTGATCTCAACGCTGAACTGACGGTGTACAACCATCACAAAGAGTCATTGGCTTCGTACTCGGGCAAGTTAGAAGACGGGGCGGCTCAGTCAACAGAACTAGCGTTATCGAAATCAGAGCCTGGCCATCACATGCTTGTTGTTGTGACCAAAGATGACAAAGGCACACTGGTAGAGCAAGAGACTTTAGACTTCCATTTGGTAGAAGAGCAAACACCACCGCCATCAGGAGAATATAACTATGTTTTCCCTAACGGCATAGAAAGCTACACGGCGGGAACCAAAGTACTCGCGAATGATGGCAACATCTATCAATGCAAAGCATTCCCGTACTCAGGATACTGCGTGCAGTGGTCGCCGTCAGCCAACCACTATGAACCGGGAGTTGGTTCACATTGGGAGTCGGCTTGGGACAAACTGAATCCATAGTTTCACATTTTCGAAGCCAAACAGAAAAGCGAGTGTTTCCACTCGCTTTTTTATATTGGGTTCCTAAAACCAGCTTGAAATCGTTCGCTTAATCCAATCAACGAAGCGTTTAAACAAGCTTCCTTGCTCAACATCTTCTAAGGCCACTAAGTCCGCTCGCGCAACTTCTTGCCCTTCGACGTTATAAATCACATAACCTACTTTGTCTCCTTGTGAGATAGGAGCAGTAAGCTCACCGTTAGTTTCGATTTCTGCTGATAGCTTTGCCGCATCGGCTTTGTTAAGCGTCAAGTAGCTGTCCTGACTCACTCCCACGTTAAGTGAGTCTTTGTCTCCCATCCACACTTTCACTTCACTTAATGATTCCCCCGCCTTTGCAGGAGAAACGGTATCAAAGAATCGGAACCCATAGCTAAGTAGCTGCTTACTTTCCGACTCTCGGCTTTTCGTACTGTTTGACCCCATAACAACACTGATTAATCTCATATTACCGCTCGTCGCAGAAGTCGCTAAGCTATAACCTGCGCCACTGGTGTATCCGGTTTTCATTCCGTCAACGTTCAAACTGCGGTCCCGGAGCAAGCCGTTTCGGTTGTATTGGGTAATGCTGTTATAAGTAAAGGCACGCTCACTGTAGAGGGGGTAAATCGATGGCAAATCTCGGATGATTGCTTGGCTTAGCTTAGCGATGTCATGCGGCGTGGAATACAGTTCATCACTGTCGAGGCCATGCGGGTTTGAAAACGAGGTATTTGCAAGCCCTAGCTTAGTCGCCCAGCTATTCATCAGGCTGACAAAAGCCCCTTCGCTGCCAGCGACATGCTCTGCGATGGCAACACTTGCATCGTTCCCTGATTGAACAATCAAACCACGATACAAATCGTGCAACGAGACTTCAGTACCGACTTCAATAAACATCTTTGACGAATCAGGAAAGTTTTTCGCCCAAGCGCGTTGGCTGATCGTGACTTGGTCTTCTAATGAAATATTGCCATTTCGAATTTCTTGCCCTGCAACATAAGCCGTCATCAACTTAGTGAGACTCGCAGGGTTAAGCTGAGCATCGGCATTTTTTTCAACCAGTACGGCGCCGGTGTGATAGTCCAATAAGATATAACCCTTCGCGCCGATCACTGGAGGATCGGGGATGATGGTAGGAGCAGCTACAACGCTAAAAGAAAACAAAGAGACGAGTGTGGAAGTGAAAAACGTTTTTCTCATAGTGACGCTCTATAGTCCAAATGAAATTAGGGAACGGTTTGAGTATAAACAACGTGGTCATGCACGCAGCAGCTTTGTAATCAATCGTTACCTTTAATCGCGATTTATCGAAATTATTGCGAAATCGAACCCAATTTTGGGCACAAAAAAGCCAGCGACCTAAGCGCTGGCTTTCAATTCTACTGACAACAAACTGTTTAAGCGGTTTTTGCTTTCAAGCTCTTGTTCACTGCGCGGTCTTTCACTTTAAACCACAGGTAAGTCGCTACAATTGAGAAGAACAAGTACGACAGCGAGAACACAAACGGAGACGTTACTAGACCTTGGCTAAAGCCCCAAACCACACCACCAACCGTGATTGATATTTTGGCTAGAAAGCCACAGATCAGTAATACAAGTGCTAACTGAGGAAAACGGCTGCTTCTGAATGCGAACCAGTAACATGCTCCAACAGCAAGAGTTGCAATGTATAGGCCTAATAGAAACGAATGAAGGTGTTCAGCAGATGCGACACCAGCAGTCACGGAAATGATAAACAGGATAAACAACTTCATACGACACCTCGCTTTTAAACTAGAAAAAGCTTCCTTTCATTTTTGCAAACTCATTTTGCGTATATTTTCGCCCATCTCAGAAAAAGATCAAGGGGCCAAATTGTATCTTTTTTGTACAAAACTAAACCAAACAACAAATGTAAATCCTTTGTTAACGTCCGGTTTTATAAGAACCTTTGCCAATTCTAACTTTACGATTTTTTCCCAGAGCTCAACTTTCAAATGTTACATTTAGATAACATTTGAAACATTTTAAAACTTTTGTTTTTTGTGACAAACAACCTTCTATGGTTGGAGGGTAAATCCGCCAGAAGACACAATGAAACCTAAGATTTCAAATTCCCCCCTTCCTTTACTGATTGTTCTATTTATTTAGTGTGAGCTTAGCCACTGTTCGCGTGCCTTTGACTCGTTTAGCAAACAGAGCTCTGGTACCTTTGCGTCACATATTTTTACGTACTACATACCATGCCTTCAGAGTACAGAATCCGTAAAATCGTCGAGATAGGCGATACTCTCCACCGTTGTGGATGCGCGCCCTACAAACTGGAAAAATACACACAGTTTTACGCACGAAAACATGGTGTCGATGTGATGATTCAAGCGACCCCGACTACCGTCAACTATCAGTTCCCTGATGACAATAATGCCGTCATCATGAAGCGACACCAGCCTGCATCCATCAACTTAAGTTTGTTGGCGAACACCATCATTCGCATTAACCAACCGAGCCAAGAGCCGGTTCCAGAGCCGGTTGGTTATCCTAAATGGGTTATTGCACTCGCCAATATGGGGATCCCACCGGCCTATCTAATGTTGGTGGGCTCAACCATGGACGCGATATATCTTTCTGTGTTCTTGGGGTTTATGGTGTGGTCAGCACAACAAGTGTGCAAAGCTAGGCGCTCGATCGCCGTTGAGTTCATTGCTGCCTTATTGACGGGCATATTGGTTGCATTCTTCGCCAGTACCGGCGCAGAGATCCCTGTTTGGGCACTCTGCATCGCTGCGATCGTCCTGTTTGTTCCGGGACTTTCCATCGCCAACTCTTTGGAGTGCCTTGCATTCAATGACTTAGTGTCAGGGACCAGTTTGCTCGGTCAAAGTGCATTGGCCTTAATAAAACTGTTTGTTGGCATTGTTATGGGATTGAACATTGGCGAGTCTATTTGGGGGCAAGCGGAGCCACTAAACTACATTAATGAAGTCCCTATCGCCCTGCACATTTTTGGTCTATTCCTTATCTCAGTTTCATTGGGCATTATCTTTAACGCCAGACCAAAGGATATTCTACTCGGCCTGCCGGTTGCGATGCTTGGGATGTGGGGGCCATTTTACCTAGGCTTTGAAAGTGGTTGGGTGGTTGGCACTTGGGTAACAACGGTATTGATTACGCTTTATGGTACTTGGGTAGCTAAAAAACTCGACCTCACCGGATCGATATACATCGTTCAAGGTATCATCATTTTAGTCCCGGGAAGCCGTGTATTGGTTAGCGCGAGCCAATCAGTGTTTGAGCAATCCATTCTTCCGATCCCGAGTATTGGTCTTTCCGCTCTGTTCATGTTTTCAGCCATCGTCGCAGGACAAATCACCGCGTACTCCATCTACTCTCCGAAAATAGAGCGTTAAGTAAACAAAAGCCCTATTCGAAAGACGCTGTTAAGCAGCTTTTGAATAGGGCTCTTTCCCTCTGTGTTTCATTTTGCGGCTGAAACTGCCTTTGCCTTTTTTCGCTTTTTCCACTCTCACTTTAAACAATTCACTGGTAACAACCGCTTTCAAAGCGTTATTCTTGATCTCGCCGCGTCCCACTTCTAATTCGTGTTGCAACGAGCGCTCTTTCCTCATCTTCTGAGGTTTATTTTTGGCCATATCTAGCTCCTTTGATTTTGGGTTTTCATTGGTCACTAAAGAGAATTTACTCAGCAAC
The DNA here is from genome assembly GCF_027587055.1 of Vibrio sp. MarTm2. Lineage (NCBI taxonomy): Bacteria > Pseudomonadati > Pseudomonadota > Gammaproteobacteria > Vibrionales > Vibrionaceae > Vibrio > Vibrio sp. MarTm2. The sequence continues at coordinate 59,888 of NZ_JAPPTK010000007.1, read as the reverse complement.
CAAAGCAGACGAATGTTACACCAAGAATAATCAAAACTGTATAAATTTAAATCTTTTACCTAGCGCAAATTTTGAATGAAAAAGCCTGTGACAACTGAGATTTGCCCCGAAATCTTATTGACTTAGTTGCACTTCAGCCTACACTGGATTTCAGCTAGAAAACGGTTCTTGTTTACCCCGCCGTTTCGTTGGATTTATGACTGTCCGCCGTAACGTCGTGCTCAATAGCAATCTCCTTTTCCACGCTATCGGTGCCGTCATGGCTTTTGCAAGATTTATCAAGGATATACACTATGTCTAACACTGTAACTGGTACAGTTAAATGGTTTAACGAAACAAAGGGTTTTGGTTTTATTAAGCAAGAAAATGGTCCAGACGTTTTCGCTCACTTCTCAGCAATCACAGGTGACGGTTTCCGCACTCTTGCTGAAGGTCAAAAAGTTGAGTTCGTAATTACTCAAGGTCAAAAAGGCCCTCAAGCAGAAAACATCAAAGCGGTTTAATCACAACCACTTACAGCATACAATAGCCAGCACTATCGCTGGCTATTTTTTTAAGTATTACTATGGCACTCAAACCCACTATCTATAAATTCCGTCTTTCGCTCTCTGACACGAATAGAGATGTGTACGATTCAGCGCAACTGACGATCGCGCAACACCCATCTGAAACCATCCCTAGAATGATGGCTCGTGTCCTTGCCTTTTGTGCCAAGTACCAACCGGACTTGATGTTTACCAAAGGCTTGTCCACCATTGAAGAGCCAGACCTATGGGTAAAATCACTTGATGATCAGATTCAGTACTGGGTTGAAATTGGCGAGCCTTCATTAGATCGAATCAAAAAAGCGACTCGATTGTCACCTCGTGTGGATGTGTTTAGCTTCAACAGCAAATCTGATGTCTGGTGGGCACAAACCAAAAACAAAGCGCATCAATACAACGCGAGCTTTTACCGCTTTAACTGGGATGCAATCGAAGCGTTATCAGAAGTTGTCGAGCGAGGCATGGATATCTCGGTGATGATTACCGGCGATAGTCTGTTTGTCGACGTCCCACAAGGCTCTTTTGAAGTACAGTTAGAGACCCTATACAGCAATGAGTGAGCTTGATAAGTCACTGCGAGAGATTAACGCTGACGTCCTGTTAAAATCACCGCAGCAAGAGCAGCAGTGGCAACTGTTTTGTGAACAGCATGAGCGCTTATTTGTGCAAGTGAGTAAGAAAAAACCCGATGTTGATTTTACTCATCACCTGTTGGGTATTTTGACCAAAGCGCATATCGAGGCTCAAGCAACCATCGAAAATCACAAGCAGGCGATTCAAGCGATGCAGCAAACCATGTCTAGCCATTTAGGGGATGAGGAAGCCAAAAAGTTTAACAACCAAAGCTTGCTGCAACTCGAGTTTGTCACCCATATGTGGTTATACCTGCAGGGTTACTTAAAGATGGACTTTAGTCTGGCAAATGATCATGCCGAGCAAACAGCGCTCACTATCACAGCGGTTACGCCGAGAGATAGCCACGACCTGCGCACAGAGTTTCTCGAAAGCTTTTATTTGGGCGATCAACACTCGCCACTTGTTCAAAAACGACACTGGTTCTGGTCGTTGATTACTAAGCTGTTTAGTCCAAAACCATAAATTAAGGCCTTCGATTGAAGGCCTTTTGCAATAAAATGCGCACCCCATTTACAGGTAAGTGTGTGGGCCAAACACCTCATAATGGATGCGATCGCGTGACACGCCTAGTGATGCAAGCTGCTTAACAATGCTCTCCATAAACAGCACCGGACCACAAATATAAAAATCCGCCTCAGTCATAGGCAGTACTTCACTCACAAGGCAAAGATCCATTTGGCCAGAGAAATCCGCTTCTGCGTTTAGATACCACGCAAACTGCTTCCACCCTTGCTGCTCAATTAATTGTGCCGTTTCTTGCTTGAACGTATGCTGCTCGGCCCCATTACACGCGTACAAGTAGCTCACATCTTGCTTACCGGCATCCGCGAGACTATGAAGCATAGACTGCATTGGTGTCGCCCCAACACCCGCCGAAATTAACACTACAGGCACGTTCTTTTCTTGATAGTAAAAGTCGCCTGCTGGTGCGTATAAGCGAACCACATCACCCACTTTGACAGCATCATGCATGTGATTCGACACCAAGCCCTTGTGCTCGCCCACTTCACGCTTAACAGAGATACGATAGTCTTTGCCATTTGGTTTGTGCGATAACGAATACTGCCTGATCTCAACATGTTCTGAACCTGCAGGCTTCACCTCAATGCCCAAGTATTGTCCGGGTTGATAATCTAGCACTGCGCAACCATCAACGGGAGAAAGGACAAAGCTGGTGACCAACTCAGACTCGCGGATTTTTTGCGTAACTTTGAATTCGCGCGCGTTCTCCCAACCGCCTTTGGCTTGGCTGCGCTGCTGATACAAGTCACCTTCACGAGCAATAAAAATCTGCGCTAAAAACAAATAAGCCGCTGTCCAGGCTTCCTCCACTTCCGCCGTAAATGCGTCTGGCGCAAGTTCACGTAGGGTCTCAATCAAATGGTGACCGACAATGTGATAATGCTCGGCTTGAATATTGAAACTGGTATGTTTGTGAGCAATACGCTCTACCGCAGATGTCAGAGCTGCAAGGTTCTCAATGTTCTTTGCATACGCTGCTACCGCCTCAAATAATGCGACACTTTGGCGTCCTGTTTTTTGGTGCGTCATATTGAAAATGTCTTTGAGCTCAGGATTATGCGCAAACATACGCTGATAAAAGTGGGCCGTAAGCGCTGGACCGGCACTTTCAAGTAATGGAATAGTGCTCTTTACAATGTCAATATGCTGGTTGTTAAGCATGAAGTTCTCCTCAATGGGGTTTTATTTATACGTTATGTTTACAACTTTACTACCCAGCTTAGAGCACAAATGGTGCCAACTTCTTGTTTACCGATGGCGCTATGGTTCATGGCAATAAAACAAGAGAAACTAGGTCAAAATGACCTTTTGATTTCATGTCTATTTGACTCTACAATGCATGAATCACTCACGCCAAGTGAGTACAAAACATCCTATTTAAAACAAGTGCTTGGATCATTATGCAAGATATCTCTGTTTCCACGTTGATCGATATGACCATCAGCCTTGCTGCCGGTGACAATGACCACGATAGATTCAACAAATTACTCGATGCCATCCGTAAGGCGATTCAATGTGATTGCGTCGCACTACTCTCACTTCAAGGTGATACTCTCGTTCCTTTAGCCATTCAGGGGCTGACTCGAGACACACTAGGGCGTCGATTTAAAGTAGACGAGCACCCAAGGTTTAAAAAAATCTGTGAGTCCAAAAGTGCCATCCGTTTTGACGCCGACTGCGAACTTCCCGATCCTTTTGACAACCTACTACTAGATTATGAAGGCGACCTGCCAATGCATGCCTGCATGGGACTGCCGCTGGTTTACGCGGAGACGCTCATTGGTATTCTCACCCTAGATAGCCTGACACCGAATGTATTTGACCAGATTCCTACTCGTAGTTTAGACGCTCTCTCTGCCCTTGCTGCATCAAGCCTTAAGGTCGCACTCACCGTTAGCCAATTAGAGCAGCAAGCGAAGCAGACTCAACAACGTTTTGAAGAACTCAATGAGGAGGCATGGGAGCGAGATGGCGGAGAGATCATTGGCGCCAGTGATTCGATGCAATTGCTCAAGTCGGATATTGAGGTGGTGGCTCCATCAAATTTCAACATACTGATTCACGGTGAAACCGGCGTAGGCAAAGAGTTGGTCGCCCGCAGCCTTCATCACTTGTCGGCACGAAAAAAACAACCCTTGGTCTATGTAAACTGTGCTGCGATTCCAGAAAATTTGGTCGAAAGCGAGCTGTTTGGTCATGTAAAAGGGGCGTTTACTGGGGCCGATAAATCCCGTATGGGCAAATTTGCTCTGGCTAACGGCGGCACGCTCTTTCTCGATGAAATTGGTGAACTTCCGCTTGCCGCGCAAAGCAAAATATTACGAGCACTGCAAAACAACGAAATTCAGCCCGTTGGCCAAGACAAGGTTGAAACCATTGACGTGCGGGTGCTTGCCGCCACTAACCGTGACCTCAAAAAGGAAGTCGCTGACGGCCGCTTTCGCTCTGACCTCTACCATAGATTGAGCGTTTACCCGATTCAGGTTCCGCCGCTTCGCGAACGCGACGGGGATATAATTCTGCTAGCAGGGTACTTCCTAGAGCAAGCAAGACGAAAACTTGGCATTGTACAAATCAAGTTGGGAAAAGAAGCTCGACTGGCTCTGGCCAAGTATAATTGGCCAGGAAACGTTCGAGAGCTCGAACACGTTATTAATCGTGCGGCGCTTAAAGCACGGGCAAGAGTGCGAAGTGGTCACCTTATCACGGTGACTCTTGAAGATATTGGCGATCTGCATTCCGTATCAGGGTTAACCGCCCAAGCGTCCTCGGCTCCAGCCACATTGACTCATGATATTGACTGGTCGAAAGGGCTTCGTGAAACGACGGAATCCTATCAACGAACCATCATCATGGCCGCCCTCACCGAAGCCAATTTCAACTGGGCTCAAGCAGCGCGGGAGCTTAAAACCGACCGAGCCAACCTGACTCGCTTAGCGAAACGCTTAGGCATAAATGTCACTAAAAAACACCAAATAGAACTCAACTAAGCCAGTATCCTCTTGATTACAACTTGGTTACAATAGGCCACATAAGGATGGGACGGGCTACCTAACCCATCCACTATTAAGTCAACCTCCAGCTACACTAAAGGGAATAGTATGAAATTTATTCGTTGGTTTTTGGGCCGCGTTATTTTGTTGCTCAACTTTGTTTTCTCCCCAAGAGGAGTCAAACGTTCACCAGATGCGCAAAAAGAGGCCGATACCAAAGCGCAATCCATGGCCCTGTATCAATTTGAAGCGTGTCCATTTTGTGTGAAAGTTCGCCGTGCAATGAAGCGTCAGTCAGTGAATATTGAGCTCAGAGATGCTAAAAATGATCCAACCCATCGCGCTGCTCTTGAAGCGGGTGGCGGCCGTATTAAAGTGCCATGCCTTCGCATTGAAAAAGATGGCCAGGTCGAGTGGATGTACGAATCTTCAGACATCGTCACTTATCTGGAGAAAGAGTTCGCCTAACACCCATTTAAACATAAGGTACAGTCTATGCCCGCAATTCAACTTGATACTACCTCCATCAAAGCAATTGTATTCGACCTAGACAATACCTTAGTGAGTTCAAACATGGACTTTAAATGGTTAAGAGAGCAAATCGGCTGCCCTTTAGACAGTGATTTGCTCTCATTTGTCGACACGCTGAACTGCCCTGTTGAAACCGAACAAGCCAATGCAATGATTCTCCAACACGAACTTGACGATGCTCAGCACTCAACGCCGATGCCGGGTTGCATGAAACTGCTCGACTTCATCAACGCCAATCAACTGCAAACCGCCATCATCACTCGCAACTGCGAGCAAGCTGCCAAACAAAAAGTCACTCACAACCAGTTGGATATTTCACGCATCATCAGTCGGGAACACTATCCGCCAAAACCCGCTCCTGACTCCTTACTCGCTCTTGCCAAAGAATGGTCACTCCGAGCGCATCAAATTCTCTATGTCGGCGACTATCTGTATGATTTACAAGCGGCTTATAACGCCAATATGCCCTCATGCTTGGTGACTCATGGACAAAGAGCGCAATTTACAGACCACGCCTCGTTAGTGGTTGAGTACCTCGACGACATCATTGACGCCATCAGCCGCGGCAGTCGTTAGCACGAGGCTCCCTCCGACAAACTCACACATGGATTGTCCACGAATTTTTGAAACTGTTTCTGTCATTTAGTAAAGGTTACAAATGGTTAAAACGGTATCTCTGTGCAACAATAACCTCATTCTATAAAACCGTGAGTCTTTGTTTGCTATGCCAACCAACAACGTCCTTGTTCTCTATGCTCATCCGTCACCGAGACGTTCAGAAGTGAATCAACCTTTGTTCCGCGCGGCAAAGGCGATCGAAGGTGTCACCGCGGTCGATCTCTATTACGAGTACCCAACTTACAACATCAATATAGACCTCGAACAACAACGGTTGCGCGATCACGACATCATCATTTTCCAATTTCCGCTTTATTGGTATTCCACGCCATCCATCTTGAAGGAGTGGCAAGATCTTGTGCTGGAGTATGGTTTCGCGTACGGCAGCGAAGGTAATGCCCTCCACGGCAAGAAGTTTTTCTGCGCCCTCACCGCTGGCGGCAAAGAAGACGCCTATCAAAGTGATGGCTATAACCATTTTACGATTCGAAAACTGCTCTACCCGCTTGAGCAAATGGCATCACTCACGGGGATGAGATACCTCGCACCTTTCGCCCTGTTTGGCGCAAGAACAGCAAAAGAAGAAGGGCGAATAAAACAGCACGTTGAAGAGTGGAAAACGCTTCTTCAAGCGCTTGTGGATGGGCGCTTAGATTTTAAACAGGCAACAAAAGCAGAAAAACTGACTCATTGTTTAGCGAATATCAAAACTGAGGACAAGGCATGACGGGTTACTTTCTCCAAGCATTTATCTACCTTGTCGCAGCCGTTATTGCTGTCCCCATTGCAAAGCGACTCGGCCTTGGTTCGGTACTCGGCTATTTGATTGCCGGGGTAGTCATTGGCCCAATAATCGGTTTGGTTGGCGAAGAAACCACCACCATTCAACACTTTGCCGAATTTGGCGTTGTCATGATGCTATTTCTGGTCGGTTTAGAGCTAGAGCCGAAAATGCTCTGGTCAATGCGAAATCGACTTCTGGGCCTTGGCGGTCTGCAAGTTGTCGGTACTGCGGCTCTGATCATGGCGATAGCTCACTACTTTAATCAACCGTGGACAATTGCCTTAGCCATCGGCCTGATTTTTGCGCTTTCATCAACTGCGATCGTACTGCAAACCTTTAACGAAAAAGGGCTCAGTAAAACAGAGGGCGGCCAAAATGCCTTTTCGGTTTTGCTATTTCAAGACATTGCTGTTATCCCAATGCTGGCGTTTATTCCCTTGCTTGCTTTGCCCGAATTGGTCGAAAAAGCGCAGTCTGGCGCTGCAGCGGCTGCGGCACACCATGAGGAACTGAGCCTAGTCGCCGGATTACCTAGTTGGGCCTACGCGATCGTGATTGTGGTCTCGATAGCAAGTTTAGTGGTTGGAGGGCACTATTTGAGCCGTCCACTGTTCCGATTTGTCGCCAGCTCTGGCCTACGGGAGATCTTCACTGCCACGGCGTTGATGTTGGTCGTTGGCATTGCCGCGTTGATGAGTTTGGTTGGGCTATCTCCTGCATTAGGCGCGTTTTTGGCTGGTGTCGTATTGGCAAACAGTGAGTTTCGCCATGAATTGGAGTCGAACATCGACCCATTTAAAGGCTTATTGCTCGGCCTGTTTTTTATCACCGTCGGGGCGGGCATCAACTTTGCCATCCTGTTCAACCAGTTCTTTGTTATCGTTGGTCTAACGCTTGGGGTCATGCTGCTCAAAGCGCTGATTCTTTTCGTATTAGCCTTTGCTTTTCGTATCAAGAGCAGCAATCGATGGTTGTTTACACTGAGCCTTGCCCAAGCTGGTGAATTTGGTTTCGTATTGCTGAGCTTCACGGTGCAAAATCACGTTATTCCTGTTGAGCTTGCGCAAACACTCTCTCTCGTCGTCGCCCTATCGATGTTTTTAACACCAGGCTTATTCATCTTCTTTGATAAAGTCATTCTTCCTCGCTACCAGCATCAGTCCAATGATCAGGTCGCTGATAGAATAGAAGAACATGGCAGCGTGATCATTGCAGGAATTGGTCGCTTCGGTCAGATTGTGAATCGACTGCTTGTGTCTAATGGAATAAAAACCGTGGTTCTTGACCATCAGGCTGACCAGATTGATGTCGTTCGCCAAATCAACACTGAAGCCTATTTTGGTGACGCCACCCGACCGGATATGCTTCACACGGCGGGGATTGAAGAAGCAGAAATGTTGGTCATCGCTATCGATAATCGCGAAAGCAGCGTTGAACTCACTAAGTACGTCAAACACACCTACCCGCATGTCAAAGTTCTTGCTCGTGCCTTTGACCGTGGTCATGGTTACCTTCTTCGCCAAGCGGGCGCGGATGTGATCGAACTTGAAACCTACCACTCAGCATTAGAACTGGGCGCGCATGCGATGCGTGGCCTCGGGCACCATCCATTCTTTGTTGAGCAGCAAAAAGCGGCTTATCAGCGGGTCGAAAATCGCAAGTCAGACAGTTTGTATCAAGCTTGGGAAGAAGATTCGAGCGGAGAGCGGTTTGACAATAATTACCGTAAACTGTTTATGCACCTTGAAGAGCAGATCAAACTTGAAATGACGCGAGATCGATCCGACAAACATGCAGCAGACGAACGAGGCTGGACACCTCCGCCAAAAGGGTACGCAGACGATCTTGACGACTAACCCGCAAGAACAGTTTTCCAAGTGCCGAGGTCATGCCTCGGCTTTGCTTTCTAAAGAACCGCCTTCACTAAAATAGAGAGATTATGGCTTCAAACACGCTAAATACATCGCCTTCTTTGGCACGACAACTTTTTAATATGACTTGGCCAATGTTATTTGGTGTCTTGTCGCTAATGAGCTTCCAACTGATTGACAGTGCTTTTATTGGTCAGTTGGGCGTTCTACCGCTGGCCGCACAAGGTTTTACGCTGCCAATACAGATGATCATTATTGGTATACAAGTCGGTTTAGGTATCGCAACAACGGCAGTCATTTCCAGAGCTCTGGGCGCAAAACAAGAACGTTATGCGCAGCAGCTAGGAGGCTTGATCATTGTGATGGGCAGTGTCGGCGTCGCCCTCATCTCGCTGTTCATTTATCTGCTGCGTGGCCCTATCTTGGCGCTACTTAGCGCGCCTGAATCGGTACTCCCGATCATTGATAGCTACTGGATTGTTTGGCTTGTTAGTGCGTGGACAGGCGCCCTTTTATACTTCTTTTACAGTATATGTCGTGCGAATGGTAACACCATGCTACCAGGCACCATGATGATGGTTACGAGTTTACTCAACCTCGTATTGGACCCGATTTTCATTTTTACCTTTGATCTGGGTATCAATGGCGCTGCTATTGCAACTATCTTGGCATTTGGTATCGGGATTCTTGTCGTTGCACCCAAAGTTAGCCGAAAAAAGTGGCTTTGTTACCAATGGGCTGACCTTGATGTCAGCCAAAGTGTTCGTTCGATTGCCAACATTATGGGACCTGCCATGATCAGCCAACTGCTGCCTCCTTTATCTTCCATGTTAGCTACGAAACTGCTTGCCAGTTTTGGCACGGCGGCTGTCGCTGCTTGGGCGCTCGGATCTCGATATGAGTTTTTCGCCATCGTATCCGTGTTGGCTCTAACCATGTCAATGCCTCCAATGATAGGACGACTGCTTGGCGCCAATAAGTTAGATGACATTCGCCAATTGGTGAGCATCGCTTGTCGTTATGTCCTAGGGTTTCAGCTGCTTATTGCCTTGATTACGTGGCTAGGCGCTGAGCCACTTTCAACTCTGATGACCAGCGAAACCAACGTGAGCGATATTCTCCATTATCACCTGCTAATCGTCCCATTCAGCTTGGGCGCCTTAGGTATCTGTATGTTGATGGTGTCTGTCGCAAACGCACTTGGAAAATCCTACACTGCGTTGACGATTTCAGCGCTGCGGTTGTTTGCGTTCTTCTTGCCATGTCTTTGGGTTGGTGCTCAATTAGCGGGGATTGAAGGACTATTTTGGGGCTCATTAGTGGGTAATTTCCTTGCAGGTGGCTGCGCATGGTGGATGTATCAAAGAGCCCTGGTTCAATTGGAACAGCAGTCGGCAGATAAAGAGGTTGCATAGCACTTACTATCACGTTAGGCTAAAAAGTCATCAAACAGGATTATGATTATGCACTGCACGTTTACCTACCTTTGGCTCCTTCTGCTTAATGCCCGTAGCTGGTAGGTAACTGTATGCCTGGCTACGAGAGAACGTAGCCAGTCGCCCACTCTCTCGTCGCCTTATCTTCACTTTCAAGGATACGAGACTATGACCGAAGACTCTCAACCCATACCCTCAACCGTAGCATCTACAACGCAAATCGGCATCTTGCTGGCTCTGGCAGGGTGTATTCTCTTTTCACTGAAACCCGTTTTAATAAAAATTGCCTATCAAGCCGGCGGCGATGCAACCTCGATAATGGCGCTGCGTGCGTTTAGCTCTCTGCCTCTCTATATCGCGATGTTTTTTTACCTTTGTCGTCGCGCAGACAATCGAAACAAAGTCAGGAACCATGGGCTAAAAGCGGTGGTTATTGGAATCCTGGGTTACTACTGTGCCAGCTATCTTGATATTGCATCACTGGCTTTTATCTCGGCTCAACTTGAGCGTCTGCTGATATTTTTGTTCCCGACATTTGTGGTTCTGATCAGCTGGGCGCTCTACAAGCAAGTTCCGACCAAGCAGGTCATGTTATCGGCGCTGATTGGTTACTTAGGCATCGCCTTTATTTTTATCCATGACTTTCAGCTACTTGGCAAATCCATTGTTAAAGGCAGCCTGTTGGCTATGGCCTCCGCACTGGTGTTTGCGTTCTATTTGGTTTGGAGTAAACCACTCATCTCCCATCTTGGTAGTGCGCTATTTACCAGTATAGGGATGGGCAGTGCTGGGTGCGCCATCTTACTTCATCTGCTCAGCAGTGGTGCTCATATAACACAATGGAGCCAAGAGCTGATTGTTATTGGTGTGCTACTCGGTATTTTTTGTACCGTTCTGCCTTCTTATCTTATTGCCGCAGCCATGGCGCGACTCTCCCCTACACAACTGAGTTTAACGAGCAATATAGGTCCAGCGATTACGGCCATCGCCGCTGTGTTTCTCCTTGGCGAGACCTTTACGCTCTGGCACGCGATTGGAATGACGCTAGTCGTTTTCTCTGTAGTCACGATGAATCGGCGTAAACCCCAGTAAAATAAGGGATTAACCCTCGATAAATTTGAACATCAACAACGAGATAGAGTGGTGACGCAAGAGGGATAAACACGTATGATTCAGCAACCCTTTTTCATCTTTACAAGATTATGAATTCTAGAGCCCACCACCCTATTCAAGGCGCAAGCTGGATGCTGACAGCCGGTCTTGCTTTCGCCATCGTCAATAGCCTTGCGCAAGTCGCCAGTATCAACTTTGGCCTCTCGTCCACAACGGTGGCACTAATACAATATGCCATCGCTTTAGTGGTCATTCTTCCTTATCTAAAAACGCTTGGCATTAGACAATCGCTGAAAACACAACACCTTGGTCTGCATGTGTTTCGTGTGTTTCTCTCTGTTATCGGTATTCAGCTTTGGCTTTGGGCGTTAGCTTATCCGGTACCGATTTGGCAAGGCATTGCACTGCTCATGACATCGCCTCTGTTTGCGACGGTCGGCTCTGGGCTAATCTTAAAAGAAAAAGTGGGACTCGCTCGCTGGTTTGCCACCCTCACCGGATTTGTTGGCGCGATGATCATTCTAGAGCCATGGGCAGATAACTTTAACTGGGCATCCTTGCTGCCCGTTGGCGCCGCCTTCTTCTGGGCATGTTATTCATTGATGGTGAAGAAGCTTTCGTCAGATGACTCTCCTTCGACCATGGTGGTATACCTACTGGTTCTGATCACGCCCTTTAATATCTTGTTGGCACTACCCGATTGGCAAATGCCGACGGGTGGAACGATCTGGTTGGTGCTTCTTGCCGCTGGCGCCATGACGGCCTTAGCGCAATGGGCTATTGTTAAAGCATATTCCGTTGCTGACGCCTCTTTTGTGCAACCTTTTGACCACGCAAAACTGCCTCTGAACGTACTTGCTGGATGGATGGTGTTTGGCTGGGTACCACCAGGAAGGCTGTGGCTGGGAGCTGCAATCATTATCGCGTCAGTGGCATTCATCACCCAGTGGGAATCAAAAAAATCGCGCCAAGCTGAAATTAAATCCGCCTAGTTCCTTTCTATTAGGTAAAGGTTTACGGGAGAGAGTTCAATGACAAAGCCAATTAAAATTACACTGTATCGCTGGGGAGGCAGTTGGGGACCATTCAGTGTCAAGATTCCTTGCGGTGAATGTACTCTAACAAAAGACATCCTCAAAGATACGTTTGAAAACGAACTTGCTGACGTACCAATAGAGCTCGAAGTCAAAGATTGGCTCTCTCATTGGTGGGAACCATTGAAAGTTGGTGCTTGGCATGCCCCGATTCTGATGGTTGAAGGCAAAGTCATCAGCCAAGGCGAAGCGCTAAACCGCGGTGTATTAGTGCAATCTGTGATCAAAGAATGGACAACGCGCGATACCCTGAAAGGTAACATTGTCTATGGCAAAGCGACTTGCCCTTACTGTGTCAAAGCGAAGAAAATGCTCGACGATGCTGGCATTGAGTACCAATATCACGATGTCGTGAAAGAGAGTGCCGCTTTGTACCGAATGATTCCAGAGGTCAAAGCCATTATCGGTGAGAAAACCCCTGTAACTGTGCCACAAATCTGGATGGATGGTCACTATATGGGAGGCTCAGATAACCTTGCCGTTTGGTTGGATGAAAAAGGCTTGAGCAATGTACCTGATAACGTGGTGACTCTGGACGAGAATCAAAGCTCAGTCGGATAACTCTCAACGATGCCCAGAAAAGCAAAAGCCGGAAATCAGCGATGATTTCCGGCTTTTTTAAATTCCATTTCACTCAAAGCGTTTACTTGCTCATTTTCTTCATCATGCGTTTGATGAAAGAGGCTTTCTTCGCCTTAGGCTTTCCGTACAATGCTTCGTGCATTGCTTGCTTTGCGATCATTTGACCTAGATATGCATTGCCTAATTCGTGATTCATGTGTATCTCCTCGACAGTAAGGAGCGTGATTTTAATCACAATTAAAACAAAAACAAGATCTAAATCACATTATTTTGCGCGTTTTGGTTGGTGATACGTTTTGCCTGCCGCTTGGTAGGTCTCTTTGCGTTTCACTTCAAACATGACATCAAAGAACCAAGCAACGAACACAATGACATTATCGCCTTCGTTCATCACATGCTCGATAAACTCTTGCTCTTCACCTTGCTCATTTTCTTGGATGGTAACATGGTAAATTCGCTTCTCACCTTCCACTTCCGCCAAGGCAAACTGACCAACCAAAGATTGTGCCGCTTCCGCCACTTCAGGGTCGTCTGACGCTTTTAGTACTTCTAGCGCTTGGGGCAAATTCTCTTTTTCGCACAGGGCTTTCACCAACTGTTCAAACTCTTTGTGTTCCATGCTTTCTACCTATTTGGTGCATTTAATTTTGCTGCGCGCATTGTAACAGTCGTTTGTGCCCATTCAAGCAAACTCTTGCTTAATAATAGGTCGACGAAACGTCATGTAGGTCACGCTCGCCATGATGGTTGCGGCGATAATGTATCCCCACCCCAACGAAGTTTGGCCTTGAACCCAATGCTCAACAAGGTAGCCACCAAATAATCCTGCTAGACACATTTGAATAGAACCCGATAAAGCGGACACCGCTCCGGCTTGTTTTTTATGCGGCTCCAACAGCATGCTGATCGACAAAGGAAATGACATTCCCTGTGCAATCGTCAGCCAAGTGAACGCCCAAATCAGATTAAACAGCGTGGTTTGAGTGACCAACAACCAAACACCAGCCGACCCCATAATCGAAATGGATAAGACTAAAAGCTGTGCAGTAGATAGATAACGGTTGAGGAGATTGAGAGTTAAGCTACCCAACATCAACCCCGCAGAAGGGATGATCATTACAGAGCCATACTCTGCCGCCGTCAGTCCGATTTGATGTTGCAGCAAGAATGGCATCACCGAGAGCGACACAAGGCTAGTTAAGTAACTGATCCAGTTATAACTGGCGCTCGAGATAACTTGCCGGTTGCCAAGCAAACGCCCATAGTTTTTTACCACCTCGACTATGTTGAATCGATGCTTGCCGCTGTTGTTTGTCTCTGGCAGGACGAAATAACCCAAGGTAAAAATCGCCGCCAAGTAGATCAGCACAAACAAAAACACCGACTGCCACCCAAGATAAAAAGCCATCCACCCGCCAAACACTGGCGCAACAATAGGCATGATTGAAGCCGTCACCGAGATGTAAGAGAGCGCCTTGGTCAATTGTGGGCCGTCGTAGCTATCTCTAAGCACACTCCGCCCAAGAACAGATGCGCTTCCCGCACCTAGACCTTGCAGTAAACGCCCGAGAATCAAGGTTGAAAGGTCACTCGAAAATGCAACGCAGATCACCGTCCCCAGCAAATACACGCCCTGGCCCAACAAAAACACAGGGCGTCGCCCGATGGAATCAGACAAAGGTCCATAAAACAGCTGGGAAGCGCCAAATCCGACTAAGAAAAGGGTCACTAACAATTGAACATCGGCATGGCTGGCAGCCAAGTCTTGGCTAATTAGGGGTAAAGACGGCAGATAAATACTGACACCAACTTGACCCGTCGCAATGATCATCATTGCCAACAAAATAGGTGTTTTCCTCATTCTCCCCCCTTAGTTGCACCGATTTCATTTCAGTGTAAATTAGGTACTGGATAAAGATAATACACTTCGTTGGAAACTGATTAGTTCCAAACAAGAATCAATAAGGCAATAGTATGGATTGGATTCAAAGCGTTCACAGTTATATTCGTGTGGTTGATGAAGGGAGCTTCAATGGCGCAGCACGGAAAATGAACACCACCAGCTCTGCTATTTCCAAACGAGTCCACTGGTTAGAAGAACGAATTGGCGTACAACTCTTAAAGCGCACCACACGGACAGTAACACAGACCGAGGCCGGGGCTCTTTTTTACGAACGAGCCAAAATGCAACTCGAGGAGTGGCAATCCATTGTCGATGAGACTCGCTCGGTGAGCCAAAGTCCTGCAGGGTTACTAAAAATTGGTGCCACGCTAGCGGTAGGATCGAAATTTCTCGTCCAATACTTGAATGATTTTCTTCGCATGTATCCCGATATTCGCATTCAGCTGATCACCACGACACCAGGGCAACTGCCAGAGCTGAGTTTGGATCTTTTTATCAGTCGCGAGTTGGAGCAACTCAACTCACTTAGCTTCAAAGCCACACCACTCTTCGAGCATAAAGCGGGCTTTTATGCCTCACCAAGCTATATAGAGACTCACGGAGAACCGAAAACAATCGAAGAATTGACCTCACACAATGCCCTGATATGGGGGGAGAGACCGCAAAGAGAGATCACGCTAACGCAGGGAAAACGCATCATGCTGTCTGGCAATTTTGCAACAACCAACCCAGAGGCAATGTTCTATGCGGCGAAAAACAGCATGGGTATCTTGGTCACAAACGATGTGATGATCAAAGACGATCTCAATAACGGTACGCTTCGACGCATCTTACCGAACATCACGGCAGATGAAGCGACCGTGTACGCCTATTACCCTAAATTGGACTACCAGCACACGCGCACCAAACTGTTTTTGGACTATTTAAAAGAGCGCCTAGCTAAAGAACGATCGGACTAAAGTCGAAGGGATAAATAGACAATCTCACTTGCGATAATATGCGACCTATACCATATTTAATGTGAACCAATACTAACAACATGTGATTCAAATCACTCAATATGGGTTCTATTATGGCTAGGAATACAATGCTCGCTTCGTCTATTGATTTGGATGTAATCAACAAAACATTGAGTTTAGATGGCGCGGAACTGCTCAACAATGTAACCCTCGTGTTGCATCAGAATTATTCAAGTTTCTGCACATGCTTGATAGAGGTTGATCGCTTCAAAACCAAAGCAACCACCTTGTCTTTCGCGTGCGAGAATCAGTTGCAGCCCCCTTTCGCCTATGCGTTAGCGGCAACACCCTGTGCAACGGTCACCAACACAGATCTTGACCATGTCCTGTATGAAAACGAAGTTGTAAAACGCTTCCCTCACGATGTGTACCTCAAAGAAAATGGCATCAAGTCCTATTTAGGCGTACCACTTCGTTCAGAAACGGGCGAAGTGTTGGGTGTGCTTCTCTCCAGTTTCACCCGAGAGTTACACGATGTCGAAGAGATGATTTATCACCACAAACTGTTCTCCCATGTTGTGGTTCACAGCCTACGTGCTAAATGGCTTTCAGCTCGCTCAGACAGCTTGGTCAACCAACTGAGTTTCGAGGTTTCTCACGACAATTTGACTGGCCTACTCAATCGAAGCTTTTTGGCTGATAAGCTGGAACGGTTAACCGAAATCGGGACAACTCCATTTACACTCGCCTATATCGATATCGATAACTTCAAGTCAATCAATGATCTGTATGGCAATTACATTGGCGACCAGATAATCAAGTTCGTCGCCAAGACGATTGAAGAAACAGTCCACGACAAAAAGCTGGCCTTTCGTATCGCGGGGGATGAGTTCGCGTTTATTTCACTGTCTGGCGACCCATTTGAAGTGTGCAATCGCATCATCGATAGACTTGAACAAGGGTATCAAGACCCAGCGCACACCATTCGAGTGAAAGTCAGCATCGGCTTAGCGCGCTACAGTGCTCATAGCTTAAATGCGGATCAAATCATGTTAAATGCCAGTCTCGCGTTGAAAGAAGGTAAGCAGTCTCGACACCTATCTATTCAATGCTATGACACCCATTTGAGCGCGCAATACTATCGAAGAGCAATGATCATTGATGCGTTAAGAAACGAATTGGACCCCACGACCAGAGAAAACGAGATCTACGTGGTGACTCAGCCAATTGTCAGTCGGCACTCTGAACAATGGAACTACTTCGAAGTGCTTGCTCGTTGGAATAGCCAAGCGCTTGGTGCTATTTCTCCCTTGGAATTTATCGAAGCTGCGGAGCAATCAGGACTGATCATTGAGCTTGGTGAGCGAATTGTAGAATTGGCCTGCGCCGCTAAACAGAAACTTGAAAAAGGATTGGGACATAAAGTAAAGCTCGCGCTGAACTGCTCTGCCTACGAAATAACCAATGCCAAACGGTATTTAGAACACTTGCTAGAAACCATTGAGCATTACGGATTTAAACCGGAAGAGTTCACCATCGAGCTCACTGAAACCGTGCTCCTTTCACGTACCAAGGAAGTGAAAATTATCTTAGATAAACTCAGATTGCTTGGTTTTACCGTGGCTCTCGATGACTTTGGTACTGGCTATTCGAGTTTAAACTACATTCACAGCTACCCAATAGACTGCATCAAGATCGACGCGACGTTTATTCGCAATATGTTAACCAACGAGACCTCTGAAAGTGTGGTTTGGCTGATCATCCAGCTAGCGAACAGACTTCAAGTGAGCTTAGTCGCGGAAGGGGTTGAAGACCGACAAGCGCTCGACAAGCTGTACGCGATGGGATGTGAACAAATTCAGGGCTACTATTTTGCTCGCCCTGTACTTCCTGAAGAAATCATTGAAATGCAGTCTGCACTTTTGGATAAACAGCAGCATGTTTCTAATGGCTAGCTTCCCCCCTTCGCTAGCCAGTTTTCTTTTTCCATACCGAAAGCAGGGTTGATAAAAAGATCTTATTTGATAATAATTATCATTAAGATTAAAAAGTCGAGGCGAATCATGCATTGCCAGCAACCCTTGTATTTGTGTTTCTTTAAAGCACAGGACCGCTTTAACAATAAACTCACGTCTGGTGGTTTTGAACCCGACGTTATTCAAGACTACATCCACAGCGCAATGAACCTGTCGTCGTTTTATGAACCCGGAGCGACTAACGAAAACACGCT
Source organism: Vibrio sp. MarTm2 (assembly GCF_027587055.1). Taxonomy (NCBI): domain Bacteria; kingdom Pseudomonadati; phylum Pseudomonadota; class Gammaproteobacteria; order Vibrionales; family Vibrionaceae; genus Vibrio; species Vibrio sp. MarTm2. The sequence goes on along the minus strand of NZ_JAPPTK010000007.1, from coordinate 42,071 downwards.
ACTGTGTGAGCTCTTCCTAAGACGGCTCTATTTTGACTTGTTGGACGCCATCCAAGACCCAATTCGCAGCCGAATATTTCGTCGTGTCTGCCTCGACTCCATTCACACGCCACTACTCTGTCTCAAGCGGTTTTACTACCACTGGGATGACGGTGATATTCGATTTCTTCAATTACAACAACAATTACAGCGCATTCAAGCGCCTTTAGACTGATAACGTAAGGAATAAACATGACTCAACCTTCAAGCTCGCCTACATTTCGTGTCGAAAAAGACAGCATGGGAGAGGTTCAAGTACCTGAAAATGCTCTGTACCAAGCTCAAACTCAACGTGCCGTCGACAATTTCCATTTTAGTCGCCACAAGATGCCGGTCGCTTTCATCCAAGCGCTCGCTTATGTAAAGCAAACCGCAGCACTCACTAATGCACAACTTGGTTTACTTGAAGGTGATATTGCCAATGCTATTGCGGACGCCGCTCAGCCAATCATCGACGGAGAGCACTTAGAACACTTTCCAATCGATGTTTTCCAAACTGGCTCAGGCACCAGTTCAAACATGAATGCGAATGAAGTGATTGCTACGTTAGCAAGCGATGTTCTTGGTGCAGACGTGAGCCCTAATGACCACGTGAACATGGGCCAAAGTAGTAACGACGTTGTACCAACCGCCATCCAAGTCAGCAGCGCAATTTCAATTGAGAAACAGCTTCTTCCTGCTCTTGATCATCTGATTAACGCACTTAAAGCAAAACGAGAAGAAGTGGGACAAGTGGTTAAAACAGGACGTACTCACTTAATGGATGCGATGCCAGTTACATTCGATCAAGAGCTGGGTGGTTGGCAATACCAAATCGAGCAAGCTCGCACCGGCATTGTTCACAGCTTGACGGCGGTTAAAGCGTTGGCTCAAGGCGGGACAGCGGTAGGGACAGGCATCAATGCCGATCCTAGATTCGCTGCTGCATTTGCTGACAACCTATCGCAAGCGACCCGTATTCAGTTCACTGCCAGCAGTAACTTCTTCTACAACCTAAGCTCGCAAGATGCGATTGTTGCGCTGTCAGGACAACTGAAAACAGCCGCCGTCGTCACCATGAAAATCGCGAATGATCTCCGCTGGATGAATTCTGGTCCTCTTGCTGGTCTTGGCGAAATCGAATTGCAAGGCCTTCAACCGGGTTCTTCAATCATGCCAGGTAAAGTGAACCCTGTGATTCCAGAAGCGGCTGCTATGGCGTCTGCGCAAGTGATTGGTAACGATGCCACCATTACCCTTGCTGGCCAATCGGGCAACTTCCAACTCAATGTCATGCTACCGGTTATTGCTCACAACGTCATTGAGAGTATTGAACTGCTGTCTAACTCAGCGATTGCACTAGCAGACAAAGCCATCGCAACCTTCAACGTGCGCGAAGACAACTTGCAAGTTGCGCTGTCACGTAATCCAATTTTGGTCACCGCGCTCAACCCTGTAATTGGTTATCTCAAAGCGGCGGATATTGCGAAGAAAGCCTATAAACAGGGCCGAGCCATAATTGACGTGGCAGAAGAAGAGACCGATCTGGATAGAGCGACATTAGAACGTTTACTCAATCCAACTCAGCTAACAAAAGGTGGGCTTGCGCAGTAAAAAGCACACATCCTTGTGCAGTGTGCTCTGGTTTAAATCCAAGCCAGGGCAATAAGCAAAGCAGGCACAGCAATCACTGCGGCCATTTTTGCCAGCGACATCAGTTCGCGGAGTGCAACATCACGCTTTCTAGACGTCATGTGCTCCGCGGAATGCGCCGCTACAGCTTGTGTGGCGTTCATCGGTATTTCCTTAAAATACAGATTGAATCAAGGAGCGGCGATTCTACGTAAATGCCCTTCGTGGTGCAATGGCACTAACCTATTCTTACTCTCCCTTTAACCATCAACGCATCGTTTACCATTTAACTAAGTAATAAAGCGACACTCGGAACTGATAAAGCTTGCTCCGAGTGCCCTTCCCCTTTGCTTTAGCCGAAAAGTTGGCTTGGGCTAAAAATCCCAGTCTTCATCTTCGGTGGCAACCGCTTTACCAATGACATAAGACGAGCCAGAACCCGAAAAGAAATCGTGGTTCTCATCGGCATTTGGCGACAACGCCGCCATAATGGCTGGGTTAACCTGACACAACTCATCAGGAAACAGAGGTTCGAATCCAAGATTCATCAGCGCTTTATTCGCGTTGTAGTGTAGGAAGTGCTTCACGTCCTCCGTAAGACCCACTTGGTCGTACAACGATTCTGTGTATTGGCTTTCAATTTCATACAAAGAGAACATCAGCGAGTAAGCCTCATCCTTAACCTTAGCTTGCTCTTGTTGTGACAGTTCGTTAAACGCCAGCTGGAACTTATAGCCAATGTAGTAGCCATGAATCGCTTCGTCTCGAATGATCAGTCGAATCAAGTCTGCGGTGTTGGTCAGCTTTGCTCGACTAGACCAGTGCATTGGCAGGTAAAAACCGGAATAGAACAAAAAGCTTTCAAGGAAAACACTGGCCACTTTTTTCTTGAGCGGGTCGTCTTGCGCTAGGTAATCTTCCAGTACTAACTGAGCTTTCTTTTGTAGCAGCGGATTCTCTTCAGCCCAGCGAAACGCTTCATCAATTTGTGGCGTAGTGCACAAGGTCGAGAAAACAGACGAATAACTGCGAGCGTGTACCGCTTCCATGAAAGCGATGTTGGTCAACACGGCTTCTTCATGGGGAGTGCGAGCATCAGCCATTAAGGCAGGCGCGCCAACGGTATTTTGAATCGTATCAAGCAGAGTCAAACCAGTAAAAACTCGTATCGTCAGGGTTTGCTCTTCTTGCGTCAGTTGCTTCCAAGTTTGAATGTCATTGGACAATGGCACCTTCTCGGGCAACCAAAAATTCACCGTTAAGCGGTTCCAAATCTCAAGATCTTTGTCATCTTGCATTCGGTTCCAGTTAATCGCTCGAACAGGTTCAATGTGTAGGTGACTCATAGTGGGGTTCCTTGTTTACAACGAGCAAGAGACGCAGCCTTCAACTTGCGTACCTTCAAGGGCTTTTTGGCGCATGCGAATGTAATAGAGCGTTTTGATCTTCTTTTTCCATGCATAGATTTGGGCTTTGTTGATATCACGAGTGGTCACTTCATCACTAAAGAACAGTGTTAGGGATAAACCTTGGTCGACGTGCTCTGTCGCTGCTGCATAGACGTCAATAATGGCTTTAGGACCAATCTCATAGGCATCTTTGAAGTACTCGAGATTGTCATTACTCAGGTATGGCGCAGGGAAATAAACCCGCCCTATCTTGCCCTCTTTACGAATTTCGACTTTTGCGGTGACGGGGTGGATCGAAGCCGTTGCGTCATTGATGTAACTGATCGAGCCCGTCGGTGGAATCGCTTGTAGGTTGCGGTTGTACAAGCCAGACTCCATCACCTTAGACTGAAGCTGCTGCCAATCATCAATCGACGGCACCCGCATATCCAACCGTTCAAACAGTGCCGCTACAATCTCCGTACGAGGCGAGTAGTCTTGCTGCAAGTATTTGGTGAAGAACTCGCCAGTGGCGTACTTGGAGTGTTCGAAACCAACAAAGACTTGCTGCTTCTCCTGAGCTAATTTGTTTGAAGCGGTTAAGCAGTGGAATAGAGTCGTGGCAAAGTAAGCTCGAGTAAAATCGACGGCCTCATCGCTGTCATAGTGAATTTGCTCGCGAGCTAAAAATCCGTGCAGGTTCATCTGGCCTAAACCAATGGCGTGGCTTTCATCATTGCCTCTACGTATCGACGGTACGCTGTCTATTGCACTCATTTCAGACACGGCGTTGAGTGCGCGAATCGACACCTCGACAGTATGGGCTAAATGACCACCATCTAGCGCTTTGGCAATGTTGACTGACCCTAAGTTGCACGAGATATCACGCCCAAGGTGGGCATAGCTCAAGTCGTCATTAAAGTGAGAGGCATCATTAACCTGCAAAATCTCGGAGCAAAGATTTGACATGTTAATTCTTCCCTTTATTGGGTTGGCTGCATTCACCGTATCCTCAAACATAAGGTAAGGATAACCAGACTCAAACTGAATCTCTGCAAGGGTTTGAAACAATCCACGCGCCGAAATCTTACTCTTTCGAATACGCGGGTCATCGACCATTTCGTGATACTTCTCGCTCACGCTGATTTCAGAGAAAGGCACACCGTAGACCCGCTCCACATCATGGGGTGAGAACAAATACATGTCTTTGTTCTGCTTGGCGAGCTCTAACGTAATATCGGGAATCACAACACCCAAGCTCAAGGTTTTGATGCGGATTTTCTCATCGGCGTTTTCCCGCTTGGTATCAAGAAACTGCATAATGTCCGGATGATGCACGTTCAAATACACTGCGCCAGCCCCCTGACGGGCACCTAGCTGATTTGCATAAGAAAAGCTGTCTTCAAGCAACTTCATGACAGGCACAACACCCGAACTTTGGTTGAGTATCCCTTTAATCGGCGCGCCTTGTTCACGCAGGTTACTTAAAAGAAGAGCAACCCCACCCCCTCGACGAGAGAGCTGCAGCGATGAGTTAATCGCTCGACCGATACTCTCCATGTTGTCTTCAATGCGCAGCAAAAAGCACGAGATCAGTTCTCCGCGACTCTTCTTCCCCGAGTTGATAAATGTTGGCGTGGCAGGCTGAAAACGTTGAGAAATGATCTCTTGCATAAGATCCAGCGCAAACGCTTTGTCACCGCGCGCAAGGGTTAATGCCGTCATCACAACGCGGTCTTCGAAGCGCTCTAAATAGCGCTTTCCATCGCGGGTTTTCAGTGCATAAGAGGTAAAAAACTTGTACGCACCAAGAAAGGTTCTAAAGCGGAATTTGACTTGATAAGCTCGATCCCAAATCAGATGAAGAAACTCTCTACCATATTGTTCTAAAACTTCTTTTTCGTAATATCCTTCGTTTACCAAGTAATCGAGTTTTTCCGCCAAATTGTGGAAGAAAACCGTATTCTGATTAACGTGCTGTAAGAAGAATTGGCGCGCGGCTTGTCGGTCAGCATCTAGCTGGATACTCCCCTTTTCATCAAGCAAGTTAAGCATGGCATTGAGCGCATGGTAATCGAGCGGCTCGGTGTTAAATTGGTTATCCATGGTGTTTCCAAAATTGTTCGAGTCCCTGCTGCACGGCTTGAACATCGTGCTGGGTTCCTGAAAGTTCGAAGCGATAAAGCACAGGGACCTGGCATTTATGCGCAATAATGTTTCCAGCTTGGGCGAACAGTTCACCAAAGTTACGATTTCCCGAGGCGATCACCCCTTTGAGGTGCGCGCGGTTTTCTGCATGGTTGAGAACTTTGATCACTGATTTCGGTACCGCGCCGCGCCCTTCTCCATCCGCATAAGTTGGACAAACTAAAACATAAGGCTGCTCTAGAATCGGCATAGGCTCGTCGGCGTTGATCGGAAGTCGAATTGAATCTACCTCCAATCTTTCCACGAACCGCTGAGTGTTTCCCGACGCACTGGAGTAATAAACAATCATTAGGCGAGTTGACTGATCATATCTGGACGAAAACCGGACCAATGTTTCGCTCCCGCCACAACAACGGGCGCTTGCCGATAACCCATCGACTGAACAGATTGCATCGCCGAGTTATCGAGCGTCAGATCAATCACTTTGTGTGCGATGCCTTTGGCTTTAAGTGCTTTTACTGTCGCGGTGCACTGAACGCATTGGGGCTTGGAATATACGACGATGTCCATGAATAAATACCTCTTAGATCAAAAATGTAATGATAATTATTATCAATTGAAGCTACATATAGTATTGCTAGGTAACTATTTGTCAATATATAGAAGCCAACTGCATTATCCTCACTAAACTCATGGTTGATAAATAAATGATAATCAATATCATTCTCATGCACTTTCGAACAACAGGAATTTTAAATGAGTATTCCAAGTTCAGATTCAACTCAAATCTCTATTCACGATATGGAGTGGCAAGGAGTCCGTCTCTCTGAGAGCGCGGCAAAACGCGTCGCGGGGCTAACCAAACAAGGACAGTATTTTCACCTTAGTGTCCGCCCCTCTGGCTGCACTGGGTTTGCCTATGAAGTCACGCTAGTCGACACTATCGCAGAGGATGATTTGCGATTTGAGTCACACAACACCCCTTTCTATGTCTCGTTGAGCGCCATGCCAATGCTTGACGGTACTGAGTTGGATTTCGTCCGCCAAGGCCTTAACAGTCATTTCGTCTACAACAATCCCAATGTGAAAAACCTTTGCGGTTGCGGCGAAAGCTTTGGAGTTTGATCATGTGTGCAGTTGAAACACAGCCCGAAGTCGAAGAACTATTCCAAACCAGTCATTACAAAGAGGGTTTTTACACCCAACTTTCGTCTGACACACTCTCCAAAGGCATCAACGAAGACGTTGTTCGTGCCATCTCAGCAAAACGTGGCGAGCCAGAATGGATGTTGCAATTTAGGTTAGACGCCTTCAGAAAATGGCAGCAAATGGCGGAGCCGCACTGGCTCAAAGCCGAATATCCCGAGCTGGATTATCAGGACTACAGCTACTACTCAGCACCAAGCTGCGCAAGTTGTAACACAGGCTGCTCAGCTGATGGTTCCAATGAATATTTGACCAGAGAAGTTGAAACCGCTTTTGAGCAACTCGGTGTGCCAGTTCGTGAAGGTGCGGAGGTGGCCGTTGATGCCATTTTTGATTCCGTTTCTGTTACCACAACCTACAAGAATGAACTGAAAGAGTTGGGAATCATCTTTTGTTCGTTTAGTGAAGCGATCCAAGAGCATCCCGAACTGGTACAGCAGTATCTAGGTACCGTCGTTCCGCCTGAAGACAATTTTTTTGCCGCGTTGAATGCAGCTGTCGCCTCCGACGGCACCTTTGTTTACATCCCTAAAGGTGTTCGATGCCCTAGGGAGTTGTCGACCTATTTCCGCATCAATCAAGCGAAGACGGGCCAGTTTGAACGCACCATATTGATCGCTGACGAAGAGTCTTATGTCAGCTACATCGAAGGTTGCTCAGCCCCCATGCGCGATAGCTACCAACTGCACGCCGCGGTTGTGGAAGTCATTATTCATGATCGTGCAGAAGTAAAATACTCGACCGTTCAAAACTGGTTCTCTGGCGAAGAGGATAGCCAAGGCGGCATCTTAAACTTTGTCACCAAAAGAGCTGTGTGCGAAGGCGACCACAGCAAGATGTCATGGACTCAATCTGAAACGGGTTCTGCGATTACCTGGAAATACCCAAGTGTCATTCTCAAGGGTGACTATTCTGTTGGAGAATTCTTCTCGGTGGCGCTGACTAATGGCGTTCAACAAGCCGATACAGGAACAAAGATGATTCATATCGGCAAGCACACGCGCTCTACCATCATCTCCAAAGGTATCTCCGCGGGTAAGAGTGAAAACAGTTACCGTGGCCTCGTCAAGATACTGCCCCACGCCGAAGAGGCGCGTAATTTCACCCAATGCGACTCCATGTTGATCGGCACTCAATGTGGCGCACATACCTTCCCTTACATCGAAGTGAAAAACCCAACGGCACAAGTGGAGCATGAGGCAACCACCTCGCGGATTGGTGAAGACCAGCTGTTTTACTGCGTACAACGCGGCATCAGTGAAGATGATGCTATTTCTATGATTGTAAACGGGTTTTGCAAAGACGTATTTTCAGAATTACCACTTGAGTTTGCTGTAGAAGCCCAAAAACTGCTTTCAATCAGCCTTGAGCATAGCGTGGGATAAATCAATGCTAGAAATTAAAGATCTACACGTGAGTGTAGAAGACAATACAATACTTAAAGGCATCAGCCTGACGGTAAAACCAGGCGAAGTTCACGCGATCATGGGGCCGAATGGCTCGGGTAAAAGTACCCTTTCTGCGACACTCGCGGGCAAAGATGACTATGAAGTTGATGCAGGCGAGATACTATTTAAAGGCAAAGACCTGACCGAACTGGATCCAGAAAAACGGGCGGGTGAAGGTGTCTTCCTTGCATTCCAATACCCAGTTGAAATTCCGGGCGTCAGCAACAGGCTTTTTCTCAATACCGCATTAAATGAAATTCGTAATTATCGTGGCCAAGAGCCATTAGATCGCTTTGATTTTGAAGATCTATTGGAAGAGAAAGCAAATCTACTCAAGATGCCAACCGCCCTGCTCAATCGTTCAGTGAATGAAGGTTTCTCCGGCGGCGAGAAAAAGCGCAACGACATTTTGCAGATGGCGGTGTTGTCACCCGATCTATGCATTCTTGATGAGACGGACTCTGGTCTAGACATAGATGCGTTAAAAGCCGTTTCTTCTGGCGTTAACGCTCTGCAAGATGGTCAGCGAGCCTTCATCCTTGTCACTCACTACCAACGTATTCTGAATTACATCAAACCAGATTATGTGCATGTCTTGTACAAAGGAAAAATCGTGCGATCAGGCGATCACACACTGGCACACGAGCTAGAGGAGAAAGGCTATGGGTGGATTACTGGTGAAGAGTAACTGTCCTTCAGTGGATGCCTTACAGCACCTAGTACAGGGCCAAGACTGGCAACAAAATCAATTTGTTAAAGCCAAATCTGTGGGTTTACCTAGCGCTAAAGCAGAAGGATGGAAGTACACACCTCTCGAACAGTTCTATTCGCTGCCACTGCAACCTGCGGCCTTGCAGTCAGCGGAAAATATCTCTTATGAAGGGCTCAGCCTAGGTATCGATGCCTATCGACTCGTTTTCTTTGATGGTCACTTTTCAGCAAGATGTTCCGATTGGATTCCTAAAGTGCGCGTCACTCCGCTCAACGTGCTAACCGCAATCGAAACCAATGAGCTCTCGCGCTCAGTGCGAGCCGATGCGTTTACCTACTTGAATGATGCGACAGCATCAGGCGGCGTGCTGATTGAAGTCGAGCCCAATACGCGAGTCACCAAGCCGATTTATCTACTGCATATCAGCTCTGGTCAAAAAGGCGAAGTGTGTAGCTATCGCCATCATATTGAGATGGCTCCCCTATCGGAACTCGAAGTTATCGAGCATCACATCTCATTTGAGCAAGGAGGCGGAGTGACGTTGTCACGATTAACAAGCTATATTGGTGAAGGTGCTAACTACCAGCACACCAAGTTGATCGAAGAATCAAACCAGCAACATCACTTTGGCCACAACGATATTCGCTTGCAAAGAAATGCCAAAGCGAATTCGACGGCCGTGCTGTTATCAGGCCTGTTGGTTCGTCATCAAACCAGTTCAGAACTGAGCGGCGATAATGGCGAGTTGGCGATGAACAGCGTCGCCATGCCGAGAGATGATCAGACGTTTGATAGCCGAACGTATCTTAAGCACAATGCTCCACACTGCCGCAGCGAGCAAATGCATAAGATTATCGGTCGAGACAAAGGCAACGCGGTCTTCGATGGCATGATTTACGTTGATCCGGTCGCCCTGAAAACTGATGGCCAAATGGACACCCATAGCTTGTTGCTCAGTGACCATGCACAAGTAAACTGCAAACCTCAGTTAGAAATTTACGCCGATGATGTGAAATGTAGCCACGGCGCAACCACGGGGCAGTTGGATAACAATCAAATTGACTATATGCGTGCAAGAGGAATAAACCGACAACAAGCCGAACAGATGCTGTTGTCCGCGTTCGTTTGCGAGGTTGCCGACAAAATCCGCCATCCAAGCCTGCGAAGTTACGTGAATACCAAACTCGCAGACTCGTTACACAAAGAGGTTAACCATTGCTGATTTACCTCCCATTGCAAGCCCGTGGGCAAAGGACTTTCCAGCGCTAGGTACGCAAGTCTATGGTAAGCCGCTGGTTTATCTTGATACGGCCGCCACCGCGCAGACACCTGCTTCAGTAATTGAAAGAATGACGCAATTTTATCAGCGCGACTACGCTAGCGTTCATCGTGGCGCTCACTATCTCAGCGCCAAGGCGACCGAAGATATGGAGCTGGTGCGAACTCAAGTTGTTGATTTCATCAACGCCGCCGAAGCCAGCAACATTGTGTTTACTAAAGGCACCACTGAAGCCATCAACTTAGTGGCCAATAGTTACCTTCGACCAAAAGTAAAACCAGAAGACGAAATCATCGTCACTGAAATGGAGCACCATGCCAACCTTGTCCCGTGGCAACTGTTATCCGATCTTTGCGGTGTAAAGATTCGCGTCTGGGAAGTGAACAACCAAGGCCAACTCGATGTGGCAGAGCTTAAAAAACTGCTCAACAACAAAACGCGCTTAGTCGCATTGACCCATGTTTCCAATGTGCTGGGGCAGGTAAATCCGGTGAAGAATATAGTCAAACTGGCACATCAAGCAAACGTGCCTGTACTGATAGATGGCGCTCAAGCGGTTATGCATCAGCAAGTGGATGTCAGCGAGTTAGACTGCGACTTTTATGCTTTCTCTGCCCACAAACTCTACGGCCCAACAGGTACTGGGGTGCTCTACGCCAAAACCGAGCACTTGACTAGCATGGTGCCATGGGAAGGGGGCGGCGCGATGATCGATCAAGTGACGCTTCCTATCGGCACATCTTATGGGCAAGCGCCCTGGAAGTTTGAAGCAGGAACGCCCAACATCGCGGGTATATTAGGTTTAGGGGCTGCGATTGAGTATGTTGAAAACATCGGCCTGAACGCAATCGCGGCACACGAAGCCAAGCTTATGCGCTATATGGAGAACTCGTTAGCCAACGTGGCTGGAATCGAAATCTATGGAGAGAGCAAAAATCGCAGCGGCTTGATCTCATTTAACCTCAAAGGCCATCACTCGTTTGACGTGGGTGCATTTCTAGACAGATACGGTATCGCAATTCGTACTGGCCACCACTGCGCCATGCCGCTGGTGAAAAAGCTCGGCCAAAGTTCTGTCTGTCGCGCGTCCATAGGACTGTACACCAGCCCAAACGATATCGACAACTTGTGTCAGGCGCTGCAACGAATCAGCCAGTTGTTAAGGTGATTATTATGACACCAGAAAAAGTACTCAAAAACTTTAGCCGCTGCGCCGATTGGGAAGAGCGATATCTTTATCTCATCGAACTCGGTGAACGCTTACCCGCCTACCCGTTAGACAAGCAGCGAGATGACTACCTGGTAGCAGGCTGCCAAAGTCAGGTTTGGGTCGATATTCATTGCTCGAAGCAAGGAATTCTCACTTTACGCGCCACCAGCGACTCTTCCATCGTTAAGGGGTTATTGTCGTTGATTTCGATTGCCTACGATCAGCAAAGTGTCGAGCACGCGAAGCGCTTTGACGTTCACGCCTGGTTTGATTCGCTAGAGTTAAAATCTCATCTTACTCCGGGAAGAACGCAAGGGCTGGATGCTATTATTCAACACGTTCGCCATCTTGCCGCTGAAAGTGACATTACACCGCTCCCCAATAGCGAATAGACATCACATCAAGAGGCCTACGCTCTGGCCTCTTGCTCTCAAACAAAATCGTTTGTCGTCTAGATAAAATCCATCAGTTGCTGCTCTCACACCTAGTCACTACACTGCGCCCGTCCCTAGCGCTGTGGGCCTATTACGCTCTTTAATATTGATGACTATTCGATGCAACCAAACTATCTGGTTGATCCAACAATGCGCCCCCTAGATAGCCCCCTTTTAAAGAACTCGTTCTATTAACCTTTTGAGCGCATGTAAACGCTCTCAACTATCTACATGACTTTATTGGAGTACTCGTTGTGAACAAACTTAAAGGCATCAGCCAGAATCGCATCGGAAAAGAGCGTATCAAGCGTGAATATGATCTGCGCGTTCTTAACCTCGTCGGTGAAAGCGAATACCAATCTCGTATGGCGATCTGGAACAACCTTAACTTCACGAGTGATACCGTCAATGACATTAAAACATTTGTTGATCAGGCATTTAGCACGTTACAGCAAGAGCTGTCTAACAATAAGGCGGAGCTAAACATCGATTACAATGAGTTTGTAATTACCGCAAACGAAGAGATTAACTATATTAAAGGCAATGTCGCGGATACCACTTCTCAGTACTTTTGGTATGCGATGATTGCACTTATGGTGGCCGGTACAATCGCGATTTGTGTCTAGGTATTGGTACCTGCTCTACGGAATCAAAAAAGGCGAACCTAGGTTCGCCTTTCTACTATTTCAGTACATCTCCGACCTCTGGGTCAGCGAAGATTTTCTCAAAACGAGCTTTATAAATAAGCATCATTTCATTCATGATGGCACCACTATCTGGGATGTCATTTTCTCCTGAAAATTTCTTGGTAACTACTTTTGTTCCTGTCTTGTCTGACGCAACAACATCTAGATCATACCAAGATGAATCAGAAAACGGATGGAAATCATATTTCCATTCATTGAGTACAAACAAAATAGATGGCTTTCCATCACTCTTCAACGTAGAAGCTATCTCGTTAAGCGGGGTATTGATCGTTGTTGGGTACTGTGTCACTTCTACACCCTTTTGTTTCATACCGTGCTCTAGTCGTTTACCCAAATAAGTCGCCATTGGTTCACGCGTCACAGTTGAATGGCTGTAGGGGATACCGATACTACTGCGAATAATGCCTTCGAAATCAGCCTGCTTGTCTTCGTCCAAAACGTATGGTCGTTGATCAAGTACCGCAAAAGAAACTGACTTGGTTGTACTAGGAATCGTTACCTGAGGTGCCGATTCATCAACTGATAGCGGGCTAACACAACCCATTAAGTAAAAACTGCTGAATACGACAATAAGCCATTTCATATTACGTAATATATCTAACCTTTTAACATTGTTTTATTAATTTTATTTCTTACCCTACCTATCACTCATTAGTGCTAGTTAGCAATAAGGATGCGAACAATATCAGCTAGTTATGCTTTATAAAACCATTACCAATGTATAAAGTGATCTAGATATAAAACGGTTTAATTTCATACAAATAAATACGCCTCTACGAAACAACCCTCGATCTTCGATATCTAAGAGTTCAAATTTGTTAATGGCATATGCCATTAACAAGCGTATAGTCATGCTGTTTAAATCAGAAAAAGCTAGGAGACAGCATGATTTACGCCGTGCCGTGCAATAGCACATTGATCAGTAACCACTTCTCTCGTTGCGAGCAAATCGCCATCATCGATTCAACCACTCATCAGACTCAATACCTGTCTATCGCGCCCGATACTTCTTGTTGTAGCGTAAAGAAAAAGTGGCAACAGGTTATAGCTGGTTACAAAGTAGACGTTGTTGTGGTGAGGAACATTGGCCAAAATATGCTCAAGGGACTGTTTCAGTCTCATGTTAAGGTGCTAGCTGCAAAAGCGAGGCAAGATATACGCAACATCCATTTTTCCGAGCTTATGACAGTGGAGAGTTTGGACTACGGCCGTGTATCACCAAAGAAAAAAGCCTGTGGCAACGGGAACAACGCCACATCCTCTTTGGCACTGCCGCAGTCAGGCTGGCACTCAATCCGGAGGATTAAACGATGACATTACTGCTTACTGTACTTATATTCGTGAGTTTTATCAGCCTCATGGCGATAGGGGTCATGTTCTCTCGCCGACCGATTCAAGGCAGCTGTGGCGGTCTATCTAAACTAAGTATTGCTCGGGAGTGTAATTGCAAAGACACTTGCGAAGGAACAAAGCGCACGCTTTATCAAATTAAAGAGCCTGATTAAGCGCCTGCTATTGAAGCTTTAGAGCGTGACCTTGGATGATGCTGCTCGCAACCTTTTGCCTCGCTCGTTTGATAATATTGCCAAACGTTTGACGTGACACCTGCATCTGCACCGCAGCATCAATCTGATTGAGCCCTTCTTGATCGGCGAGCCTCAGCGCTTCTAACTCATCTGGCAGCAGTTCGACAACTTGCAGTTCGTCCATCGTAACGCCATTAGGTTTGTAAAAAGCATAAGCTGCACGCGTGCAGACTTTACGGTGTATTTTCGGGCGAGCCATAATCTCAATCCAACAGTTTCTCAAAGAGACGTTATCGTTACATCGGTGCAAGATTGTAGCAACCTAGCCGAGACTAAACCATCTGAATCCAAAGGTTGCATTTATGACTGAGCCGATTTCGCGCAGAGAGGTCCGGATAGTCTCTGCGCTTGCCTGCAACTAACTCGATAGATTGCGCAGCTTTGGATCGTCGGTAAGATATTCGACAAACTCTACCTCAAAACCCGCAGGGTCAACGAAGTAGATGTTCTTACGGTACGGTTCTTCAGCGCCAGGTTTGGCGATAGAAAAACCTGCGTCTTGTAGGCGGCCGATCACGGCATCAATATTGTTGGTGACATAGGCAAAATGCGCTAATCCAACCTGATGGCCGGGTAAATCACGGTTCTCCCCTTCCCCGTGGTCACTCAGCGCAATGTATTGATACTCATCACCAAAATGTAACCAGTTTCTCGGCTTTCCACTCCACTCGCCCTGACCTTCATCGCGAACATACCAATGCGGGAACGCAGCTTGATAGAACTTCAACATTTCTGGGATATCTTTTACTACTAAGTTCACATGCTCTAGTTGAATCATGGTTTTCTCCTTTGATTTCTTAGCCAACGGAGACCATGCTAAAACCTCAAGTTAGGTTTAGGTAAAGTGTTTTTTTGCTTTTTTTACTCAGGTGCGTTTTTCACTAGCGCGACCATGATCTCGCCACTTTCAGGCTTAAAGCTCTCTGGCTGGGTGATCAGATTGATATGCTGAGCGGTACTGACGACAAATAGAGGCACCACCGTCGCTGATTGGTATTGCAATTGGTAATCCTCGAAGGTGAAACTATCGCTTATTCGAGTGTGCTTAACCTCCGCCCCCTGAGCGATCAAGCTGGCGATTTGTTTATAGCCAATGGATCCTCCAAGCAGCAACGAATAAGAATGCTCTCCATTATGAGAAAGCTTGTCTAATGAATCTTGGCTCTTTTTATCTTGCAGGCTAAACACTTTTCTGGCGCCAAATTCATGAGAAAAGTGCACGCCCGCCACAGAGTTTAAGTGTTGGTCGGGAGTAACGGATATCACCTGCCCTATACCGATCAAGTCTAAATACTCATCCGCATGGCTTGAAGTTGGATTCCCATAGTAACTTTCAAAACCCGCCATGCGCGCCTTACTAACGTAATCCCAGTTGGTATCCGACATCAGTACACGGCAATCGTAGTTTTTTATTGCAGTACCAATTGTTCGAGCCACATCATTTGCGCCAACAATGAGGAAGCCTCGCGGAGACGGTTCCGCAACCCCAAGCAACCTTGCAACGGGACGCGCTGTCGCACTTTGCAGTACGACTGTCCCAATGATCACCATAAAGATAAGGGGCACCAGCAGATTCGCCTGTGAGACTTCTAAGTGCGTTAATTTTAGGGCAAACAACGAGGACACCGCGGCGGCTACAATACCACGTGGAGCAACCCAAGCGAGGAAGGCTTTCTCTTGAAGCTCTAGGCTACTTTTGAGGGTTGAGAGAAAGATGGATACCGGACGCGATACAAGCTGGATAAAGGCAAACAACACCAACGCGGATAGACCTAGCTGTTCAAAATCACTGAGCTCAACACTGGCTGCGAGCAAAATAAACAAACCAGAAATAAACAGGATGGTTAAGTTCTCTTTAAAATGAAGAATATGACTGATGTTGACGCCCTTGGCATTGGCCAACCACACCCCCATCACGGTGACCGTCAATAAGCCTGATTCGTGCTCTAAATAATTTGAGGCGGTAAATACCCCAAGTAATATGACAAGAACGGCAAAAGGCTGCAGATACTCAGGTAGCCAATGCCGCCTTATGATTGCTGCGACTAAAGCGCCTGCCGCAATACCAAGCGCAAAACCAATGAGCAGTATGAGTCCAAACACAATCAGACTGTTCACTTGGCTTTGCGAGACAATAAACTCGTAGACCATAACAACAAACAGAGCGCCCAACGGATCAATCAGTATCCCTTCCCAACGCAGAATGTTTGACAACTTGCTACTGGGTCGCACGGTGCGAAGCAAAGGCACAATCACCGTAGGCCCCGTCACAACGGTCAAACTACCGAACAGTAAAGAGAGGGCCCAATCAAACCCTAATAGATAGTGGGTAGCCGCTGATGTCATTGCCCAAGAGATGATGGCCCCAAGGGTCACAATGCTCCAAACGCTTTTGCTTATTCCTCTTATCTGCTTAAAGTTCAGTGTCAGGCTGCCTTCAAACAGGATCACAGCGACGGCAAGGGAGATAAACGGGAAGTAAAGCTCACCCAAGGTATCTTGAGGTTGGAGCACACCTAAGATAGGTCCAACAATGAGCCCTGTGACTAACAAGAATAGAATCGCTGGCAATTTAAAATGCCAAGCAACCCACTGACAGCACAACCCCAACAATCCAATACTGGCCAGAGTCAGCGCCATTGTTTCTGAAGACATCAACAAATTCCATTTCGTGGACCTAATGAATCTTGATTAAGCACGCTTGCCTAACCCTTTTCCCAGGTCATGAGTTAACTGTGATTTCCGCTTACACGGATGAATAAGAGAGTACTCCTTTAAAGTAGCCAACAATCGACCATTATTGAAAGCACCATTTGCCAAAACCAAAAAGGACGGTTTATAAAAACCGTCCTTAAAGAAGAGTGAGCCATGTGGCCAACTACTTGAAATACGCTATTAAGCTTAATCTAATTGGCCTACAGTAGCTTACTTAATCGCAAAGTAGTCCAGCGCTATGCGCCCTTTGCCTTCTAGGTTACCGATAGGTTGCATCTCCACTTTGATGGCCTCTCCCTTTAACTCAAATTCGTTAACCGTCACCTTAATCGCATCACTATCAAATGAGTTCACATCAACATTCGCAGCGACGATGCGGCCGTCTACAATCAAATCAAAGGCAGGAATCTCAGCTTGCTTGGGAACCACAAACTCTATCGAATAACGTTCGCCCGGCGTGGCATAAGCCGTGGCATAGATTCCACCATTGTCATACCAACCAGTTCCATTGAAATCAAAGCTCTCTGCTTTCCAGTAGCTGAAGTACGCATGATAGTCCTCGCTATTTTCTGGCGATGCTGGCGTCCATTTCACTTCATCAAGTTTTACTTCCTCTACATAGCTGAAGCCATGCGTCTGCATCGTTTGTTTGATGAAATCAAGGCGAGTGAGCGTGTTTTCAAACGTATCAAACCAGTAGCGTGCGCCTATCTGTATCCCAATCTCGCCCAAAATGTAAAACTCTCCATCCTTTTCAACCGTGATACCAGACCCTGAATCCCCAAGAATCGAATGCCACTGCAGATCGGTTTGCGGGGTATAGGCGTCGTCAAAAACCAATGGCGTCACCCAACGGTTGTGGCGATCAAGGTAAACGTATTTTGTCCCGCCATTTCGACCGTTATAGTTTCCGTAGCCAATCTGATTAACTTTATAGTGCTCTTTTGGATCAAACATACCTTCAACGGGCAACTTGGCAGGCTTAATCCCAGTGATCGGTGTATCCAATCGAACAAGCGCGAAGTCTCTACCATCAGGAGACGTAAACTCGTATTCCCCATACTCCCCATTCGGATCGGTAATCGCACTGACGCTTTTTACCTGATGGAACACACCATCCTCATCTTTTTCGAACGATGAGCACGTAACTCGGTTTTGATAGTTTTCAGATTTTGCGCCACTCACATGATCCGCTGTAATAACCCAGAATGGATCGATAAGAGTCGCGCTGCCCGCGTTCATGTGACAAGCGAAGTCAAACTTGCTCTGCAAAGCAAACTCTTTATGCTGCTGAACGGAGCGGTCAGCACGACCTAAGCCTGCTTTGGCAGAAAATGACGCCAACACTGCGGTAGCAATAAGTAACTTGTTCATTTATTTGCCCTCACTTAGGTTGATCGCTTCCAAGCTCAAATAGCCGTCGTTTTGTGACCAACTAAATTGATCAGGCTTAAATGCAAGTTGAATCGTTAAAATGTCTGCATCAGATTCGGTAGTGAACTGCACACTATTTTGGGTCGTCGCGATGCTGGTCGGATAGAAGTTATCAATAGTGATGCACTCTTCGTTTAGGCAAGCAGTAAACTCTGAGGCGGACAACCAGTTGTGAGTATACAAATCAAGCCTAAAGTCACCTGATTTACCTGGCTTAACCTGAAAAGAAAAACCACCACCCGGCTTGGCATAAATGGCATGATTCGACTCATCGAGGTAGTCTTTAGAGCTTCCGCCTTCCCAATAGTACTCGTTACCATGGGCTGGCTTTTCGTTCTTTAATTCGTATTCACCCATCATCTGAACATCACTGATCAGATCGACACTTTGCTTGGCAGCAAAACGATGTTCACCGTACCAAAACGCCCAATCTAAACCATCAAGATCAACGACATCGGCATAGCGAGAATCACCTTGATTTAGTGTGTAGCCGTAGAATTCTGACGATATCAACAGCGACTCGCCCGCGACGATAGAAATATTGGACAACTGATTTTCAGCCGCCAAAGCACCACTCGATAGAAACAGCAGAGCCATTATTTTTAGCTTCATTATTACCCTCCGTTATAGATAGCCTCATGACTATACATTGGAAAAATGAAGCGTAATTGCATGCGTTTAATATCAGGAATGAAACTTCAATTAATTTAACTGCTTACAGTTGCTTACTTGTAAACAGGCGAGGCTTTGTGTAAATGGTACGAAATTCTATATTAATCGAAATATGACATTATGTAGGAGAAGAGAAATTGAGAAAAGAAAGTGAAGTAGAAACGAAAGTGAAATAGAAACGAAAAAGCCCGCTAACTAATTAGCGGGCTTCTCTTGAATGTGGCGGAGAGATAGGGATTTGAACCCTAGATACGCTATTAACGTATGCCGGTTTTCAAGACCGGTGCTTTCAACCACTCAGCCATCTCTCCGTTGCGGAATGTATAGTAGGTTTTGGCACAACTCTTGTAAAGCAATAATTTGAGGCAACGTGTTCAAGTGGTGAGTTTTCACACACCCGACTAAACTCTAGTCAGATGGAATAACGCTGTTGTGTATGATTTTTGTTGTACAAAAACTCTAATCTTTAGATTCTAATAAAATAGTGTTTTATTTATAATTTAATGAATTTATTGAATTTAAGCACTTTCAAGCAACAGATGTACGCTCGAAAGTCATTGCACAATATTGTGAAGTAATTCAAACTTACTGAGTTAATCGAACCAAATTGTATATTTCAGAGGTTTTTATGAAAGTCGCTGACCTGTTTAAACATCGTGGTGAATCCCACTCAAAACATCATTCAGAATTCATGCAGTGGATGTCTCCAACTGTGCGTGAGTACTGGGGAGAGTTTTTGACGAAGGCAAACAATCGCCACCTTTTTACACGTCTACGCGATCTTCAACAACCTGCTGTTAATGACGAAGTTGAGTCTCCTGCTCCAATTACGACTGAGCAGCCTAAAACCATCGAACTCAAGCCAGAAGCCCAAGCCTTGTATCAAGAGCTTCAAGAAAAAATTGGTGAAGTCATTCATGTGGGTGATTGGCTAGATGTCTCGCAAGAGCGAATTAATCAATTTGGTGCCGTTACCGAAGACATGCAGTGGATCCATACCGATCCTGAACGTGCGGCGGCTGAGTCGCCTTTCAAGACAACGATTGCACACGGTTTTTTGACTTTGGCGCTATTGCCAAAACTGACGGACAGCGTCGACCCTGACCAAAACCTATTTCCAACCGCGAAGATGGTGGTCAACATCGGTCTCAACCAAGTTCGTTTTCCTTACCCAGTAAAATCAGACAACCGCATTCGCGCAGTGAGCACTTTGTCAAAGGTAACGCCTATTCGCAAAGGGTTAGAGATTGAGCGCGAAATTAAAGTTGAAATCGACGGTGTTCGACGCCCAGGCGCAGTAGTGACATCGGTCATTCAATTGCATTTCTAACTCGATAACAGAAATCAAAAAAAAGGATACGCATGCGTATCCTTTTTTGTTTCTACTGTTTAGCGCTATTTATTCATGGTGTAACAGCATTCCAAGTCGTAGTCCTCACCGCTTTTTGCTGTGTAGGCTTTTGATTCTGTGCACGCTTTAGGTTTACCCTTCTCATCGCCTCGAACCAAGCTGATCCAGTGACGCATTGCGGAAATTTCAGAGCTTTCTTGAGGGAACATGGTGCATGTTTCCAGTTGGATATCATCAATTTCAATCAGCTCAACGCAACCAGTCCCTTTATGGCGACCAAATGTCAGCTCAACGTGGCTGCCGTTACCATCGCGGAATAAAATCGACGTTGGCGTCTCCTTTTCACCGCTGTAAGCGACAAAGTGCTTGTTGCTTTTCAAACCACTGTGAGACCCATCCTTGAAATACGCTACAAGGTGGCGGTAATCAACCATGTATGCCGTTACTTCTTGGTGAGAGCCGTTCTCTAATGGAAACATACGATCCAGTAGCTGTTTTGCTTTTGTTTGCTTCTCAGATGATTGCTTCGAGTTTGTTTTCTCTACCGCGAAGACTGCTTCAGCGATAAATGGCTTGTCTTGTTTTTGGATGTCTGTTTTATCGATTGTAAGCATGTTCATAGCGTTTCCCTCGCGGATATTTCACAACTTTTATGTCCTAGAGCAAAGATTTCAAACTTGCGTTCAGTTGTTTTAAGTTTTGTGACTTTGCTTACTTTCTATACTAGTGATTTTTTGACTACAATTTCACAACAAAAATTTTACAATGTGAATTTTACAAAATTATGCTGTCGAAAAGTCTTATACGTCAGTCCCATTTTTTAGGGACGAAGATCAGAAATCTTAGAAAACGCAACCACTTAACCATGGAAGATCTCTCTGCACGTTGCATTCGAGTAAATCCAGAATACGCTCCTTCGGTTTCTTACCTGTCAATGATTGAGCGGGGCAAACGAGTCCCTAGTATCGATATGCTAGAAGTCATTGCGGAAGTGTTCCAAAAAGATCCCGCTTGGTTTTTAGATGATGAGCCTGAGCAAACGGACATCACTCCCGACAAGGGGAATCGTGGTGGGATCAGTGGCATGGCGCTTGAGCCAAGTTTCCTGTTCTCTAACGATATTCTTCAAATCGCAATCCCTGAGATGCTCTCGCAAACGGGAATCACCGGACGCCAGTTCGCGCATTTGCTTATTCGAGCGCATCAGGAAAACAACCAGAATCACTTTCCTGATCTGGAACGCGCAGCCGAAGAGATTGGGCTGAAGCGCCTTAACCTCTCTGCAGAAGACTTAATGGATATCGCACGCAGCATGGGGCTTACCATCCGTTGGACGTCTCGCCCGCCACAAGACATTGTCGACGAACTTGGCGTTAGTGCTAAACAAGTCGTTACCTCCTTTTTCGAGCCACCCGGCTTTATCTACTTGAATGAAATACTCAAGCAGTACCCTACGCGCCTTAAATATGACCTGGCGGTCTATCTAGGTCACTGTGTGTTACACAACAAAGAAGGGTTGAAGAGCGTTCTCTCTGTCGGTCACGCCAATAGCTGGGAAGACAATACTCAGCAAGTGAATCCAACGTCTGAGTTGAACTCACAAGACATACTCCAAGCCTGGCGAGATTTTGAGTCCAGCTTCTTTGCTGGTGCATTGCTCTGTCCTAAGGTGCCATTTCGTCAGTTGCTTGATCGAAATGGCTACGAGATCGATGTTCATGCTAAGGCAGGCGTCTCCCCATCGGTTGCGATGAGGCGCATGACCGTTGTCTCCCCTTATCCGCACTGGCACTACTTTGATGCGTATGGGCAGAACAAACTCAAAGCAGTCTATCGGGGAAATGGTATCCCGCTCCCTTGGGGCAACATGCGACAAGTTAACGACCCATGCCAACACTGGGCGGTGTTTAGACGTCTTTCTGAGCCTCGCAGTGGCAGTTCAGCGCAGATCTCCATTTTGAATGTGGGCGACGAGCCAAGAATTTACTGCTGCGAGTCCATTAACATGACTGACCCTGCAGGCAACAATCGCGTTCTCTGTGCTGGCATTGATTTAAATCCGGCGATCGATGCACAAGGCGGAGACTCGAGAAACATTGCGGAAGAGCTCAAATCCTTGTGTGTCAGCCAAGGTGGTTCTGCGCCCATTCCAAGACATATTCAAAAGGAGTTCACGACCATCGCGAAGATTCTCAACATCAATTGGATAGAACGTGGAATTGAAACGGATGCGCGAGTGATTTGTTCCCGTGGTGCAGTTTGCCCAAGAAAACCAAGCTGCTATAGCGGATGCCAAGACGCCTAGCCCAAAAAGAAAAAAAAAGCCAATCACAATAATCGTGATTGGCTGTATTTGATTGTGAACAAATTTCGGTTCACTAACAACGTCAGTTGGCTAGGTGACCCTCGGCTTAATAAGGGTCATTACATTCAAAGCATGATACGTGCCAACTTTTTCTATCAATAAAAATCGTTGATTTTGTTCACTTAATAAACTGTTTCTTAAAAACAAGGCTCATAAAGTAGTCTCGAAATGATAACTTTCGCATAATGCAAAAATTACAATCTTTGCAAAATGCAAAGTCCTGGTTAACTACTTGCGTTACTTCTTCCTAAATACCCAAATAGGACCAATCAATAGGTAAACCAGATCGTCAAGAAATGAAGGTCTTTTCCCTTCTATTTTGTGCCCAATAAACTGCAGTAACCACAAACTCGCAAAGCCAGTCAAAGAGATAAGGAAGACGGGAAGCTGCATCAAGTCGAGGGACCAAATCAATGAGATGCAGGCTAACGTGAATCCGAGCATCATAAGAAAGACACTCAACGAAAGCCGAAAGTAGAATACCCAGATCGGCATCGCTGCGACCCAGACCCAGTTAACGGTTGTGCCAAGCAAGTTAATTGGCGGAATAGACCAAACCAAACCGACGACCGAAAGGAAAATACCGGGTACCGCGACTTGATGAATTTTCTGATTGATTGGATGCTGATGGCTCTCGCCGTAATCCGCTAACCACTGAGCTAAACTGCGCATACTGACCTCACAACCGACTCTTTATATTGTCTATAGCATGGTTTGAGAGTATTTGCCCACTAGCTCAATGAGTTAACATCATTTCTTTGTGACTGGCGCCGCTTCTCTAAATACATTCTCTCGTCCGCCAGCTTCAGCATATCTTCTATGGTCGTAAAATCCGGATGGTACAATGCGTAACCAACACTGACGTGAATATTGATGAGTTGCTGATCGTAAATCACTGGACTGTGACAAATTGCTCGCTGAAGCTCGAGGTTAATGTGCTCAATGTCTTCAGACTTGGTCACTCGTGGCAACAGCACTAAAAACTCGTCTCCGCCAATGCGGGCAACAACATCCGAGGATCGCAGTACTCCCTTAATTCTTTCTGCCGTTGCAATGAGTACTTTATCGCCAGCAACATGACCGTAACTGTCATTGATTGCCTTAAATTTATCAAGATCGATGTTTAGAATGGCAAAGCCTTCTTCAGCCCCGCGTTTTTTAGCAGCGTCGAACTGATTTTCTATGGTGTACAAAAAATAACGTCGGTTTGGCAAACGAGTAAGAGCGTCTTGAAGGGAGCGTTTTTTCGCAACAGAATACAACCGATAAACCAACACAAATGCCAACGCCAGTAGCACTAACAGCGGATAGCCGATAAGCCTGACCGCATGGACACGATACCATTCACTCTTGCTTAAGAGGTCTTGCTTTGTGCTTGCGGCAATATGCCAGCTACCATAAGGAAAATAGACATTCTCCGTGGCAAATGCTGTCTTGTAGACATTAGCATCCCCATAAAAGTGCTCACCTTCTGCACCTGTACTGTCTAGCCCACGCATCGCAATATTGTATTTGTGCTCAAACTTTTCGATACCCACATCGTGGAACAGAGAGTTTAAATCGAGCACGACACTGCACACGCCCCAATAGCGGCTGTTGTATGGCGGATCTTCATAAATGGGTACACGGGCAATCAAACCTTTACCGCCTTGAACTAAATTGACGGGACCAGCAATGAAAATATCTTGGATCTCATTCGCTTTGCGAACAGTGCGCCACTGGCTTGGAACGGTCTTATAGTCTAAGCCCAAAGCAGCCTCATTTCCTTGAATGGGGTAGATGTATTTGATGACATCGTTAGGCGCAAGGCCGATGATTTTGATATGGCTACTTTTGCGCATAATACTTGAGGCGATAAGCCCCCAGCCATTAAATTCAAATTCAGGGTTTGCAGCAAGCAACACCGATATACTGTTTGCAGCAAAAATATCAGACACAATCGCCGCTTCCAGTTCGGAACGAATAATCGAGAGTTCTTCTTTAGCTCGCCCCAGCAAGCTATCTCGCAAAAAATTTTTCTGACTGCGATCCATGACTTCGACCAATCCAATTGCGAAGCTACTGATCAAGATAATAAATATGTAGACAGACCAACGCCTGTTTATGCGATCCTGCATTTCTTCCCCAAAACTAAAAAGCGCTCAAAGCCTTTTTCGACAGCGTAGTTGATTTTCTAGCACTTCTACGGTGCTGTATTTTTGTCATTTCTATCAATTATACAAAAAGGCGCATTGATTTGGATATTTTTTCATCTCATATTCAGTCAATATTTTGCAGCTATCTGACAAGCCCTTTACATCCAGCAAAGCAATAATTGATATTTTATCGCCAATTCAAACTCAATCACTTCCCCACCAAGGAATGGTTCGCCTACTCAACGAGATAGGCTTCGATAGGTAATGGTATTTTTATGCGCCAACGAATACTCGCCCTTTGCTTAGGGCTCGCTCTACTGCCTACAGTTTACGCTACCGACTTAAACGAAGAGTCAGCGGACATCATCAAGCAGACATACGAAAGCCAGCTGTACACTTTACCAGCGTTCAAAGAAGGACATTACGGGCTGCGTATGTACCGACAAACGCTAGATGACAAATACGCCGCTGCGGTTTGGAGTGACATGGCGCGTGTTGCGAGTCGGCTTAATCGTTTTGCGGCAGAGGTGAGCACACCGGAGCAAATCTTGCTCTACTCAGAGAAGCGCATTGCCGGCTATCAAGACGAGACAGACGAACGCAGCGTGCGTCGCTACACCGTGACAAAACACATGCCTGAATACCTCTACTTAGGTGTGGACTTGCTAGGCTCGATGGCGCGAGCCAATGAATATGGCTTAAAGCACAAAGAAGACGCGAAGCTGCGCCAAGTGATTCGCCGCTACGACTTCAACAAATACGCCACAGATCCAGAAATGATCCGAGCGTGGGCGGCTCAACTCGCAAACCAAGTCTTTTGGCTAAAGCAACTGGGCGAGCAAGATGTCACCCAAGCTTTTATTGAATCCTTTAAAGCCACTTATCCAGACAACGAAGACAAAAAGTTGTCCAAACAGCAGTATGGCAACAAGCTTTACGGTTTGACGCATATAATCTTCGCCGATTCGCAGTATTACCAACGTCTTGTTAGCGAAAAACACTACCAATGGATTTATGATTATTTTCGCGCCAATATCGATACAATTCTGCTCAGAGCGAAAGAGGATATCATCGCCGAAGTAGGCATCAGCTTTTTGCTGGCAGGTCTAGAAGACGACCCTGTTGTGGCAAAGACCCGCGACGCAATACGCAAGTCGATTGATAAAGACAAGGGGATGATTCCGTCTGTTTCAGGGGATTTTGATTTGGCTTACGGTGAACACAGAAACGTTTTAGCAATCATGCTACTAGATTGGCAAAGCGTTAACAAAGCCCCGACAATAGAACAGCATCCACGGTTTTTTTCTCGTCTTCCATACGGTTTAGAGAAGAAGTAGCGCACTCTGAACTGTTGAGGGAATGCACAAAACGAAGAGTACCGTTAGACCATTTTATTATATAGAGTTGTAAATAGCGGTATTTTTCGATTTCAATTCAGCGACTTATAAACGTCAACAAATTAGCACAAGCTAAAAATCCTACTAATATACAATGTGTTACCTAAGCGCCAATTTTACCTCCACCGAGCCCCTTGAATAAAAATACTAAACTACACTCATATTAATTGAGAGTATTCGTTAATCAGACAACTATCAATACTGAAGCAAAATCACATTTTACTTCTAGAATTTATGCAAGCAATACCAAAAATAGGACTTGCGGTGAATGGGTAATTTTGTCGGTCGGCATTTAGAAGAAATGGCGGACTTGCGCTCTTCGAGAAAGTATAAGGTGGTGCAGATATGTTCGGTCGTCTCCACCGCGATATTGCTAGTCTACAGTACGGTACATTTTCTTAACGGGTCCTTACTCTTTGCCATTTTTAACTTGGGGTGTACGCTCATCCTGCTCCTTAACCTATGGTTTGGACGACATCAGCAAGCGCGCTTTAATGACTTGATACTCAGCGGGGTCTTACTTCTTCAAGGCACCACCTTATTGCTCTATGGTGAACACGGACCAGGAACGCTTGTTTGGCTGTATCCAATTCTCGCAGCTGTCATATTTGCCAATGAATTCAAAATCGGCTCAATATTGAGCACCTCATTCTGCTTGTTGGTCGCCATTATTACACTGTCCGGTGGAGCCATCACATTAGAATCACTGTCAGCCGACCGATTTGTGATCAGCTTGTTTGCACTCTGCTTACTTTGCAATACCTCGGCCTATTTTTACGATAAAGCGGTAGCCTATATTCAATCTTTATATCGCGAAGGTATTGAAGATCTCGCCTACTTTGATCAACTGACTGGACTTGCCAATCGTTGGAGCTTTGAAAGCTGGGCGATCGAGAAACTGGAAGAAGAGCGGCACAGCAACACGCTCACCGCGATGATATTTTTAGATATTGATGACTTCAAAGCGATTAATGACTGCTACGGCCACGATGTCGGCGATCGCGTATTGCAGCACTTTTCGCGCAGACTGAAGAATAATATCCGAAACAAAGACAGGAAAACCGACAAGCATGATTATTCCATCGCTCGATTTGCCGGAGATGAATTTGTTCTCCTGCTCTACGGAGTCAAAAGTCGTGCAGATCTTGAAGGCATACTCAATCGCATCCTGAACCTATTTGAGGACTGCTATCAGGGAAAAGAAGAAATCGGCAAAGTCAACGTGAGCCTCGGAGTTGCGCTGTTTCCTGAAGATGCTGACACCTTAGCCGAGCTCACCCGCTGCGCAGACAAAGCGATGTACTCCGCCAAACACAGTGGTAAGAATAAGTTTCACTACTATCGAAAAGATCGGGGGGAACAACCAAAGAAGCAAGATAATGTAACACCTATTACTCAAAAAAGAGTTTAGCCCGACATATACATTAACCATAAGCTGACTGCCATAACCACAATCATCCAAACGGCATATCTTACTGTATTAGGTTTGTTCTTCTTAGGTTGAATTATTGGCTTGAATGCAGCGTCCTTAGCGTCTGCCAACACAGATTGTCGAGTCGATAGCTTTTCTCGTCTCTTTTGAGCTGAAGACGCGACTTTCCCGAAACGATGCAACTGGTCCTGAGTCAAATCTTGGCTCGGGTCATACCGTTGGTGAGAATCTTTATGCTTGGGGACAACAGCCATGTTCACCTCCTAGTTGCAACTCCTCGTAGTACAAGTGTAGCTTAGGTTTATCTTGATAACTTTGATAATAACTGAAAGTTAGTTCGGCAAAATCGAATCGTTACTCAGAACAAACGAAGATGATTTAGAGCATAAAGCAAAGGAAAACCCAAAATGTAGAACGTCGCAAAGCTCGCGACGTTTTACATATTGGGATGATTGAGTTTATAGGTATTCACATAGGTAAGCAGTCGTTACCAATATTTTGACGTCAAATGAAGAGTCTCCAAGCACATCGAAAGACTCTCCCGACTTGTAGGTAACCCATTCGCTTTCACCATTTCTCTTTACCGCCATTTCACCTTTTACAACCGTCATTTTTTCTGGCGCTGCTGTACCAAAGGTGTATTCACCAGCAAGCATGACTCCAACACTCGAGTTCTCTTCGCCCTGCGTGTAGCCCAACGACTTTACACCATCATCGAAATAGCTGTTTACTGTAATCATATGTCCCTCATGAACCTGTTTAATCAAATTATTGTTGTCACGTTGTAATCGATATTGTCGGTCACAGCAATCTAAAATGCTGAAATCTAACCAATGTCGACAGCGTATGTGTCTAAATCAAAGCGTGCCTATACAGATTTCATACTGTTGAAGAAGATCTCATTGCCGTTGACTGCTAGTCTTACAATAACCAGTGACAGTTTACTCTGTTTTCTCATTGAGTTAGCGACGTTGAGCACTCAATGGATTTGGGGTAAATATCAAATTTCTTGGTCAGGTAATTGATTTAAATATTCATTTCTTTCAAGCTGACTTTGGTTGACGAGTTCCACTAGGAATGGCAGTTCACATCCATTGCTTCAAAGGTAGTTATGATCCAAGCCAAAATTATCAAGTTGTTGTTTGTTGCCATATTCCTATCTTTGGCAGCTGGCTTTTCATCGCTACTCTATTTTAGCTACAACGACTATATTCACCCCAAACACGTATACGGTACTTGGATAGAAGTCGGAGCCCCTTCTTACAGCACCGAGACGCTTACTCTGAATGAACAGGGCGTATTCCGTAATAATCGCCTTATAGCCACCAGCTTTGAGTTTGATGGAGAGCAAGTCTTTATCGAAACAGGTAGTGGTACCACCATCTATCAGATTGCAGGAACGTTTAATTCCCCGCAGTTGCGTCGTCTTCAGCCAAGCATACCGATCCAACGCTTCGTCAAAGCAGGTTATGAAGACACTGTCGATATGGAGGGTGGTGGTGGCGCAAGCAAAAGACGCGCTGCACTATCAGAGCATTTTAGTAACAAATAGGATCGCTCTCTATTTAGGCTTATTGTTCAAGCCAACCGTTTCTTCACCTTGACGTTTCAATCCAGAAACAACCACCCGTAACTCCATCACCCGACCTAGTATCACTACAAAGGATTGCTTATAATCGCTCCTCCACCATAATAAGAATCGTTTATATGGATCAGCTACTTTCCTACTTACCGCCTTCAATAGCCGGCTTGTTAGAGCAATGGGATACCAACGTCATACTCATCACTGTTGCCAGCTTTTTTGCTTGGGTTATCTGGAGAATCGTTTATGGACGATTGGAGATCCTAGCGGAAAAAACTCGCTTTCACTGGGATGATCTCACGCTTGCTGCGTTGAAAACGCCCGTCAGCACTTTGATTTGGTGTTGGCCAGCGACCGTTTCACTTGGCTTTCTACTCCAAGATCATATGGGTGATAAGCTCAACTGGCTAAGCACCGTCAAGCTCCTGCTCGTTATTGCTATCTTCGTCTGGATTACCATACGCTTAATTAACAACATCGAAGAGTATGTACTTGACCAAACGAACCGAGACGAGACCACCGTACAAGCGGTAGCCAAAGTTTCGCGTTTGTTCTTCATTGTCATTGGTGGGATGACGGTCATGCAAGCCTTCGGTTTGAGCCTTTCCGGTCTGCTCACCTTCGGTGGTGTCGGTGGTTTAATTGTCGGTCTGGCTGCTAAGGACTTGCTGTCCAACTTCTTTGGCGGAATGATGATTTACTTTGATCGTCCGTTCAAGGTCGGCGACTGGATTCGCTCCCCAGATAGACAAATAGAGGGTACCGTAGAACGTATCGGCTGGCGCATGACCATCATCCGCACCTTTGACAAACGGCCGCTATATGTCCCTAACTCCGTCTTCAGTAGTATTGTGGTAGAAAACCCTTCACGCATGCAAAACAGACGCATCAATGAGACGATTGGTGTCCGATATGACGACAGCACTCAGGTTGAAACCATCGTTGAAGAGATAAAAGAGATGCTGAAAACCCATCCGGATATCGACGCTAAACAGACGTTGATCGTCAACTTCAACGGCTTTGGACCATCATCACTGGATATTATGGTCTACACCTTTACTAAAACCGTCAACTGGGTGAGATTTCACAAAGTAAAGCAAGACGTATTACTGAAGATATTGGCAATCGTCCATCAAAATGGCGCGGATATCGCCTACCCAACTCAAACCATTAAGTTGGACGCACAAAGCAACGAGATGCAAGGCGAACCCGTTTAGCAAATAAAACAAAGGCTAGCAAAACGCTAGCCTTTTCAACCCCCCAATCTTGAGATCAACTATTTGAGACGGCGACCTCGCGCTCCACTTGATCGTCAGTGTGCTGAGCAATCCAGTAAAGCCAAATCATGGTCACGCTGACAACAAAGCAGAGTCCAAATAGCCATTGTGCCCCCAACCACTCGACCATTGCGCCGCCCAACGCTGGTCCAATGGCAAAACCCAGTGAGTACAGAGCTGTCGCACCAAAATAGGAGCCGCGTAAATGCGCGGGAGCCAAACGGTCGATTTGCACGTTAAGCGTCGGGAAAGTGATCACTTCTCCCAAACTAACGATAAAACAGGCAACAGCCCATCCAATCGCCGATTGCTCAGGGGTAAAAATGAATGCCAGTTGACCAAG
The DNA here is from genome assembly GCF_027587055.1 of Vibrio sp. MarTm2. NCBI lineage: Bacteria > Pseudomonadati > Pseudomonadota > Gammaproteobacteria > Vibrionales > Vibrionaceae > Vibrio > Vibrio sp. MarTm2. The sequence goes on along the minus strand of NZ_JAPPTK010000007.1, from coordinate 11,600 downwards.
CGCGATGGCACTCATCCCGATTCGAGTCCGAGTAAACAGTGGCAGTTTTTCCATAACCTTGAGCACCGGAAACTGCAACAATACAATCGTCACAGCATTGACCATCATCAAGAGCGCGATCAGTTTTGCCGCATCTTCAATACCACTGCGGACAATGACTTGCGGAACCGAAGACTCCAATTGAGCGTAGACAAACATCAAGAGTACGTTAGCAAGTAAAAGCAATACAAAGACGCGATCCCTGCTGATCACTTTGACCGTTTGACGAAAGTTAGGCAGTAAAGAGAGGTCTGGCTTGGTAAAACTGCCTTTGCGTTCAATGCCAAACAAGATCCAACCGCTGTAGAGCAAGTGAGTGACACCGGTAGCAATAAACAGCAACTGAGGCTGGGCCAAAGCGAGTGTCACGCCAATAAGTGGACCGACGGCAGCGCCAATATTTAACAAAAAGTAACGAATGTTGAGCGCTAGTTCCCGATCTTTAAGATCACTCAATGCATCGCCGATCACCGCCTTGGCAGGACCATCGATCAAAGGGCGCATAAATCCAGCCAATAGGATTAAGGCATAAAAGTGCCAAACTTGAGTCGCTAAACCAATCCCCGTGTAGGCGATGAACGCAATCAAACACCCTGCGACCATGATCCATTTGCGCCCGAACTTGTCTGACAGGTAGCCAGAATATAATCCGGTGAGCGACCCCGTTACCGCAGAGAGTGCAAGCATTCCTCCCACTTCCACCGCCGATGCTCCGTAATCTTGATAGAGAAAAACAATCAAGAACGGCCAGGCCATAAAGTAGCTTGTGCGTGCGATAAGAACGCCCACTAGTACAGTCCAGACAGGAAGATTAAATCGTTTTACTCGCTCCCACTGAAACAGGCTTTGTTCTTGTTCCATACGCACTCCTTTGAACTCAATATTGTTGCACTATTGTGATCGAGTATAAGGAGGTTTTATAAAAACAAAAGCGTTATTTACCCTAGCAAACAAACATCTAGAAAACACAAGTAACAAGTTAAAATTATCAATTATATTAATTGCTTAATAAGTGGGTTTTGAAATTTTACTTGTACGCTATCTAGCATTTTATCTTGAATTCCCCACTAAAAAGTTGCGTATATCTCGTTTTTGAGCGCCTACTCTCCACACTACGCAAACGTGATCAACAGTACTCTTCATTTCCCTTATGTTCGCAGAGCCATTTGCAACTACCCAAGAAAGTAAACGATGATGTATACTTTGGACATAGAAATTCTTGAACGTTAACTCGCCCGTTAACTTTAAATCGGTACAGGTTCTATTCATGCTCAAAAGAAGTGATATAAAACAAGAAGATATCATCAAATCTGCGATAGAGGTTTTTTCTCAAAAAGGGCTTGAGCAAGCGAGTATGGAAGGCATTTCCAAGCATGCAGGCGTGTCTAAACGCACTTTGTATAAGTACTACCCGAACAAAGACGCGCTGTTCGAAGTCATCGTAGACAAATTGATATGTCGCTTTGATGACCGTTGTGAGCTCAGATATGAGCCGTCTGTTTCAGTGTTTGAACAATTGAAGGCGATGACACTTAAGCAAATGTGCTATATCAACACGGAAGATTTTCAAGTAACCGCAAGGCTAGTGATGGCGGAATGCATTCGTTGTCCGGAGACGTCAAAGCTCTTAATGAATAAATTTGAGGCGATTGGCGATTCGTACGGTTTGCATGAGTGGATTAAACAAGCGGTCGCCGCTGAAGCCATCGAAGTAGACAACATTCCACTAGCGGTGGAGCAGTACATTGGTAGCATTAAGGCGATTGTATTCTGGCCTCAGTTGCTGGCTCATCAACCGCCTGCCACCCAAGATCAGCTCATAGTTGCTGTCGACACGGCTGCGCAGATGTTTGTATCGACCTATCAAACAAAGAGTTAACCTCACTGGCCCATAGATTTGGAGATCAAGTCCGGCTCTTAGGCTGAATCGATAGTATCGGTCAGGCGTTTGAACAGGTTAATCAGCGAAGATTGTAGTTCAGTGTCTGTAACGAAGATGCTTATAATCATGATTGCGACCACACTCAAGATGAGGACGTATTCGATCGCAGTCACTCCACGCTGATCATCTCTAAACTCTGTGAACAGGAGTTTTAGCTGACTATAAACTCTATTAAACATTTGAATTCTCTTTCTATTTTTATCAGTCGACGTCTTGAGACCAAACGAAACCGCATAAGAGTAAGCTCAACTTCATTTTTATTGGACTATGAAGGGTGCTATCTGACTAATTTTACAAATAATTAATGACAATTACGTCGTTGTGCATCCATTTAATGGCATGCAGTCTAGTTACCTTGGTCTACTCAATCAAGACATTCACTCGTTTTTATTGATTCGGCCCTAGTTCGGGCCGATATTCATTACCTTCGATTATTGATGATGAATAATGACATCGTGATCAAGCAACGAAGAGACAATGTCCAATGAGCTCATACCATCAAGCGACAACTGCGGTGCCAGATCCTGAACTAAAATGGTCTGTTGCCCTTGCCCTCCTCCTGGATGAAGTGTCAGCTCGATATCTGCACCATCTATCACTTTGGCGTCAATATGATCGAGCAAAACATCCATGTCTATCGACGCTTGTTTAAGCTCAGGAAGCACTTCTCGAAGATCGATTTTATCCCCTTCTGCGATACTAAAATCTGTGATGGTGTCCGTCGCGCCGTCATCAATATCCAACCAGACGAAGGTATCCATACCCCCTCCGCCAGTGAGGATGTCTGAGCCAAGCCCACCTTCGAGAATATCATCGCCTTTTCCTCCTTGAAGGTGATCGTCTCCAGACCCTCCAATCAGATGGTCATTACCCGAGCCACCTTGCAGCAAATCATCACCGCTGCCGGAATGGAGCTCTGTGTTTCCACCGTCTCCAATAAGTTGCACATCTTGGGCTTGCGTGGACTGGTCTATCGTCGAGCCGTCAATCACCACATCCAAGTTTAAATCTAACGAGGTTGAGCTCGCGGTATCCCCGTTGGACTCTTGCGATATCGCCGTTACGGTGAGCGTGTGGTTCCCCACATCTGCGCCCTCTAACTTCAGGCTGCTGATCGCGTCGGCAGACACCGTCCAAACACCAGACGATAGCGTCGCAGTGCCAACATCACTGGTTAGCGTCGCCTCTGCTGGTACGCCAGATACCTGCAAGAACAGAGTTTCGTTGCTATCAACCAACGCGGCTACGATCCCAACTAATGCGATACCATTGGAGCTTGCTGTCTGGGTCGCGCTGATGTTTTTCACATAATTGTACTGAGGGTCGATGGTTAACGTCGGCGAGTTGGCGACAGGCGAGACGGTGATCGTATGTTGAGTCGTCTCCTGCATCACCATTCCAGACGGGTTACCTGAATCAGTCGCAACGACGGTTAAACTGATGGTATCCGTTGGGGAAAAACTTGAATCAAGTAACACACCGCTGCCACTTGCAGGGCTATCAAGCAGAGCATTTAGTTCTGTGATAGTGCCCGTTAGCGTGATGGATGCGCCTGTAGGTGGGTTGACGACAATCCCCGACCCCGTTGGCAAAACAACGCTGAGCGCACCGTAGTCAACACGGAGCTCGACCGACATAAGATCGTTGCTATTGGTACCCACGTAATCCACATCCGACACGGAAATACCACTAATCAACTGCCCTGCCGCTTCATCAATCAATGCCGTGGCACTGCTCAAGTCCAACTCGGGTTTGTCATTAACTCCTTGTACCTCAAAGCGCACGCTGGCAGCATCTTGCTTAAAGTCATTCGCACCATTCGTCGTGCCATTGTCTTCGATGGTGTAGTCAAGTTTCACCTCGCCATTGAAGTCTTGCGCCGCGGTAAACGTCCAAGACACACCATCTGGATTGAGCGTCAAGCTGCCTTGCCCCTCGGCCACCGTTAGGTCCGTCACCGTGAGTGTGTGATTTTCTGGATCGCTTGACGCGTCGATCAACTGCTGAGCGGTGATGATAATCTGACCTTCTTCCAACATCGGACCCAAATTAACATCCGCAGCATTTGGCGCATCATTGACCTCCGTCACCTGAATTTCGAAGGTTGTTTGATTGGTTGATGACGTCGACGCATCTCCCGAGATGATTGCGCCATTGTTGCCGCCATCATCCACACTTGCTGTCACGGTTACCGCCCCACCTGAATTAAGATCGTTGCTGTCGAGAGCAGGATTAAACGATATGTTGCCTGCAGACAACGCCGCATTGATGTTGGCGACAGTACCTGAAATGACCAAATTCTGATTGGCGTCATAGTTCAAACTTAAATCAAAGAGAGTGGCGGTATTCGGATCGAAAACAAGCTCCCCTTTATCGAGACTCAATGTGAGTGTATAAACCGCGTTGGGGTCATCATATTGAGCATCAATGTCCGCGATTTGGAAATTATCAATCGCAATCGCCGTGTCTTCTTGTGTCTCTAAATCAGTGACATTGACAAAGGTAGGACGGTCATTAATTGGGTCGATGCTCAATGCCACCTCAAAGCTCACCGCAGGTCCAAGATATTCATTGCCAGAGGCATCTTTATCGACTGACTGAACGCTGATTGTGAGAGGCGCATCAATGCCAAAAGCGTTGCCCACATCACTATTGTGCTGACCAGAATTAAACACAATTTTATCGAGTTGTTGCGCTGCAACGTTAACAATCCAGACATTGTTCACCGCATCATATTGACCTAGATTGCCATCAGCATCATAGATAGTTGCATCGCTTGGAACATCGCGAATTTCAACACGGACAGTCTCTGGAGCGTTTTCGCTGTAGACTCCATTGCCTGTTGCCGAAAGCACTTTATCCACGACAGACGCATTGATCGCAATATCTATGTTTTCTCCCTCAACGCCACTGACGGCATTCGTTGCATCAACATCAATCACGTCTCCCTGTGGCGTCACGTTGATTTTAAAGTTGGGTAGATTCGCCGCTTGCGTCGGCACACCCAGCAGCGATTCTTGGGTAAATACCGTCAAACCAAATTCCGCGCTGCCACTAAAATGCTTAGGAGGAAGAACAGATAGAGCTCCTAAGTTGAGAGAGTCTCCCGCGCCAGAAGGCAGTTGAACACTCCATTCTCCCCCACCATTGTTTTTCACTGTGTAACCGCTTGACGGATCGGCTGTTAAAAGAAAACCTTGCGGCACATCAGTGAACTTGATGGAAACAAATTGCTCAGAGCCATCGAGATCAGTCAGCGAAATCGATACGTCTCCGGAACTTGCCAATGAGATTTCTGTGTCTTCCAACCCCGTCACTTCAAGCGTTTGGCTAGGGTCCACACCTGGACCTGTAACAAGCACCGGATCAACCACAGGTACAACATCAAAGCTCACACTCGTTGTGAAGCTTCCACTGCCTGTCGCGGTTTGCGTTGGAGCAAGCTCGTTAAACGTTGCGGTATCCGTTACAGAGCCAGTCACATTGACTTGGACAGTATTGTCGTCGTTCCCTGTTGGGTAGTTTGCTTGCGGCTTGAAGAGCACGTTATCGAGTGCTCCCGCTGCAATCTCAGCTTGGCTGAAGGTGACTGTAGAACCAAGCGTCTGATACGAGAACGTCCCATCACCATTATCAACAAGCTGGTAGAACTCCCCGACCGAAGGATCCGCCAAACTTAGGGTGATGGAGGAAAGCACTTCATTGCCACCTTCAATTCCCGTCACTTGGTCTGCGATTTGGTAGCCAAACCCAAGTTGAATGTAGCTATCTTCATAGCCCACCGGATCTTGCCCAGCGCTGCCGTCCTGATCAATTGGCACTTGATTATCATCTAACGAGCCTTTCACCGTTAAGCTAATGTCCGGTTCACTGCCGGTCACGTCCGCAATCGGGTCAACTTTGACGATCACATTGCCGTTTTCCACTTTCTCATCACCGGATGTCGTATCTTTGGTAATGACGGTAATTGGCAACCTGAAATCCCCTGAATAATCATCAGGTAAGTTAAGCATCAGACCATCAAAACTTTCCACTTGTCCAGAGGCTGAAATACCCGTTTGGAACACGAACTGGCCGTTGACAAAATCGACCTCGCCACCGGATATCGAAATCGGATAAATCACGCCGCCAACGGTTACCGTATTGCCTATGATGATGGTCACTTCGTCGGCGCTGCCGTCTTGGTTGGTAAAGCTGATCACCGAATCCAGCTGTTTACCTAGGTCGACTTGATTGTCTTCGGTAGCGATAATCACACTATCTGGCGTAATGCTGGCCACAGCAGCGACCTCATTGCCTGCGACTACCTCTTCAGGGAAGGAGAGATCTAACGTCGTTTCGCGAAGCGTAGATTTGGAGTTTTCATTGCTATCTTCACCTTGGTCAATGACTAAGGTTTGAATGTTCATCTTGATACTGTTGAACGCCAGAGGATCGTCATCAGAACTGCTATTCGGCGTCAGATCCAAACCATGAGGCGCATGAATACTGAACGAATCCTCATTGGTAATGACCCAGCGCCCATTGCCCTCATAAGCGGCACCTGTCACGAGCAGTTGATCGAGAATATCCTCACTTAGCGCACTTCCATCAAGGTGACTGAGGGTAACAATAACGTCGCTGACCACTTCTTGTGACGACAAATCGGTTTCTTGATATTTCACCACATATTCGCCATCCCACACTTCGGCACCTGTTCCGTCGGTCGCGGTGTTATCAGCATTAGTGGTAAAACGAATCACCCCTTGCGCGTTAGCCGTAATTGCATTGACAACGCTGGCACCAGACTCATCCGTCACTATCAAGGTATTGTTGCTGTCTTGTGGCTCAACGATTGGGCGCACCACAACGGTCAGTTCGCCTGTGATGGTGGCGGTTACACGACCACCTTCCCCGACAATTGAGTCGCTCGTGTATTCATGATCTCGCTCTTCCACTTCCACAACGGTATTCAATTTGAAATCCGTACTGGAGTCTTTGGGCGGAGTAATTTGAATAAAGTTATTTACCAAAGCATCTTGGGTGAATGCCTGTGCGGATTGGGTTGCCCCTGGAGTAATGGTTAACGTCCCCGATGCCGCGTCATACACCGCGACAACGTCGCTGCTGTTTACATTGACCGCGGCACCATTTGGAATCCCAGTAATGGTAATGGAAGTAAAGTGTTCGTCATCATCAATGTAATCTGTCCCTTCAGGGTGCCAATTGATGTTGATGGGGGTGTCTTCATCGCCGACAGACCGATTGGTATAGGTTGCGGAGGCGTCAATAACGGGTGCAACCTTAATGCGAATCTCTTGTTCAAACTCGCGACTGTGTCCATCATTTTCCGTCACGATGACGGTACCTTTGATGTGAATATTCTCCGTTGATGAGTCAACAGGTCGAACAATAATGCCTGACGTGGTATTTAAACCCGTTATATTGGCTTCATAGATCGGCTGACCGCTGCCATCATAGCCGACAAAGTTGAGATCTATCTGCGTTCCATCACTGTCCTCAATGACAACACCTTGCGGAATATTTGAGAGCAGTACGGTTAACGACTCTGAACCGTCCAGCGGTTTGTCTTCGCGCTCACCAGAGATGATCGAGAAATCAAGTACCGCGAAGCTATCACCATTTTGACTCTCATTGATGGTTGTCTCTACGCCTGAAACTGCGCCATCCGTAAACTCGCTCCACTGGCTTCCGGCAACAACGCCCTGAGGTACATCCGCCACCCCTTTGACACTGACATTGACTGTTTTCGTGCCCATGATCGCTTCGTCAACCAACGTCGTCGTCGACAGACTTGCGCTATCTTTCACTACTCCTGTCACATCAAACTTGAAGTCCGCATTGCTGTGTAACTCTGGTATCACTTCTACGTTATGTAACTGATCATAAGGGACTTCTTGGTAGACGGCGCCATTGATCGTTACCGTTGTCAGTTGACTAGGCGCAGCGCCTTGCCAAGAAAGCGTAGCGCCCTCTGTAATGTTTGAGATTCTAACGAACAGCACTTCAGAGCCATCGGTGTCTCCTGAAGGCGACATTTGAATCACTTCGTCCAAAGTAAACGGATCTTTGTCTGTCGCGGGGTCAACCGTATTTTGGGTCGCCGCATTGTCTTCGAAAATAGCAATCCGATTGACACTAAAACTGCCAAGATCCGCATCCGGTCGAACATCGAAAATGAGCGCTTTTACATCAGACTGGGCACTCCCCTTGTCGGTCACCGCATTGGTTGACTCGGTTGTAATGGCAACCGCATCAATCTGTATCGTGCCGGAGAAGTTCTCATTCGGGTTGACTTGAATCGTATTGATATCAGCAGATGAAACAATGAAATTCCCGTCTGCGTTTGGCACTAATGGTGAGCCGCTTTTGTCAAGTAACTCGAAGTGGCCATCACCCTGCGAAACGGTTAATTGATAAGTTATCGTTTCTGGGTTGAGCGTGTCTTGAGTCAGCGCCTGTAGATTCAGGGTTGCATTGGATGAATCTTCATCTAACACGTAATGATACGTGCTATTGCTATCGTCCCATGTCGCAATATCCGCCACGCTTTCCACTTCCATGGTGAACTGCGAGTTGAGTCGATGATCTAACGCACCATCATTGTGGATCTCAAGTTGATATTTAATTTGAAAACCGCGGTCAGTCGTGGAGTAGTTTCTGTCTGGCACAAAATACAAGTTGTTGATTGTGGTTATCTGATCGCCATTACCATTCACAATCGAACTCTGGTCTATCAATGAGCCTGCAAAGTAAATTTTGCCTGAATTATCAGCCGTGAGCTCTACATACTCTGACCCATCAAAATAGAAGAATTTACCATGATGTTGCCCCGCTTTGATTGTCATGCCGCCAATCGATTCGTTATTGTCGGCATCGTATAGGTTGGCTTGCAACTTAACCTGTGTAGGAACGCCAACACCCGGAATGCCTGCTTGATTGTCTTGTGAGTTGGCTGTATCCAAAGGTGTAGGGTTCGAGGCGCTATAATCAATTGACGGCGCCCTACCTGAGTCTTCAAACGAGACCACTTTAAGAGGGATCGCAGAGGCTCTTCGATCTTCAATGGTGATTTCAAGCGGTGCCACAGAGGTATCTTTATCTCCGTCGGTGGCGGTCAGATTTACGGTAAACACAAAGTTATCACCGTCATGTTCGAGGTTATCGAACGCTCTAAACTCAACTTCTCCGTTAGAGTTTATTCTTAATTCGCCCAAATCACGCACAGCCGTATTGCCATTGCTGTCTTGATACTCCTGCGCCACAACAATGCGTTGGCTTCCAGAACTCAGGTCGACACCATCCACATAGCTGCCACCCTGCTTGAACAGAATGTCCGAACCACTGGACGTTGTCCCTTCAATACGGGTTAGCTCTGCGCCATCTGCGCCTTTGTCGGTCGCACTGTCAAACATGTTGACCATCGAGCGATTGAAGCCTTGCCCCTCAACACGACTGGTCTCCTGCTGGGTTAATGTCGGGACGTCATCCACAATAGTAATAGGTAGGCTAATTGGGTTGGATTTGTCACCATCAAAATCCAGCGCCTGAATGTTGAAATCGATTTGTACTTGATTCTGCTCATTGGCATCCGGATGCTCGACCGACTGCAATAAATTAAAGGTGTAACTGTTGTCAGAGGTATCAAAAGTCAAGGAGAACACCGCTTGCTGACTGCCAGACGTCTGCGCAATATAAGTAAACGTCGTCCCGGACTCGACAACGGCTCTCCACTCGAGGCTCTCGCCCCCACTTTGCAAACCAACCAGGCTATCGGCAGGCGCAATTAGCTGGTACTCGGTAACACCATCGGCGCCTTCGTCAATTACAAACTGACCGTGGATTTGGGTATCCTCTGTTTGATCGGACCCAATACCAATCAGATCATCCTCATCAACTCGCGTTTCGCCTTGAGTACCTGTAATGATCGGCTTGTCGTCTGCTACTGAAATAGGCAACGGGTACGCAGGTGACGCATCCCCATCTCCATCTATCGCAACAACATCAAAGGGAATAGTCAGAGAGTCGGAATCAGACGCATGATCTAACGGTTGTAACAACTCAAAGCGATACGAACCATCGTCGCCTAGTTCAAGGGTAAACACGACCGTATTACCTGCAACCGCTTGATAACTTGTGGCATTCGCCGCACCGTCATATTTTTCGAGTGTTAACTCGACGCCGCCGGAATGAAGACCTGACAGTGCGTTGTCGATATTCCCAAGCTCGAAGTGGACAATATCGTCGGCACCTGCCGTGACTTCAAACTGTCCGGTCGCGACCGAGCTAGCGGAGAGATCATTTTCATCGACACTGAAACGGCTTCCAGCGTCAGTACTGTCTATGGTAGGGAGATCATCCGTAATCGTTACCACCATAGGTTTCATCACTGAGTCGTCATTGTCACTATCAACCGCATAAACCGGCAAGTTAAAGCTTAAAGCATCATCTTTCGCTCCAGATTGAGCATGATCGAGCGCTTCTATTAGCGTAAAGGTGTAATCGCCTTTGTTGGTGCCATCGAAGTTGACTGTAAAGACGGTGGTCTCCGCGCCATTCGCCGCCGTGGTAAAGCCGATATATTGCCCTGAATCTGTAGGCTCTTCTCGCAGCTCAACCACTAGCCCATTCGATTTGAGCGAGCCGTCAGTATTGAACTCACTTGGTTCAAGGCGGAAGTGGCTTAGGTTGTCGCTGCCTTCGGTATAGCTAATGGTGCCCGAGGCTTGTACCGCACTGCCGCTTGGCGCGGAGCCATCGGCTAATTGAGACTCTGATAGACTCACCGCTGGCACTGTATTGATCACCGGATCGTCGCCATCTTGAATGGTTAAAGTGACCGTTGCGCTGACACTGTCTTTGTCGAAATCGCCCAACGTCACGACGATGCTTTTCACAATATCGCCTGCAGAGTGGTCTAAATCGCGATTAGGCTCAAAGCGCATCTCACCATCGAGGGTGATATAGAGCAAGCCTTCTGGGTAATCAAATTTCTGCTCACCAGTGATGCTTTGATCAAGCTGCTGCGCTGGGTTATCACCAAATTTAAATTCGGTGATGGTGGCACCATCGGCACTGTGTGTAGGCATCACATCGATGGTCGCGGTGGTTGGGTTTTCGCCTTGATTCGGTTCAGTGATGGTCCAACTGCCGTTTTGCATTAACTGGACATCGTCGGTGATGGTGATATCCAAGTTTGCTTTGGCGGAGTTATCACCATCGCTGTCGACCATATACACGGGCAGCGCAAAGCTGAAGTCATTGTTGCCCTCGGCATTGGCATGGTCGATCGCTTCAATCAGCGTAAAAGTATAATCGCCTTTGTTAGTACCATCGAAGTTGAGCGTAAAGACGGTTGTCTCAACGCCGTTCGCTGCCGTGGTAAAGCCGATATATTGCCCAGAATCTGCAGGCTCTTCTCGCAACTCAACCACTAGCCCATTCGACTTGAGCGAGCCGTCAGTATTGAACTCATTTGGCTCAAGGCGGGAGTGACTTAGGTTGTCGCTGCCTTCGATATAACGGATTGTGCCCGTCGCTTGCACCGCACTACCGTTTGGCGCTGAGCCATCGGCTAGTTGAGATTCAGATAGACTCACCGATGGCACAGTATTGATCA
>NZ_JAPPTK010000065.1:0-320 GCF_027587055.1 Vibrio sp. MarTm2 | reverse complement strand
TTGATTTGTCAGCTTTCCAAATTGTTAAAGAGCTAATCACTTCCTAGGAAGTAACCATTTTTAAAAGCACTATTAGAAATGCACTTAAAGATGGTATCCCGTAGGGGAGTCGAACCCCTGTTACCGCCGTGAAAGGGCGGTGTCCTAGGCCTCTAGACGAACGGGACACAGTAGGATGTAAAACTAGTGGTGGAGCTAATCGGGATCGAACCGATGACCTCTTCGCTGCCAGCGAAGCGCTCTCCCAGCTGAGCTATAGCCCCACATAAATTGCTTCAGCATTCTATGCAGAACCAATCCTTTGCTCTGAACTAAACCAT
>NZ_JAPPTK010000064.1:0-337 GCF_027587055.1 Vibrio sp. MarTm2 | reverse complement strand
CGCTTCGACACCGCTTTTCGCTTTCAGTTGGATGTACACAAACCAGATTTCGCCTGGCAACGTCACGAGCTCACCTTGGCGAACGCCAATCTTGGTGCGCATGGTCATATCGCTAAACGAGATCACGTAGCGGCCTTGCTGCGTGTAGTTCGAGCGGTGCTCTTGTAAATCCACCATGTCTTGACCAGAGAGCGAGACAATCTCTTTACCGTTGTGAGTGATGCGCACGCGCTCAATATCAGACGGGTTAAAGATGTTCGTCACTAGCTCAAGGTTTTGGTAGGTTGGCCCCGACACCAAACGCAGCGTGGCTTGGTTGCCCCATGCCACACCCTCA
>NZ_JAPPTK010000063.1:0-337 GCF_027587055.1 Vibrio sp. MarTm2 | reverse complement strand
TGCCTCAACACCGCTTTTCGCTTTCAGTTGGATGTACACAAACCAGATTTCGCCTGGCAACGTCACGAGCTCACCTTGGCGGACGCCAATCTTGGTGCGCATGGTCATATCGCTAAACGAGATCACGTAGCGGCCTTGCTGCGTGTAGTTCGAGCGGTGCTCTTGTAAATCCACCATGTCTTGACCAGAGAGCGAGACAATTTCTTTACCGTTGTGAGTGATGCGCACGCGCTCAATATCAGACGGGTTAAAGATGTTCGTCACTAGCTCAAGGTTTTGGTAGGTTGGCCCCGACACCAAACGCAGAGTGGCTTGGTTGCCCCATGCCACACCCTCT
>NZ_JAPPTK010000062.1:0-341 GCF_027587055.1 Vibrio sp. MarTm2 | reverse complement strand
AAGTCCACTCAGACCCACCAATTTCCTTGAAATTGGCATACAGTATCGACACCTTGATGGGGCTATAGCTCAGCTGGGAGAGCGCCTGCCTTGCACGCAGGAGGTCTGCGGTTCGATCCCGCATAGCTCCACCATCTTTAAGTGTTCTTCTTTCTTTAAATAGAAGGCAGAACCTTTAAAAATGGTTTTCATTAGAAAATCTAGCTCTTTAACAATTTGGAAAGCTGACAAATCAACAAATTATTGTTGATTGTAAAGTTCTCAATGTTTGTCTTTATGACAAACACCAATACAACACATTCAAGTGTTCTTGGGAATGTCACTTTTAGTGACTATTCAAA
>NZ_JAPPTK010000061.1:0-349 GCF_027587055.1 Vibrio sp. MarTm2 | reverse complement strand
GAGTCCACTCAGACCCACCAATTTCCTTGAAGTTGGCATACAGTATCGACACCTTGATGGGGCTATAGCTCAGCTGGGAGAGCGCCTGCCTTGCACGCAGGAGGTCTGCGGTTCGATCCCGCATAGCTCCACCATCTTTAAATGTTCTTCTTTCTTTAAATAGAAGGCAGAGTCTTTAAAAATGGTTTCATTAAGAAATCTAGCTCTTTAACAATTTGGAAAGCTGACAAAACAATCTTTAAGATTGTTTGTAAAGTTCTCAATGTTTGTCTTTATGACAAACACCAATACAACACATTCAAGTGTTCTTGGAATTTGAGTCCGGCAAAATCGTGTCTGCACATGTATA
>NZ_JAPPTK010000060.1:0-381 GCF_027587055.1 Vibrio sp. MarTm2 | reverse complement strand
GGTCGAAAACTCCAACCACACACGTTTTACTGAAGTGGTTTGGAAATCCTAATCCAAAAACATTTAGAGAATGGTGGGCGATACCGGGCTCGAACCAGTGACCCCCTGCTTGTAAGGCAGGTGCTCTCCCAACTGAGCTAATCGCCCACATAAGTTTTGATTCTTCGTGGAGAAGAATGGTGGGTCGTGCAGGATTCGAACCTGCGACCAATTGATTAAAAGTCAACTGCTCTACCAACTGAGCTAACGACCCAATGGTATCCCGTAGGGGAGTCGAACCCCTGTTACCGCCGTGAAAGGGCGGTGTCCTAGGCCTCTAGACGAACGGGACACTAAGTTGAAGATATTGGGATATCTTCTATCTCTTAAACTACATAAACC